>NZ_JAGIPX010000001.1 GCF_017814945.1 Paraburkholderia sp. LEh10
TCGCAAAGTCGGCCGCGCGGTTCATGCCTGCAACGGGTGCAGCAGCCGAATCCGCAAACGCGGAACTAACGCCCGTCAGCAACAGCCCTGCGATGGCGGTCAGGCTTGCGGTCTTTTCGAATTGACGTCTGCGCGTCGTGGTCGCTGCCATGTATTTCCTTGCCATTGCCGGCTTGTGGTTGTAATCGTGCGCGCGAGTCATGTGCTCCCCGGTAACGCCGCGCGCTCGTGCTCTCCAGTGGTCAGCGCGAGCGCCACGAGTGCACACGCGGGTACGAGCAGCACCCAGAATCCGAGGTAGCGAAAGCCCAGGGCTCCCGCCATCGCGCCGATCGCGAATGCCGCGATGGCCGGCATCATTTGCGCGAATCGTGTGCGTGCCGCCGCGCGGACGCTATCGGGCGCGTCCGCAGAAAGCATGTCGATTACATCCAGGATCGCTTGTGTGACGTTGCCAGTCATCACGGTGTTGGGCACACCACGTCGCTGGATCAGCTTCGGATGCGCGTTTTGCACACCCATCGCCAACGCGCCGACAACGCCGGCCACGATGGCGGGCACACTGTGGGGGTGGTCGAGAGGCGTCGCCCACACGCCGGCAAGGCAAAAGCCGAACATCAGCGCGGCCTGCACCGCATGGAGCAGGCGTGCGCCCTGGCGCGTATGGCGCCCGGATAGCGAGCGCACCAGCAGACTGCTGACGACGACCCCGCCGATGAACGCGGGAAACACGATGAGCTTGAGCAGGATGTCCTGGCCGAAGCCCGCAACAGCCGCCCCGATCAGCACGAAGTTGCCTGTCACGTGCGCGGTGAAGAGCCCGAACAGCGCGACGAAGCTCAACGTATCGACAAACCCGGCGATTGCGGCAAGGATCGTGTCCTCGGATTTCATTTCGCCACGCTTGCGTGGATCTCGGCGACATAGCCACCAGGGAACTGCACGACCGCGGCCTCGCGTCCGTCCGATACGAACGGCGGCACGAGCACGGTCACGTCGGCGGCCTTCGCCTTTAGCAGCGTCGCGTCCAGATTCGAAACTTCATAGCCCGTGGTTTCCCGACCGAATGGATACGGCAGATGGCCATCCGTCACGAGCACAGTCATCTTGCCGAAGCCCGACTCGATGCGAATCCGGCGATATGTGTCGTTCGGCCGGCCGATTTCGATGCCTGGCGCCTTGAGGTCATCGGACACCACCCTGCCATGCGAGAACTTCACGAAATCGTGAACGAGCTTGTGCACGCTTTGCGCCGACACGTAGACGCGGTTCTCGGGAACGGTCTGCAACGCATCGTAGTGCGGGGCCTGGGTATGCCAGTAGAGTTGCATGTTCACGCCACCCGGCCACTGGATGACCACGTCGCGGCCAATCGGATCGGGGAACGTGTCGACGATCACATCCGCGCCGTGCGCCCGCGCCGCGTTCACTGCCGCGTCCATGTCGGTCACGAGGTAGCCCGTGCGTTCCGCGCCGAAGGGGTACGGCATCGGCGTCTTGAAGCCGAATACGGAGATCGTGCCCACCGGCGTAAACACGAGTTGCGACATCGTCTGGCTCGGCGTGGGCGTCACCTGGAAAACGCCCTGCTTCGACTTGCTGCCGCCGAACGTCGCCACGAAGCTGTCGGTGAAGCGATCGTAATCCTCCGGCGCGACATACACGTGTGTCGTATCGTACTGCGGAGCGACGGCGACAGCCGGCGTCCCCGCCTCCACGACCGTCGGCTTCGCGAACGAAACCGGCGCGGCGGCGAGACCGCCTGCGATCATCAACGCAAGCAACGCCGAGCGAATGGTGTTCATAGCGATATTTCCCTGTTGTTTCGTCATACTGTCCAAATCATCAGGCGCTGCCGCCTGCGGCATTTTCTGAATCGCCGGACATGGTCACGAGCACAAGTGCTGCGACCAGGCCGAGGTGCTCGAAAAAGCTGTTGAGCGCCATAAAGCGCGCGACGCCCGTCTGGTTCCAGAAGTCGCTGGCAACCAGCATCGCGACGACGGTGAGAACGCCAAGGCCGCCTGCGCCGATCCACACGAAGCGGCGAAATACCACGCACAGCGAACCACCGATCTCGACGGCGACCGCGAGCGCGGCCCAAAGCCCAGCCGGGCGCAGGCCGAAATGCGCCTGCTCGGCGATCGCCGCGTCGAAGTTCATCGCCTTGTCGATGCCGCCGATCAGGAACGCCGACACAAGCGCGAGGCGCACGAGCGGCCCGCTCCATGGCTGCGAAAGCAGCGTGCGAACCCATGTGGGGCTGCCTCGGCCAGTCATTCTCGCCATCTCAGATCGCCCAGCAGGAGCAGCCGAGCGCGCCCCAGAAGCCCTTCGCGTCCGAGGTCGGCAACGCGCTGTTCCACGCGCTTGCGTGCGCATGACCGTGCATGTTGCACGCACTCGCGCAGCCGCACATCGCCGCCGCGGCGGCACGCTGCAGCGGTGCGCCACTGCGTTGCGTCGCGCCCCAGCCGCCGTAGCCGCCAAACTGGCGCACGGGAGACCAGTCGGGCATCGCCGGGGGAATCGGCGCGTCGTACTGTGAGAACGGGCCCGTACCCCAGACGATCCTGCCACCGACCACCGTCAACAACGCGGTGGTATCGGCAATATCGTCCTCGGCACACGCGAAGAAGTCGCGGTCCGGCACCATCAGGTCGGCAAGTTGCCCGACCGCGATGCGGCCTTTCTTGCCCTCTTCGTTCGAGAACCACGTGACGTATTCCGTCCACATGCGCAGGGCCGTTTCACGGTCGAGCAGATTGCGTTGCGGATACATGCGCAAGCCCGCGACCGTCTTGCCGCTCACGAGCCACGCGAGCGAAACCCACGGGTTGTACGACGCCACTCGCGTCGCGTCGGTGCCGGCGGAAACCTTCAGGCCCTTCTCCAGCATTCTCGCGACAGGAGGGGTCGCTTCGGCTGCGCGCGCACCATATTGCTCGACGAAGTATTCGCCCTGGTAGGCCATGCGGTGTTGCACCGCGATCCCGCCACCTAACGCTGCAATGCGGTCCATCGAACGTTCGGACACGGTTTCCGCATGATCGAAAAACCAGTTGATGCCGTCGAGCGGAATGTCCTTGTTGACCTTTTCGAACACGTCGAGCGCGCGGCTGATGGTTTCGTCGTACGTGGCGTGCAGCCGCCATGGCCAGCGGTTCTGCGCGAGCACGCGCACCACGCCTTCGAGTTCGTCCTCCATTTCGGGCGCAAGCTCCGGGCGCGCCACGCGGAAGTCCTCGAAGTCGGCCGCCGAAAAAACGAGCATCTCGCCCGCGCCGTTCTGGCGAAAATAGTCCGTCCCATCGTGATACTTGACTGTGCTGGTCCAGTTCAAGAAGTCATCTTTCTCGGCCTTCGGCTTCTGTGTGAACAGGTTGTAAGCAATGCGAATGGTCATATCGCCCGCATCGTGCAGCTTGCGAATGACCTCGTAATCTTCAGGATAGTTCTGTGACCCGCCGCCCGCGTCGATTGCGCCAGTCACGCCAAGCCGGTTCAGCTCGCGCATGAAATGTCGAGTCGAGTTGTACTGGTACTCGGGCGGCAGCTTCGGGCCTTTCGCGAGCGTGGCATAGAGGATCGCGGCGTTCGGATTGGCAAGCAGCAGCCCGGTGGGATTGCCCGTGCCGTCGCGCAGGATCTTGCCTCCCGGCGGCTCCGGCGTGTCTTTCGTATAGCCGACGACACGCAGTGCGGCTGCATTGAGCAGTGCGCGGTCGTACAGATGCAAGATGAACACGGGCGTATCCGGCGCCGCCGCGTTGAGCTCTTCGATCGTCGGCAGGCGCTTTTCCACGAACTGGTGCTCGGTAAAGCCGCCGACCACGCGCACCCATTGCGGCGCTGGCGTAATCGCAACCTGCTGCTTGAGCATTTCCATGGCGACGGCGAGCGATCGCACGCCGTCCCAGCGCAGCTCCATGTTGTAGTTCAGACCGCCGCGGATCAAATGCAGGTGGTTGTCGATCAGGCCCGGTAGCGCGGTGCGACCAGCGAGATCGATAACTCTCGTCGCTGTGCCTGCGAGCGGCATGACGTCGGCATCGCTGCCGACCGCCACGAAGCGGCCGTCGGCAATCGCCACGGCGGTGGCGGTCGGATTCGAACGATCCAGCGTAGTGAACCGTCCGTTATGCAGAATGAGATCGGGCTGGATACCGGAGGCACTCATGTGCGTTTCCTCGCTTGACTCAAATCGATTAAAAGCCGAACAACGGCTTGAACAATGGAATGGCCTGCGCGCCGATCAGCATGCCCAACAATCCAATGAGGGCGATCAACGGAGGCGCTGGCGAGCGGACCTTGATCACGCTGTAAATCATGCCTATCAGCAAGCCCGCGCTCAGTGACACCAGATGCGATTCCATAGATCTCTCTCACAGTCAGATCAGAATGCGGGTCACACATTCTGCTTAACTCTCCGGGCCAGACGCCCTGTTTCCCGGTAGTATTTGGTGATGCTTATCTCAAGAAGAGATATGTCGTACCTTCCTCGATTCGACTGGACATGAAAAATCTACCCGACCTCGAAGCCTGGGCCATCTTCGCGCGTGTTGCCGAGACTGGCTCGTTCGCGAGAGCCGCCGAGCTGCTTGGCATTTCGAAACCGACCGTGTCCAAAGCCATCGCCCGTCTCGAACAACGGCTTGGAGCCATGCTGCTCTATCGCACGACGCGCAAGCTGTCACTCACGCCGACCGGCGAGTCGTTGCGCGACCGGGCAATTCAGCTGCTTGTAGACGCCGAGATCTTCGAAAGCGAAACGTCCGCGCTCGCACTCGAGCCGCACGGCCTCGTACGCCTGGCTGCCCCTGCGTCGTTCGGTCTGCGCTATCTCGCACCCCTGCTTCCTGCCTTTCTCGAGCGCTACCCGAGCGTCGATGTCGATCTCGCGCTCTCCGACGACCTGGTCGACATCGTGTCCGCCGGCATCGACATCGCGATCCGAATTGCAGATCTCGACGATTCCTCGCTGCGCGCAAGACGGCTCTGCGCCGTGCGCAGGCCGGTCGTCGCATCCCCCGCCTATCTCGAGCAGCACGGACGCCCAACGCACCCGCGCGACTTCGAGCGGTATGAGAGCCTGGTCTACACGAACTTGCACACGCCCGAATACTGGCGCTTTCGCAACACGGTATCGGGCGACGAGTACACCGTGCAGCTGCGCGCACGCGTGCGCACCAACAATGCCGAAGTGATCCTGCCGGCCTTGATCGCCGGGCGTGGCCTCGCGGTCCAGCCCGAGTATCTGGTCTGGGACGCACTTCAGCGCGGCGAACTCGAGCACGTCATGTGTGACTGGAAGGTCGCCGACGTCGACGTCAATCTGATCACGCCGCCTGGCATACTTCGCACGACGCGCGTTACCGCATTGATCAACTTTCTTGTCGAGCATCTGGCGCACGCTCCGTGGGCTATGTCCGAACCTTTGAGTGCGGAATTAAGCGACGGATCCAAATGAAACGCGCCGCATTGGCTCCCGGAATCGTGATGAACGCGCTTATCTTGCAGGCACCGCAGCGAGCACCTCATGCTGCACACCGGTGCGCTGCGGCGCCTTATGGACCATGGTGTACGCATAATCGACGCCCATGCCGTATGCACCCGAGTGTTCCTTCGCGATTGCCATGACTGCGTCATACGTTTCGCGGCGCGCCCAGTCGCGCTGCCATTCGAGCATCACTTGTTGCCACGTGACCGGCACGACGCCTGCCTGGATCATGCGCTGCATCGAATAATCGTGTGCGTCCTTGGACGTGCCGCCCGATGCGTCGGCAACCATGTAGATTTCGTAATTGCCTTCGAGCATCGCACAGAGCGCAAAAGTTGTATTGCAGACCTCCGTCCACAGACCCGCCACGACCACTTTCTTGCGTCCATTTGCGGCGAGCGCATCGCGCACCTTCTGATCGTCCCATGAGTTCATCGAGGTACGCTCAAGCAACTTGTGGTCAGGAAACACGTCGAGCAGTTCCGGATACGTGAACCCTGAGAAGCTTTGCGACTCGACCGTGGTGATCGTGGTCGGAATCTCGAACACCTTGGCTGCCTTGGCCAAGGCCACAACGTTGTTCTTCAGCACCTGGCGGTCGATCGATTGCACGCCGAAGGCCATTTGCGGCTGTTGATCGATGATGATGAACTGGCTGTTCTGCGGGGTGAGTACTTCGAGTTTCGGATTGTTCATGGTTTCCATGTCCTTTGTGCCGGTCGGAGATAAGTCCCCCTCGCCGAATGATCGGGAGGAGTGCGTTTCGCTGCGAAAGCTGACGTCTAACTGCCGTTATTTGACACGAAGAATCGGAAAATCGACAGTTAAAGAAACGGAAATAATCTAATTCCCTAAACTTGCCTTAAATGATCTGAATGGGCCTTCTCTTAAGCCTTCAAAGTCGATACGCTTTTAAAAAAAATTTTCCGCTCGGAGGCTATGGAGCCGACTGATCGTCAACGAGGTCCGTAACATGAAACCGTATTTCCTTTCGTTATTCGCCGGAATACTTGCCGGAGTCGTTTATGGTGCGATGGGCGTGCAGTCGCCAGCCCCGCCCACGATCGCGCTGCTCGGCCTGCTGGGCATGCTGGCCGGCGAGCAGATCCTGCCGCTCGCACGACAGGTGCTATCTGGCCTTAAGCTGGGCGCGGCATGGCGTGAAGCGAAATGCAGCCAGCACATGTTCGGGAGGCTGCCGGGCGCTCACGTATCCGACGTGGCCGCAAGAGACCGGCAATCGTCGTGAAGGACCACCACTCACACGAGTGCGCGCGGCATCAACCGCCCGCGCACCAATGAACAACGTCGGGGTCTTTCAATACCTGCTGCTGCTCATCTGCGGCGCGGGCGTGCTGACCTGGTTCGCCAACCGCATTGCCATCCCCCTGCCGTCGTACTGCTGACGGGCGGCTGCGTGATCGCCGTCGCCGGCAAGCGCGTGCCCGGCATGGACTCCGACCTGCTGCTCGCAGCGGTCCTGCCGCCGCTGCTGATGTCGAGCGCGTTCTACACAGTGTGGAAGGAATTCCGACGGGAGGTTCGATGGTAGTGGCGTGGAGTCCGTATGTCTTGTCGGGGTTTCGACGCCGGCGCGGCGCGCAGTTACCTGACAACGGGCAACGGCGAACGGGCACTCATGGCGGCAGGCGCAGAAGCGCCCGCACGGATCATGCACCTCGTGCCCTCGATCATGGTGGGTGACTTCCTGATCAGCGGTGCTCAGCCCCCACTCGTATTTGCCAAGGCATTACAGAGGAGTGCGAGGCAAATAAAGCGTTGAGCCCTGTTCGGTGCCCCGGAATTCGAGCACCTCATTGCGAAGGCGCTGGAGCAGAGCATGGACATCAAGCAGGCGAATGCACGCATCGACCTGGCCCGTGCGGCCGTGACCGTGAGCCAGGCGGAGCTTACAGCTTCGGTCGATGTGGGTGGAGGCTATTCGCGCAGCCGCGCATCGGGAACGATCGACAATGCGTTGCCCAAACGCATGATGAGTACTTGGTCGGTGGCGACAGAAGGGCCGCCCGCTAGCGCGTCAGGCACGGCAACACGGGCGCTACGGCATCCATATTCGCAGCATAGGAAGTCGCGGGCATTAAGAGCCGCTGAATTGTTCTGAATGTTCCCGGCATCGCGCGGCGCGCTATCCCGGCTCCTGCCCCACGCGCGCTTCGAGGAATTGCAGCAAGGCTCGCACTTTGGTCGAATGACGCCTGTTGGGAAGATACGCCGCGTAGGCGACGGCGTCGCTGTTGTGCGGCGTCACGCGCCAGTCCGCGAAGCAGTGCATCAGGCGGCCCGCATGGACGTGCTCGTTCACGAGCCACGCGGGCAGCAGCGCGAAGCCCTGTCCCGCCAGCGCCGCTTCCAGCAGCATGTCGAGGCTGTTGGAAATGAGGCGCCCACGCACGTTCACCCTTTCCTCCCCTTCGCCCTCCCCTGCTCCGCGCGAGAACGTCCAGATCTGGCGGGCGCGATAACTGCCACCGTAAGCGATGCGCAAACACTCGCGCTCCGCCAGTTCGCCGGGATGCTGGGGCATGCCGACGTGGTCGAGATAGTCGTGGTTCGCGACGACAATACGTGGATTGTCGGCGAGCTTGCGCACGATCAGATTGGGATCGCCCGACGGCAGCCCGATCCGCACGGCGAGGTCGATGCGCTCGATGGCGAGGTCAACGAAATGATCGGCGACCACGACGTCGAGGGCTACGCGCGGATACTCGCGCAAATACGCGGCCAGATGCGGCGCGAGCACCATGCGGTTATAGACAGACGGCACTGTGATGCGCAACGCACCCGCGGGTGCGCCACCGCTGTCGAGCACGCTTTCATCGGCCTCCGCGAGGTCATCGAGCACCTTGGAAATCTGCTCGACGTAGGCCGCGCCTGCATCGGTGAGGCTGACACGGCGCGGCGTGCGCGTGAGCAGCGCCGTGCCGAGCGAGGCTTCGAGAGCATCCATCAGACGCGTGACGGACGACGTCGCCACACCGAGGCGCTGGGCGGCTTTGGCGAAGCCACCTGCGTCCGCGACCTCGAGAAGCGTGTTGAGCGCGAGAAGTTTGTCCATCTGCCGATTATGCCAGCGGGAGATCGGCCGCTCGCAGTACCGGTGATAGGGCCATCCACCGGAATTTTATCGTTCGATCAATTCCTCTTGACCACGACGCCGATTCGTGCGCGCACTGCGTACGGATTAATGGCCCGATTCAAGATTTTTCAGGTGCGTCATGACAACCTTCTGAGCGTCAGCAGGACAGATGGCGGCAAGCGAATCGCTAACGGGGCGGGTCTCGGCGCGCGATCGCGCCGGTTAAACGGATCGCGACCTCTACGTTGCAGAGAATGCAACGGGAGATTGCGCCACGAGGGTATTCCGCGGGCGGCGACAGGTGCCTAAGCTGTGACCCGTCGACATGGCCTGTGCCGTTCCCGTGTCGAGAGCGCTCGGACGCGGCGCTCGCCGAAGTTCGGGCCGCGGCCTGCACCGCGCCGGCCCGCCACAGTGACCTTATCGTTGAAGGAGCCATCATGTCTTCACCCTCGAGCACGCTTGGCGGCAGCAAGCACGCCATCAAGCTCACCCAGGGTCTTGTCGCGTTGTTCGCGTTCAGTTGCGGCGCGATCGTCGCGAACCTGTATTACGCGCAGCCGATCACCGAATTGATCAGCCCGTCGCTCCATATGTCCGCCGGTTCGGCGGGCCTGATCGTTTCACTCACGCAGATCGGCTATGCATTGGGCCTGTTTTTCATCGTGCCGCTCGGCGACCTGCTCGAAAACCGCAAGCTCATGATTACGACCGCGCTCGTATCGATCGCGAGCCTCGCGGCCGCCTCGCTAGCGCATTCGCCGGGCTGGTTCCTCGCCATCTCGCTGCTGATCGGCTTTAGCTCGGTCGCCGTGCAAATTCTCATTCCGCTCGCCGCGCACCTGGCGCCCGATCATGCGCGTGGGCGTATTGTCGGCACGATCATGAGCGGCCTTCTGCTCGGAATCCTGCTCTCGCGCCCCCTATCGAGCCTCGTTGCCGATCATTTCGGCTGGCGCTTCGTCTTTGCTGCCGCCGCCGTGCTGATGGCGCTCGTCACCACCGTTCTCGCGCTCACGATTCCGCGCCGGCAGCCCGAGCATCAGGCAACCTATTTCGAGCTCATCGGCTCGCTGCTTCATCTCGTGCGCACCATGCCGGTCCTGCGGCATCGCGCGCTTTATCAGGGCCTGGTGTTCGCCTCGTTCAGCCTGTTCTGGACCGCCGTGCCCATCGAGCTCACCCGTCACTACGGCCTCTCGCAGTCCGCCATCGCCCTCTTCGCGCTGGTGGGCGCGATCGGCGCCACGTCCGCGCCGGTTGCCGGGCGCCTCGCAGACGCAGGGCACTCGGTGCGGGCCACTCTCGTCGCCCTGAGCGCAGCCACGCTGGCCTATACGCCCGCGCTCGTCCATCCGGCGTTCGGTGTCTATGGCCTCGTGGTGACGGGTATCGTGCTGGACTTCGCTGCGCAGATGAACATGGTCCTCGGCCAACGCGAAATCTACGCGCTCCATGCCGCCAGCCGCGGCCGCCTCAACGCGCTCTACATGACGAGCATCTTCGTTGGCGGGGCGCTCGGCTCGGCACTGGCAAGCCCGCTGTACGAGCGTGGCGGCTGGACGCTCGTGGCCGGTGCCGCGCTGGTTTTCCCGCTCATTGCTTGCGTCCATTACTGGTTCGTCGGCCGTCCGCATGCCCACGGCAGAACGTGAGCGTGCATCGCCGGCACGGCTGCGCATCGGTCGCGGTGCCCAGCAGGCGCTCAAGCCGGTTCACAACCTTGGCATCCGCGCCAGGAATCCCACCATGTCCTATTCACACAGCCCTCAAGATCTGTCCGGCGCCGCCAACGAGCCCAGCACCGTGCTCTTGACCTCGCATAGGGAGCACCCATGAATCGCCGACGCATCTCGATTGGCGCGGCAGGAGTGGTGATAGCGGCCCTCGCGATCGCCGCTGCCATCATCTACAAGCCGGCGATCGCCCCCATCTCGCCGCCCGCGCCGGACAGCTTCGATGCACAACTCAAGCGCGAAGGGGCGCGCGTGGTCGCGCTTGGCGACTGCGCCGTCTGCCATACGGCGAAGAACGGCCGCCCGTTCGCGGGCGGCTTGCCGCTCGCCACGCCGTTCGGCACCATCTATGCGACCAACATCACGCCCGACCCGCGGACGGGCATCGGCGCCTGGTCCGAGGCCGCCTTTGCGCGCGCAGTGCGCCATGGGGTGTCGCGCGACGGCCATCTGCTCTATCCAGCCTTCCCCTATGTGCATTTCACGCGCATGTCCGACCACGACATCGCCGCGGCCTATGCCTACCTGATGAGCCGCGAACCCGTCCAGGCAACGGTGCCCGCCAACGAGTTGATGTTCCCGCTGAACTTCCGGCCGCCGTTGGCCTTCTGGAACCTGCTCTTCCTGCGACCGGGGCCGCATGAGGCGGACGCTTCACACGATGCACAATGGAATCGCGGCAAGCTGCTCGTCGATGGCCTCGGCCACTGCGCCTCGTGCCATTCGCCGCTGAACGCAATTGGCGGAGAGAAAGCCGGCCACGCGTTCGATGGCGGCATCGTGGACGGCTGGGAAGCGCCGCCGCTGAACGTACTGGACAGCGCGGCAAAGCCGTGGACCCGGGAGCAGCTCGTCACCTACCTTCGCACGGGACGCGCCTCCGAGCACGGCGCCGCGGCGGGCCCAATGCTTCCCGTCACGCGCGATCTGGCAACGGTGCCGGCCGATGATGTCGAGGCAATCGCGACCTATATCCTGTCGCTCCAGAAAGGCGCGTCGCCCGCTCCAGAGCGCGTCGCGACACGCGAAGCTACATCTGCCGGGCAGCGCGGCGCAGTGCTCTTCAACGCTTCGTGTGCTCAATGCCACGGCGCGGCCTCGCCGATGCAGACGATCGGTGAGCGCCCGACGCTCGCGTTCAGCACGGCGGTCAACGCGGGAACGCCGCGCAACGCCGTCCAGATGATTCTCAACGGCATCACCTGGCACGGTGAGGATTCGATCAACTACATGCCCGCGTTCTCCGGCGTCTACGACGACCGCCAGATCGCCGACCTCGTCGCCTACGTGCGGGGCGCCTACGCGACGAAGCCTGCCTGGCCCGACGCGCAACCGCTCGTCGCCGGGCTCAGAAAGGAGAACAGTGCGCGATGATTTCACTCAACGTAAACGGGGTCCAGCACTCGCTCGACATCGACCCTTCGATGCCGCTGCTCTACGCGCTGCGCAATGACCTCAAGCTGCATGGCGCAAAGTTCGGCTGCGGGCTCGGCCAATGCGGCGCCTGCACCGTGATCGTGGACGGCGAGGCGACCTTCTCGTGCCTCGTGCCCGTCAGCGCGATCGGCACGCGGCCTGTGCGCACGCTCGAAAGCCTTGGCAGCGCGCAACGTCCAGGCGCGCTGCAGCAATCGTTCATCAAGCATCAGGCGGCCCAGTGCGGGTATTGCATCGCCGGCATGATCATGCGCGCGCAGGCGCTGCTCGAACGCAACCCGCATCCTGGCGAGCAGGAAATCCGCGCCCACATGGAGCCCAACCTGTGTCGTTGCGGCACGCACATGCGCATTCTTGCCGCCATCCGCGAAGTCGCGGGACTGCCCGCACAGCAGGCGGGCGCCCCGGCCGCGCAACGCATTACCGCCGCGAAGACCGCATCATGAGCGACCACGACGATTCCATCGACAAGAGCCGTCGCCACTTCATGATTTCGGGCGCGCTTTTTGTCGCGTTCAGCCTGGTCAAGGGCACCAACGCGCTCGCGCAGGAAGTCATCGCCGATGAAGGCGCCGCCGTGCACGTTGGGAAGGGGACGCAGGCGCTTGCCGGCAGCCTCAAGACCAATCCGCTACTCGATGCCTGGATCAAGATCACGCCCGAAGGCAAGGTCACGGTCTTCACGGGCAAGGTCGAACTCGGTACAGGCGTGCGTACCGCGCTGCTTCAGGTCGCTGCCGAGGAGCTGAATATGGCGCCCGCGCTCATCACGTTCCTCACCGCGGACACCGGTGCCTCGCCGGACGAAGGCCTGACGGCCGGCAGTCATACCATGGCCGACAGCGGCAGTGCGCTGCTCAATGCCGCCGCGCAGGTGCGTGGACTGCTCGTCGACGCCGCCGCGAAGCGCTTTGGCGTCGATACCGGCGCGCTCAGCGCGAGCGACGCTGTCATTCGCACGCAGGACGGCCGCACGATGACTTACGGCGAGGCCGTCGGTCTCGTGGACCTTCATCGCAGCGCAACGCCCACTTCGCCGCTCAAGGACCCGAAGACGTTCCGCGTGATCGGCACGGCGCTCCCGCGGCTCGACATACCGTCGAAGGTCACGGGCGGCGCGAGCTACGTCCAGGACATGCAGTTGCCCGGCATGCTGCACGCCCGCGTCGTCATGCCGCCCGTGTACGACGCGAAGCTCATC
The DNA here is from genome assembly GCF_017814945.1 of Paraburkholderia sp. LEh10. Lineage (GTDB taxonomy): Bacteria > Pseudomonadota > Gammaproteobacteria > Burkholderiales > Burkholderiaceae > Paraburkholderia. The sequence continues at coordinate 12,972 of NZ_JAGIPX010000001.1, forward strand.
ACCTTCGACGAAGCCGCCGTGATGAAGATGCCCGGCGTCGTCAAGGTCGTGCGCAACGGCAGCATGCTGGCCGTGGTGGCGCAAGGCGAATGGCAGGCGGTGGTCGCGCAACGCGCCCTCTCGGCCAGCGCCCAGTGGTCACCGGGGCGCGCGTTGCCGGACCCGGAAACGGTGCATCGCGATCTCAAGCAGATCGCCACGCAGCAGATCAAAATCGCGGATCATCACGCGTCGATGGCCCCCGCCGCGAAGACGCTCAACGCGCGTTTCATCAAGCACTACCTGCTGCACGGCTCGATCGGCCCGTCCTGTGCCGTTGCGCATCTCGAAGGCGCCCAGCTTACCGTCTGGACCCATTCGCAGGGCGTCTATCCGCTGCGCGACGCGCTGGCTGAAATGCTGTCGATGCAAAAGGAGAACGTGCGCTGCATCCACGTCGAAGGCTCTGGCTGCTACGGCCACAACGCCGCGGACGACGCGGCCGCCCACGCAGCACTGATCTCGACCGCCATGCCGGGGCATCCCATCCGCGTGCAGTGGATGCGCGAGCAGGAACACACGTGGGATCACTTCACACCCGCGATGGTGACGGAAGTGAAGGCGTCCATCGACGCGAGCGGCAAGATCGTGGACTGGCAATATGCGCTGTGGAGCAGTTCGCACAATGAGCGCATCGTCAACGCCGGCCGGCTGCTGCCCGCGCGCATGCTCGAAAAGCCTTTCGTTTCCGCGCCGTCCGCGCCGATGCTGCAGCCCGAGGGCGGGGGCGACCGCAACGCGATTCCGCTGTACACGCTGCCGAACATCGAGGTGATGAACAACTTCTCGCCGACCATGCCCTTGCAGACCTCGGCCATGCGCTCGCTCGGCGCGCACACCAACGTATTCGCCATCGAGAGCGTGATGGACGAACTGGCGCATATGGCCGGCATCGACCCGGTCGAGTTCCGGCTGCGCCACCTCGACGATCCGCGCGCGAAAGACGTGATCCGGCTGGCGGCGAAGCAGTTTGGATGGCCGCGTGCGCCGCGCGCTCGCAATCACGGCGTGGGCTTTGCGTTTGCGAAGTACAAGAACCTGATGGGCTATGTCGCCATCGCCGCCGAAGTTCTGGTCGAGCCCGAGACTGGGCTCGTGAAACTCGAACAGGCGGTGGCGGCCGTGGATTGCGGCCAGGTCGTGAATCCCGATGGCGTGCGCAACCAGATCGAAGGCGGCATCGTGCAGTCGGCCAGTTGGACGCTGCACGAAGAACTGCGCTACGACACGCGCCGCATTCGCAGCTTCGACTGGGGCACGTACCCGATCCTTCGCTTTTCGTCCGTGCCGGCGCGCATCGACGTCCACCTGATCGACCGGCCAGGCGCGCCGTTCCTCGGAACGGCGGAGGCGTCGATGGGCCCCACGGCAGGCGCGCTCGTCAACGCGCTGTTCGACGCTACGGGCAAGCGCGTGCGCGAAATGCCGCTCGCGGGCGACACGCTGAGAAGGCTCATCGAGGTTTGACGCCAGGCTTCAGCCGGCACGGCGGGTGGCGGGCGACGCGGTGCAGCTAGCCACCCAGGTGCAAACTTTGTATGATCCATTCCACCCATCGTGTAGTGGATCCAGCATGCCTCGAAGAAAAAGCGCGGAGACCGCACCGCCCGGCGACGCGCCGCATCCCCGCCAGCCTGGCGCGAGCCGCCGCCTCCCGCCCGAAGTACGCGAGCGGCAAATCGTCCTCAAGGCCATCGATCATTTCGCGACGCACGGATTTTCAGGCAGCACGCGCGAGCTGGCGCGCCAGCTTGGCGTCACCCAACCGCTGCTCTACCGATATTTCCCCAGCAAGGAGGCGCTCCTCGACCGCGTCTACGACGAAGTCTACGAGTGGAACACTGCGTGGGAGAAGCTGATTACGGACCGGACAATTCCCATTCAGGAAAGGATGGTCAGCTTCTACACTGCGTACGCAAAGGTCATCCTGCGCCGGGAGTGGATTCGCATCTTCATCTTCGCCGGCCTCATGAAGGAAGGCATCAACTCGAAATATCTCGGGCGGCTGCGTGAGCGCGTGTTCGTCCCGATGATGCGTGAGATCCGTGCCGCTTATGGTGCCGGCGCCGCCACGACCGCCTCCGAACGGGCGTCCGACCTCGAACTGATCTGGAGCCTGCACGCCAGCATTTTCTATATCGGCGTGCGCAAATGGATTTACGGCCTGCCAGTGCCAGAAGACATCGACGCGCAGATCGCGCAGCAAGTCGACGCGTTCCTCAATGGCGTCCCTCACGCGCTCAAGCAGTCGCGCCGCAAGCCGCCCAAGCGGGCCTGACGGTTTGCTGGATCGCGGTGTTTCGCTGGTCGCGCATCAACGCCATTAGAGCCGCGTGAGACACGGGCCATCCGCGCCAATCAAAAGAGATGCGCGCGTGCACGCTCGCCATTCGAGAGGATCGCTTCCACTCGCGCGCCGTCCTGCTCGATGCCCGAGAGCGCGAGGCCCGCATGAACGACGCCCTCCGGCAACCCGGTTCTCAACGTGTTGTACAGCACGTTCCAGGACGTCTGCGCCTGCAGCATGCGCTGGCGAAACCGCGCTGCGCCGCTCGCGTCGAGAAACTGCCGGTCCCGCGACGGCACGCTGAATTGCGGCCCATGCGCGATGCCGGCGAAGCGGAAAGCCTCGAGCAGGTCCCGCTGCATGACGATGCCGCCGCCCCTGATATCCAGTTCATTGACCGATCGCTCGTACACGTCGACCGTCCAGCCGATCTCGCGCAACGCGGCTGCGGCGAACAGTCCACCCAGCGAACCGCCGATGACTATTGCCCGATACGGCGTGTGATCAGCCATGTCACTGCTCCTTGCAATCTGCTTTGCCAAACGCGAATAGCGTAAGCGTGACGGCCGGCATTCGGAACACAGGCCGTACGCAATACAGCGTTGCGTTACTGGGCAAGCCAGGCCAGGGTTAATACCCTTCGAACCGGCTTCGTGCTTCACGAATTTTGAATTAGAATTTATCGAACGATCATTAATCGACCGATAAATAGTAGGAGCACATCATGCCTGTTACGAAACTGGCCCACTATTCGATTCGCACACTCGACCTCGAGAAATCGTGCAGTTTCTACGAGCGCGTGCTCGGATTCAAACGTGGCTACCGTCCGCCCTTCGACTTCCCCGGCGCGTGGCTCTATAAGGGCGGCGACGAAAGCGACTACGGCACGGTTCACATCATTGGTGTCGACCCTGGCAACCCCGAAGGGCTCGTTGCCTATCTGGGCAACAAGGCGTTGCCGGCAACTGGGACGGGAACCGTTGACCATATCGCGTTTCTCGCCACCGGGGTTGAAGCCATGTGGAACACGCTGCGCGCCGAGAACATCGCATGGCGCGACCGCACGGTGCCTGGCCTCGGCCTGCACCAGGTCTTTATCGAAGATCCCTCGGGCGTCACGATCGAGCTCAACTTCCCTGCCACCGAAGTGGCGCATCTGCACGGTCTGAGCGCAGCCCAACTTCAAAGCGCAGTGGCCAACGGAGCCTGATATGCAAAGCACTTCCATGAACCGTAAAGCAGCCATCATCGGCGGCTCCCTTGGCGGATTGTTCGCCGCCAATCTCCTGCTACGCAACGGCTGGGACGTGGACGTCTTCGAGCGGGTGCCCGAGGAGCTGTCGGGTCGCGGCGCGGGCATCGTGACCCACCCGGAGTTGTTCGACGTGATGCTGGCCGCCGGTGTTCGTATCGACGCATCGATTGGCGTGAAGGTGCGATCTCGTGTCACGTTCGCACAGGATGGCTCAGTCGATTCCGAGCGCGAACTCCCGCAAACGCTGACCGCATGGAGCAAGATGTACCACGTGCTGCGATCCGCTTTGCCCGACCAGCACTACCACTGCGGCGCCGTTGTGACCGACATCGCAGACGGACGGGACCGCGCAGCCATCACGCTCTCCGACGGCTCGGTCGTGCAAGCCGACCTCGTGGTCGCGGCAGACGGCTTCCGCTCTGCGGTGCGTGAAAAATTCCTGCCCGACGCCCAGCTCAAATACGCCGGATACGTGGCGTGGCGAGGTCTTGTCGACGAGAATGCGCTGTCCAGCGAAACGCACGCTGCGCTCTTCGAAAAGTTCGCTTTCTGTCTGCCTCCTCGCGAGCAGATGATTGGCTATCCGGTTGCGGGCAACGCCAATAGCACCAAGCCTGGCGAGCGGCGCTATAACTTCGTCTGGTATCGCGCCACCAGCGAAGACAAGGATTTGCCGAACCTGCTGACTGACGGCACCGGCAAAGTGTGGGCCAGCGGCATTCCACCCACGCACATCCGGCGTGAGGTGCTTGCCGAGATGGAGGACGCGGCGTTCGCGCTGCTCGCGCCACAGTTCGCCGAAGTCGTCACCCGGGCAACGCAGCCTCTGTTCCAGCCGATTTTCGATCTTGAAGTGCCAAAAATGGCATTTGGCCGGATCGCCCTATTGGGCGACGCCGCATTCGTGGCACGACCGCATTGCGGCATGGGTGTGACCAAAGCTGCCGGCGACGCAATGGCGCTGGTCACCGCCCTCGCGCACAACACCGACACGCTCGATGCATTGTCGGAGTACAGCGACCTGCGCACGCAATTCGGCACTGCCATCGTTCAGCATGCCCGCCATCTCGGCGCCTATATGCAAGCACAACTCAAGGACGCAACCGAACGCGAAATGGCCGAACGTTATCGGACGCCAGAAGCCGTGATGCGGGAAACCGCGGTCCCGGCCCACTTCTGATCATGGGCGGAAGCAGGCGTAACCGGCCGGCCCCGCCGCTCACCAGCCATACCATACTCGATATAAAGGAGACATCGTGGAACACACCCTCCCTGCAAGCGCGGGCGCAGACATGGAGAGCATGAGCGCATCCGTCACCGCGGGTCACCAGGTGCTCAGTGACTTGCGCTTCCTTGATCTGGTCAGACGGCGCAGAACATTCGCATGGTCGCTGACGGTTCTGATGCTCGCGATCTACTTTGCCTTCATCTTGACGCTCGCGTTCTATCCAAAACTGCTCGGGCAACCTGTCATATCGGGAGAGCCAACCACATGGGGCATACCGGTCGGCTTCGGCATGTTTGCCGTGACGTTCGCGCTGGTGGCCGTGTACGTGTACCAGACAAATTCGGTTCATGATGGCATCGCCGCAGCGATCCGCGAAGGGGTCGCCCAATGAAACGCCTTCTGCTGTCGCTCTCACTCGTCTTCTGCGCGTTGCCCGCACTTGCTGCCGGGCCCTCCTCGCTTGCGCGCGGGCACAATCCGATCGCGATCGGCATGTTCCTGCTGTTCGTGGCCTCGACGCTCGTCATCACCCGCTGGGCTGCCAGCAAAAACAACAGCGTAGCCGACCACTACGCCGCCGGCGGCAAGATCACCGCGTTCCAGAACGGCTGGGCGATCGCTGGCGACTACATGTCGGCGGCGTCCTTGCTCGGCATTTCGGCGCTCGTATTTACGAGCGGTTACGACGGACTGATTTATTCGATCGGCTTCCTCGCGAGCTGGCCGGTCATCCTGTTCCTGATCGCTGAACCGCTGCGCAACCTCGGCAAGTTCACACTGGCGGACGTGGTCTCCTACCGGTTGCAACAGCGGCCGATTCGGGCATTCGCGGCGTCCAGTTCGGTCGTCATCGTCCTGCTGTACCTCGTGTCCCAGATGGTCGGCGCGGGCAAGCTCGTCGAACTGCTGTTCGGATTGAACTACACGCTCGCGGTCGTTAGCGTAGGATTGCTCATGGTCGTCTATGTATTTTTTGGCGGCATGCTGGCTACGACGTGGATCCAGATCATCAAGGCCGTACTGCTGCTCGCGGGGGCCGCCTTCATGGCGCTGATGGTCCTTGCTCATTTTGGTTTCAGCCTGAATGCGCTTTTCGCGCAGGCAATCCACGCGCATCCCAAGCATGCCGACATCATGAGTCCCGGCGGACTCGTTTCGGATCCGGTTTCGGCCGTCTCGTTGGGTCTCGCGCTGATCTTCGGCACGGCCGGCCTGCCTCACATCCTGATGCGCTTTTTCACGGTCGGCGATGTAAAAGCGGCGCGCAAGAGCATCCTCTATGCAACGGGAATCGTGGGTGCGGGTTACGCGCTCATCATCGTCATCGGCTTCGGAACCATTGCGCTCGTCGCCACCGACCCGCAGTACCACACCGCATCAGGCGCTGTAATCGGGGGCGCAAACATGGTGGCTATCCATCTGGCGCACGCCGTTGGCGGAAACGTGTTCCTCGGATTCATCTGCGCCGTGGCGTTCTCGACCATTCTCGCCGTCGTTGCCGGTCTTACGCTGGCAGGCTCGTCCGCGATCTCCCACGATCTCTATGCGAACGTGCTGCGCCGCTGCAAGGTGACGGATCGCGAGGAAATGCGTGTGGCGCGTGTCACCACGCTCGTTTTGGGTGTGCTCGCAGTCATGCTTGGCATCGCATTCGAAAAGCAGAACATCGCCTTTATCGTGAGCCTGACATTTTCGATCGCGGCCAGCTCGAATTTCCCGGTGCTGCTGCTTTCCATCTACTGGCGCGGCCTCACCACACGAGGCGCCGTCATGGGCGGCATGCTCGGCCTCATGACGGCCGTTACGCTCACCCTATTGAGCCCGACCGTCTGGGTACAGGTACTCGGCCACGCCCACGCACTTTACCCGTATGAATATCCCGCGCTGTTTTCAATGGTTGCCGCGTTCGTTGGAATCGTCGTGTTCTCGATTACCGACAATTCGGCTCGCGCAGCACGCGAGCGTGCACTTTTTGACACCCAGCTTGTGGACTGCGAACTGGGCATCGCACGGCGTGGCTAAAAACGCGCCAGATTAAAACAATGACCTGAACGAAACCGGAGACATCACCATGAATTGTCTTTGCTGCATCTCGCCCGGGCGGCGGCGCGTGCTTGGCGCGCTCACCGCACTAGCCGGCACCTTCGCCGCGGGGCGCGCCGCCTCGGCCATCGAACCGAAGAACGCGACGACAGGCGCAACGACGAGCAACGTCAGATCGATCGATATTCACGCGCACTACTACCCCGAAAGCTATTGCGACCTGGTCGGCGGCGAAGGGAAGCAGTTCGGCGGATCGTTCGCCTGCGACGACAGATCGTTCACGTTCAAGACGCCCGCGGGCGGTCTCGGTCCCCTGCCGATGAAGTTCATTAACGTCGACGAACGTCTCAGGGATATGGATGCGTCGGGGGTCGACGTGCAGGCACTTTCATTGAGTGTGCCGATGGCATATTGGGGCGACAGGAAATTCAATGCAAAGCTCGCGCGGGAATGGAATACGGCGGCATCGCGCGCCTGCCAGCAGCATCCGACACGATTCGTCGTGCTCGCTACCTTGCCGATGCTCAATGCCACCGACGCCATCGACGAACTCGACCGCGCATCACAATTGCCGGGTGTACGCGGCGTGTATATGGGCACGAACATCAACAACCTCGATCTCGATGATCCGCGTTTTTCACCGATTTTCGCCCGCGTCGAGCAATTGAATCTTCCGGTTTTTCTTCATCCGCAGCAGACAGTGGGCGGTTCGAGGCTCGGCGATTTTTACTTGAGCAACCTGCTTGGCAATCCTTTCGACACAGCCATCGCTGGTTCGCATCTGATCCTCGGTGGCGTGCTCGACCGGCACCCGAATCTGCACGTGACGCTGCCACACGCGGGAGGCGCACTGCCGATACTCATTGGACGCATGGACGCCGGGTGGACAGTGCGGCCCGAAACGCGTCGGCTCGCGCAAAAACCCAGCAGCTATCTGCGCCGATTCAGCTACGACACGGTCTCGCATTCCATTCCGGTGCTCGACTACTTGATCCAGAACGTGGGCGTGGACCGTTTGGTGCTCGGCAGCGACTATTGCTTCGACATGGGCTATGAACAGCCAGTCCGCTTTCTCAACGGTCTCGACCTGAGCGCGAATCAGCGCTCGATGATTGCGGGCGGCAACGCAAGCAAGCTCCTGCGAATCTAGTTTGGGACTTTGCATCGAGTACCTGAATTGTCCTGAAGCCGCGGTTTCGCGTCGGCCAGAAACGATATGATGGACTGGCGCGAGCCGCTTGCGCGCGCTGAGCCCGGGAGTAAGCGACGATGAAAGTCATCATCGGCGGTCCGCTCGATCACCGGTCTGAGCCGCCGGTTCGCCCGTGCGCGCGTGGCCTGATCGGCGATGCGGCGGGCACGATGCGCCCGCACGCGGCTTGCGGCGCATCGAAGGCGGCGCACGACGCCGTGTCGCTCGCGCACGTGCGTTCGCCGGACGCCACCGATGTCGAGCCGCTCGTTTCGGGCTCGGCAAGCCACTTTGATGCGCCCAACGCAAAACTGCATAGCGTATGGGATAGATTCTCTCCGGCACCGAACATCGATAACGTTGCAGACATTCCGCTCCCCTTCATGCACGGAGATTTCAATGTCCGACGTTCTCTTTCAACCGATCCGCCTCGGCCGCCATTCACTCGCCCATCGCGTAGCGATGGCGCCGCTCACCCGCTCCCGCGCCGGCCAACCCGGCAACGTGCCGAGCCCGATGAACGTCGAGTACTACCGGCAACGTGCAGGCGCGGCGCTCATCGTCAGCGAAGCGACGCAAATATCGCAACAGGGACAAGGCTATGCGTGGACGCCCGGCATTCACACGCCCGAACAGATCGAAGGTTGGCGCGCGGTGAGCGAGGCCGTCCATGCAGAAGGCGGAACGATCTTCCTGCAGCTCTGGCACGTGGGCCGCGTCTCTCATCCAGTCTTCCAGCCAGGCGGCGGATTGCCTGTTGCGCCGACGGCGATGGCTGTACCGGGCAAGACCTTCATCGTCGACGACAACGGCGATGGCGTTTGGGCTGACGTGCCCGTGCCCCAGGAGTTGACGCGCGAGGGGATTGCGCAGATCGTGCAGGATTATCGCGTCGCCGCACGCAACTCAATGGCGGCCGGGATGGACGGTGTCGAGATTCACGCGGGCAACGGCTATCTGCTCGACCAGTTCATCAACAGCAACAGCAATCGCCGCACCGATGCCTATGGCGGCAGTATCGAAAATCGCACGCGGCTGCTTTTCGAAGTGGTGGAGGCGGTCAGCGAGGAGGTCGGCGCCAACAACGTCGGCGTCCGGCTGACACCCATGGGCCGCTTCATGGGCATGGGTGACGAGACACCCGAAGCGACCTTCGGCCATATTGCGCAACGTCTGAACGACGGGAGGATCGCCTATCTGCATCTCGTCGAGCCTGCAATCGTGGGCACGGTGAAGGACGAGCAGCATGACCCGCGGTGGGACGCCATCATCGAGCTGATGCGGCGACAATTCAACGGCGTGCTGATACTTGCGGGAGGCTACACGCTGGAATCCGCCAGGTACGCCATCGAAAGCGGCCGTGCAGATGTCATCGCATTCGGCCGGCCATTTATCGCGAACCCGGACCTGCCCGCGCGGTTTCGGGACGCGCTGCCTCTGAACGAGGCCGACCCGAGCACATTCTTCGGTGGCAGCGCCAAAGGCTATATCGACTATCCGGCCTTCGCAGCCGCTTTGGGCTGACACCCCGCCAGCAAGCGGTGGGCGACAGACGCCGCCCATCGTCGCTTCCAACGTTTCAGGAGTTTTTATCGTTTAGCCAAGGACCTTTTAGCGGTCGCTATCCACAATGAAAGTGTCCGTCCGATAGGGAGCTACGCAATGGATTCCAACGCAAACGACGCACAGTGGAAGCAAACCATCCTCTCACTTGCACGCGCCTCGCGCTCTCGGGCGGATGCAGATGCCTCCGGCCAGGCGAGCATGGAACGGCGCAGAAAGCGGACGTGCAACTCCGAGGCGCGTGCAAAAACGTCTCCGTAGAAAATGGTTCCACCTGGCGACAGCTAGAATAGGGACGACATGCAACGCTACGTTGCAGCGGAGACAACGCGATGGACAAACTTCAGGCGCTACGCGCATTTGTGGAGGTGGCGGAGAGCGGCGGATTTTCGAGTGCGGCGAGGAAGCTTGAACTAGCCACGTCGTCGGTGACGCGTGCCATCGACGCACTCGAAGAAGGGCTTGGAACCGCATTGCTCAACAGAACGACGCGCCAGGTCACACTCTCCGACGCGGGAAAAACCTATTACTCTCGAGCGAAGCGCATTCTCGAAGACGTTGCCGAAGCCGACGCCGCCGTCTCCGACCGCGGCGACGAGCCGTCCGGGCCGCTCAGGGTCTCCGTCCCCGTGGAATTTGCCCGCCAGTGCATCAGCCCTCATCTCAGCACATTTCTTTCGCGTCACCCCAAGCTCGATCTGGATATCACTCTGACCGACACTGTTTCGGATCTGGTTTCCGATCGGATCGACCTCGCCATCCGTTTAGGCACGCCGCCGCCCGATGCCAGCGTGATCAGCCGGCATATCGGAAACTTCAGCCGATATGTCGTCGCCAGTCAGACCTATTTGCGCGTGTCCGGAACACCTGTCGAGCCTGAAGAGCTGACCGCTCATCAGAGCCTGCGCTTTTCATACGGGGCTGATCGCCAGGTATGGACGTTCTGCAAGAATGGCGTGCAGTCGGAAGTTGTCGTGACCGGACGACTGAAGACGAACAATTCCGAGCTTCTCCGCGAAGCGGCGCTGAACGGCAGCGGTATCGCACTGCTTCCGAGCTGGCTCGTGGCTTCCGACGTTCAGAGTGGTCGCTTGACCAGGCTGTTCGAAAGTTACGAGGTCAACCCGAATAACGCGCGATCTGCGGTCACCGCGCTTTACTTGCCCAACCAGCGCGGATCGAGACGTATAAGTGCATTTATCGACCTTGTTACCAGCGCGGCGGATCTGCGGTGAGAACGACACGCGCCGAGTCTTTCTGCTGCGAATACCCGCGTGAGTCCCGCTTACGCGATTCACAATGAAACGGGAATCGCACGGATCGATTTGCACCCTGTTCACGTAAAAGCATGAGAATTTACGCCCAATAGTCCCCGCGTCCTTGCTGTACCCATCACGCCGCAACCGGCCCGCGCGCGTAATAAAACTGATCGAACATATCCTTGCCGTATTCCCCGGTACTGGCGAGCGCGTCCTGTGCGCCCGTGCTGCAGCGCCGGCGCCAATCGGAGCGGACGCCCCCATGGCGAATGCGGCGGGATCAGATACGCCCGGCTCCTTCGCGAGGGCGAAGCAGCGCGCAGCCACGCCAGTTACGCGCGCCGCCGCGCTCGTACTGTGGAGGATCGTAAGGTTAGGAAACGCGACGAGCGATAAAGTCGCGTTTCGCTCACTGCGACATTACGGGCTCGTACCCATGACGTGAATACTCACGAAACGGAATACCAGATTGCGTCGCACGCAACGCGACAGACACGTGCTGCATCGTCAATGCCACATTATCGGCACTCGCAAGTGGCTGCAGGAGCTCGCGTCCCGGGACTAGCGATTCACGATCTTCGCCGGCACCCAGACCAGAATCATCAACGCCGCGATCAACAGGCATGCCGAAACCAGCACGAGTCCCGCCGTCAGCGAATGCGTCGTCGTTTGCAACCAGCCCAGCAAGGCTGGCCCGACGAAACTCGCGAGATTACCCGTCGAGTTGATCAGCGCAATGCCCGCCGCCGCGCCCGCCCCGCCGAGAAACGACGACGGCAGCGCCCAGAACATCGGCAGCGACGTGATGATGCTCGCAGTCGCGATGGTCAGCCCGATGATTGCGACTAAAGGCTCCTGGCCGCCCAGCGCACACAACAGGAAGCCGGGAATCGACAACAGCACCGGTACGATCGCGTGCCAGCGCCGCTCGCGCATGCGGTCCGAACTGCGTCCCGCGTAGAGCATGCCGATCAGCGCGGCGAGATAAGGAATCATCGCCAGCAGGCCGATCATCAGCGGATCTTTCACCCCGGAACTGCGAATGATCGTCGGTTGCCAGAAGCCGATCGTGCTCGTGCCCATCACGATGAAAAACAGGATCGCGCACAGCAGCCACACGCGCCCGCCCGTCAGGCCGTATCGCACCGACGTATGCGTGCGGGCCGCCGTGTCCGCGGCCATTTCCGCAGTCGCGACGGCACGCTCGGTGTCGTCGAGCCAGCGTGCGTCGGCGACCTTGTCGGTGAGGAAGAAATACACCACGACACCGAGCAGCGCGGCCGGCACGGCTTCGAGAATGAAGAGCCATTGCCACGCTGCCATGCCGTGCCAGCCATTCATCGCGTGCAGGATGTAGCCCGACACCGCGCCGCCCACGATGCCCGAAACAGGATTGCCCGCCATCAGGATCGCGACCATCCTGCCGCGCCGGTGCGCCGGAAACCACTGGCTCAGATAAAGCAGAATGCCGGGAAGAAAGCCCGCTTCCGCGACGCCCAGCAGGAAACGCAGCACGTAGAACTGTGTGGTGGAATGCGTCCATGCCATCGCCGCCGACACGATCGCCCACGTCACCATGATCCGTCCGATCCAGCGCCGCGCGCCCACACGATGCAGGATCAGATTGCTCGGCACCTCCGCCATGAAATAGCCGATGAAGAAGATGCCCGCGCCGATGCCATACGCGGCGTCACTGAACCCGAGATCGTTCAGCATGGTCAGCTTCGCGAAGCCGACGTTCACGCGATCGAGATACGCCACCACGTAGCAGATGAACAGCAGCGGCATGAAGCGCCACGCGATCTTGCGGTAGACGGCATCTCCCGATTGCGTGTGTTCCGCGGGCAAGACGCCGGCGTTCAGGTTCAGGTCCATCTTTGTGTCTCCTTGTTCGGCTCTTTTGGCCATGTTCGTTTCCGCGTGATGCTCGCGATGTCCTTGTTACGCGCCGGTGAAGTTCGCGTGCCTGCGCTCGATGAAATGCGCGACGCCTTCTGTGAAGTCTTCGCTCTGGATGCTATGGAACATCTCGCGATTCGCAAGCGTGATCGCTTCACTTAGCGTCTGGAACGGTGCGTCGCCCAGTTGCTGTTTCATCACGCGGATCGAGCGCGGCGAGACGTTGGTGGCGAGATCGTCGGCATAGGCGATCGTCTCGGCTAGCAGTGTTTCGTGCGGCACGATACGTTCGACGAGCCGCATCGCCAGCGCTTCCTCGGCGCTCACCTTGCGCGCGGAGAAGAGCATGTCGGCGGCATGCCCCGGACCGACGACGCGCGGCAGCATCCACGCAATGCCGTGCTCGGCGATCAGGCCGCGCTTCGCAAACGCGGTCGAGAAGATCGCCTTGTCGCTAGCAAAACGGATGTCGCTATACAGCGCGAACACCAGTCCCAGGCCCGCAGCCGCGCCATTGATCGCGCTGATGACCGGCTTGCGCAAGCCCATGAAGTAAGAATAGCGGCTTTGGTAATCGGCGCGGCGGTTCATGTCGTACGGTCGCATCCATTCGGCTGCGCGTATGTCTTCGGGCGGCAGCACTTCGAGTTCGGCGATATCCATGCCTGCGCAGAAAGCGCGCCCGTTGCCCGTCAGCACGATCGCCCGCACGGCGTCGTTCTGGTCGAGCGCGCTGAACGCGTCGCGCAACTGCACTTCCATGACCTTGGTCAGCGCGTTCATCTTGTCGGGACGATTGAACGAGACGACGGCGACCTGTTCGCGCGCGCCCGCGCGGGTGATTTCGATTTGCTGGCTCATCTTCGTGTTCTCTCTCAAGGTGTCATTGCGGAAGCTGGATCGCGCGAAGCTCGACGAACTCGTCGATGCCGAACGTTCCGCCCTCGCGGCCCATGCCCGACGCGCCGAACCCCCCGAACGGCGCACTCGCGTTGAACGGCGCGCCGTTCACATCGAGCTGTCCCGCACGCAAGCGCCGCGCGACGCGCAACGCGTGCTCCGCCGACGCGCTCCACACCGCGCCCGCAAGTCCGTAGGGCGTGCCGTTGGCGAGCGACACCGCTTCCTCTTCGGTCGAGTACGTTTGCACGGCCAGCACGGGACCGAACACTTCTTCCTGCGCGAGTTCTGCATCGGCGGGCACGCGGCCGAAGATGGCCGGCGCGACGAAATAGCCTCGCGTGGGCAGCACGGGTTTCGCGCCATCGGCGATATCGTCGTAGCCCGCCTGTTGCGCGCGTTCGATGTATGCGTTGACGCGGCGCCGATGCTCCGCCGAAACCAGCGGACCGACGCGCGAATCGGCATCGCGCGGATCGCCGATGCGCAGGTTCGCAACGCCCGCGCGAAGCTGCTCGCGATAGGCCGCGTACTGCGCCTCGGGCACGATGAGCCGGGTGATCGCGCTGCATGTCTGTCCCGAGTTCAGCATGCACGACGACAGCGCATGCTTCACGACAGCGGCCTGATCCGCATCCGGCAATGCGATGCTCGCCGACTTGCCGCCCAGTTCGAGCGCCACGCGTTTGAGACGGGCGCCCGCCGTCGCCGCGATGTGCCTGCCTGCCGCCGTCGATCCCGTGAACGACACCATATCGATGCCCGGATGCGTAACGAGCGCTTCTCCCGTCGAACGATCGCCGACGACAATGTTCAGTACGCCGCGCGGCAGCCGGGCTTCGAGCGTGGCTTCGCATAGTGCGGCGACGACGCCCGGCGCGAGTTCGGACGGCTTGAGCACGACGCAGCAGCCCGCGACGAGCGCTGCCGCCAGCTTCGCCGTAATCTGATGCAGCGGATAGTTCCACGGCGTGATCGCGGCAACTACACCCACGGGCTCCTTCGTCACGAGCGAGTGTGCGACGCGCGTGTCCGCCAGCGCTTTCGCCGCGAGTACCGCCGTTGCGCGCCAAGCCGCGATGGGCGCCTGAATCTGGATGCGCCGTGTGAGCTTGAGCGGCATGCCGACTTCTGCGACAACACTCTCGACCATGCGATCGGAACGCGCTTCGAGTGCATCGGCGATAGCGAGCAGATAGGCCGCGCGTTCGTCGACGGGTGCGCTGGACCAACGCGCAAACGCTGCGCGCGCTCCTTTCACGGCGGCATCCACTTCAGCGGCGCTGCCGTGCGCGATCGTCGCAATGGGCGCTTCCGTCGTGGAATCGTAGATGGTAGTCGTGGCCGCGCCGGTCGCTGCACGCATGTCGCCGTCGATCAGATGCTGGTGGTAATGAATCATGCTCTCGAATCCGTGGAAGCCTTGCCGTTGAGAAAAGCGCGCATGGCGGCTTGCGGCTCGCCGTGCGCATAGCATTGGGTTTGCGCTTCGATGCCAGCCGCGCAGGCGGCATCGAAGCCGGCTTGCGTCAGTGCGCGCAAGCGTTGTTTGGAAAGCTTGATCGCGTGCGCGGGAAGCTTTGCGAGTTGCCGCGCGCGTTCGAGCGCGGCATCGAGTACGCTGGTCGGTTCCGCCAGCTCCGTCACCAGCCCGATCTCGTAAGCGCGCCGCGCATCGATCAGATCGCCCGATAGCGACAGCTGCACGTTATGTGTCATGCCGACATGCAAGGTCATCAGATACGACCCGACGATGCTCGCGAGACCGGCTTTCACTTCCGGCTGCCCGATGCGTGTACCAATGCCCGCGATGCGCCAATCCGCGCACAGCGCGATCTGAAAACCCGCGCCGGCCGCGACGCCGTTGAGCGCGGCGATGCATGGCTTGTCGAGATCGCGCACGGCCTGGTACATCGCGCGCTGCGCGTCGAGCCATGCGGGAATGCGCGCGATATCGACCCGGGCCGCTTCTTCCAGATCCTGTCCCGCGCAAAATGCGCGCGAACCTGCACCCGTCAGCACGATCGCTCGCACCATCGGATCATGATTCAGCCGCGCGAGCGTTTCGATCAACGCGGCGCGCAGCGTCTGACTCACTGCGTTGAGTTTGTCAGGACGGTTCAGCGTAACGAGCGCGATATCGCCCCGCATCTCACAGAGAACGTCGCTCATGCCTGCTCCTTGAACTCGACCACCGCATCCACAACGACCACGCCCTTGCCGCGCTCCATCACCATCACCGGATTCATGTCGACGGATACGAGCGACGTGCGGTGCGCGACGGCGAAATTCCCGAGCGCGACGGCGGCTTGCGCGAGCGCCTCGGCGTCGAGCGCGGGCTGGCCGCGATAGCCGTCAATCAGCGGCGCGATACGCAGGCGGCGCACCGCCGCGAGCGCGTCACCGACGCTGAACGGCGCGAGCAGCGACACGACATCGCCGCGTAGTTCGACCAGCGTGCCGCCCTCGCCGATCATGACAATCGGGCCCAGCACGGCATCGACGGTCGCGCCGAGCATGAACTCATGCAGGCCGCCTTCCATGCGTGCGACGACCACACGCGGCTCCTTCACGCCGAGCGACGCCAGGCACGCGAGACAGTTTTCGGCTGCACGCCGCGCATCGCTCACGCCGATATGCACGAGACCGTGTTCGCTCTTGTGCGGAATCTCGGCAGCGCAGCCTTTGACGACGACTTTTTCGCCGAATGTCTGCGCGATCGACGCCGCCTCTTTCGCGTTCGTACACACGGCATGCGCGACGACCGGCACACCGTAGCGTCGAAGCAGATTCAGGCTCGCGGCTTCGTCGAGCAGCCCGTGAGGGACAGACGTTTGCTCGGGCGGCAGCGAAACTTCTTCGGCGCAATGCATCGCGTCGCTATGCGCGTAGTGCCAGAGCGCGTGGATCGCATCGGTCTCGCTGACATAGGTTGGCACACCGCACGCTTCGAACGCCGCGCGCACGGAACGTTGCGGCGCGGTGACGACCAGCGGCTTGCGATGCGACGTCATGAAACGCGCAGCCGTGCGCGCGAGATCGGGCACGTCGTAACCAGGACCGGCGACGGGCACGCCGATGACGAACATATCGGCCTGCGGATCGTCGCCGAGCACGTCAAGCACTTGCGAGAACATCGCGCCGTTGCCGAGCAGCGATGCCGTCAGGTCGAGCGGATTGCCTGCAGTCGCGAAACCGGGAAGAATGCGCGCGAGCGCTTCGATGGTCGAGCCGGACAGGCCCGCGAGCGGCAAGCCCACACGTTCTGCCGCATCCGCACAGAGCACGCCCACGGCGCCGCTATGGCTCATCACGACGGCGCGGCCTTCGCGCACCGGCAAGCCTTGCACGAATAGTGCAGCGGCATTGACGAGTTCGTGGACATCGCGGGCGCGCAGGATGCCGTGACGCTCGAGGAACGCGTCGAGCGCCGCATCCTGCCCGGCCAGCGCGCCCGTATGAGACGCCGCGGCCGCCGCCCCGAGGTCGCTGCTGCCGCCCTTGAGCAGCACGACACGGGCGCCGCGCGCTCGCGCGATGCGTGCGGCCTGCGCGAGCATCGCAGGCTGCGACAGCGACTCGACGTACACAAGGATCAGACGGATCGATTCGTCCGTGGCGACACTCAACGCCAGCTCCGCTACGCCAAGATCAGCGTCGTTGCCTGTGGCCGCGAGATAGCGCACGCCCAGACCTCGCTCGCGCAACAGCACATAAGGCATCACGCTGGCCGCGCCGCTCTGGCTTACGATGGCGATCGGCCCGTCCATCGGTTCGACTTCCATGAACATCGTGCTGAAGTTCAGCACGGCTCCGCTCGCAAAACTGGCGATCCCCTGCGCATTCGGCCCGACGATGCGCATGCCTGCTGCACGCGCGTGGCGCACGACTTCGTCCTGCAACGCACGGCCTTGCGCGCCAGTTTCCGCGAACCCCGACGCCATCACGATGGCGGTGGCAACGCCCATGTCAGCGCATGCACGGATCGCGTCACTCGCCGCGTCGCCCGCTACGGCGATGATCGCCGCTTCGGGCACCTCGGGCAGGTCCGCGAGGCTCGCGTAGCAACGCAAGCCCTGCACCTCGGCGCGTTGCGGATTGACGGGCAGGATGCGCCCCTGGTAGCCGTAACGCTGCATATAGTGGATTGCGCGCCCGCCCACCTTGTTCGGGTTGTCCGACGCGCCGATCACGGCCACCGCTTCCGGATTCCATAGCGCCGACACGGGCGCGTAGAAGATGTCGTTTCGTCTCTTGAGCATGATGTCTTTGTCGATCAGGAATGCATGATCGAAGGCTACGTCCACCGGAAGCCATCAGGAAGTGTTAGATTGGCTATATCAGATATCGATTTTTGTGAAACCATGAATCTGAAGCAACTGGAGACATTTGCCGTCGTCGCCGAGTTCGGCTCGATCTCCCGGGCAGCGCAGGCGCTGGGCGTCGCGCAGTCGCTGGTCAGCCGCAATCTCACGCAGCTGGAAGAGGAATGGCGCGACCGGCTGTTCGACCGCACGGGCCGCGGCGTGGTGCTGACCGAATTTGGACGGCGCGTGCAGCCGGAAGTGACACTGCTACTGAATCAGGCCGAGCGTCTGCAGCTTGCGATCAGGGAATCGGCGGGCGCGCTGACGGGCACGGTGCATATCGGGATGCTGCCGTCGCTCGCGCCGCAATTGCTGCCCAGGCTGTTCGCGGACATCAGCGAAAAAGCGCCGGGTGTAAAGCTGCATGTCGCGGAAGGATTCAGCGGATCGCTCGACGAGCAGCTCGGCAGCGGGCGCCTCGACATGATCGTCGTGAACCGCTACGGCGCCGCGCAAGGACGGCACGAGGATGTGCTCGGGGTGGTCGATACGTTTCTCGTGGGCGACCCGCAGCACGACGTGTTCGGCCGCAGCACGATCGCGTTCAAACGGCTCGCCGGCTTGCGGCTCGTGCTACCCGCTGCGCCCAACGGGCTGCGCGCGGTGCTCGATCACGTCGCGCGCGAGCAGGGCGTCGCGCTGAACATCGTGATGGAAGTGGATACGCTAACCGCGATGAAGGACGTCGCGACGCGCGGCGGCGCGTTCACGATCCTGCCGGAACTCGCGGTGCGTGAAGAACAGAGGGTTGGCCGCCTCGCCGCGACGCGCATCGAGCGCCCTGCTATCAGGCGCACGATCGCGCTCGGCTTCACGCGGCAACGCCCGCTTCTGAAGGCAGCGCGATTTGTCGGCTCCCGCTTGCGAGAACTAACGAGCGATTTGCTCGATCAGGGAAGCACAATTTGAATCTATGTTGAGAACCGATTGACGATGGCCTGCGGCTCCTGGTTTTCGACCTGCTCTACCAGTAGAGTTCAAATGCTCGAAACAATATCGTCGCTGCGTGCCGATTCCGCAATTGCCGGACTATGGCGCAACTGGAGGGAGGTTGACGGGGCCGAGATGCTTTCGTTCACGATGCTGACCGTCAACTCAGACGAGCACCCGCTGATGAAACGATTCCACAAGCCTGGCGACGAGAAGCGCTCGGTCGTGATTGTGCCGCCGACCGAATACGCGGACTGGCTGTCATGCAGGTCGGTGGACGAAGCCCGATTCCTTCTTGCGGCCATATCCGGTTGAAGCCATGCACGTCGAGCCGTATCCGCTGCCACCCCACAAACCGAAGGCTTTGCCCGAGGACGGCGGTGGGCAGTCATCGTTGATCGAGTAGGCACGAGGCTCGAGATGCGCAGGGACAGTTTCTAGCTATTGCAAGGTTGCGACCGCGTTCGAGACGGCGGGCAGAAAGCGACCCACAGGGGACGGTGGGGCCAGCTAAAAGCGGACGTTCAGCAAGCCTTGAAGCGGCGAAGTATCGTTGGAATCTCAACCAGTACCAACGATGTTCGTCTAAAAGAAGCCCCGGGCCAAACGGCATGCTGGCTGCGGCTTTGCTTGAAATGCTGGGCCGTCTCTTATGCCGTGGCCGAAGCGCGTAGGCGATGGACTATCTGGTTGTCCTTGCCATCGACCAGGGGAGTCAGGGTGAAGTTGAACTCAATCTCCTTGTAGGCGTCAGCCTTCAGGCCCAGCGCCGTGCCGCCGGTCTTTTCGACAACGCGAGGAATCAGTTCCTCTCGCGTCGCGAAGGCGACGTCGTTCCAGATCAGCGGATCGCCTTCGATGTTGAACTGGGTAGTGAGCTTGCGGTACTGGTCGGTGGTGACGAAAAAGTGCACATGCGCCGGACGCTTGCCCTGACGGCCGAGCACGCTCATCATCTGCTGGGTTGCGCCTTGCGGCGGAAGGCAATAGCCCACCGGCATCAGCGTGCGGAATTCGTATTTACCGTCGGCACCGGTCTTGACTGCGCCGCGCAGGTTGAACTCGCTCTGCGCACCAGTCGGATCGAAGTGCGAGTAAAACCCCTTCGAGTTAGCGTGCCAGCATTCGACCACGGCGCCGGCGACTGGCTTGCCGTCCGGACCGGCAACCGTACCGTGGATGACCAGCGGACCCGCATCCGGATCGGGATCGATGTCGATCTTCGACACACCGTCGCGCACCGGCGTGCCGGCGACATACAGCGGACCTTCAACGGCTCGTGGCGTGCCACCACTGATACCGGCCGCCTTGTCCGCCGCGTCCATTCGGATGTCGAGAAACTTCTCCAGGCCAACGCAGGGCGCAAGCAACGCCGCTTCCCCGTCCTGACCGAGTTTGTTGAAATAGTTGACGCCAGCCCAGACCTCATCGGGGGTCATGTCGAGATCATCGATGGCTGTGAACAGGTCGTCCAGCAACCGGTGGATAATCTGCTTGAAACGGGCATTGCCACTCCTGTCATCGAGGTTGGCAGCGGCCTTCAGCAGATCCTGCACTTCCTTCGTATCGGATACCTTAACGTTCATAACGACTGTCTCCTTTTCTGGAAAATCTCAGGATGCGCTCGCCCTCGAACCACCTCGTCTTTCGCAGGCTCAAGCATTGTTGCGACGAATTAACGAGGGCCAACGGCACCGCGACGTCACCGATAAACGCTCGTCCGCCGACCGTGTATATAATCCGGCTCTTTTCTGGACTAAAGACCATCTCCATACGAAGTGTAGTCTCTCCGTGCGTTTAAATTGCGGTTTGATTGTTTGATTCGCATCGGCAGCGCAGCCCCAGCTTCTCAGTTTTTTAGCCTACTAATTCAATGAATGATGCGCGGCCGCCACGATTGACGCGATCGAGGATTGTTACCCGGCGCTGGGTCGTTGAGCGCAGCTTCGTCTGCTCAACCGGTTCCGCCGCCTCGCATGGGACTATGAACGGCAACCCGAAACGCTTGGCGGGGCGTCGCAGACGCCGATGCGATCGGCGGTCAACGCTTTCTGTCGAACCTGGCTTTAGTTGCTAATGCACAGGGCCCCGGCCAACCGTCCAGATGAAGGATTGGGCATCGCGCTCCTTCGAAAAATCAAGCGAACGGCCGGTTTCGTGGTGCCACTGGTATTTCTGTTTGCCGAGAGATATTGGTTTCACCGCGAGTACCCTCGCTACGTGGCCTCGATTGTCAACATTCCTGGAACCGATCTCGAAGGTCCGGTGTTGGCCGGTACTCGGACGGATGTTGCGGGGTGTCGTGTGCTCACGCCGCCCGATGCTTCATAACATAGGTCAACTCGCCAACCCCGTCCGCCTCAGTCGCAATACTATGGCGCCAGCCACTCACTCTGGCGTCTACGAACCCGTAACCATCTGGTCTCGCTGTGCGGGCTTTTTTATTTGGTTTCTTATCCCCGGCGAGCCGACCAATATCAGAAACTTCTTTAGGCGCCAAAAAAATATCCGACGTGGCTGATGGTGTCTATGCAGTTGTCGGAAAGAGTCGGAAAGTTATAGCGATGAACCACAATATCGTCTGTGCAATTGACCTAGCTACTGAATTCGACATTTTTCGACTTACCTGAATTGAACTCCAAAAATTTCCCGTTCGTTTTATTGACTAAGGACCAGGAACCTTCAGCGCACCTCGATGACGAGGCTGCCCCGACCTGAGGGCGGCTGGCCCCCCTTCGGTGAGCAATGGCGAGGTCGCGCTTGAGGCGCGCGCTTCAAAAGAGCCTCACCGTATGCCCCACTCACGCTTTCGACAGGAGGTCAGTCATGTCCCCAAGCACCGTTTCACATCTAAAGCCGCAAGGTTCAAAAATCGTACTCGCGCTTCAGGGCGGCGGAGCGCTCGGCGCCTACCACATAGGCGCCTATCAGGCGCTCGCGGAGCATAACTTACATCCAGACTGGGTGTCCGGAATCTCGATTGGCGCGATCAACTCGGCCGTTATCGCCGGCAACCCGCCTGAAGAGCGCGTCGCAAAGCTCGACGAGTTGTGGCGCGCCATTTCGTGGCCCGACTTGTTACTCGGGTTCACGCAGTGGCGGCTGCTGCAGAACATGGTTAGTAACGCATGGGCGCTGACTTTCGGGCAGCCCAACTTCTTCCGGCCTCGCCCCATCAATCCGTTTCTCGTTCCGAGCACGCCCGCACAGTCGGTGAGCTTCTATGACACGACTCCGATGACGACCACGCTGCGGCACTTTGTCGACTTTGCACGAATCAATGAAAGGCATGTCCGACTTAGTCTCGGCGCCACCAACGTCGCAACGGGCGACATAAAATTCTTCGATAACACGTGCGATGTGATCGGGCCCGAACACGTTCTCGCCAGCGGGTCACTGCCTCCCGGATTTCCCGCAACACAGGTCGGACCGGATTTGTATTGGGATGGTGGTTGTGTGGCGAATACGCCCCTCGACGCGATCATCGACGAGTCGGATCATCCCCACATGGTGGTGTTCATGATCGACCTCTGGAAAGGAGCCGGCGAGCCGCCGCGTAGCATGAATGAGGTGCTTTGGCGCGCGAAGCAGATTCAGTACGCAAGCCGCGTCGCCCGCCATATCGATGCCGTCGCGACGAAGGTTAATCTGCGCCACGCCGTGCACTTGATGAAAAGAGCCAATGTCGCAGAAGTCGCGGCGGTGCCTGACTCGCCCCTGCTGCGCAAGGGACGGCTGGACATCGTGCACGTCACTTATCATCCCGGCCCAGATCAGATTCCCAATAGCGATGCTGAGTTCTCGCGCGCCTCTATCGCCGAGCGGCGCGAAGCCGGATACCGCGATCTGAAGGCCGCAATCGCGGATGCACCGTGGCTGCGCCAGGAACTGCCCGCGCATCTCGGGGCGCTTGTTCATCGCGTCGAGCGTCAGCGCGTGACTACACTGCCTGAGCCGAATCTCAAGAGTATGGATGCTCGTGAACCGGCCGCGGCCTAGTGTAAGTAGAGGTCCGCTATCGACACGACGGCACTTATTGAGTAGTCGCGACCGGCCAGAAACCAGTAGCGACTTCTTTATGCGCTAAAAAAGTATTCCGACCTGCCTGATGCCGTTTATGTATTTGTCGGAAAGTTTCGGAAAGTAATAGCCGCCGAGACCAGAGTATCGCTCGCGCAGACATTGCTGCTTCAGTTGGTCAGCAAGGCATCAACCCATGATCCCGCTGGCGGTTTCGCTTGCGCCGGCAGTCGCAGGCGTTTGTGCGAGGCTCGCTATGCTCGCGTCGTACCTCGATCCCTTGCCGCCGAGTGCAACGGTCGCGCGTCGCGCGCTATCGAGCAAAGTTGCTAATGCGGAGTTGATGACTGCCGGAACATCGAACCGCCCCTTGGGTCCTGATAGCGTCAACGCACCCTGCAACTCCCCGAACGAGTCGAACACGGGCACTGACGCCGATGCCGTTTCCGGGTCCCGCTCGCCGAACGAGACGGCCCATAGCCGGTCTCGAATCTCCTGCCAGCGCGGATCCTGCGTCTCGGTGAAAGCCAGCAATACTTTGCCGGAGGCGCCCTTATCGATTGCGAACTCCTCCCCGACGCGAACAGATACCCGAACGCTGCGGCTCGGCTCGACGCGATAAAGCACAAGGCGATGGTCGCCCTGGCGCACGTAGAAGCTTGCCGTTTCGCCAAGCTCGCGGCTCAACTGTTGAAGCAAGGGCTCGACTACAGGTCCCACCTGGAAGGATCTTTGATAGAGCGTCGCAAGCCGTAGCGGCTGGTGACCGATTGCATATTGCCCGTCGCTCAGTTTTCGAATAAATCCGCCGTGTTCCAAAGCGCCGAGCAGTCGCAAAACCGTACTTTTATAAAGCTCAGTCCGACGTGAAAGCTCGGTCAGCGTAAGCCGGTCGTCGGTTGGGCCGAAAGCATTAAGAATGGCGAACGCCCGGTCGAGAACGGCCACGCCGCTGGACCCCTCATTCGTGCCGGCTCGCGCATCTTCTGATGACACGTCCTTGACCATGGAAACCTCCCCAGATTGATTCACCATACTATACGGTTCTATCTAACAGAACTCAAGTTCTGAAATACGGGGTTAACCCCTCTTATATCGCAGATCTTGCCAGCATATAGTTCTCTCCAACGAAACACGGGTCTGTTAGATAGAACTAAGGAGTGACATGAGCACCTCACGCCCTCAAATACTGATCAGCGAAGTGGGACCGCGCGACGGCCTGCAAAGCATCAAGAGCGTCATGCCAACCGCGGCCAAGCTGCGATGGATTTCCGCGCTCGCAGCAGCCGGGCTCAAAGAAATCGAGGTCGGTTCATTCGTACCTCCCAAGCTCTTGCCGCAGATGGCCGACATCCGCGAAGTCGTCGCGCACGCGTTGACCATTCCTGGCTTGCATGTCGCTGTTCTGGCTCCCAACCTGCGCGGCTCGCAGAGCGCTTTCGAAGCAGGCGTACACAAGATTACGTTGCCGGTTTCGGTAACCAATGAGCACGCGTTGGCCAATATTCGTAAAACCACCGAGCAACTGATTGATGAGGTACGCAACATCGTCGCATTGCGCGACGAGCAGTTCCCCGGCATCGAGATTGAAGCGGGCGTGTCGGTTGCCTTTGGTTGCACCATCGCGGGAACGGTGACGGATGACCAAACGATTCGCATGTGTCTTGCGATGGCCGAATGCGGCGTCGATGAAATCGGCCTGTCTGACACGAGCGGCTACGCCAACCCCGTTCAGGTTCGTCGCCTGTTCCGTCGGCTGCAATCAGAAGTCGGAGAGAAGGCCGGCGGTGCCCATTTTCATAACACGCGCGGGCAAGGCCTCGCTAATGTCGTCGCGGCGCTCGACGTCGGCGTGACCACGATCGACTCAAGTCAAGCGGGCCTCGGAGGCTGTCCATACGCCCCGGGTGCAACAGGAAATATCGTCACTGAAGATTTGGCCTTCCTGTTGGAAGCGATGGGTTACGACACAGGCGTTGACATTGATCAGCTCGTGGCGGCGCGCGCGATCCTCGCGCAGGCGCTTCCGGGCGAAGCGCTCTACGGACATGTGCAAGACGCGGGTTTGCCGAAAGGCTTCTCGTATGCAGACGGGCGGGCACCGAGCGCGCCTCAACCGGAAGGCTGTTTGTTGGGAGCGGCGCAATGAGCGAAGCGCAATCGAACCAATCCTTGCCGTACAACGGCGTTCGCGTCGTGGAAATGACGCACATGGTGATGGGGCCGACGTGTGGCATGGTCTTGGCCGACCTCGGCGCAGAGGTGATCAAAGTTGAGCCGATCACGGGCGACAGTACTCGCAACTTGCGAGGGTCGGGCGCCGGCTTTTTCAGTACGTTCAACCGCAACAAGAAAAGCATCGCCGTTGACCTCAAGGACCCACGCGGCTTGGAAATCGTCCACAAGCTTCTCGCGGGCGCGGATGTTTTTAGCGAGAACTTCAAGAGCGGCACGATGGACAAGCTCGGCCTCGGCTACGCAGCGTTGTCCAAACTTAATCCCCGTCTGGTCTATGTGTCGCACAAAGGCTTCTTACCCGGCCCCTATGATCATCGCACGGCGCTCGATGAAGTCGTGCAGATGATGGGTGGGCTCTCCTATATGACGGGCCCTGAAGGAAGACCGCTGCGGGCGGGCACGAGCGTCAACGACATTATGGGCGGCATGTTCGGTGCGATCGGCGCAATGGCGGCGCTCGCGCAGCGCGAGCGCACCGGACGCGGACAAGAAGTGCAAAGCGCCTTGTTCGAGAACAACGTGTTCCTCGTCGCGCAGCACATGATGCAATACGCTGTCACCGGCAAGGCCGCCGCGCCGATGCCAAGCCGCATTTCAGCGTGGGCCGTCTATGATGTTTTCTCGGTCAAGGACAACGAACAGATCTTTCTAGCCGTTGTCTCGGATACGCAATGGGCGCTTTTCTGCGACGCGTTCGGCCTGGAAGCGTTGAAATCCGATGAGCGTATCGCCAGCAACAATCAGCGCGTGCAAGCTCGGGAATGGCTGATGCCGCAACTGCGCGAGCATATGAAAGCGTTCTCCGCAGCGGAGATCAGTGCGATCTTCGAGCGCTGTGGACTGCCATATGCGCCGATCACAAAACCGCAGGATCTGTTCGACGATCCGCATCTTCTTGCAACAGGCGGCCTTGCCGACGTCACCCTTCCACCTGACGCGAGCGGTGCCCGCCAGCCAGTGTCAACGAAGACGGCGTTGCTTCCCTTGACGCTTAGTGGCGAGCGGCTGCAATTGCGCGCGGCTCCGCCCTCGCTCGGTCAAGACACAAGCGCTCTGCTTCAACAGTTGGGTTACTCGTCAGAAGATCTCAAGCAACTGGCTGACGCCGGCATCGTCAAGTGTCAGGAAAGCCAGTCCGGCGATGCGTCAAACCCATCTGCCAACGAACTGGCGAGCGCCTGAGTCGGAAAAGCCCATATTAAGATGCACTGCGTCGCTCGTCGGCATGACGGCGTGCGGTCCGGTGTTTTGTCCGGAGACGAGCATGACATCCATATCATCCAATATTGCGGCTGAAAGCGCCGTCAACACCACGCTCGAACAGCAAGCAGTAAAAAAGGCAGCGTGGCGTTTCATCCCTCTTCTTGCTCTCGCTTACTTCTTCAATTATCTGGATCGCACCAGCGTCGGCTTCGCGGCGCTGACGATGAACCGCGATCTCGGCCTGACCGCGACGCAATTCGGCTGGGGCGCGGGCATCATGTTCGCAGGCTACTGCCTGTGTGAAGTACCGAGCAACCTTGCTTTGTATCGGTTCGGTGCACGAAAGTGGCTCGCCCGAATCATGATCACGTGGGGCTTCTTCGCTGCCGCGACGGCACTTGCGGTCGGGCCAACCAGCTTCTACGTCATTCGTCTTCTTTTGGGCATTGGCGAAGCAGGCTTTTTCCCGGGCGTGATCTTCTTTCTTGCGGTGTGGTTTCCGGCCAGTTATCGCACGCGAGTACTGGCATGGTTCACCGTCTCGACGCCGCTTTCGTCGTTGGTGGGCGGGCCTTTGTCCACTTGGCTTCTGAAGATGGACGGCGTCCTCGGCCTTGCTGGATGGAAATGGATGTTTATTGTCGAAGGCCTGCCGGCGTGCATTTTGGGCTTCTTCGTTTTGAAGATGCTTGCGGACAAGCCCGCAGATGCGAAGTGGCTGTCGCCAGAAGAGCGTCAGGCACTGCAGAGCGCGTTCGACCGTGAGGGCACTGCAAGTTCGAAGAAAAAGGATTTCCGCGCAGCTTTAAAAGATGTACGCATGTACATCCTCGCGATGATCTCCTTCGGCTTCACGATGGGCTCTTATGGCATCGGTATCTGGTTGCCGCAAATGCTCAAAGCTCATGGCATGAGCGTAACGCAGACGGGCTGGGTGTCGGCGATACCGTACTTCTTCGCGACAATCGCGCTTCTGTGGTGGGCAAAGCGCGTTGATCGCCGGGGCGGCCACATTGCCAATCTTGCAGCGGGACTCTTTATAGGCGCGATCGCGCTCGGCGTTTCAACCTATTTCCAGCAACTTGTCCCGGCATTGACGGGCATTACGTTGGCGTTGATCGGCACTATTGCTGGCCGGACGATCTTCTACACGCTCCCGGCTCGGTTTCTGTCCGGTCAGGCGGCTGCTGGCGGATTGGCACTCATCAACTCTATCGGCGCACTGGGTGGTTTCGCGGGGCCCTACCTCGTCGGCTACCTGAAGGACAGTTTCGGCACGTTCACTGCAGGCATGCTCGGTTTGGCTGTCGTACTCGTTGTGACGACCTTATTGACCCTTTCCCTGTTTGCCTTCGATAAGAGGAAGTAAGGATGCAACCTCGCCATTCAATTCGCCGACGCCGCTTGCTAAGCGCGGCCGCCGCATCCATCGTGTTGCCTACGCTAAGCGTGCGCCATGTTTTTGCCAAAGAGGAATCGCGCAGTATGAGCAAAACCAGCAATTACCTCCCTGTCCGTGCCGATTGGCTTGCATCTGGAACGGAAGCGGCGCTCGAACCGGATATGCCTATTGTCGACGCGCATCACCACTTTTACGAGCGTACGGGTTGGACCTATCTGCTCAATGAATATCTGGAAGATGCGCGGTCGGGACACAACATCACTGCTTCTGTCTTCATGCAGGCACTGACTCGCTACCGCACCACTGGTCCGGAACAGCTCCGTCCAGTAGGTGAGATCGAGTATGTTGCTGAAGTGACCTCACCCATGCAAAAGGAGAAGCCGCAGGTCGCAAAAGGCATTGTCGGATACGCGGATCTTCGACGCGGCGCTGCTGTACGTGAGGTGTTTGAGGCAGAACTGGAGGCAGGTGACAGCCGCTTGCGAGGTGTTCGTCATCTCGTAACGTGGGATGCTGATGCAACGCTTGTCAATCCGCTGTCGGCCGTACCTCGCGGTTTATTGCTCGACCCCAACTATCGTGCGGGCGTCGCTCAGCTGAAGTCGTTGGGACTCTCTTACGACGCGTGGCTGTTCTTTCCTCAACTTCCCGAGTTGTTCGATCTCGCCAAGGCGAATCCGGATACACCCTTCATCATCAACCACTGCGGGGGCGTCGTGCGAATCGGCAGCTACACCGATCACCGCAAGGAAGTTTTTGATACGTGGTCACGCTCCATGCGCGAACTGGCGCAGTTGCCGAACGTTTATGTGAAGTTGGGTGGACTCGGCATGCGTATCAACGGTTTTGACTTCGAAAAGGGCGAGAAGCCGCCGTCTTCCATTGAACTA
This sequence comes from Paraburkholderia sp. LEh10, assembly GCF_017814945.1. Lineage (GTDB taxonomy): Bacteria > Pseudomonadota > Gammaproteobacteria > Burkholderiales > Burkholderiaceae > Paraburkholderia. Next base: position 41,687 of record NZ_JAGIPX010000001.1, read on the forward strand.
GCTGAAACCTGGAAGCCGTGGATGCTTACATGCATCGAGGCGTTCGGTGCGAATCGCTGTATGTTCGAAAGCAATTTTCCGGTTGACAAAGGTTCCTACCCGTTCAGCAACGGCTGGAATGCATTCAAGCGCCTCACTGCCGATGCCAGCGCGCAAGATCGGCAAGCTTTGTTCCGGGGCACGGTAACAAACGTCTACCGCCTCGCTTGAGGCTATTTCAACCAATTTTTCATCGAGGCCGGTTCATTCAAGTGACGGCTTCCCATCTTCGGGTTTTTGATCGGTCGTCAATGCGCATCGAACGTCGGAAATCCGACAGACGAAGCTGATACCCGTGCGCCGACGGTGCATTGCCGGATGGCACTGCCCAATTCGAGACTCAGTCGCCTGCGACGTGCACCAGACATCGAACGGCAGCCCGCTGAGAACCCTGAGTCTGTCGAGATGAGGCACCCGTCACCGTATGAGGCATCGCGGGTGCCGGCTGGCCGGCCGGCTTGAGCTAGCGGCGAGATGAACGAGACGGTTAATGAATTCAACCGCGCAATCACTTGACCGTGTATCCCCAATTCACCGCGTAGCGCCGTTTGCACAGTTTCCGTCACGCAGACGCCTGCCCTGCGTGTACTGTCAAAGAATGCGCATTCACGCGCTCATGGTTTGCACCGCCGCCGTTCGATCGGCACCGCCTCGCGCCACCTGATCCCCTCAGTATCAGCGACATCTCGCCCCAAAAAAGGCTAGCCGTGGTTCATCGACCTCGGATTGTTGTACTTCGCTCGTATCCCTCAGGCCACGCTCCCGTCGCCCCCATTTGAAAAAAAGTTCGTTCGGTCTGGTTTCGCGATGTCATCATGCTAGGATGTTTTTCGCTCACCGCGCCGAGGAACCAGCCATGGCAGCCCATGACTTCACCGAGTTCTCCTGGGACGAACAGGAAGACGTCAAGGCCGTGCTTGCAAGCCGCGGACTCGACCTGCATGAGTTCAAGATCACGGACAATGACGACTATCCGGCGGGCGGCCGGAAGGGCGCGGTCCGGCAGATCTCCGTAACACGAGTCACCAATGGCAAGACGGCGATCTACGACACCGATCACTTCGCCACATGGCTCACGGACTTCGCCGACGCTCTGGAAGCAGGCGAGTTTGACGACTGAAGTCGCAGCATTCGGGGTGGTAGATGCCTCGCCATCATCCCCGGGTTGCTGGACCGATTCGAAACCGGGCATCGCGGATCCGGATAGCGCGAACTGGTGAACTGCCCGTCAGAAGCAGACAGGGGCGGACCGCGGCGCCGCAGCCTGCTGGCTCGGGAATCCACCAGCGACAGTCTATAGGGTTCGTCCCGTGTCCTCGGGTCGTGGCGCATTGTGAGAACGCGTGCGTGACGGGAGCAGTACCAGTTTTTATCCGCGACGTTGGGCTTCGGGGCCAATGCAGTCGTCTGCCGACATAAGCGCGTGGACGACGGCAAAGATCCGCTAAGCAGAGGTTTACATAGCGAACCCCGAGCCGCCCTTCGTCCACAGCCAAATCAACGGCCGCTTGCAAACCGGACATTCAGTCGAGCAACAGTATGCGCAAGCGCGCCGCTTATCGCGCATCGAAGTTCGCTGTTACTGCCCGGCTCGCATATGGTTCCATGATCGCCCTAACCAGTCATGTCTCGCCGGGATGGGCTCGACTGCTGAGGCCTCGCCGTCTGCAAAGCAACCTCGAAGCGCCCGATACGCATTAGGCGCAACGCCATACACTTTGCGAAACTCGCGTCCCATATGCGACGCATCCGAGAAGCCACAGGTCGCCGCAATCGCCGCCACCGTTCGATCCGATCCCGTCAGCAGCCATGCAGCCGTCCGCAGCCGCAGATGCCTCGCGTACGCCAGCGGCGACTCACCCGTTTGAACCTTGAAAAGACGTTGCAGCTGGCGCACGGACATGTCGACCCGGGCAGCCAGTTCGACCAGACTCAACGGCTGCCCGATGTGTTGCTCCATCAGATGCACGACCCGTTTGATGCGTGGGTGGGTCACCGGCTTCATGCCGGGCGGATGCGGCTGCGGCGCGTTGGCCCGCTGCGCATCTTCAACGAGAAGAATGCGCAGTGCTTTTTGCACCGTCGCACTATCGATATGCCGATGCAGAATCGCCGCCGCCACGTCGACAGAAGCACGTCCGCCCGAACACGAAATTCGCCGACGGTCGACGACAAACAGCCTGTCCGCGACGAGTAAGCGCTCATCGACTTCAGGAAACCGCGCGATGTAGTCCCAGTAATGGAACCAGCTGACGCACACGCGATGTCCGTCCATCACGCCCGCACGCGAGAGCGCGAACACGCCGGTGCAAATGCCCACGAGTGTCGACGACGCATCGGCGGCGCGACGAATGAACCGAAGCGTCGCGTCGCTGACGCCGGGTCCGGAATGCAGCAATCCGCCGATCACCGCGAGGTAGTCGAACGTCCCTGCCTCGTCGAAGGTTTTCCACGGCTGGATCTGGATGCCGCAGCTCGCTTTTACGGGCAATAGCGTTTCTCCGACCACCGTCCATGCGCATCTAACCGGCTGGCTGAAATCGCAATCGTCGCTCGCAAGGCGCAACAGATCGACAAAGCCCGAGAACGCCGTCAATGTGAAATTCGGCAATAGCACGATGCCGAACTGCACCGGTCTGGTTGCGCCGTCTGCGATGCGCTTCATGATGCGTCACTCGTCGGCCAGTGGCGAGTGCGACGTCTCGCGGCTGCCGATCATCGCAACCAGTGCGACGCCCGACGCCGCGACCAGATACCATGCAGGCGCGAGTTTGCTTCCCGTTGCGCCGATCAGCCAGGTCGCGACCAGCGGCGCAGTGCCGCCGAACAACGCGTTCGCGGCATTGAAGCAGAATGCAAAGCCGCTATAGCGCACGCGCGTCGGAAAGATTTCGGCAAGAAAACACGGCAGCGTGCCGTCGTTCATCGTCAACAGCGCGCCGAACGCAATCTGTATCGCGACGATCGTCATGAAGCCCGCACCCGCCAGGCCCTTGAAGAGCGGCACCGTCAATACGGCGAAGAGCACCGATGCGCCGATCAGCATCGACTTGCGGCCGATACGGTCCGACAACGTGCCCATCACGAATATCAACCCGACATAAGCCGTCAGCGAGATCGTCGCGGCAATGAACGAAGCGGTCTCGTCCATGCCCAGTTCAGTCGACAGATACGTCGGCATATAGCTCAGTACCAGATAGAACGCGACGGCATTCAGGCACGTCACGCCGAATGCGATCAACATTTTCGCGCGATGTTTGCCGAGAAGTTCGGCGATCGGTGCGCGCGCGACCTGCTGGTCCTGTTCGAGTGCTTTGAAACGCGGCGTGTCTTCCAGCCGCACGCGGATGTACCGGCCGATCAGCCCGAACGGCGCAGCAAGCAGAAACGGCAGACGCCATCCAAAACTGTGCAACTGGTCGCTGTCGAGCACCGCATGCAGCACGGCGATGAGGATCGAACCGAACAGCAGCCCTGCCGCCGTGCTCGCGGGCACGATACTCGTGTAGACCCCGCGGCGATTTGCCGGTGCATATTCCGCCAGAAACGCCGATGCGCCCGCGTATTCGCCCGACGCCGAAAAGCCCTGAATCACGCGCACCAGCAGGAGCAGAACGGGCGCAAGCATGCCGACCTGCGCATAGGTCGGCAGCAGCGCAATCGCGAAGGTCGAACAGGACATGATGAGAATCGAGAGCGACAGCGACGTGCGCCGCCCCACCTTGTCGCCGAAGTGCCCCCACACGATACCGCCGACCGGCCGTACGATAAACGAAATCGCGAATACGCCATACGCGGCCAGCAAACCCGTGGTTCCATCCGTCTTCGGAAAGAACACGATCGCAATGACGGTCGCGAGATAACCATACGACGCGTAGTCGAACCATTCGACGAAGTTGCCGATAAAGCTCGCCCATGCCGCGCGTTTCAGCAGCTTCGGATCGACGGTTTCGTTCATCGCATCCGATGCGCTGCCATCACTCGCGCCCGAAGGCGCAATGACAGCGGCCACAGATTCACCCGAAAAGATTCTTCTCGTACTCATTGACGCTCTCCAGACCTGATGATGCGGTGACGGTTTGCGGGCGGCAAGTTGCGCCCGCGTGTGAGTTCGGCGCTTCGATATCAGATCGAGCTGGAATGCGCGTCGCCCTGCAGACGATCGGCAGCCGATGTAGTTTGAAAGAGCGGGTGCCGGCGGGCGAGCAGGAAGTAGGCGATACCACCCGTCAACAGCGAGAATTCGAAGCTCAGGTCGCCCCAGCGGAGATAGTCGTGCATCAGCGGGCTCACGTACGTCGGCGAATTCGAGAACACGATCGACGCGACGATCCCCAGCATCCACGCGACGATGCCGGGCCAGAACACGCCACCCGTGTACCAGTACGCGCCGCTGCCCCACTTCATCCAGTCGTCGGTGCGGTAGCGGCCGCCGCGCATGAAGTAATCGACGACGACGATCGCGGCCCACGGCGCAGTCCAGAACACCATGTAGTTAAGAAACACCTGGTACATATCGAAGAACTGGCCGTAGAACACGGTAACGACGCGGAACGTGAGCGTGAAGAGCGCAATGATGGCAAGCGACGTAATGCGGTTGATCGGAATGCGCAGCGCCAGCAGCCCGAGACCCGCCGTGTAACCGTTCGGCACGTTGGCCGCAATGCCGCCCAGGATGATCGCGAACAGCAGCGGCACGATGAACCACGTCGGCAGAAAGCGCGACAGCTGGCTGACGGGATCGTCGCCGAGCGACCCGCCGAGCGCCGTCGCGAACAGCACGCCGATCACCTCGCAAAACGTCAGCGCGACGAACTGCCCGCCGCCCGCCGCAAGCACGATCTTTTTCCAGCTGGTTTCGGCGGGAAAATAGCGGCTATAGTCAGATGCGAAATTGGCCCAGCCGATCGGGTAAGCGAACACGATACCCATTGCGATCAGCCACGTGCTGAGCGAGCCGCCGCCATGGTTGACCTGCAATGCGATCGCGAGACTCATATGCGGCAACACGAACGCGGCGAGTCCTGCGAAGAGTACTGCGAGCACGATCGCAATCCACTTCTCCGCTGCGATGATCGTCGCGTGACCGAAGATTGCGAGCACGATCTCCGCCGCGAGAATGATGGCAAGCGACACCCACACCACCGCATGACTCTGAAATCCGCCCATTTTCAGCAGCGTTTCGAGCGCCTGGGTGGCAACGACCGAGTTGATCGAAAACCAGCTCAGCGCCGAAATCAGGCTGACGGTTTTCGGCAGAAACGAACCCAGTTGCCCAAACGAACTGCGCGACGTCATGATGCCGGACGTGCCCGTTTTCGGTCCCATGATGGTGGTCAGCCCGAGCACGAAACAGCCGAGCGCATTGCCGACCAGAATCGCCAGCAAGGCCTGCCAGAGCGATAGCCCCTGAGAAAGTGCCAGCGCGCCCGTCACCACGACCACGTAATTCGTGTTTGCACCGATCCACATCTTGAAGAGTTCGGCTGGTGTGCCATGCCTGTCTTCGCGGGGGATCGGATCGATTGCGTGCTGCTCGATGCTCCACGCCTTGTCGGCGTCCACTCCCTGTCGTGCCTGCCTGCTTTCACGGGTGCTCATCGCTCTCTCCTCGCATTCAGGCTTGCGATGCTTTCGCACGCGCTAGCCAACCTTCGCCCAATGCCTGCGAAATCCCTTCCACGCAAACGTCGAATAGCAACTTCCCCTTGTCGGCCGTCGCGGCTGCCGCGGAGGACAGACAGCCCGACGCGGGCGTCCATTCCGGTATCGTCGGGAACACGTCGTACGGCGGGAAGGTCGCCGCCGCATGCGTGGGCACTTTCGACAGATCGACGAGATGCGGATGCAGATGCAGCATCAGCGACGTTTCCAGCACGCCGCCATGCTCGACGGCCCAGCCCGGAAAACCTTCCGGATAGATACGGGCAATCGTTTCTTCCGTGACGAAGTCCCAGTACGACAGCATCACCACCTGCACGTCGTGAACGCCTTCCCAGCGCAACTCGCGCAACGCGAGATCGATCCCCTCGACGGCGAACATCGAGTTCTCGAAGTGGCCGTTGATCAGACAGACCTTGCGTGCGCCGTGACGCGCGAATTCCTTCAGAATGTCTTTCACGGTCGACGACAACGTATGGCCGTCGAGACTCGTCGTGCCGCACAGATGGTTGCCGCCGCCACTCTTTTGCTGCGACTTGTAGCCATAGGCAATGGCAGGCGCGACGAGCGCGTCGATGTTCTGCGCAACCGCGATGCCGATCGCCGTCGGCAGCAGCACATCGGGGTTCATCGACATATGCGGGCCGTGCTGTTCGAGTGCGCCGAGCGGAATCAGCACGGGCCAGCCGTCGCCGATACGACGCGCGTAATCGGGCGCCGCGAGTTCTCCTATCACCACGCTCTGTTTCATGTGAGTCTCCTCCTGGATACGTGTCCCTTATAAGCCGCTATATACGGGCAAGCGCGCGCAGAGCTGCGCGACCTGCTCGCGCACGCGTGCTTCCGTCTGCGCGTCGCCGAGGCGATCGAGCACGTCGCATACGAGGGCAGCCGTCAGCCGCGCATCGTTCTCGTCGAAACCGCGCGTGGTCATTGCAGGCGTGCCGATGCGGATGCCGCTCGTCACGAACGGCGACTGCGGATCGTTGGGCACCGCGTTCTTGTTCACCGTGATGTGCGCGCGGCCAAGCGCGGCGTCGGCGTCTTTGCCCGTGATGCCCTTGTTCACGAGATCGACGAGGAACAGGTGATCGTCCGTGCCGCCCGACACCACCTTATAACCGCGCTCGATGAAAACGCTCACCATCGCGCGCGCATTCGCCAGTGTCTGCTTCTGATAGGCAACGAATTCCGCGCCGAGCGCTTCGCGAAACGCCACCGCTTTCGCGGCAATCACATGCATCAGCGGGCCGCCTTGCGTGCCGGGAAAGACCATGGCGTTGAGCTTCTTTTCGATAGCCTCGTTAGCGCGCGCCAGAATCAGGCCGCCGCGCGGACCGCGCAAGGTCTTGTGCGTGGTCGTGGTCACGACGTCCGCGAGCGGAACCGGGTTCGGATAAAGCCCGGCAGCAACGAGTCCCGCCACATGCGCCATGTCGACGAACAACAACGCGCCGATGCTGTCCGCGATCTCGCGGAAGCGCGCGAAATCGAGCACTCGCGAATAGGCCGAAAAACCCGCGACGATCATTTTCGGCTTATGCTCCAGCGCGAGCCGTTCGACTTCGTCGTAATCGATCAGCCCGCTCTGCGCATCGATGCCGTACTGCACCGCGTTGAACACCTTGCCCGAGAACGACACCTTCGCGCCGTGCGTCAGATGGCCGCCGTGCGCGAGGCTCATGCCGAGTATCGTGTCGCCCGGCGTGAGCAGCGCGAGATACACCGCCGCGTTGGCCTGCGAGCCGCTATGCGGCTGCACGTTTGCATAGGCCGCGCCGAAGAGCTGCTTCGCGCGTTCGATTGCCAGCGTTTCGACCACGTCGACATGCTCGCAGCCGCCGTAATAACGCTTGCCGGGATAGCCCTCCGCGTACTTGTTGGTCAGCACCGAACCCTGTGCTTCGAGCACGCGCGGGCTCGCATAGTTTTCCGATGCGATCAGCTCGATGTGCGCTTCCTGCCGCTGCCGTTCGAGCAGCATTGCGGCAGACAATTCCGGATCAAAGCCTGCGATCGTCTGTTCTTTCGAGAACATCTGTGAAGCCTCCTGCTTTTCGAGTCGTCTGCGGCGGCGCGCGCCGCAGACCGGTCCGTCAATGAGCCGTCAGGCCTTGATGATGTTTTTCTCCGGCCCGTACGGGAAGCCGGTGATGTTCGTTGCGCCCTTCTCGCCGATCACGAGAATGTCGTGCTCGCGATAACCGCCTGCGCCCGGCTTGCCTTCGGGCAGCATGATCATCGGTTCCATCGACACGACCATGTTCGGTTCGAGCACCGTCTCGATGTCTTCGCGCAATTCGAGCCCAGCTTCGCGCCCGTAGTAATGCGACAGCACGCCGAACGAATGACCGTAACCGAACGTGCGGTACTCGAGCAGACCGTACTCGGCGTAGATCTTGTTGAGTTCGTTGGCGATATCGCAGCAGCGCGCGCCCGGCTTGATCAGCTTGAGGCCTGCTTCATGCACTTCGACATTGATCTTCCACAGACGCAGATGCTCGTCGGAACAGTGATCGAAGAACATCGTGCGTTCGAGCGCCGTGTAGTAGCCGGCGATCATCGAAAAGCAGTTCAGGCTCAGGATGTCGCCCTTCTGAACCTTGCGCGTCGTCACCGGGTTGTGCGCGCCGTCCGTGTTGATGCCGGACTGGAACCACGTCCACGTATCCATCAGCTCCGAGTCGGGGAAGCGGCGGGCAATTTCGCGCACCATTGCCTGCGTCGATGCGAGCGCCACTTCATGCTCGGGCACACCTTCGTGAACGGCGGCGGCGAGCGCCGCGCCGCCCACGTCGCACACATTCGCCCCGTGCTTGATTACTTCGATTTCTTCCGCCGACTTGATCATGCGCATGCGCATCGTCTGCGCGCTGATATCGACGAACTCGACGGACGGCAGTGCGGCCTTCAGCTTGTGCAGTACCTCGACGGGGATCTGATCGAATTCGACGCCGACGCGACCCTTGTTGTCGATCTCGCCCTGCACCGCGCGGAAGAAGTTATCGCGCTGCCAGTCGGTATAGACGATGTTGTAATCGCCGACCGTACGGCGCCACGGCTGGCCGCCGTCGATATTCGCCGAAATCGACACGACTTTCTTTTCCGTCACGACGAGTCCGTACTTGCGGCCGAACGAGCAATAGAGAAAGTCTGCGTAATAGTTGATGTTGTGATACGAGGTGAACAGCACCGCGTCGATGTTCTCGCGCGCCATCAGATCGCGCAGCTTGCCATGGCGGTTCGCGTATTCGGCATCGGAGAACGTATGCTTTACTTTCTCGCCATTCTCGATACGGATCAGGCTCTCCTGTTTCATTCGCTCAACTCCTCAGTGAAAAAACGAGTGGGTGTGAGCGGATGTTAGAAGTCTGACGGTTCGGAAGTTTTCTTGATTCGACAGGCGACTCTCTAAAATCGACATTGAGGGTTAACCACCACGAACGCAAGCAGGCACGACGCTGCGTGCTGCTCAACGCTCAAAGCGCGTTCTGGTATCGGCGCCGGTCGGCGATCGGCGAGATGCGGAACTGCGCCCTGTAGCGCGTTGAAAAATGCGTGAGCGATGTGAACCCGGTGCGCGCGCAAACCTCTTCGAGTGGCCTGGCGGTGCGATAGAGCAATTGCCTCGCGCGCAACAGCCGGATTTCCAAATACGCCTGCGCGGGCGTCTTACCGATGCGCTCCTGGAACCAGCGTTCAAGTTGCCGTTGGGACACGTCAAGAAATGCCGCAATTTCGACGACGGAAAGCGGTTCTTCGACATTGCTCTCCATCACCTGCAATGCCTCGTCGAGCTTCGCGTGTTCCGCGCCGATGTACTGCCGCAGCGATGTCACCTGACGCTGCTCATGCGTGCGCCGTTCGGCGACCAGCAGTTCGAGCACACGCGCCGCAAGCGAAGCACTGCCCGGCGCGCTGCCAAGCAGATGCACCATCAGATCGAGAGGCGCGACGCCGCCGCTGCAGCTGTAGCGGTCGCGGTCGACTTCGTAAAGGCGGTTGGATACCGTGAGTTTCGGAAACTGTTCCAGCAGGACGTCCTGATCTTCCCAGTGAATCGTGCAGCGATATCCATTGAGCAGACCGGCGCGCGCGAGGAAATAGCTGCCCGTGTCGAGGCCGCCGAGCGCGGTGCCATGACGTGCCTGCAAGCGCAGCCAGTCGAGAATCGCGCCGATGCCTTTGCGCGGAATCGGGTTCGGGCCGACGACGAACACCGCGTCGAACTTTTCGGCATCGGCCATTTGCAAGTCGGGCATCACGCGGATGCCGTCACTCGAACGCACGTGGTCGCCGTTGGTGCCGATCAGCTGATATTGGTAGACGGGCCGCTCGACCAGCATGTTCGCGATCCGCAGCGGGTCAACTGCCGTGCCGAGCGCGATTAGCGAAAAGTTGTCCAGCAGCAGAAACCCATAGCGGGTGATGCGGAGATCATGCAAACCCGCATCGATATGATTGTCAGGAGGTTCCATTTCAGGCCAGGTGATTCCCATCGACGGCGATTCGCAAAGCGCGTCCTGATACGGTTACCGTTTGTCGGTGACGACGTTTCCCTTTCGTTCATGAAAAGCCGGCAACCGCCATCCAAAGTAAAGCGAGGCAAGACGGACTGCTACACGGACGAGCGTGGCGAACCACGGTGTCCACCCGTTCGTCCACTCTAAATAAGACAACCCCGTCTGAACTGCCGCGCCGAGCAACGCCGTCGACGCGTAGATTTCGCGCTCGAGGTCGTGCGCAAAGCAGGATTCGAGACCGGCGCGAACTTCGATCAATGGTTGACGTTTCGAGCCCTGGTAAAAGGCCTTCGATTGCGCTTGCCATTGCCTTGATCAGTGTTGACATGACGACTCCTTGATCACACAGTGGCCGGTGGAACCACTATGCGGGAGTGCGCTGTTCATTGCTGTCGAGCAGGCTGCGAGCAAGCTTGTCGAGCAGCTTTTCAAGCGACTTACGCTCGCTCGCACTGAGTGCCTTGACCAGTTCGCTTTCCAGTTCTATACCCAGCGCTTCCGAGTCTCGCGCGACCTTAAACCCGTAAGGAGTAGCGCGCAACGCAACGCTGCGGCGATCCGCTGCGTGCGTGTCGCGACCGATCAGATCCCGCGCTTCGAGGTTGGCGAGAATTTTCGAAAGCAGCGTCTTCTCGATCAGCGCACGCTGCGACACTTCTTTTGGCGTGATGTCAGGTTCAGAACACACAAGCCGCAGGACGCGCAACGCGCGAACATCGAGATTCCACTGCTCGCGATATACCGCATTGGCCCTGCTGATCAGCAACTCGCTGGTGAGATCCAGTCTGAAGGTCAGAAAGTCCGAATACAAGTTCGCTCCCTCCCGTCCGCCCGGCAATCTGTCAGCCGAAACTGTCATTATAGGATTTTAATTGAATTTTTCAACTATTTATTGTTTGACACGTCCCGATCAAGTTGGGCTCATGCCTATTGGTCGATTTGTAGGTGACAGCTACCGTCGCAAAATGCACTGAGAACAAGGGGATACCACGCATGCCCCCCTACCATCTGTAATATGCAGGCCCCGGATAGCCGTAGTAGTACGCCGGGTAGCCGTAATAAATAGGGTTGGGATAGTATGCGGGCGGCGGCACGGACACGAACGTGCAGTTCTGGCCCGATGACGGCAGGGCATTTGGAGTTGTCGCCGCGCCGACGCGGCTGCTCGCCAAAGCCGGTTGCTGACCCTCAGCCGATGCTGCCGCTGCGCTGGTACAGGCGTAGTAGCCACCCGCGCCCGGATAGTAGCTGTATGGGCCATAGTAGACACACCCCCATAGCGTCAGTGCACACACCGCAGCAATTGCCCGACCGATGATCTTTGCGCGAAGCATAGCCCCTCCTCGCGTCGTCGATTCGCTGAAGCGTCGCGGTTCGCGGCGCAGGCCTGCATCCATTTTAGACTGGACGGCTTAACACGACGACTGGAGCCGGCTCGATTGCAGCACGGTCATGCGTTCGCCACTCATGGGAGGCGATATGTCGAAAGCTGCGGCGATGGAACTGCCGAGCAGCTGTACCTTGGTGAGTGCCTTCCGACCGGCGTTGCAGGTGACGCGATTCAGTGGGGCGATCAGACGGGACCGGCATGACCCCGCTGACGGTCTGGGACTGGGAGCTATATTCAGGATTATTGTGGGCTCGACGCAGCCTGTCCAGACAGCGCGCGACTCGCCTGATCGATGATTGATTTCGCGGTGCCAACAACAAGCGCGCGGTCGATGTCGGAGGTCTGCCATCGACCATTGCCGTCTCTTCCGAACTGCAATTCTGCATGAAGGGTCGCGCCTTGATCGTTTGACTGATCCGGTCGTAAGACGATGCTAACGTTGCAAGTGAATACAAGGCTACCGCTCGCGTTCGATGCTTTCGCGCAGTCACCATCGGATTTCACTGATGCCACCGTGTCGGAGGTCGGCAGCGGATTGCCCGCAAGGGCATTCAGGCCTCCCTTGTTCGTCGCGTCCAGCGCCCGACGGACGGCGCCGTCGATGTCTGATGCTCCCGGCCCTTCCTGCAGCCACCCGCATGCAGTCAGCGCCGCACACGCTAGCGCCGCCGGCAGCATTCTTCTACGGTTCATTCTGGTTCTCCCTCTCATGCGACACTGCCCATTTCGCGACGGCTTTAGGCAGTTCGCTGCCATTGTGACCACCTACGACCGATAGCTGCAGCGTGCGCCCGTTTCTGCGGTTGCCGACGCCAGCCACCGGCCAGACAGGTTGCGTGCCGGGGAGTCGTTTGAAAGACATCACGGGATAGACGGTCGACGTCACAGCCGAGGATGGGCATCAAAAGAGCAAAGCGCGCCGGTGCACCTGTCGTCGCTCTGGCCATGACACTTCAGGTCGATGCGCGTGAATGGGCGAGTCTTGTGTTCTGTGGCGTATCGATACGGCCCGAAGCGAAACGGTCACAAAAGAGGCGAGTCGGAAGACTCGCCTTGAATGGCACGTCCAGCTTTATACCTACTGGCTGGTGTGTGCCGAAGCCCGATAACGTTATTGCGTCCTGGTCACGGCATCGGTCTTGGTGTCGGCCTTCACTCGCGCCGTCGACACCTCGTTGCCGGCATCCGTCTTGGCCTTTTGCGGGGCCGCTTCGATGCCTGGCTCCTTCTTGCTCAGCTTGTGCGATTGAGTCTTTTTGACGTGCACCGCGGGCTTCTTGTTCGCATGAACTTCGGCGCTTTCCTTATCAGTTGCGCTGGTGGTTGCCTTGTTGGTCACACTGCCGGCTTCCTTGGCCGCGCCGTCGATCTTCGATGCGTCCGTTTGCACTTCGGCGCTGGCCTTCATGTTGGCCTGGCCGGCTTGCACCGCCGTTGTTGGGTCGGTCGGTGTCGGCGCAGCGGTCTGCGCGAAAGCTGTCGAAACGAGCAGAGCGGAAGCGAGAGCGGCGTAAATCGTCTTCATGGGTGACTCCTTGTTAGGCGCCCGAGAAAGTTCAGCGCTGCCCGTTTAACGAACGCCTAACGGAAGGAGTTGACTCTGGCGTGGTGACAAAACGTAAGCTTTGTGACGGTGCAAATGCATCCCGCTTCCGGCAAAGTCACGTCATACGTCGCCGTCACGGCGCTCAGCCGATTTCTGCTGATCGACACGATCAGTAACATCCTGCGCGATGGCGAATCCATCAGGTGGCATGTGTTCTGGTGTGCGCCGAACACCCGATGTCCCAGGCGTGCTGCTCAACCTCGATGGGTTCCCCGTCGTCCTCTAAACCGACCTTAGCGAAAACGTGTTGGCGTTGCGATCGGCTGCGTGACGCCAACCGGTTGCGCGGCCTTTCAAGCATCAAAACAACATTGATTCGTATTGCCTTTTTGCCAGGTGATATTGATTCGCAACTGCCCAATTGGATCCGCCCAGGACGGATCGGTAGACGTATGCGTATTGCCCGACGGGCAGGATCTGAAAAAAGGTGTGCTTGCGCACAGTTCTTGCCTGATAAAGCGATGCTTTCGCGACTCGCCGGGTTATCGTGCATCTGTTCAGCGCGTGGAGCGCCAGAGGCGAGTTCGCATTGCCGAACTCATCGAGACATTCTCACAAATCTATGCACGTCAATGCCTCCGACCAGAGGAGAACCTGAATGGCAACGAATAAATACAACCGTCGCTCTTTTCTCAAGGGATCTGCCTCGGTCGCTGCGCTGATGTCGCTGCCCGTGCCGGGGTTTAGCCAGACAACGCTGTCCACGCGCGTGGAATGGCAGGTATTCAAAACGACGCCGCAGTACGCGTCCTTTCTGAATGCAGTGAAATTGATGAAGGCTGAGACCGACTCAACCAAGCCGACGTCATGGACGTACTGGGCCAACGTGCACCTCAACTACTGTCCGCATATGCAGCCGTACTTTTTCGCGTGGCATCGCGGCTACCTGTACTACTTCGAGCAGCAGTTGAGAATCGTGTCGGGAGACAGCGCGCTCACGCTGCCGTATTGGGATTACTACACGTATCCCAACATGCCGAGCGAATTCACCGACGCGGCCAGCGGCAATCCGTTATATGTATCCGGGCGCGTCAATACGAATGTTTATGCTGCGCTGACCCTCGCGCCGTTCTCGTCGAGCATCGTCAATATGCAGCGCGGGACATCGAATTCTTATGAGGCATCGTTTGAATCGGCTCCTCATAACCCGGTGCACAATATTATCGGAGGATGGATGGCGGACATGTCGTCGCCTATCGATCCCATCTTCTATCTGCACCACGCGAATGTGGACCGACTGTGGGACGCCTGGTGTCTTGAGCCTCCGACAATCGTGCCGGCGCCAAACAGCTCCTACTGGTCCGGGTCGTTCACCTATGCGACGAACCTCACGATCGCCAGATCGCGGTGCTACCGACCCGAGAGTCTCAACTATCAGTACGCCAAGCCCAACAATGTGCCGACCAGACTGCCTCAAAGCGCCCAGGTAGGCCGCATCATCCGTGTGCAGGCGCAGCTTGCACCGATCCTCACCCGCCCTCCAATCGGCAACTTCCCGAATATGGCTGCGCGTTCGGTGTCGAACAACCGGCGCTCGCTCGGCGGTGTTGCGAACGTGAGACTCAACGAGGCGTCGGTCAGTGCACGTCTGACGCTGCAAGAGGCGAGCACGACCACGTTCAAGTATCCTCATCTCGTGCTGGACAAGCTCGCGGTCACCGCGCTCGGAAGAAACGGTGGGTATTACTACAACATCTACCTGAACCTGCCTGCCAGCGGCGACGCGGACGTCGCCAGGGCATCGCACTTCATCGGCACTTTTGGCGCTTTCGAAGCATCCGGCGCCATTCATCACAACGGAAGCACGCTGATGCTGCCGTTGGCCGATGTGCTGCAGAATCTCGGTGTCACCAATCTGAGCGAAGCCGTGATCTCGCTCGTGCGCGTCAATGGGCCGAATTCACCGAAAGGAGACGTGTTGAGTGTCGGTGAAATGCGTGTCGAACGATCAACCGATGGGCCTTGAACGCCCGTACAGGGGTTCGCTGAGATATGCATCCCTTTCAATTCGTCAATTCGTGCACCGATTTGAAGCGTGTGGCCCGAAGCTAAGTCGAACCGGAAGGTGTGCTCGTCTACGCGGCACATTCAACGATACTGAGGCGCTCGTCTTCTTCAGGGCGAGCAACTTGAGAATGCGGCGACTCACCCCAGCCGCGCGTCTTGAGGGCGATATCGTAACCGTATATTTTCAGACGACTATCGAAGTTGTTGGATAGCGGTCTCAAAGAGTTGAATTGCGATCCTGGCCGTGCCTTCACGAAGCGCATGCCGGTGGTCTGACACGATCGACGTATCCATGGCGTGACTTTCGTACCAGGCAGAGATGTACGTCAATGAGCTGTAGATCGACTGTACGTAGTCCCGGACGCCATCTACTTGTTCGCGTCGATCATTCAGTTCAGCCGTATCAGTCAGAAAGGTGTTCAGAGTTTCAACGACAGCGCCTGCCGCTCGCGCGTATTTACGACTCTTCACGAGTGGAACCGTTGCCTGGAGTGCCGTCAACAATCGTGTGTGCGCTTGTTCATAAGTCATAGCTGTCTCACTTTTGGCCTCCGCAGAATGCTAGCACAGCGAGCCGGCGCACCCGGCACCCAACGGGTCGGCCCTCGCCGGCGACGATATGTGAGCATGACCAATCGCAAACCCGGATCGACTAAGACTCCGCGGCGCATATTGGCCAATGCCGAGATCGAGCGAATCAAGCGCAAGTGTCAGGACTGGGAATCGGTCGGCGACGATTATGACGAGGCGGAATATCTGCCCAACAATCTAACCCCAACCAACCACGCAAGCCTCGCCAGACACGCGTGACGATGACGGATGGAGTGATAGAAGGATGAAGATCGCGAGGGCAGGACGCGCTCGATAAGATGCATGCATCAACTACCCGGGGAAGCCCTCATTAATGGCATCTCGTGCTCGCTGTTCGCAGTCCGTCAACGCAGCCTGAAGGTCGCCGAATATATTCCCCAAGCCAATTCGGTACGCCGTTGCCGCTCCAGAGACCGGGCGTCCGTCAAGCCTCGTAATGACTGCCGCCGCACGATAACCCTCAAGCACGATTACCTGCTGCGGGCGAGGGCGCCATTCCTCCTGCGCATCGATGACCACTAAATACGGTGGCACTTCAATCTCGCTGTGCAGATTGGACGACATAGCGGTTCCAATGACCATAACTGGAGAATCCTGCAACGAGCGCGACCATCCGTCCGTGCGGAACCTATCGTTGCATCCATAAGCGCGAAGCCAATTCATACCGACGGCGTCGACCCGCCGCTCTCGCGGGTTCCGCTGGGAAGGGAGGCAAGGCATGAAGACGCCGACCGCGGCGACCCGGTCAATACGCTCAGGCGCCTGCCGTCGCTGATCCGTCGTGAGTACTGGACCGCAAAGACAGAGAAGCTTCTTTTGCTTCCCGGGCTGTCCGAATACCTGTGACAGACTCTACGGGTTTTCCCCTATCAAACGTTAAAGGAGCGTGGCCGTTATTTCGGATGTAGCGATACGGCCCGTGGGCAAAGCAAACATGCGTACGCAAACGTTTGGCAGCAGACTGCGGTTGACTCTGCTTATGTGGCTGGTCTGGTTGTGCCTTATTCCGGGCTTCGAGGTGTGGTTGTTACGCCACCTACACAGAACGCACCGCTAGCGGCTTTCACCGGCCAGGCCGTGTCCATCCCGTATGCGCTCGCGCAAGAAAATCCGTTACGGGCGCAAGAAAAGCACTGGGATACCTTTATGACCGTCCACGGAGAAAGAGCGAGATGTTGGATGCCGAAATTGCCGCGACGCTGATGAACCGGTGGGACAGAAAACCTGCGCCCGCGGGAAACTGGTCACCGCTGGATCTCTTGCAGGAAGGCAAGCTGCACTACATGCACAGGCGCGGAGAATTCCGCGCTCGCGACGAAGCTGGTCGTGCGACGCACGGCGTGCACGTTGAATATCTGACATTCGCCGATGGTTCGCGAGCGCTGCGTATTACTACCGCGGAGGGACAGGATGACTGGTCACGGTGGGTTGCCATAGAGGCGCCTCGCATCTGCCTATCTCGCATCTGCGAGGATCTTGTAGACGTCGCTGGCTAGTCGAATTCTGCACTGCGCCGTCCTTCCGCATGCATCGGACTGTGCAGCTACGGTCGCTGAAAAAACCTGGGCGATACCGGGCGGACGGCCGGTTGCCGGTTGCCGGTTGCCGGTTGCCGGTTGCCGGTTGCCGGTTGCCGGTTGCCGGTTGCCGGTTGCAAAGGCGACGTTTGAACGTCCGACATGACACGAGATATGAACGTCACCTCATCCCGAGTCTGGAAATCCAACGACATCCATCAGCGCTCACTCGGTTCGCGCTGGAACGTCATACTTCCGTCGCCCCTCCCTATCAACGTCTGCATCGCGAATGGCTCGCGTGGACGAATTGGTCAGCCAGAATTTGCGAGTGGACCGTTTTCGCTCGGCGCCAGCTTGTGATCGCAACCGATACAGGAGCGATTTTTGCTTCGTCGGCGTCTGACACGGCCATAGTTCGACGAGCGCTCTGAGCGGAGGCGACAATGATGACGATGACATTAGGCCTACGATTAGCATCGGCAGCGATGTTAGCGATCAGCCTCGCCGGGTGCGGTGGCGGCGATCCCTCCAGTGCGGATGACGGTGCACTGGGAGCATCTGCGAAGGCGTCAGCCGCCACCGGGAGTCCCAACGCGGACGCGTCCAGGATCACCAAACTTCAGCGCTATCAGATCGACCCGGCGAAGGTCTTCGTCGCGGGTATTTCGTCAGGCGGTTTCGCGGCAGTTCAGATGCACGTCGCCCATTCTTCCACCTTCAAGGGCGCCGCTGTGTACGCTGGCGGAGTGTACTGGTGTGCTGGCGCCGGAGGAGCCGCGACAGCTTTGGCAAACTGTGGCGGCTTGACCCTTCCGTCGAATCAGGCGTCGTACAACAGCACACTTATCGCATCCGAGACGTATCTTGATGCGCAATCGTCCCTCGGCACCATCGACCCGACGACGAACCTGAGTGGGCAGCCCGTCTACCTCTGGTCCGGCACGCAAGACGAGGTCGTCAATCCGCTTGAGATGGCCGACCTCAACTCGGAATACCGGCGCTATGGGGCGAACGTTCATTTTGACAACGCGTATCCCGCTGAGCACGGCTGGGAATCGCCCGATGGCGAACTTCCATGCGGCACGCTAGGAAGTCCCTACATGGTGCGCTGCCCGGCACATGGCGCAGTCTACGATTCAGTAGAAACGTGGCTGACGATGTTCGTCGGCCCATTGAAACCCCGCAACAACGGAAGGCTGTCCGGTACGCTGTCTTCATTCGATCAAACCGAGTTCGGGGCATCTCCAAACCTTTCGATGAGCTCGACGGGGAGCGTTTTTGTTCCCAAGGCCTGCGCGCAAGGGAAAAAGTGCGGATTCGTGCTCGCCCTTCACGGCTGCCTGCAGGAGGCGTCGCTCATCGGAAACCGCTGGGTTAGCGAGGCAGGCATCAATGAATGGGCTGATACGAATGAACTGGTGGTCGTGTATCCCGACACGATTGCGTCGTCTGCACCAGGGCCGACGAACCCGAATGCATGCTTCGACTGGTGGGGTTACTCCAATCAATACGACCCGAACTACGCGCTCAAGAACGGCTTGCAGATGACGGTGCTCTACGCGATGGTGCAGCGTGTGACTGGCCGACCATAGCCGGGCACGAGCGACCGACGTGCAACCGTTTCCCCGCCGGCCCGCGCATGCAACGGGAACTGGTTTCGAATCGCCCTTCTTCGCGGCATAAAGCTTGCTCAGACCGGTCACGGGCTTACCGTCAGCCGTGTGAGCCCCATCCGATGGGACATCGACGGGGTGGTGACCATGAAAACATATGAGAACGGCCAGACCGAACCGGAACTTGTCGTCCAGGACGAGGCCGAGCGTTCATGGATGAAACGCCTCGGTCCCGGACTGATAACCGGCGCGGCAGATGATGACCCGAGTGGAATCGCAACCTACACCCAGGCAGGTGCGCAGTTTGGATTCGGTCTGCTCTGGACAATGCTACTTACCTACCCGCTCATGGTCGCGATCCAGTCCGTTAGCGCACGACTTGGACGCGTGACTGGCCGGGGACTGGCGACAAATCTCCGCCGTCACTATCCGGCGCCGATCCTCTATGCCGCCGTGATCGTGCTGCTCCTCGCGAATACCATCAACATCGCCGCCGATCTCGCAGCTATGGGCGCCGCGACAACGCTTGTGCTCGGTGGACCCGTGCAGCTTTACGTCGTGCTTCTAGGCACAGCGTCTCTGCTGCTGCAGGTGTTCGTCACGTACGGACGTTACGCACGCATCCTTAAGTGGCTGACACTTGCGCTGTTCGCGTACGTGTGGCCATGGCCTTTGTCATCCCGGTCGACTGGAAAGCGGTAGGACTGGCTTTGATCAAGCCTCCTGTCCGCTTTTCAGGCGATTACCTGACAACGGTCGTCGCGGTGCTGGGTACGACTATCAGCCCATATCTGTTTTTCTGGCAGGCGTCTCAAGAAGTCGAGGAGATTCGTTCGCGCCCTGCCGAGCAGCCACTATTGCGTGCGCCAATGCAGGCGAGCGTCCAGCTCAGGCGCATCAATGTCGATACGTGGGTCGGTATGGCAATGTCGAACGCCGTTGCTTTCTTCATCATGCTATCCGCCGCTGCGACGCTTCACGCTCATCATGTCGATGTGAAAACCACCGCCGATGCAGCCAATGCGCTTAGGCCAATCGCCGGGGAAATGGCGTTCGCCCTGTTCAGTCTTGGCATTGTCGGCACCGGACTGCTCGCCTTGCCTGTTCTGGCGGGGTCGGCTGCGTACGCCACGGCCGGCGCAATGAGATGGCGCAACAGTCTTGCTCTACAGGTCAACCTGGCAAAACAGTTTTACGCCGTCATTGCGGTCGCCATTCTGGGCGGTGTGGTACTTACTTTTATGCACCTTGATCCTATCAAGGCGCTGTACTGGAGCGCCGTCATCAACGGCATCGCGGCTGTCCCCATCATGGCGCTCGTGATGCTGATGGCTGGCAGCCGCGTTGTCATGGGAGAGTTTGCTCTGAAAGGCGTCCTGCTCTGGATCGGCTGGCTGGCAACGGCGGTGATGGGCCTCGCTGCAATTGGCATGTTCTGGCCGACCTGAACTCTACGGCAAGCGAGGATGGCAGCGCGATGAAGGTCGGCCGAAGAAAGTGCGCCTCGGTAACGCTGCGCGCGATCTATTACGCGCTCGCATCCAACGTTACCGCCGCCGCCTGCGAATACGTCGTCGCGTTGCTGACCCATGCGGGCGCCGCTCTCGCCGAAGCAATCCATTCGAGTGCCGACTGCCTCAACCAGCTGATCATGCTGTATGGCCATCGCCGCGCTCGCGCACAGCCCGACGAGCAGCATTCGTTTGGCTTTGGCCGCGAAGGGGGAGCGTTACGATGCCGACGCATCGCAGCACCATCCGCTGCATCCACCGCTACTGCCCCGCTCCCGTATGACCGATTGACCTGTAGTTCGACCACTGCTCGACGCGATCGCAAGACGATGGGGGCGCGTCGCATCGTCCACTATGCAACGCGCGACAGTCCGCGAAGGTGGCCCTCCATATAGATGACATATCAACCGCTGTGACAAAATGCTCCATGGTTCGCATGTCCATCGCACGTTACAGTTTCATTACAGAATTGGTTGGAGGGCAACATGTCGGACGAACATCTCATCGCTCCGCTGGACGGGCGGCTCATTGACCTGATGGCTGATGGCAAGGAATGGACCACGAAGCTTCTCGCCGAAGCCTTGGGGACGTCCAGAAACAGCGTCGGGCGTGCACTTTCGACGCTTGCGGCCGAAGGAAAATTGAGGATAGTCCAGGTCAAGTCTGCTGGTTGCGGGCCGCGCCCGTTCAAACATGAGCAGGCCTAGCGCAGGGAACAGGTTCAGCCGAAAAACCGCTACTCGGACCGGTTCCGGACCGTCCGGACGGCGCGATTTAAGCAGACAATTGGCGACAGATGAACGCATACAAACAGCTTGCATCGCCCTATATAGTAGACATGTCAACCGTTACAGATGCAGCCAGTACATGTCGGGAATCGCACGGTCCTCGTCGGACAGGAACGGATTGTCCAGACGGATGATTCTCCGGCCGCTCAGATTCGCGCGCTTCAGCGCATTCTGGATATACGGATGCGTGTTGAACAGGTTTAGATACGAGCCGTCGCGCCACGCCGCCGCAAAGCCTCGCGCGATCGTCGCCGCGAGCCTTTCGTGATGCGCCGACACATAGAACAGAAAGTCCGAGCGATACGCGAGCAGCAAACGGTTCTCGACGGCCAGGCCCGGCTCCGTCTCCTTGCGCGATTCGACCTCCGGGTAAGCCTCGATCACGCCGCGCGGAAAATAGTCGACGCGCTTGCCTTCCACCATCTTGAAGATCGTCTCGTACGTCGACGGCGTCTGCACGACGAGGCCCGCGTTGCGCATGATCTCCGTATCGATCCAGCCGAGCCCCTGCACGCCCGTCATCGAGCGCAGATCGTCGAGCGTTTCGATCCTGTCGAAATCGGGCTGCCGGTCCTGTCGGATGATGAACACGCGATACCCGATCAGCCCGCGATGAATCGGAATATGCACGACGTTCAGGCCGCGCTCGGCCTGCGCCTCCATGCTCGTCCAGTGCAGATTGATGGTGGTGCCGTTGGCGAGTTCGGCGAGCGCGCGACCGCGCTCCATCACGACTTCGAGCTGACGCGCCGAGTACGACGCGTTGGCCGCTTTCATCGCCAGATCGAGCGTCGCGAGCGCGAATGCCGCGTGCACATCCCTGCCCGGCCTGATCTGCGGATAGACGATATCGAAGTGTTCGCCCGGTGCGGCTCGCGCGGCGAGCGCCGCGCCCGCGGCACTCGCCGCGGCGAATATGAAACGCCTGCGATGCATAGATGCGTGTGACAAATACAGGAACGACAGGAACGTGCGGGGCGCTCGCGCACTGTCGCGCCTGAGCAGATCGTGTCACGGACCGCGCCGGCATCGACATTCGGATAAACCCGCTGACATATTGCGATCGCAATACTTTCGCGAAGCATTCAGGCACGCTGCGCATGTGCAGCGCGCGCTGACGCGTCTATTCGACGATCAGTCCATGCCGGATCGCGTAACGGATCACCTCGGCGTTGTTGGCAAGGCCGAGCTTTTGCATCAGCCGCATCTTGTGCGTGCTGATCGTCTTCGCGCTGAGCGCGCAGATGTCGGCGATCTCGTTGATACTCCTGCCAGCAGCGAGCATCTGCAACACCTGAAATTCGCGGTCGGACAGTACTTCGTGCGGCGGCATGTCGCCGCGGTGCGTCTCGAACACCATCGCATCGACGAGCTTCGGATCGATGAAACGCCCGCCGTCCGCGAGCTTGCGGATCGCCGCGAGCAGCACATCGGGATCGCTGTCTTTCGTCAGATAGCCCGTCGCGCCCGCACGCAGCGCGCGCGATGCGACCTGCGCCTCGTCGTGGATGCTCAGCACCAGCACGGGTAGCGCGGGTTGTTCGGCTCGCACGCGGCGAATCAGATCGACGCCGCTGATGCCCGGCATCGTCATGTCGAGCAGAAGGAGATCGACCGCGCAACTGCGCAGCTTGTCGACGACTTCCGAGCCTTGCGCCGCTTCCGCCGCGACGATCATGTCGTTCGTCGTCGCGATGATCTGCTTGAGTCCGCCGCGGACGATCGCGTGGTCGTCGGCAATGAGTATCCTGATCATGTTTTAGCGCTGCCATCGAGCGGAATGTGAATCGAAACGATCGTGCCGGCACCCGGCGCGCTGTCGATCGAAAGCGTCGCGCCGATCAGCCGCGCACGTTCATACATGCCAAGCAGGCCGTATGAATACTCGCGGCGGGCCGCTTCCCGGTCGAAGCCTCGGCCATCGTCGCGCACACGCAGTTCGAGCCTGTCTGCCGTCGACGCCAGCGACACATCGACACGCGTCGCCTCCGCATGCCGCGCCACATTGGTCAGCGACGCCTGCACGATGCGGAACACGGCCGTCGCGGGCGCATCTGACAGCGCGGGCTCGCCGCCCTCGATGCGCAGTTCGCAGGGAATCGCGTTGCGCCGGCTGAACTCGTCGACGAGCCATTCCAGCGCCGACACGATACCGAAGTTGAGCGCCGCCGGCCGTAAATGGCTCGCTACGTTGCGCACCATCCAGATGGTGCCTTCGACGAGCTCACGCATGTCGTCGGCCTTCTTGGCCGCTTCCGCGTCGTGCGCGATGCGCATCTTCAGCAGCGAGACGTCCATCTTGAGCGCCGTCAGCAACTGGCCGAGTTCGTCGTGAATCTCCATTGCGATGCGCTTCCTCTCCTCTTCGCGGATCGCTTCCATGTAGGCGGAAAGCTCGCGCTGCTGTTCGCGAGATTCGACCAGCTCCTGCTCCATCTGCTTGCGTCCCGTGATGTCGTTCAAGCCGACGTAGATGGCGGGCGAATCGTCATAGGTCCCGACGCGCGCCGTCGCCATTGCCCAGAACCGCGTGCCGTCGGGCCGCTGGAACTGGACTTCCGTATCACGCAGACTGCCCTCCGTTCTCAAATGCCCGATTAGCCGTTCGCGCTCCAGCGGGTCCGCGTAGAAGTCGGCGATGTTCGCGGCCACGCCCGCGCTCATGCCGAACAGCGCGCGCATCGGCTCGTTCGTGTACAGGATGCGCCCGTCCGGCATCGACGTGATGCACAACGGCACCGGACTCGTTTCGACGATCGCGCGAAAGCGCGCTTCGCTCGCCTGCAAGCGCGCGTCGGCACGGCGGCGTTCGTCGATCTGCGCCTGCAGATTCGCATTGGCGCGCGCCAGTTCTTCCGTGCGCAACGCGACACGCCGCTCGAGATCGTCGCGCGCCTGCTTGAGGGCCGCTTCCGCTTCCTTGCGCACGGCGACTTCGGCGAGCAGTTGCCGGTTCTGCGC
Source organism: Paraburkholderia sp. LEh10 (assembly GCF_017814945.1). Lineage (GTDB taxonomy): Bacteria > Pseudomonadota > Gammaproteobacteria > Burkholderiales > Burkholderiaceae > Paraburkholderia. The sequence continues at coordinate 65,894 of NZ_JAGIPX010000001.1, forward strand.
GACGAGTTGCGCGTGCATCGCGCGCAGTTCGAGATGCACGCCGACGCGCGCGAGCATCTCGTCGACACGCAGCGGCTTCTCCACGTAATCGACGCCGCCCGCCGCGAATCCTTCGATGCGGTCTTCGTTGCCCGTCAGCGAGGTCATGAAGATCACCGCGATATCGCGTGTGCGCTCGTCGCGCTTCAGCCGCCGGCAGGTCTCGAAGCCGTCGATGCCCGGCATTTTCACGTCGAGCAGAATCAGATCGGGCTGCGCGAACGCCGCGCGTTCGAGCGCCTCGAGGCCGTCGAGCGCAACCAGTACGCGGATGCCACGCGCCTCCAGACTGTCGACCACGATGCCGAGATTCGCAGGCGTATCGTCCACGATCAGGATCGTTCCCGTTTGCGCGGCGGAAGCGGCGAGATGGCTCATGACGCCGTGTTCCCTTCGAGATACCGCTCCACCAGCTGCAAAATCGCCTTCGACTGATACCCGCGCGCGAGCTGATGCAGCCGCGCGGCGAACGCGGCGTGCGGCGGGTCGCTGGCCGCGATCCGCTCGGCCCATTGCGCGATGCCGCTCATGTTGCCGTCGCGGGCGAGCCGGTGCAGCTCGCTCATCGCTTCGGCGGGCATGCTGGCCGGGCAGGCCGCCAGCGTATCCAATGCAGCGTCCCGCTGCACGACGGCACGAATCCATTCGATGCCGAGCAGCTCGCCGATGCGCGCCAGCAGAACGTCGAAGTCGACGGGCTTGGTGATGAACGCATTCGCGCCCGCTTCGAGGCTTCTTGCACCATCCACGCCGAACGGCGACGCCGAGATGGCGATGATGGGCGTGTGCACGAACTGCGGCATCGCGCGCAAACTGCGCGTCACGTCGAGACCGCCGATGCCGGGCATCACGATGTCAGTGAGAATGAGATCGGGACTTTCCGCCTGCGCAATCGCGATGCCGTCGGCGCCGCTCGCCGCTTCCGTGGCCGTGAAGCCGATCCGTGCCAGCAGTTCGATGATGACGGTGCGGTTGATCTGCACGTCGTCAATGACGAGCACCTTGCGGCGCGGGCCTTCGTAGCCCGTGACGATCGCGGCGGCGCGTGTCGCGGGCGAAATGCACGGTTCGACGAGCGCGGGCGGCAGTTCGAACCAGAACACGCTGCCGCGCCCGGCTTCGCTCTCGACCTTCACCTCACCGCCCATCGCGCGCACCAACTGGCGGCTGATCGCGAGACCGAGCCCCGTGCCGCCCGCGCGGCGTTCCGCGCCGCCGGCCTGTTCGAACGGCATGAAGATTGTCTCGTGATACTCGGCGGGAATGCCGATGCCCGTGTCGTGCACCTCGAAGCGGACCGCACCGCTTGCGCCGCGTTCGATGAGCAGGCGCACCCCGCCGCCATCCGTGAACTTCACCGCGTTCGACAGCAGATTCAGCAGCACCTGGCGCAGGCGGTGTTCGTCGGCGCGCACACCGCACGGCGCGTCGGCGGCGACGCTGCACTCGAACGCGAGCCGCCGCTGCTGCGCCTTCACGCCGATGATCTCGCGGATCGTATCGACGAGTCCCGCGAGCGGCACGTCGCAAATCTCGATGCGCAGCTTGCCCGCTTCGACCTTGGCGAAATCGAGTGTCTCGTCGATCAGCGACAACAGATGCTCGCCGCTTTGCTGAATCACGGCCACGCCGTCGCGCTGCCGCAGACTCAGCGTGTCGTCGCGTCCGAGAATCTGCGCGTAGCCAAGAATGCCGTTGAGCGGCGTGCGCAATTCGTGGCTCAGGTTCGCGAGGAATTCGCCTTTCGCGCGATTGGCCGCTTCCGCCATGCGCCGCGCTTCGCGCTCGACGGCCGCTTCGCGTTCGTCGAGATACGCGCGATGCAGCCGCATTCCCATGGCGTTGAATGCCGACACCACGCGATCAAGTTCGTCCGGCTCGCGCGGCGGCTCGCGCTGCAGCGCGAATGGACGCGGCGGCTCGCGAAAATCGTAGTCGCTCACGCTGCGCGCGATCGCCGCGAGATGCCGCGTCACGAGCCGCGACAGGATGTAAAACGTGAACAGCGCGACGAGAAAGGTATTGGCGCCCTGGCTCACGAGAATCACGAGCGCGGTGCGTGTGAGATCGTGATAGAGATTGGCGAGCGTCGCTTCGACATACAGCGTGCCGATCTGCTCGACCCTGTCCTGCACGCGGTACATGATCGGAAACTCGCGCGCGACTCTCATGCCGGACATGCGCTCGCGCTCGCCCACGCTCACCACCATTGACGAACTGACGGGCGGCAGTTCGCGCACTTCGGCGGCGCGGATATCGTGCAGGCGCAGCATGCCTTCGAGTTCGAGTTTCAGCTGCGGCTGGTCGAGGCGCCACAGCGCTTCGCCGAGGCTGTCGCGGTAGCTGCCGTCGATATCGACGAGGCGGTTCTGGATCTGCTCGAAGCCGCGTTCGTAGTCGCGCAACAGCTGCACCGCAGTGAGGATCAGCGTGATCGCGCAGCTGAAGGCGAGCACCGTCCCGAGCAGCCGCAGCACCACGCTGCGCCGCACGTAACGGAGCCCGCTCCACCATGCGTCGAACCTGTCGAGAGCCATATCACCCCGCGAGTGCCGCCGTCCTGATTGTCCTATTCTGCACTCGATGCCAAAGACCGGTCTACCGCGCCCACACTGCGTTTCAAACGTCCGATCATTACCCGATCGTCTCCGGCACTTCGCCGGGCGCCGTCAGCCTGACCGTGCGCGCCGGCCGCCCGAGCAGCTCGTCGATCAGCGCGGCCATTTCGCACAACGCGTGAAAGGCCTCGTCGCCGAGTTGATCGCCGTGATAGCGCTGCAAATCGCGCATCGTTTCGCCAAGACGCCGCATCGCGGCGGGCGTGCTGCCGATCATCGGCCAGCAATGCATCAGATACGCGAGCGCGGTGACGCTGCGCGTGTCGCACCATGTATCGAACAGCCGCAGACAGAGCGAGTTGACCCGCTCGACGGTGCTTTCACGCTCGGACGGATAGGCAATCATGACGCGTCGGCTCGGCAGTGCGTTTCGATGGCCCATGATCCGCGAGGCGATGGTGTATCGCAGTCAGTGCAGGCTGGAAAATCCGCGTGCGAGATCCTGATTCACGTGTCAGGAAATCCTTAACCGGGTTCGCACGTCCCAACCCGCTGGCGATGCGTGAAAACCCTTGTATGCCGCTGCTAAACGCGCTTTCGGCCAGGGAAATCCTGACGCTTCAAATCAGCGCTTCCTGAATGCACATTCCGCCGCCGCCGATTGGTGGTGCATCGCGTTACCCCTAGCATCGGGTCATCGGTCATCGAGGGGACACGCATGGCGGCGGGCAACAGATCACTTCGCTTTCAGGTCGAGAAACTGGTGGGCTCGACGCGCGGCCAGACGGCGCGCGTGCGTCTGCGGGAGCGCTCGAGAACGGCTGGCACCTGCCGCGTCTGCATCGAGTTCGAACGGCCGGCCGGGTCGTTCTCGCTGTTCTTCTTTCGCCATGCCGACGGGACATGGCACGTGTTTCCGCCGGACCGGCGCCGTCCGGAGATGGGCACGAGCCGCATCGCTGCCTGACCGGTCCGCGCAACGGCGTCCGTCCGGTTCGCGACACAGCATCAGATGGGAGACGCACATGATTGACGACGCTTCGAACGCACTGCCGCAGGATGTGATCGATTTACGCGCATGGATCAGCGACTGGTACGACCATGCGTTCAAGGTGGGCTTCGTGCGCCCGCCCTTCACGCTCGACGAAGCGATCGCCGACCGGCTCGAAGGCTATTTCAAGGCCGGGCTGACACCTGTCGAGGGCGCGATCGCGTTCTTCGGCACCGTGCACTGAGAGGCCTCGCATGAAATTCGAAGCATTCGATTCGCGTTTGTCGCAGATGCTGCGGGCGATGCCGGCAGCCACGATCGCCGAACTGACGGACGGCATGATCGCGTGGTGGAACGGCGCGCGCGTGGTCTATGCGTGGGTCGGCGACGACGCGCACGACGCAGCACACGACACCGCGGGCGTCCGTGAACTCGATCTTGCCGACGACTGGGGCCAGTTTCACGACCGGCTCGCGGCATGGATCGATGAACCGCGTTTCAGCATGCGGCTCGAGCCACTCGAACGCTGATGCAATACCGCCTCGACGGACGCGTGACGTTGCCGGTTCGAAGCAGGCTTCAAACGAACGGCATTTCATCGGCCGCGTGCTGCCCGCTCTTTGCCTGACGCTTCTTCACCGTCGACGGATCGCGCACGATGGTCACCGCGCACGGCGCACAGGCGAGCACCTGACGCGCCACCGAGCCGGTCAGCCAGCGGTCGAACGGCATAGGGCCGCGATGGCCCACGACGAGATGATCGATTTCATGCTGCTCTGCGTACAGCACGATCTCCTTCGCCGGCTGGCCGATCACGCAATCGAACTGAGGGTATTTGTTCAGCGACGCGGGCTTGGCCTCGATATCGTCGAGCACCTCGGTTGCATCGCGCATTTCGTAATCGACCATTTCCTTTCTTTCGAGTCCGATCGCGCCCCAGCCGGGCGCGCGCGCCACGACGAGCACGTGCAGGCGCGCCTCGAAGCGCTTCGCCAGATCGGCGGCGAATGTCGCCGCGTGACGCGCGGACGGCGCCACTCGCGAAGACCGGCTGGCGCGCCGCAGCAGGATCGTCCTAGCCATCGCGCGACCCGCATGACAAAGTGACGGGCGTATCCAGCCAGAGGAGCCTTTCGTGTCCGCGCCCCAACCTGTTCCGAAGCTCGCCCCCGTCACCTTCCGGCCCTTCACCGCCGACGACATCGCCGCCGCGCACGCACTGTCGCTCGAGGTCAGCTGGCCGCATCGCGCGGACGACTGGCGCTTCGTCGCCGGCGTCGGCAGCGGCTTCGTTGCGCAGAGCGAAGACGGCGTCGTCGGCACGGCGCTGTGCTGGGCGTACGGCACGAGCGGCGCGTCGCTCGGCATGGTGATCGTCGCGCCGGATCAGCAAGGGCGCGGCATCGGACGCGAACTGATGGAACGGCTGCTCGAAGCGCTCGGCGGGCGGATCACCGTGCTGCACGCGACGCCCGCCGGTCAGCCGCTCTATGAAAAGCTCGGTTTCAAGGCGATCGGCACGATCAATCAGCATCAGGCCGCCGACTTCCGCGTGCCGCCCATCACGCTGGCCTCCGGGGAGCGACTGCGTGCGCTGCAAGCCGCCGACACGCCGCGCCTGATCGAGCTCGCATCGCGCGCGGGCGGCCTCGACCGCAGCGTGCTGCTGCCCGCGCTGCTCGGCATCGCGGACGGCGTCGCGTTGATCCGCGACGACGAACTGTCGGGCTTCGCGTTGCTGCGGCCCTTTGGACGCGGTCACGCCATCGGCCCCGTCGTCGCCCTGAACCGGCACGAAGAGTCCTTACGCCACGCGCAGGCGCTGATCGCGCATTGCCTTGCCGCGAACGCGGGCGCGTTCATCCGCATCGACACGCCCGGCGACAGCGGCCTCACGCGCTGGCTCGACGAACTCGGCCTCAAGCGCGTCGACACCGTCGTGAAGATGGCCCGCAACGGCGTGCCTGCAAGCGATCCTTCCGTCGCGCAGTTCGCTATCGTCAACCAGGCACTCGGTTAGAACATGACGCTTCTCTACAAGGCCGACCATGAGCGCGGCAAGCAATGGGCGCAACACTTCGCGCACAAGGCGCCCGACATTCCCTTTCGCCTGTGACCGGATATCGGCGACGCGGCGGCCGTCCGTTATCTCGCCGCCTGGCAGCCGCCCGACGACCCGGCGCGCACGCTGCCGAATCTCGAAGTGATCTTCTCGGTGGGCGCGGGCATCGATCAATTCGATCTGTCGCGCGTGCCGCCGCATATCGCCGTCGTGCGGATGATCGAGCCTGGCATCGTCGAAGGCATGGTCGAGTATGTGACGCAGGCTGTGCTCACCATCCATCGCGATCTGTTCGATTACGCGATCCAGCAGCGCGAGCGCGTCTGGCGCGAGATGCCCGTGCGCGCGGCGGCCACGCGACGCGTCGGCGTGCTGGGGCTCGGCATGCTGGGCACGGCCGTGCTCGAGCGGCTGCGGCTGTTCGGCTTTGCCTGCGCGGGCTGGAGCCGTTCGGCGCACGCGCTCGAAGGCGTCGAGTGTCATGCGGGCATCGAAGCGCTCGATGCGTTTCTCGCCCGCACCGATATTCTCGTCTGCCTGCTGCCGCTCACCGATGCGACGCGCGGCCTGCTCGGCAAGGATCTGTTCGGCAAGCTGCCGAAAGGCGCGTCGTTGATCAATGTCGGGCGCGGCCCGCAGGTGAACCAGCAGGAGCTGCTCGACGCACTCGCTAGCGGCCAGTTGCAGAATGCGATTCTCGACGTGACCGATCCCGAGCCATTGCCCGGCTCGCACCCGTTCTGGACGCATCCGCGCGTGCGGATCACGCCGCATATCGCGAGCGCCACGCGGCCCGAGACGGCTGTCGATGTGGTGCTCGACAATATCCGCCGGCATCGCGACGGGCTGCCGATGCTCGGCGAGATCGACCGCCAGCGGGGCTATTGAAGGCGCGAGCGCAACCTGCCCAGGCACGCGCAGCACAAAATGCTGCGCGTGCCCCGCAAAAAGCCGCATTTGCGCTTTTCCGCGAATTATTTGGCGCATCGGCCGATCAGGTTCTCTCAGTAGTATGGAACGGTCCGCAGCCCATTCCGAGAAGAGAACCGCACCATGCCGAACCCATCGCTCATCGAAGCCGACCGCAAACACCTGATCCACCCCGTCGTCAGCTATCGCGCGCATGAAGCGCGCGGCGTCACCGTGCTGGACTCCGCGCAGGGCGTGTTCCTGCGCGATATCGACGGCAACCTGCTGCTCGACGCCTTCTCCGGCCTCTGGTGCGTGAACACCGGCTACGGCCACCAGAGCATCGTCGACGCCGCCACCCGGCAGATGGCCCGCCTGCCTTACGCGACGGGCTATTTTCACTTCGGCTCGGAGCCCGCGATCGAACTCGCCGCGAAGCTCGTCGAACTGTCGCCCGGGTCGCTGCAGCATGTGTACTTCACGCTCGGCGGATCGGATGCCGTCGATTCCGCGCTGCGCTTCATCACGCACTTCTACAACGCGACCGGGCGCCCGTCGAAGAAGCACATCGTCGCGTTGCAGCGCGGGTATCACGGCTCGTCGTCGATCGGCGCGGGGCTTACCGCGCTGCCCGCGTTCCATCGCCACTTCGACGTGCCGCTGCCGACGCAGCACCACATTCCGTCGCCGTATGCATACCGTAACGATTTCGCCGACGACGCCGCGCTGATCGCCGCGTCCGTCGCCGCGCTCGAATCGAAGGTCGAAGCGCTCGGCGCGGACCATGTCGCCGCGTTCTTCTGCGAGCCGATCCAGGGGTCGGGCGGCGTGATCGTGCCGCCCGTCGGCTGGCTGAAAGCGATGCGCGAAGCGTGCCGCAAGCTCGACATCCTGTTCGTCGCCGACGAAGTCATTACCGGCTTCGGCCGCACGGGACCGCTCTTCGCATGCGAAGCGGAAGGCATCGAGCCTGACCTGATGACGCTCGCCAAGGGCCTGACGGCGGGCTATGCGCCGATGGGCGCGGTGCTGATGTCGGATGCCGTCTATCAGGGCATCGCCGACGGCGGCGACGTGACGGCGGCGATCGGCCACGGGCACACGTATTCCGCGCATCCGGTGAGCGCCGCGATCGGACTCGAAGTGATGCGCCTGTATCACGAAGGCGGCTTGCTGGCGAACGGGCAGGCGCGCGCGCCGCGTTTCGCGCAAGGGCTCGACGCGCTGCTCGCGCATCCCCTCGTCGGCGACTCGCGGCATCGCGGACTGCTCGGCGCGCTCGAACTCGTGTCGGACAAGACCAGCAAACAGGGCTTCGACGCATCGCTCAAGCTGCCCGACCGCATCGCCGCAGCCGCCTATGTGAACGGCCTCGTGTTCCGTGCATTCGGCGACAACATTCTCGGCTTCGCGCCGGCGCTGTGCTACACGGAAAGCGAGTTCGACATGCTGTTCGAGCGCCTCGAAAAGACGCTCGACGACGTGCTCGCGCAAGCCGACGTGCGCGCCGCATTGAAGGGTTCGGACGAATTTAAACGCCGCGCGGCTGCGTGATACCATCGACCGACCCTTCGACATGCGGGACCGACCGACTCACGATGAGCACCGACTGCAAGCTGGACCGAATCGATCTGCGCATCCTCTCGCAATTGCAAAAGCGAGGGCGTATCACGAACGTCGAGCTGGCCGACGCAGTCGGGCTATCGCCCAGTCCCTGCCTGATCCGCGTGAAGCGGCTGGAGAAGGCGGGCTACATCGTCGGGTATGGCGCGCAGATCCAGCTGGAGAAGCTCGGCGATGTGCAAATCGTGTTCACCGAGGTCACGCTCGCCGACCATCGCCGCGAGGACTTCATCAAGTTCGTCAACGCGATCAAGGATGTCGACGAGATCGTCGAGTGCCATCTGGCGAGCGGCGGCTACGACTACCTGCTGAAGTTCGTCACGCGCAGCGTCAGCCACTATCAGAGCATCATCGAAGGGCTGCTGGAGCGCGATATCGGCATCGAAAAGTACTTCAGCTACGTGATCATCAAGACGCCGTTCGTGAAGACGCATTACCCGCTCGAAACACTCTTCTCGCAGAACCATCATTGAGGCGCGCCGGGTTCGGCCAGGCGGCCGAACTCGTCGGCCAGAAAGTCGACACACACGCGCACCTTCGCCGACGAAGCCAGCCGCGCCGGATACACCGCCCACACATTCGCGGGCTGCGTGACGCCGGGCAGCACCTGCACCAGCGCGCCGCTCTCCAGCAGCGCGCGCACGTCCCAGATCGAACGCAGCACGATGCCGCGCCCCGCCAGCGCCCATTGCACAGCCACTTCGCCGTGATTGGTCGAGAGCGGGCCCGTCACTTTGACGGACACCGTTTCGCCGCGCTCCGTCAGACGCCAGATGCCGGAGGGATGATCGCGCTCCTTGATCGCGAGGCATTGATGCGCGCCGAGGTCGGCAAGCTGACGCGGCGTGCCATGCCGCTTCAGGTAAGCGGGCGCCGCGCACAGCACGCGATGATTCGACGCGAGGCGCTTCGCGATCAAATGAGGGGCGATTTCGTCGCCGATGCGGATGTCGAGGTCAAAGCCTTCGCCCGCGACATCGACGATCCGGTCGAACAGATCGAGCCGCACGCTCAGTTGCGGATAGCGCTCCGTGAGACGCGCGAGCGCAGGCGCAACGACATGCCGGCCGAAGCCGAAACTGCTCGACACACGCAACGTGCCGCGCGGCACGCGGCGTGTGGTCGACACGTCTTCGACGAGACGGTCCACGTCGTCGAGAATTTTTTCAGCCCACGCGTACACGCGCTCGCCCGCTTCCGTGATCGCGACGCGGCGTGTGGAGCGGTGAAAGAGCCGCGTGCCCAGATCGGCTTCCAGCATGTTCACGCGCTTGCTGACATACGCCGCCGACACCGACAGCGCGTCCGCCGCCGCGCTGAAGCTGGCTTTGCGGGCGACGGCGCAGAACACGCGCAGGTCGTCGAGGTTCGGCGATTTATTCACGGTTCGTGCATAGTGGCTTAACCGAAAGCGCGATTTTATGACGGTTGATCAGGAATAGACTAGTCGGAATGGCCTTGACCTGAATCATTCCCGACAACTTTCCGACGAGGAGACGCATATGGCCCGCAACTACCGCATCGCCGTGATTCCCGGCGACGGCATCGGCAAGGAAGTGATGCCCGAAGCGCTGCGCGCGCTCGACGCCGTCAGCAAGCGCTATGGCATCGGCCTCGACTACCGGCATATCGAGTGGGCGAGCTGCGACTACTACGCGCAGCACGGCCAGATGATGCCCGACGACTGGAAAGCGCAACTCGGCGATGCCGACGCCATTCTGTTCGGCGCCGTCGGCTGGCCCGCCACCGTGCCCGATCATATTTCGCTGTGGGGCTCGCTGCTCAAGTTCCGCCGCGAGTTCGACCAGTACATCAACCTGCGTCCCGCGCGCCTGTTCGACGGCGTGCCGTCGCCGCTGGCGGGCCGCAAGGCTGGCGATATCGATTTCATGATCGTGCGCGAGAACACGGAAGGCGAGTATTCGTCGGTGGGCGGCACGATGTTCGAAGGCACCGAGCGCGAGTTCGTGACGCAGCAGTCGATCTTCACGCGCAAAGGTTCCGAGCGCGTGCTGAAGTTCGCATTCGATCTCGCGCAGAGCCGCGCGAAGAAGATCACGGTCGCGACGAAGAGCAACGGCATCTCGATCAGCATGCCGTGGTGGGACGCGCGCGCCGCAGAAATGGCCGCGCGCTATCCCGAGGTGACGTGGGACAAGCAGCACATCGACATTCTTTGTGCACGCTTCGTGTTGAATCCGGATCGCTTCGACGTGGTGGTCGCGACCAATCTGTTCGGCGACATCCTCTCGGACCTGGGCCCGGCCTGCACGGGCACGATCGGCATTGCGCCATCGGCGAACATGAATCCGGACCGCACGTTCCCGTCGCTGTTCGAACCCGTGCACGGCTCGGCGCCCGATATCGCGGGCAAGGGCATCGCCAATCCGATCGCGATGATCTGGTCGGCGGCAATGATGCTCGATTTTCTCGGCAACGGTCAGGGCAAGGAGCGCGAAGCGCACGATGCGATCCTCGCCGCGATCGAAGCCGTGCTCAAGGAAGGCCCGCATACGGGCGATCTGGGCGGCAAGGCCAACACCGCTGAAGTGGGCGCCGCGGTCGCGCACCGGCTCGCGTGATGGATGCTGCCTGACACGCAAAGGAGTGTTCTGATGACAAAGCGATACGAGTTGAGCGAGCTGATCCGCAGCGACAATTTCATCGATGGCAAGTGGGTGGCGTCGGCGGGCGGCAAGCGCTTCGACGTCACCGATCCAGCGACGGGCAACGTGATCGCGCAGGTCGCCGACAGCACGGCCGCCGACGCGCGCGCCGCCACCGATGCCGCCGCGCGCGTTCCCCGCCTGGCGCGATGCGCTGCCGAAAGATCGCGTAGACGTGCTGCATCGCTGGCATGCGCTGATGGTCGAGAACGCCGACGCGCTCGACCGCCTGATTTCGCTCGAACAAGGCAAGCCGTTCGCCGAAGGACGCGGCGAGGTGATGTACGGCGCGTCGTATGTCGCGTGGTTCGCGGACGAAGCGACGCGCATCTACGGCGACCTCATTCCGCAGCAGCAGCGCGGCAAGCGCATGAGCGCGATCAGGGAGCCCGTCGGCATCGTCGCCGCGATCACGCCGTGGAACTTTCCGCTCGCGATGATCGCGCGCAAGATTGCGCCCGCGCTCGCGGCGGGCTGCACGGTGGTCGGCAAGCCCGCCGAAGACACGCCGCTCACGGCGCTCGCGCTCGTGATGCTCGCGCATGAAGCCGGCGTGCCGACGGGCGTGCTGAACCTGATCTCGGCCTCGCGCGAAAACGCGGTGCCCGCTGTCGCCGACTGGCTCGCCGATAGCCGCGTGCGCAAGATCACTTTCACCGGTTCGACGCCCGTCGGCAAATATCTCGCGCGCGAATCGGCGGGAACGTTGAAGAAGCTGTCGCTGGAACTGGGCGGCAACGCGCCCTTCATCGTATTCGACGACGCCGATCTCGACGCCGCCGTGGCGGGCCTGCTTGCGTCGAAATTCCGCAACGGCGGGCAGACCTGTGTGTGCCCGAACCGCGTCTATGTGCAGTCGGGCGTGTATGAGCGTTTCGCCGATCTGCTGGCGACGCGCGTCGCCGCGCTCAAGGTCGCGCCCGCCACCGATCCCGCCGCGCAGATCGGTCCGATGATCAACGCACGCGCCATCGACAAGATCGCGCGCCATGTCGACGACGCCGTGAGCCGCGGCGCGCGCGTGCTGACGGGCGGCAAGCGTTTGCCGGAACTCGGCCCGACTTACTATGCGCCCACCGTGCTCGCCGACGCGACGCACGACATGCAGTTGAGCTGCGAGGAAACCTTCGGCCCGGTCGTGCCGCTGTTCCGCTTCGACGACGAAGCCGAAGCGATCCGCGCCGCCAACGACACGCCGTTCGGCCTCGCGTCGTACTTCTACAGCCAGGACGTGCGGCGCATCGATCGCGTCGCGCGGCAGCTCGAAGCGGGCATCGTCGGCATCAACGAAGGCGCGCTCGCGAGCGAAGCCGCGCCGTTCGGCGGCGTGAAGGAATCGGGCTATGGCCGCGAAGGCTCGAAGTACGGCCTCGACGATTACCTGTCGATCAAATATCTGTGCCAGGGTGGCCTCGAATGAGCGCGCACGCGTATCCGATCGAACTCGTGTTTCCCGACATCGCTGCGCATGAACGCAGCGACACGGGCATTGCGTACGTGCATACCTTCGATTCGGGCGTCGCCGGCCCGCACGTGATGATCAACGCGCTCACGCACGGCAACGAGGTGTGCGGCGCAATCGTCGTCGATGCGTTGCTGCGCGCGAAGCTGCGTCCGAGGCGCGGCAAGCTGACGCTCGCGTTCGCGAACGTCGCAGCGTATGCGCGCTTCGATCCGTCGCAGCCGGATGCGGCGCGCTTCGTCGATCAGGACTTCAATCGCGTGTGGACGGCGCAAACGCTCGACAACACCGCGCTCGATTCGAGCGAGCTGCGCCGCGCCCGTGCGATGCGGCCCGTGATCGATAGCGTCGACTGGCTGCTCGATCTGCATTCGATGCATGAGAAGAGCAAGCCGCTGATCGTCGCGGGGCCGCTCGACAAGGGCATCGCGCTGGCGGAAAAGCTCGGCACCCCCGCCACGGTGATCTGCGACGAAGGCCATCCCGAGGGCCGCCGCATGCGCGATTACGCAGGCTTCGGCGATCCGCACAGCGCGAAGAATGCGCTGCTGATCGAATGCGGACAGCATTGGGAAGCGAGCGCCGTGGCCGTTGCGCGCGATGTGACAGCGCGCTTTCTGCTGACGTCAGGTGTCGTCGATGAATCGGACCTGCCTGACGGCTGGACCATGCCATTGCCCGATGAGATGCTGATCGTGCGCGTGACGGAGCCCGTCGTCGCGAAGAGTCTCGACTTCCGCTTCGCCGATAACTACACAGGGCTCGAAGCGTTTGCCGATGCGGGCAGCGTGATCGGCTGGTCGGAAGGCGAGGCCGTGCGCACGCCGTATCCCGACTGCATGCTCGTGATGCCGTCGCTCAGGCAGTTGCGCGCGGGCGTGACCGTCGTGCGGCTCGGCAGGATCGAGCGGCGGATTGCAAGAGCGCATTAACGGTTGTGCTCCTTCCAACCATCGTCAGCGAAAACACGAGATGAAAGTCCAGCAGATCAAGCAGAGCATCGCATTGCAGCGGCTCGAAGACTGGGGCACGGCCGGTCTTCCGGGTACGCCGCCGATCAAGGTATCGGGCGTGCAGAAAATCATAAGGGGCAGCGAGGCGATCGATACGGGCATCTTCGAATGCACGCCCGGCACCTATCGCCGCTCGGTCAAACAGGCCGAGGTGATGCACTTCCTCAGCGGGCGCGGACGCTTCACGCCCGACGGCGAAGACACGGTTCACTTCGAGGGCGGCGATACGCTGTTCTTCGAAGCCCATACGGAAGGCACATGGGAAGTCGAAGAGACGATGCGCAAGATCTACGTGATCTTCTGATGCCGTGCGATTGGTAAGCGCCCTGGTGACGCGCGCAACAAGCGTCTGACATAACGCTAAGTCATGGGGACTCCAACAATTCCGGCGTTGCTCCGTCGAAATTGACTCACTATATTTTCAATCATTCCCGCGCTGTTCTGCTTCCAGCGATAAGCCGGAAGCATCGCAGCACGGAAGCCTGGAAGATGTCCTTCGCTTCAACCGTGTCGAGGAAAATTCGTGATCAACATACCGAAGTTGCGCCCGGGTTTGCGCCCATTAGCCATGACTCTCGCGTTGAGCATCGCGGGCATGGCGCCCGCCCTCGCTGCGGGAAAAATCACGTTCGTCTCGCAAGGCGGCACGTATCAGGAAGCCCAGACCAAGGCGATTCTCGATCCCGCCGCCAAGCAGCTCGGCATTACGATCAACCAGGACAGCATCCCTGACGCGTGGCCGCAGATCAAGGCACAAGGCGCCACGGGCAAGCCGATCTGGGACGTGGTCGACACGCCGACATCGAACTGTCTGCGCGGCGGCCGCGAAGGCCTGCTCGAAAAGCTGGACTTCTCGAAGATTCCGAATGCGGCAGCCGTGCCGGACAAGTACCGCACGCCCTATTCGGTTGCATACGAGTTCTATTCGACCGTCATCGGCTACAACAAGAAGACGCTGAAGAAAGTGCCGCAAAGCTGGAAGGACTTCTGGGACGTGAAGAACTTCCCCGGCACGCGCGCGCTGCGCAACGATCCGCAGACCGTGCTCGAAGCCGCCTTGCTCGCGGACGGCGTGCCACGTGACAAGCTCTATCCGCTCGATGTCGATCGCGCGTTCAAGAAGCTGCAGCAGATCAAGCCGGATATCACCGTGTGGTGGACGTCGGGCGGACAGTCGGCGCAACTGCTGCATGACGGCGAAGTCGACATGACGATGATCTGGAATGGCCGTGCGAGCGCCGTGAAGAAGGACGATCCCGATGTCGACTTCACGTTCAACGACGGCATTCTGCAGAACACGCAATTGTGCGTGCTGAAAAACGCGCCGAATCTGCCCGATGCGATCAAGTTCGTCAACGCCGCATTGTCGCCGGAACTGCAGGCCAATCTGCCGCTGTATATCGACTATGGTCCCGGCAATCCCGCTGCGTTCAAGACGGGCAAGATCACGGCGAAGCGCGCGAGCGAGTTGCCGAGTTCGCCGGAGAATGCGTCGAAGCAGGCATTGATGTCGGAAGAATGGTGGGCCTCCGATGCCGGCATTCAGGCGAAGGCGCGCTGGCTGAAGTTCATGCAGTAAGCGCCGTTTGCACTTCCCTTCCCGCGCCCGCAGGAACCTCGTTCGTTGCGGGCGCTTTTCATTGCATCGGCTGATGCGCAGCGCCTCACGACATTCGACGTGATCGACTATCTGATTCTGGGCGGCGGCTCGGCAGGCTGCGTACTGGCTGCGCGCCTGTCCAAAGACGCGAGCAAACACGTTTGCCTCATCGAAGCGGGCCGCGACATTTCGCAGACGAACATGCCCGATGCGATCCGCAGCCGCTATCCGGGCCGCGCGTATCTCGACACGCGCAACATCTGGCAGCAATTGACGGCCCGCATGAGCGCGCCCGCCGCGCAGCGCCGCTACGAACAGGCGAAGCTGCTGGGCGGCGGTTCGGCCATCAATGCGTTGATGGCCAATCGCGGCGCACCCGCCGATTACGACGAGTGGGGCACACTCGGCGCACGCGGCTGGAACTGGGACGCGTGCCTGCCCTACTTCCGCAAGCTCGAAACGGATTGCGACTTCGCCGGTGCGCTGCACGGTGCGAGCGGTCCGCTGCGCATCCGGCGCACCGCGTGGCCGCGCATCTCGCCGTTCGTGAAAGCGGTGCTCGATACGCTGCAGCAGAACGGGCACGCGTTGCATGATGATCAGAACGGGCCGTGGGAAGATGGCACGTTCATTGGCTCGATCGCCGTGAGCGCGGCGGGCGAACGCATCCCTACGTCCGTCTGTTACCTCGACGACAACGTGCGCGCGCGCAAGAACCTGTCGATCCGCACGGGCCTGGTTGTCGATCGCATTCTGTTCGATGGGCGGCGCGCAACAGGCGCACGCGTGTTGCGCGGGACGGCACGCATGAGGATTTCCACGCGGCGCGCGTGATCGTCAGCGCGGGCGCGATTCATAGCCCTGCGTTGCTGCTCAGAAGCGGCATTGGTCCAGCCAGCGATCTCAAGGCGCTCGGCATCGACGTGCGTGCGGATCGCGCGGGCGTGGGGCGCAATCTGATGGAGCATCCGTCGATTGCCGTATCCGCGTTCCTGCCGCGCGCCACGCGCACGCCCTTCCCCGACGAACATCACGAGCAGGCCATCGTGCGCTTTTCTTCCGGCATGCCCGATACGGTGCCCGGCGACATGCACGGCGCGATCCTGTCGCGCTCGGGCTGGCATTCGGTGGGTTATCGTCTGGGAACGATTTTCTTCTGGGTCAACAAGTCGTATTCGCGCGGACATTTGAAGCTGACGTCGGCGAGTCCTTTCGATGAGCCGCAGGTCGACTTCGCGATGCTGTCGGATCCGCGCGATCTCGAACGGCTGAAGCTCGCGTTGCGCTTCGGAGCGCAGACGCTCGGCGCACCATCGATGGCGCAGCATCGGGATGTGGTGTTTGCGTCGAGCTATTCGCCGCGGGTCGCGGCCGTCGCCGTGCCTGGCTGGTGGAATGCCGTGCAGCGCGGGGCGTTGAGCGCGTTGCTCGATATCGCCGGGCCGCTGCGTGGGTCATTGATCCGGCGGGTGGTGACGCAAGGCGTGTCGATCGAAGCACTGCTCGCCGACGATCGCGCGATGACCGAGTTCGTCACGCGCTCGGTGGGTGGGACGTGGCATCCGTCGGGGACTTGCCGGATGGGTGCCGCCGGCGACCCGCTCGCCGTGACGGACGCCGACGGCGCGGTCTATGGCGTGGAAGGGTTGCATGTGTGCGATGCGTCGCTGATGCCGTCGATCCCGTGCGCAAATACGAATGTGCCGACGATCATGATGGCGGAGCGGGTGGCGGATATGCTCAAGAGGCCCTGATTTCCATTCCCTCCCTCACTCTCCAAACCCCACAATCCCCTTCACCTCGAGAAACGCGTCCAGCCCCCACTCCCCATACTCGCGTCCGTTCCCCGACTGCTTGTACCCGCCGAACGGCGAGCCCGCGTCCCACGCCGGATAGTTCAGATACACGCTGCCCGCGCGCATCCGGAACGCAATGCGACGCGCCCGCGCGATATCCGCCGATTGCACATACGCCGCCAGCCCGAACGGCGTATCGTTTGCGATCGCGATCGCTTCTTCCTCATCGCGATACGGCATGATCGCGAGCACAGGTCCGAAGATTTCCTCGCGCGCAATCGTCATCGATGGATTCACGTTTGCGAACACCGTGGGCTTCACGAAGTAGCCGCGCGTCAAACCGTCGGGGCGTCCGAGGCCGCCCGTCACCAGCTGCGCGCCTTCGTCGATGCCGATACCGATCAGATGCTGCACGCACCTGAATTGCACCTCGCTGACCACGGGCCCCATCGTCGTGTCCGACGCGTCCGCGGCGCCGACGCGATGCGCTTCGGCTGCGCGCCGCGCGATGTCGACGGCTTCGTCATGCCGCGCCGCCGGCACGAGCATCCGCGTCGGCGCGTTGCACGACTGGCCGCTATTGCCGAAGCATGAATTGACGCCCGCCGTCACGGCCGCTTCGAGATCGACATCGTCGAGCAGAATATTCGCCGACTTGCCGCCCAGTTCCTGATGCACACGCTTCACAGTCGGCGCAGCGAGCTTCGCAATGTCGATGCCCGCGCGCGTCGAACCCGTGAACGACACCATATCGACATCGGGATGACTGCATAGCGCGGCGCCTACCGTCGGCCCGTCGCCGTTCACCAGATTGAACACGCCCGCGGGCACGCCAGCGGCATCGACGATCTCGGCGAACAGCACGGCATTGAGGGGCGACACCTCGCTGGGCTTGAGCACCATCGTGCAGCCCGCGGCAATCGCCGGCGCGACCTTGCACACGATCTGATTGATCGGCCAGTTCCACGGCGTGATCAATGCGACGACACCGACGGGCTCATGGTTGATCAGCGTCGTGCCCTTCCTGCGCTGCCATTCGAACGTCTCGCAGGTACGCAGCACTTCTTCCAGATGGCGCTTGCCGAGCCCCGCTTGCCATGCGTGCGACAGCTTCGCGGGCGCGCCGATTTCGCGCATGATCGTCGCGGCCATCTCGTCGTAACGGTCGAGATACGCAGCGAGAATGCGCCGCACCAGCGCCACGCGTTGTTCCGGCTGCGTGCGCGAGAACGAAGCAAACGCGCGCTTCGCCGCCGCGACCGCGCGATTGACATCCTGTGCATTGCCAAGCGCGGCTTCGGCGAACGGCGCTTCCGTGCAAGGATCGATGACGGGCAGCCGCGTCGTGCCGGACGGCTCGACCCACGCGCCGTCGATATAGAACTTCAAGGAGTTGGACATCCCGCTTCCGTAGAAAGAAATCAGGCTCGCGCCATCGACGAAGAACGGCGGCTCACGACGACGATCATCACGAGACACAAGGTCAGCGCCGTCAGCATCGTGCTGATCGCGGCGATGGTCGGATCGATCTCGTCGCGCAACGTGACAAACATGCGCCGCGTCAACGTCTGGTTCGAGCCGCCCGAAATGAACAGCGCGACGACCGTTTCATCCAGCGCCTGAATGAATACGAAGACCGCGCCGGAAATCACGCTCGCCTTGATCTGCGGCAGCGTCACCGTCATGAAGCTGCGAAAGCGGTTCATGCCGAGGCTGCGCGCGACCATTTCCTGCGTGCGGTCGAAGGTGCGCAAATCCGCGCCGACCGAGATCAGCACATACGGCAGCCCGAGCATCGTATCCGCGACGATCAGCCCGCCGAGCGTATTCACATAGCCGGCCTGCGTGAACACGAAGAACACGCCGACGGCGACGATGATGATCGGCACCATCAGCGGCAGCATCAACAGCGTGCGCAGATACTTCATCGACCAGTGCGAGCCGTGCTGAATGCCGTAGGCCGCCGCGATGCCGAGCGGCGTCGCGATCAGCGCGGCGCACACGGAGGCCGTCAGCGTCACACGCGCCGCATCGATCCACACGGGGTTGTCGAAGAACGAGTGATACCAGCGCAGCGAATAGGCGGGCGGCGGGAACGTCATGAAGCGCGTGTCCGAGAACGACAACGGCACGACGATCACCACGGGCACCATCAGAAACACGAGGATCAGCACGACGCCAGCGCCCAGCGTCAGCCTTCCGAAGGAGAGCTTGTTCATTTCGCGCCCAGGGTCTTTTCGAGGGGAATCACGCGGCTCGCGGCATAGAAGATCGCGAACACGCAGACCAGCAGCACGACGCTCACCGCACTCGCCGCGCCCCAACTGTTGTAGATCTCGACGTTGCGGCTCACGACCATCGACACCATGATCGACTTGCCGCCGCCCATCAGCTCAGGCGTGATGTAGAAGCCGAGGCACAGCACGAACACGAGCGTGACGCCCGCGACCACGCCGCTCATCGACAGCGGCAGGAACACGCGCCAGAACACATGCAGCGGCGAGCCGCCGAGGCTTGCGCCCGCCTGCGACAGATTGGCCGGAATCTTCTGCATCGCGGAGTACAGCGGCAGCACCATGAACGGCAACAGGATGTGCACCATCGCGATGATCGTGCCGAACTGGTTGTAGGCAAGCTGCACGGGCCGGTCGATCAGACCCATCGACAGCAGCGCCTTGTTCACGAGCCCCGTGCGCTGCAGCAGCACGAGCCATGCATACGTGCGCACGAGCACGCTGGTCCAGAACGGCAGGATGACCATGCCGAGTATCAGCGCGCTCCACTTCGGCGGCACGGATGCCGCGAAATAGGCCACGGGATAGCCGAGCACCAACGTGATGCCCGTCACGATGATGCTCAGCTTGAACGTCATCAGGAAGGTGTCGAGATACGTGCCCGTGAAAATGCGCCGGTAGTTGACGAGCGTGAACGCGCCGTCGTGATAGATCGACTGCCACGACAGCCACGCGAGCGGCAACACCAGCAGCACCACGACGACGAGCAGCGCGGGCGCCATCAGCAGCAGCATCGCGCGATCTTCGCGCTGCTGATGGCGAACCGACGGATCGATCGTAGCGGTCTGCATCACAGTCTGATCCTGGAAAGCGTGTTTGACTGTCGTCATCATGCACCCACGGCGTCGAGAAACTGATACCACGCGGCGACGAACCGGACACCCGGCGCGCGCAGCGAATGAAACGGCACTGGCCGCAGACCCTGCTGCGCCAGCAATGCAAGCTCGGGCTTGTCGCCGAGCGCGAGCGCCGCGGCATGCTGGCCGATCAGGCTCGCCATCGCGACACCGGCACCGTTATACCCAAGACAGAATGTCGTGACATCGTCGCTGCGGCCGACATGCGGCAATGCGTTGAACGTCATGCCCACATAGCCCGACCAGCGATACTCGACACCCACGCCGGCGAGATCGGGAAAGAGCGCGACCATCGCGCGCTGCAAGGCGGCGAAGCCCGTGTCCTGACCTTCCTTGCCGAACGCATCGCGACCGCCGAACAGCATGCGTCCGTCCACTTTGCGAAACCACTTCATCATGCGGCGCGTTTCGGTGTAGCTCCGGCGGTTGACCATCAGCTTCGCGTCCAGTTCCGGCGACAGGCTTTCCGTCGCTATCATCGCACTGCGGAACGGCACGAGTTCGCGTTGAAACGGCGCGGTCGCAGCGGTGAGATTCGAGTAGGCGTTCGTTGCGACGATCACCTGCTTCGCACGCACGCTGCCGCCGGGTACGCGAAGCATCGCGCCATTCTGCACGCGCGTCATGTCGAGTACCGGCGTCGATTCGTAGATGGGCACGCCGCGCGCCGTCAAACCGCGCGCGATGCCGTGCACATATTCGAGCGGCAGAATCGTGCCCGCATCGGCGCTCAATACGCCGCCCACGAAACCGTTCGAGCCTGTTTCGTGCGTGATCTCCTCGCGCGACTGAACGGTCATTGACGTGTCGCCGAGCTGCGTGCGCACCCAGTCTGCTTCCGCGCGAATCGACGCGAGCGCGCGCTCGGTGTGCGCGCAGCGCAGGCTGCCCGTACGTTCGAACTGCGCGCGCTCCAGCCTGAATTCGTCGACGAACTGCTCGACCACCCGCACGCCGTCATGCGCGAGCCGGTGCATGCGCTTTGCGGTGTCGAGGTCGTACGCGCTCGCAATCGACGGAAACGACAAACGGAATTTCGACGACACCACGCCGCCGTTGCGCCCGCTCGCGCCCCAGCCGATCGGGTTCGCATCGAACACCGCACAGTCGACGCCGCGTTTTTGCAGCGCATACGCGGCCGCGAGGCCCGAGTAGCCCGCGCCGATGATCGCGACGTCGACGATCAGATCGCGCGCGAGCGGCGAGCCGGTGCTGACGGGCGCATGCGTGACGGGCGAGCGCGCCGCCATCGCGCGCCAGAGCGAGTCGGGCTGCGGCCTGTGCGGTGTCGGTGCGAGCATGATCAGGCCGCGCGCGCTTCGGCTTCGACGGCATCCGCGAGCGCGGCGAGCGTCGCGAACTTGAAGGTCGGCTCGGTGACGGCTTCGGGCACGGGTGTCGCGCCGAAACCCTTCAGCCCCTGGCGACGCTCGATCCAGCAGGTCGCGTAGCCGAGCTTCGTCGCAATGCCGATGTCGTGATACTGGCTTTGCGCCGTGTGCAGGATTTCGCCGAACTTGTAGCCGAACGCTGCCTGACGGCCGCGGTTGTACGCGAAGAATTGCGGATCCGGTTTCGCGACGCCCGTTTCGTCGCAGCAGACGGTATCGTCGAACGGATCGCCGAGCGTATGCGCATACGCCGACAGCGCGACGCGGTCCGCATTCGTCATCGCGACGAGACGATAGTGCTTGCGCAGGCGTTTCAATGCCGCGACGGAATCTTCGAACGCAGGCCATTCGAGCACATCGCGCTGGAAGGCGGCAGCCGATTGTGCGTCGTCGGGCAGGCCGAGTTCTTTCGCGAGATGCAGATACACGTTCGCCATTTCATGGCTCGAGCGGCCCGGATATTTCGCGCGGCCGTCCATGTACGGTCCGAAAATCTGGTCGTCGGTCAGGTCTTTCGCTTTCGCGCCGCCAAGGCGCCGCACGGACGCGAGCACGCCCTTCTCGAAGTTGATCAGCGTGCCGACGACATCGAACGTCAGAACCTTGAAATCGGTGAGCTTCATTGCATCATCCCTTTAGCAGTTTGCGTGAATCGCGTAAGAAGGCATGCCCGTGCACAGGCGGTGGGTTAAATCAGGCTTGAATCAGGCGGCCACGACGATCGTGTCCTGAGGGTCGAGCGCAACCGTCATCTGCGCGCCCGGCGATGGAATGCGCCGGCGCGCTTCGTGGCTGCCCGGCTGTCGAAGGCTGATGGCCGTGCCGTCGGCGAGCGCGGCGAACACGCGCAGACTCTCGCCCTGATACAGCACTTCGGTGACGCGGCACGACAGACGGTTCGAGCCGTTGTGCCCGTCCCCGCCGTCGATGACGAGCTTTTCCGTTTGCACCGCGAGCAGCAGCTTGTCGCCGCGCGGCAAAGGATGCGCGGTGCGCAATACGGCATCGCCGAGCCGCACGGCGTCGTCGCCTGCGCGGCTCACATCGAGCAACGTCGCTTCGCCGATGAAGCTCGCGACGAAGGCATCGCACGGACGGTCATAGAGACGCTCGGGCGTGTCGATCTGCACGAGCTTGCCGTCTTTCAGCACGGCGACGCGGTCGCTCATGGTCAGCGCTTCGCGTTGATCGTGTGTGACGTTGACGATCGTCGCGCCGAGCTTGCGATGCAAACGGCGCAATTCGATCTGCATGGTTTCGCGCAGCTGCTTGTCGAGTGCGGAGAGCGGCTCGTCCATCAGGATCAGTTGCGGTTCGAACACCATGGCGCGTGCAAGCGCCACACGCTGACGCTGGCCGCCCGACAGCTGACTGATGTTGCGCGCCTCGTAGCCGTTCAGTTCGACCATCGCAAGCGCGTCGGCGACTTTCTTCGCCCAGCCCGCTTTCGGCTCGCGGCGTGCGCGCAACGGAAACGCGACGTTCTCGCCGACCGTCATGTGCGGAAACAGCGCGTAGTTCTGGAACACGATGCCGATGTTGCGCTTATGCGGCGGCGCAAATGTAATGTCGCGCTCGCCGACCCAGACGGTGCCGGAGGTGGGCTGCACGAAGCCGCCCAGAATGCCGAGCAGCGTGGTCTTGCCCGAGCCGGACGGTCCGAGCAGCGATACGAATTCACCCGGCGCGATATCGAGCGATACGTCGTCGAGCGCGACCACCGGGCCATAACGCTTCGTTGCCGACCTGATCGATACTCCCGTTTTCGCACGTGCGTCCATGGCGTGTCTCTCGCTGGAAGGGGATACGTTAAGAAAAATATACGGCTCGTTCTTTTTGACGGCAATTCCCAAATTGTTGGATCAGGCATAACATCAGGTCATGCCAAACCTTCGCAGGAAACTGCCGAGCGCCAATGCGCTGTTCGTGTTCGAAGCGGCTGCACGCTGCGGCAACTTCACGCGCGCCGCGCAGGAGCTCTATGTGAGCCAGCCAGCCGTGAGCCGCATGCTCGCGCGGATGGAGGATCACATTGGCGTGCGCCTGTTCGAGCGGGTACGCGGGGGCATCGAGCTGACGGAAAGCGGCAGGATTCTGTATCGCGCGATTTCTGAAGGCTTCAACGGCATCGAAAATGCAATCAGGGAAATCGAGGCCCGCGCGACGGGCGTGGAGTCGGTCACGCTATCGGTGTCGACGGGTTTCACCACGCACTGGCTGATGCCGCGCATGAGCCGGTTGAACCAGGCTTTCCCTAATATCGATCTGCGCTTCCAGCTGATATCGGGGCGTATCGGCGGGCCGCTGAACGATGTCGATCTCGGCATGCGTTTTCTGCACGATGGCGAGATCGACGATAACGCGGTGCTGGTGATGCCCGAAACGCTCCTGCCCGTTTGCAACGAGCGTTATCTGGAGAACGCGCAGACCGACGAAGGCCGCAAGCACGGCGATACGGTGATCGTCATGGACGACGAAGAGCGCGGCTGGCACGAGCGTTTCGGCGCGTTTGCCGGGCACGGGCGGCACGTCGCGGGCATGCTGAGTTTCGGCGATTACGCGATTGTCGTGCAGGCGGCGCTGCTTGGGCAGGGGATTGCGCTTGGGTGGCTCAATGTGGTGTCGCATTGGCTTGCTCAAGGGGCTTTGCTGCCCGCCGAGCAGGAAGTGATCGTCACCAGTCGCCGTTGTTGTCTCGTGCGACCTGCTAATAAGCCGCTTCGGCCTATCGTCGATGACGTGCGCGATTGGCTTATCGAAGAGACTCGCAATGATATGCGGATCATCGAGAAGAAATACCCGATGCTCGGTTTGGGTGCTGCGATGCGGCAGCTGGGTTGAAGGCCTGCGTTCATGCTCCCGCGAGAATTCAACTCAATCTGATAGCGCGGTTTTGATGGATTTTATTTAATGATCGTTTGTTGGATTTGCCAACCCAAACCCAAACCAGCGCACTAACCCCTGGCCTTCCGCAAAAACCCACTCGGCGTCATCCCACAAAACCTCTTGAAATGCCGAGCCAAATGGCTCTGATCAAAGAACCCGACTTCAGTAGCTACAACAGCCCCAGGCATACCCGCCAGCAACAGAGCCTGCGCGCGCCTAACCCGAACGCCGCACAAATACCTATAAGGCGAAAGCCCGATCTGCTCACGAAACACAGTAGCAAACCGCGAAACACTGAGCGCGGAAAGCTCAGCCAGCTGAGCAAGACTCACAGTCTTATCGAAATTGGCTTCGATATAAGCAACGGCATCCCGCAGGATGATCGGCGACTCATCGACGGTACTCATGAAGAAGCCTCGCTAGTAGCGACTTGCGCCGTCGCGGCGCGCAGGAATCGTGCGATCGAAAACGTATCGAGCGGAATCGGCGTGCTGCCCGTGTCGATCAGTTCGGCAAGCGTTTCGCCGACGCCCGGCCCAATCTGAAACCCCGATCCACTAAAGCCGAACGCATAAAAAAGTCCCGGCAATTTCGAACTGGGACCGATCACCGGCTCGGAGTCGGGCAGATAACTTTCGACGCCGCTCCAC
The DNA here is from genome assembly GCF_017814945.1 of Paraburkholderia sp. LEh10. Classification (GTDB taxonomy): domain Bacteria; phylum Pseudomonadota; class Gammaproteobacteria; order Burkholderiales; family Burkholderiaceae; genus Paraburkholderia. Next base: position 90,691 of record NZ_JAGIPX010000001.1, read on the forward strand.
ACGCGAATCACATGCAACGGAGCGAGCGCGGGCACGAGCCGGCGGAACTGCGCGATCTGCTGCACCGTGTTCCCCGGCAGCACACCTGCGCGCCGCGTCACGGCATCGGCGGGACCGGACGGGCCGCCGCCGAGCACGATATTGCCGCGCGGAATCTGCCGGAAGTAGACGCTCTCGGCCTTGACCGACGTGTACACGCCCATCGACGACCCGAACACATACGGCACCGGCTCGGTCACGGCCATCTGTGGACCGCGCGCGACGAGCGGCACGGGCTCCCCGAGTTGCGTGGATAGCGTATTCGCCCACGCGCCCGTGCAGATCAACACCTGCTCCGCGCGATACACATCGCCCGCCGCACTCTCGACGCGAAAGCCGCCCGCCTCTTTCTCGACGCGCACGATCTCCGTGTTCTCGACGATGCGCGCGCCCAATCGTGCCGCAGCACGGCCGAACGCAGGCGCCGCGAGCCGCGGATTCGCATGGCCGTCGAGCGGTGAGATCGACGCAGCCAGCACCTCGCGGCCGAGAAACGGAAAGCGCCTGAACATCGCCGCGCCGTCCAGCACTTCGAGATCGAGGCCGTAAGCGCGCGCCTCGGCGGCATAGCGATGGAAGTATTCGGCGTCGTGCGCGTGATAGCAGACTCGGGTGTGGCCCGACGCGAGGAACTCGACATCTTCGCCCAACAGTTCCTTCGAGCGCCGCCACGTATCGAGCGCGCGATTGGCCATCGCCAGTTGCGTCAGCATGCGCCCTTGCCGGCGCACACCGCCGAAGTTGACGCCGCTCGCCTGCTGCCCGGTCAGCCCGCGTTCGAGAAGGATCACCGAACGCCGCCGGCGCCGCAGAAAAAACGCCGTCGACGTCCCGACGATTCCGCCGCCGATCACGATCACATCGGCACGATCGCTCATTCGCTGAACTCCTGTGCGTGGTTATCCGCCCGTTCGCAAGCGTGTGAGGACGCGCGGGCCGGTGCGAGCGCCATCGGCAGCGGCTTCACGGGCGCCTGGCCGCGCAGCCGGCCGACGGCCTCGAGCGGCACGCGTGCCTCGGCCGCGATCACTTCGGCGCCTGCATGCGCGCAAAAGCGCCCCTGACAACGGCCCATGCCGACACGCGAAAAAGCCTTCGCGCGATTCGCTTCCAGTGCGCCCATGTCGCGCACGACGTGCCGCAATTCGCCCGCCGTAATTGCCTCGCAGCGGCACACGATGGTCTCGTCGGGCAGCGCAGCCGCGAAGCGCGCAGGCCACGGAAACGCCGCGCGCAAGCCTGCCGCGAAGCGCGTATAGCGCGCGAGTTGGGCGCGCAACGATGCAGCGCCCTCGCGTTCGATACCCGCATCGCGCAGCGCGGCCAACGCCGCGAGCCGGCCCGCGCGTTCCGCCGCATCGGCGCCGCGCACGCGCGCACCGTCGCCGGCCAGATAGACGCCCGCGACACTGCTGCGGCCATCTCCATCGATATGCGGGAGCCACGTTTGCGTCGCGCTGTCGAAACGGAATTCGCAGCCAGCGAGATCGGCCAGCTGTGTTTCCGAACGCAAGTGATAGCCGAGCGCGACGGCATCGCAATTCACATCGAGCGTCGCGCCGCTCGCGAGCTTCACGCGAACGCCTGTCACGCCATGCTCGGAAGAACCGTCGATAGCAAGCGGCGTCACGCCGCGATGAACGGCCACGCGCGCGCGCCGCAACACGCGCATCAGCGCGACGCCTTTGCGCAGCGCTTGCGGCAATGCCAGCAACTGCGGCAACGCACGCACGCGCTGCGCGAGCGTCGACGTGTCGAGCACGGCACTCACGGTCGCGCCCGCCTTCACGTATTGCGCCGCCACCAGATACAGCAGCGGCCCCGTGCCCATCATCACCGTCCGCGCGCCCACTGCGCAGCCTTGCGATTTCAACGCGACCTGCGCGCCGCCGAGACTGAACGTGCCCGCATGATGCCAACCCGGCACGGGCATCAGCCGGTCGGTCGCACCGCTGCAGACGATCAGCGCATCGAACGCCAGTTCGTCGTAGCGTGTGCCGCTCACGACATGCACCGCCTTGGGCCCGATATTCCACACCAGCGTGCCGGGCAGATAGTCGATCTGCGCGCGCAACGCATCGAACTCGCGATGCAGCGATTGCGCGCGCGATGCCTCCGTCCCATACAGCGTTTCATACGTGCGCGAAAATCCTTCCGGCTGCCGTCGATAGATCTGGCCGCCGTCGCGCCGCCCTTCGTCGATGACGGTCGGACGCAGCCCCGCTTCGACGAGCGCCTGCGCCGCGCGCACGCCCGCCGGCCCCGCGCCGATCACGATTACGTTCAACGGCTTCACGTCCCGCTGCGCGGCCATACGCCCTCCCCGGCACGCGCCATGCGCGTCACGATCGACATGCCCGGCGCCGCGGGCGTGGTGCACGCCCGCACGCGCTCGCCTTCCGACGTCCAGACCCAGCAGTCCTGGCACGCACCCATCAGACAGAAGCCCCCGCGTCGGCCGTCGCCGAATTCGGAATCGCGCAGCGTGTCGTGCGTGGTCAGCAGCGCGACCATCAGCGTGTCGCCTTCAGAAGCCTGCGCGACCACGCCGTCGACGGTGATGTTGAATGTCTTGCGCGCGGTTTCCGCGACTCTCACGAAGCGCGCCTTCATGCCGCCACCATCTCGGCCGTCTGCATGCGGATCAGTTCGTCCGCCGAGTGATGGCAACGAATCTCCGCGCCCGACGGCAGTCTCTTCATCGGTGGCCGCGTGACATTGCACTTGCCGTCGATCCGCGCCGGACAGCGCGCGCGGAAACTGCACAGTTCGTTCGAATCGCCCGCTGCGCCCATCGCGGGCAACGCGCCACCCGTCAGCGCGCGCCGCGAATCGAGCCAGCCCGGCCGCAATGCGGGCACCGAATCGACCAGCAAGCCGGTGTACGGGTGATACGGCGGCGCCGCGAGCGCATCGCGTTGACCCGCTTCGACACATTGCCCCGCGTACAGCACGATCACTTCATCGCAAATCGCGCGCACCGTCGAAATGTCGTGGCTGATGAACATGTACGACACGCCGAGCTCGCGCCGCAATTCGCCGAGCAGATCGAGGATCGCCGCGCCGACCACCGTATCGAGCGCGGACGTCACTTCGTCGCAGAGGATCAGCGCCGGGTTCGCGGCGAGCGCGCGCGCCAGATTCACGCGCTGCTTCTGCCCGCCCGACAACCCGCCCGGCTGACGCTTCGCCACCGACGCAGGCAGCTTCACCAGATCGAGCAGTTCGAGCATGCGCTTGTGCGCGGCCGCGCCGCGCAGGCCGTGATAGAAATTCATCGGTCGCGCGAGAATATCGGCGATCGTGCGGCTCGGATTGAGCGCCGTGTCGGCATTCTGGAACACGATCTGCACGCGCCGATATTGATCGAGAGTGCGCTCCGAGAGCTTCGCGGGCAGCGCCTTGCCGTCGAGCAGCACGTCGCCGCGCGCCCGATCGACCAGCCCCGCCACCACGCGCGCCAATGTCGTCTTGCCCGAACCCGATTCGCCGATCACGCCGAGCGTGCAGCCGCGCGCGATCCTCAGGCTCACGTCGTCGAGCACGCGCACGGCGGGCACGCCGTGCGCATCGATGCGTCCATAGCCCGCGCTCAGATTGCGGATTTCGAGCAGCGGCGGCGGGCCTTCGGCAACCGTCGACGCGAGGTCGGGTTCGGCACGGCGCGTCGCGGCAAGCAGTTGCTGCGTGTATTCGTCGGCGGGCGCGTCGAGCACCTGTGCCGTGGTGCCGTTCTCGCGCACCATGCCGCCGTTGAGCACGACGATGCGGTCGGCCATCTGCGCGACCACGGCAAGATCGTGCGACACATACACGGCCGTCGTGCCGAGTTCGCGCACCACGCGCTTGAACGCGGCGAGCACTTCGATCTGCGTGGTCACGTCGAGCGCCGTCGTCGGCTCGTCGAACACGACGACGGCGGGATCGGTAATCAGCGCCATCGCCGCCATCAGGCGCTGCAACTGACCGCCCGACACCTGATGCGGATAGCGCGCGCCGATCGTCTCCGGCGACGGCAGCGCGAGCGAACGGAACAGGTCGACGGCTTTCCCGCGCGCTGCGGCGGGCGTCATCAGCTTGTGCAGAAGCGCGGGCTCCGTCACCTGATCCATGATCGTGCGCGCCGGATTGAAGCCCGCCGACGCGCTCTGCGCGACGTATGCCACGGTGCGCGCCCGCAGCGCGCGCCGCCCGCTGTCGTCGAGCGACAACACGTCCACGCCACCGATCTTCACGGAGCCGCCTGCAATCGAGCAGCCGCCGCGCGCATGGCCGAGCAGCGACAGCGCGATCGTTGTCTTGCCCGAACCCGATTCGCCGATCAGCGCGAGCACTTCGCCCTTCTTCACCGTGAAATCGACGCCCTTCACGATATGGACGACGGGATCGGGCGCGGTGCCTGCGACCACGCGCAAGTCTTTCACTTCGATCATGTTCATTGGCCGCCTCCGTGAGCACGCGCGCCATGGCGGCGCAGGCTGTCGATCAGAAGATTCACGCCGACCGTCAGCGTGGCGATCGCGACAGCGGGCATCAGCACGGCAGGCGCGCCTTCCGCGAGACCGCCGATGTTCTCGCGCACCAACGAGCCCCAGTCCGCATTCGGCGGCTGCACGCCCAGCCCCAGAAAACTCAGGCCGGAGAGCAGCAGCACGATGAACACGAAGCGCAAGCCGAAGTCCGCGAGCATCGGATGAATCATGTTCGGCAGCACCTCGACGCGCGCGATGTAGAACAGCCCTTCGCCGCGCGCCTTCGCGACCTGCACGTATTCGAGCGTCATCAGGTTGACCGCGAGCGAGCGCGAGATGCGGAACGCGCCGGGAATGTACGCGAGCGCGGCGACCAGGATCAGCATCGGCACCGACGAGCCGAATGCCGCAATCACGACGAGCGCGAGCACCTTGCTCGGAATCGAGATCAGTGCATCGAACAGACGGCTGAGGATCTCATCGGCCCAACGCCCGGAGACGGCCGCGACCAGACCGAAGAACGTGCCGATGCAGCTCGCGAGCACCGTCGATGCAAGCGCGAGTCCGACCGTGTATTGCGTGCCGTACAGCACGCGGCTCAGCATGTCGCGGCCCAGGTAGTCGGTGCCGAGCGGGTGCGCGGCGCTGTACACGCCGAAGATTTCCGTCGACGTCACGGCCCCGCCCTTGTATGGCGCGATCAATGGCCCGATGAAGGCGACGCAAAGCCAGAACACGACGAGCGAGAGACCGGTCAGGCCGAGCAGCGAGAAGCGGTTCACAAGGCGGCGCAGCGCCCCGCGCTGCACGGCTTGCGGTTCGGCAGGCGCCTCTTCGTGGCGGGCGTCGGCGCACGGCTTGCCGTCTTCGTCGGGCGTTGCGTAGAGAACGGTCGTTGCGTGAGATGTGGCGGGTCGGTTCATCGTTGACGCAGCCTCGGGTTGGAGATGATTTGACATAGGTCGGCGATCAGAACGAGCGCGAGATATGCCGCGCAGAACACCATCACGCAGCCCTGCACGAGCGGCATGTCGCGGTTCGTGACGGCATCGACCATCAGGCTCGCGAGCCCCGGATAGTTGAAGATCGATTCGACGATCACCACGCCGCCGAACAGATACGACAGACTCAACGCAACGGCATTGGCGATCGGGCCGATCGCGTTGGGCAGCACGTGGCGTAACACGATGCGCATCGGCGATGCGCCCTTCAGCAAGGCCATCTCGACATACGACGCATTCAGCTGGTCGAGCACCGCCGCGCGCGTCATACGCGCCATCTGCGCAACGATCACGCAGCACAGCGTCATCACCGGCATCGCATAGATGCGCAGCAGCGCGCCGAACGACGTCACCTCCGATAGATACGACAGCGCCGGCAGCCAGCGCAGCTTCACGGCAAACACGAGCACGGCGACCGTCGCGATCAGGAACTCGGGCACGGCGAGTGTCGACAGCGTCAGCACATTGAGCACGCGGTCGAGCAGCGAACCGCGGAACATCGCCGACAACACGCCGATCACGAGCGCAACAGGCACGGACACTAGCGCCGTCAGTCCGGCGAGCACGAGCGAGTTGGGCAGACGCGTCGCGATCAGTTCGCTGACGGGCATGTTGTTCGACAGCGACGTGCCGAAGTTGCCGCTCACGACATGCATGAGCCACTGCACATAGCGCTGCAGCGCGGGCTGATCGAGGCCGAACTGGTGGCGCAAGGCGGCGACCTGTTCGGGCGTGGCGGCCTGGCCGAGCGCCTGTTGCGCCGCGTCGCCGGGCAGCAGGCCCGTGATCGCGAACACGATCGCCGACACCAGCAGCAGCGTCAGCAACGCGAGACCGAGGCGCGCGGCGATGAGTCGTTGCGCGTGAGCTTTCATCGGATATCGCCTCCTTTATAAGCCGCGTGCCGCGCATCGGCGGCACGCGTGATGGCAAAGCGGACTCAGGCTTCGAGCCAGACGTTCTCCGCGAACATGAAGCCCATCAGGCCGGCGAGCGGAATCGAGCCGAGCCCTTTGAGCTTCGACGAATGCGCATCGAGCGAACTCTGGAACATCGGAATGCCGATGCCGCCGTCTTCATGCACGAGCTGCTGCATGTCGCCGTAGATCTTCTTGCGTTTCGCGTCGTCGGGTTCGCCGCGCGCGGCGACCAGCATCTGGTCGAACTTCGGGTTCTTCCAGTTCGCTTCGTTCCACGGCGCATCCGACTTGAAGAACTGCGTGAACAGCACGTCGGCGCTCGGGCGCGCATTGATGTTGCCGTAGCCGAGCGGATGCTTCATCCAGTGATTCGACCAGTAGCCGTCGGACGGCACGCGCACCACCTGCAGATTCAGGCCTGCTTGCGGCGCGACCTGTTGCAGCAGCATCGCCATTTCGACGGAGCCTTCGGCTGCGGGCGACGCATACAGCTGCACGGGCGCGCTGCCGAGCTTCGCCTTCTGGAAATAGAACTTCGCCTTCTCCGGATCGAACGCGCGTTGCGGCAGGCCCGACAGATAGTACTTGTTGGTCGGATCGATCGGCTGGTCGTTGCCGATCGCGCCATACCCGAGAAACACGGCACGGCGAATCTGCTCGCGATCCATCAGATGCGTCAGGCCGCGGCGGAAATCCGCCGTGCCCGTGATGCCGCCTTCGTCGCGCATGATGAGGTCCGTGTACTGGCCCGTCTTCGTCTCGAGCACGGAGAAGCCCGGCGTGCCCTTGATGCGCGCCGTCGAACGCGGGCTCACGGCGTTGATCAGTTGCACGTCGCCGGACAGCAGCGCGTTCACGCGCGCCGATTCGTCGCCGATGCCGATCAGCTCCACCTCGTCGAGATGCGGCATGCCCGGCTTCCAGTACTTCTCGTTGCGCACGCCGACCGTGCGCACGCCCGGCGAGAACTCCTTGAGCTTGAACGGGCCCGTGCCGACGGCCGTCTTGAAGTCGGTCGTGCCGTCCTTGATGATCAGGAAGTGCGACGTCGCCAGAATCACGGGCAGGTCCGCGTTCGCGCCTTCGAGCGTGATCGTCACTTCGTTCGGGCCCGTCGCTTTCACTTCCTTGATCTGGTCGGCGAGCGTCTTCGCTTTCGAGCCGACAGCGGGATCCTTGTGGCGCATCAGCGAATAGATCACGTCGTTCGGCGTGAGCGACTTGCCGTCGTGGAACTGCACGCCGCTGCGCAGCTTGACGACCCACACGGTTGCATCCTTCGTATCCAGCGATTCCGCCAACGCCATCTTCGCGCCAAGATGCGCGTCGAGTTCCGTCAGGCCGTTGTAGAACATGTTCGCGCGCACGTAGTCGGTGCCGAGCGCGCCCTTCGCCGGGTCGAGCGTATCGGCGGCGGAGGCCGACTGCGTCGCCACGCGAATCTTGCCGCCCTGCTTCGGCTTGCCCTGCTGCTGGGCGAATGCGGCGCTGCTCGTCGCCAGCAGGCCCGCGCCCGTCAGCGACATCAGTCCGCCCGCGGCCATCGCGCGCAGCACGTCGCGCCGCGAGGCGCCGCGCCGCGTCAACTCTTCGAGCCGGATGCCGGCGTGGGCGACTGCTTCAGGCGATTTATCGATGCTCATGAAACTCTCCGCGTCAGATGGTCTTGGGGGAAATTCGGCAGCTTCGGGCTGTCTGTGTAAAAGCAAGGTCAGTAGAAAACGTCTTTGATCTGGTAATACGCGCCGACGAGCGGCAGGAACCACGGCTTGCCCGTGTGCCCCGGAATCGCGGGCCAGTCGAAATCGCGCCAGGGGTTCGCGGCCGCATTGCCGCCGATCACCTCGGCCATCACCTGGCCCATATGCGTCGACATCTGCGTGCCGTGGCCGCTGTAGCCCATCGAGAAGTAAATGCCGTCGTGCTGACCGGCGCGCGGCAGACGGTCCGCCGTGATATCGACGAGTCCGCCCCAGCAATAGTCGATGCGCGCATCCGCGAGACTCGGGAACGTCTGCGCGAGATTCGCTTGCAGGATCCGGCCGCTCTTCGCATCCGACGGCTGCTCGGACGCGGTGAAGCGCGCGCGTCCGCCGAACAGCAGGCGCGAGTCGGGCGTCACGCGAAAGTAGTTGTGCATCAGGCGGCTCGTCGTGTACGAGCGGCGCTGCGGCAAGAGGCGCGCGAGCTGATCGGCAGGCAGTGGCTGCGTCACGACGATGAACGAACCCACGGGCGCGAGCCTGCGCCGATACCAGCCGAATGGCCCATGCCGCGACGGCCCCGTCGCGATCAACACCTGCTGCGCGCGCAGCGCGCCGCGCGCGGATTCGATGCGATACGCGCCGCGATCCTTGTCGATCGACGTGACGGTGGCCCGCTCGAACAGGCGCGCGCCGTTGCGCACCGCCGCGTTCGCGAGTCCTGCCGCGAACCTGCCCATATGCATCTGGCCGCCGCGCTTTTGCAGCAGACCGCCGAAGAAGCTATCCGATTCGACTTCGCTGCGAATGCGCTCGCGCGCAATGATCTCGACGTCGGGATCGACTTCGCGGCGAATCAGTTCGGCCGTCTGTTCGAGATGCGCGAGATGATGCGGCTTCGCGGCGAGCTTGAGCTTGCCCGACGCGAGATAGTCGCAGTCGATCTGCTCTTCGCGGATCAGCCGCTCGACGGTATCGACGGCAGCCGCATACGCGCGATAACAGCCCTGCGCACGTTCGACGCCCAGTTGCTCGCGCAGCGCCGCATAGTCCTGCGCGACGCCCGTGTTGCACTGGCCGCCGTTGCGTCCCGACGCGCCGCCGCCGATGCGCCCGGCATCGAGCACCGTCACCGACGCGCCGCGTTTGCCGAGCGCGAGCGCGGCAGACAACCCGGTGAAACCGCCGCCGATCACGGCGACGTCGACGTAGCCTTCGACGGGCTCTTCGCTCGCCGGAATGCCGGCGGGCGCAGTGTCGAGCCAGTAGGAGTCGAGTTTCATCGGATGTCCTTGCGCGGGTGACGACAATGGCGTGCGTCTATCAAAGGCCGAGCTTCGTCGCGAGCTCGCCGATCGTGTCGACTTCGTAGTACTCGTAGTACGGCGTGCCCGGCTCGTGGCCGCGCTTGACGAACGCCTTGTGCCTGATGCCCATGTCGTGCGCCGTCATCAGGTCGTAGCGCAGGCTCGACGACACATGCAGCACGTCGCCCGGATTGCAGTTGAGCTGGTCGAACATATACTCGAAGCCCGGCATGCGCGGCTTGTACGATTGCGCCTGCTGCGCCGTGAACACCCGATGGAACGGCGCGCCGAGCTTGTCGACGTTGCTTTGGATCTGATCGTCCGAAGCGTTCGACAGAATCACCAGCTTGTACTTTTTCGCGAGACGCGCGAGGCCTTCCGGCACGTCGGGATGCGGACCCCACGTCGGCACGGCCAGATAGAACTTCTCTGCTTCCGTTTCATTGAACTCGACATTCATGCGCTTGCACGTGCGGCGCACGGCATTGACGATCACGTCGCGATACGGCTTCCATGCGCCGAGCACTTCATCGCGGCGATAGCCCGAGAAGAACGCGACGAATTTCTCCAGCTCGGCGCCGTGCAGACGGTCGCCGTACGTCTCGCGGGCCATGTCGCCCATGCGGAACTTCGTAAGCGTGCCGTAGCAGTCGAACGTGATGTACTTCGGCTCGAAATCGATCATGGTGTCAGTCCTATCGTTGTGGTGAACCCACGCGGAGTTCAGTGGCGGAACAGGAAAACGCATCCCTGCGGAAAATTTAAACAGTGCAAAAAGTACGGGTGTCGCTGATTCGAGTGGCTCGCGCGATACAAACCACGCGTTTTGAGGGGCTTCGGCAGCAGACTATGCGGCGGCGTTTTCATCGCTGGCGCGTCGCTGGCGTCGCCCCGGATTCGTCAGACGCGAGCGTCGATCAGCACGCTCTTGAAGCGCAGATTCGCTTCGTAGGCCTGCCGGCCAAGATCCTTGCCGATGCCGGAACGCTTGTAGCCGCCCGTCGGGATCATGAAGTCGCTGGTGCGGCCGTAGCGGTTCACCCAGACCGTGCCCGCCTCGATGCCGCGCACCATGCGCAGCGCGCGGCCCAGATCGGCCGTATGCACGCCCGCTGCAAGGCCGTAGTCGGGATGCGCGGCGAGCGCGAGCGCTTCGTCTTCCGTGTCGAAGGTCTGCAAGGTCAGCACCGGGCCGAAGATTTCGTCGCGCACGGCATCCGTATGAGGCGTGACGTCCGTGAGCAAGGTGGGCATGTAGAAGGCGCCCGGCGTCGACGCGTCCGCGCGGCGACCGCCGCAGCGCAGCGTCGCGCCGCCCGTGATGCTGCGCCCGACGATGGCCTCGATCCGCGCCGCCTGCGGCTCGGAGATGATCGGCGCCAGCGTAGCGTCGGGCGACCACGTCGCGCCCGCCCTAAGCTCGCTAAAGAGGCGCTGGACACGCTCGGCGAGTTGGTCCGCGATCGTTCGCTCGACCAGCAGCCGCGAACCCGCGACGCACACTTGGCCCGCATTGCCCGTGATCGCGCCGGCGATGCGGCGCGCGACGTCGTCGAGGCGCGGCGCGTCGGCGAAGACGATCTGCGGACTCTTGCCGCCCAGTTCGAGCGTGACGGGCTTCGTGCCCGTTTCGGCGCACGCCGCCATGATGGCCGCGCCGGTGCGCGTCGAGCCGGTGAACGTCACCTTCGCGATGAGCGGATGACGCACGAGCGCGTCGCCCGTGGTGCGGCCGTCGCCTTGCACGACGTTGAAAATGCCGGGCGGCACGCCCGCTTCGACGGCAAGCTCGGCGAGCCGCAGCACGGAAAACGGCGTCATCTCCGAAGGCTTCAGCACGACGGCGTTGCCCGCCGCGAGCGCGGGCGCGATCTTCCACGACGCCATCACCAGCGGGAAATTCCACGGCGCGATCGCGCCGATCACGCCGTACGGTTCGGCGATCGTCATGCCGAGATGATCGTGATCGGTCGCGGCCACCTCGCCGCCGAGCTTGTCGGCGAATTCCGCATAGAAGCGGATGCCTTCCGCCGTGAACGGCACGTCCCAGTTGAAGGCATCGCGAACGGGCCGCGTCGAGCCGAGCGCTTCGAGCGGCGCGAGCGTGTGTGCGTCGGCGGCGACGAGATCGGCGAAGCGCCGCAGCACGCGGGCGCGTTCGCGCGGCGCGATGCGCGCCCAGCCGCTCGTGCGGAACGCCGTCCATGCGTCTTGCACCGCACGGTCGATCGTCGCGGCATCCGCGATGGGCACCGACGCGTAGACGACACCATCGGACGGACGCGTGACCTCGATGCGCGGTCCCTGTGCATCGACATAGTCGCCGCCGATGAAATGTCCGCTGCGCACGTTGATCGTGAGTGGATCGAACCGGTCCATGTCGTGATTCCTCGATTGCCTTCGATGCTGGAAATCGTAAGCTCGCGGCCGCCGCATATTTCACCGACAAAAATGCGCACACAGCACAAACGACGCGTTATCGCCGCCTGAACGCCGCGTTTTGCAGCGCATCACGCTGGCGCTGGCATGCGGACGGCGCGATAGAAGGATCGTCCTAGTCACGCGCGCGATACGGTGAGAGAGTCACGGTATGTGTCTTCAGAACGAGGAGGCCGGCGTGTCCGACCCACACCAGAGCGGCATGATCGACTACCGCCCTTTCACCTTCGATGACATCGCGGCAGCGCATGCGCTTTCGAGCGCCGTCAGGTGGCGGCATCGTCCCGACGACTGGCGCTTCGCGGCGCGCACGGGGCAAGGCTACGTCGCGCAGGACGGCAGTGGCGTGATCGGCACCGCGCTGTCATGGCGCTTCGGGCGCGAAGCCGCGACGCTCGGCATGGTGATCGTCGCGCCCGAACGGCAAAGGCGCGGCATCGGACGCAAGCTGCTCGAACTGCTGATCGACGAACTCGGCCCGCGCACGCTGCTGATTCACGCGAGCCCCGCGGGCGAACCGCTGTGCGAGAAGCTCGGCTTTCAGAGCATCGGTGCGATTCATCAGCATCAGGGCGCGGCGTTTCAGCCGCCGCTCGTGTCGTTGCCGCCGGGTGAGCGGCTGCGCCCGCTCGGCGTCAATGACGCGCCGCGTCTGGTCGAGCTGGCCTCGCGCGCGAGCGGGCTGGACCGCCGCGATCTGTTGCCGCCGCTGCTCGATATCGCGAGCGGCATCGCGCTCGACCGCGACGGCGAACTGATCGGCTTCGCGCTCTTCAGGCGCTTCGGCGACGGACATGTGATCGGCCCCGTCATCGCGCCGGATTCCCCCGATGCGAGCCGCGCGAAGGCGCTCATCAGCCACTGGCTCGCGCTGAATGCGGGGATGTTCGTGCGGATCGATACGCCGGCCGCGCTCGGTCTTTCGTCGTGGCTGGAAGGGCTTGGGCTGCCGCATGTGGACAGCATCGAAAGGATGATGCGCAACGGACCGCTTCTCGCCGATGCGCAGCTGAAGCAGTTTGCGATTACGAGTCAGGCGGTGTGGTGAGGCGCGGCGAGAAGGCAACACGCCCGCTGCACGCGATACGAATCTCGTGCGCAGCGGGCAGCACGAACTTACTTCAATTGCACGCGCTTGATCTCGCCGACGATCGCCAATCAGTGCATTGCAGGCCACGAACACGAGTGCGCCGCTGAACGAGCCCGTCGCCTGACGATATAGCCGATGATGATCGGCGTCGTGATGGCGGCGATGTTGCCGAACGTGTTGAATATCCCGCCGCTCGGACGGGCGATCTGCCCTCCTGTAATGCGGCGATGTATTGGACCAAAGTCCAATACTCTCGCTGACAGGCAGTGCCTAGACTGAGGACCAGAGGATGACTGGCCGTGGGCATAGTGTGGATGCGCGCGCGCATGATCGGTGCTGACTTCTTCAATCTGAATGTGAGGGTAGAAATGAAAGCGAATCGCATCCTTATCGCAATGGCTGTCCTGATGGTCGCGTGCGCTGCATTTGCCCAGCCACAGACATCAGTCGATGTCACGAAAGCACCGGGCAGTGCCACGGTTGTCGGGACGTCGAAGGTGACGGCCACGATCGTCGCGATCGAGCCGGAAACCCGTACCGTCACGCTCAAGGACAAAAAAGGCAAGATGGTCGAACTGCAGGTCGGCGAAGAAGCGCGCAACTTCGACCAGCTCAAGGTCGGCGATATCGTCACGACCGAATACCAGGAAGCGATGTCGATTAGCCTGTCGAAAACCAACGGCCCGCGCTCGGCGACACAGCGGCTGATTGAAAAGCGCGCGGAGCCGGGCGCCAAACCGGGCGGCACGATCGGCCGGGAGATCACGGTGATGGCGGATGTCGTCGCGGTCGACCCGAAGGCGAAGACGGTCACGCTGAAGGGACCACATGGCAACCTCGTCGATGTGCATGTCGAGGACCCGGAGCAGATGAAAAACGTCCATAAGGGCGATCAGGTCCAGGTCGTCTACACCGAAGCCGTCGCGATCACCGTCACGCCCTCCGCGACGCAGTAGAGGCGGTCCGGACACCGGGTGACCGCGTCCGCACGCTGACGGCGAGCAGTGCGCAGAGCCCTGTTGAGTCGAGGTGAACCGTGATGATGCGACGGGGAACAAGTCGGTTTCATGCCGTCACGGACAAGCCGGTTCGAGGCAAGGGGGAATCACGCACGGGTGCCGCTTTCGGGCGCCTGTTGCTGATGGCTGCTTGCGGATCGCTGCCGTTCATGGAGGGTTGTCCTTACTATGCGCCGCCTCCTGCCACCGTCATCACCACACCCGCGAGCTTCAATCGGTCTTTCGCCGCCGCAGCGGGTGCGATGCAAGACGAAGGCCTCGCGATTTCCGTGCAGGATCCCGGAAGCGGCACGATCGTCGGCGGAATCGACGGTGGTGTCGTGCAGGCGAGCGTGCGGCAGCAAGCCGATGGCAGTGTCGTCGTACAGTTCGATTCGAAAAATGCGCGCGATCCAGCACTGCTCGATCGCATTTCGCGCAGCTATGACAGGCGGATGGGGCGCTGAACGCGGGAAGAGAAGCGCAGGCGCGCATCGAAGGTCTTTGCGGGAGGTCAGTGCGTGACCAAGCTTCTCATCGACGTGGTCATCTTTCTCGCGGCGGCGCTCATCGCCGTGCCGTTGACGGTGCGCCTCGGCTTCGGCTCGGTGCTCGGCTATCTGGTGGCGGGCATCATGATCGGACCGTGGGCACTGGGACTCGTGACCGATATCGACGCGATCCTCCATTTTTCCGAGTTGGGCATCGTGCTGATGATGTTCGTGATCGGACTCGAAATGCGGGTCGACACGTTATGGGCAATGCGCCGCACGATTTTCGGCTACGGCACGATGCAGATGACCGTGTGCGCCGCCGCGCTGTCGTTGATCTTCATGGTGCTGGGACTGTCCTGGCGGATTGCGTTGGCGGGTGGGCTCGCGCTTTCGTTGTCGTCGACGGCAATGGTGATGTCGGAGCTTCAGGAGCGCAAGCTGATGGACATGCCGACCGGCCACGCCGGGTTCGGCATTCTGCTGTTCCAGGATATGGCGGCGATCCCGCTGATTGCGCTCCTGCCGCTGCTCGGACCGGCAGTGCCCGTCGCGGCAGCGGAGCCGGGCTGGCTCGTCGCGCTGAAGGCGCTCGGCATGCTAATCGTGGTGGCGCTGGCCGGCCGATACCTGTTGCAGGTCGTGCTACGTGTGATTACCAGCATTGGTGTTCCCGAAATTTTCACCGCGTTTGCGCTGCTCTGGATCGTCGGCATCGCGCTGCTGATGGAAAGCGTCCATCTGTCGATGTCGTTGGGCGCTTTTCTCGCAGGCGTATTGCTCGCGGATTCGGATTTCCGGCACCAGGTCGAAGTCGACATGGCGCCGTTCAAGGGATTGCTGCTCGGCCTTTTTTTCATCGCAGTAGGAACGTCGATCGACTTCGGCGTGCTGATGCGGGAGCCGTTCCGCGTCGCCGTCCTTGTGGTGGCCGTAGTCGGTATCAAGTCGCTTGCCCAGCGGTTGCTTGCGAGCAGGTTTGGCGTACCGGCATGGGAACGCGGCTACTTTGCGATCCTGTTGTCGCAAGGTGGCGAGTTTGCTTTTGTGGTGATGGCCGCTTCATTGGCAGCACGCGTCATCGACGAGCGGCAGTCGTCGCTCGTCACGCTGGTGGTCGCGCTGTCGATGGTCTCTACACCTCTGTTGTTGCTCCTTCATCGCCGACTCGTGCAGCCTTTCGCGAGTCGTGAGCCCGGATAGGTGTCCACAAGGGAGACCGTCGTGCGTTGGAGACGCTCGAACAGGCTGGAGTCCGCGCGAGGATGAAGCTTGCTCAGCGTCTTCTCCTTTTAGGCAGCAAGGAAGAGAACGGGCTTGCGCGCTCCAGTTCGCCTGCGATGCTGCGATGCTGCGGCGCAAACAAATCGAAACACGCAGTGTGCAACCGGTGGAGCATTGGGCACACTGACTGGGCTGGATATAACCTAGCTTCACTAATTAAAAATTTCAACTTACACCGCAGTCAGATTCGCGGGAGCCGCCGCGTCGTATATCGGCCGTACAACGGCCCAGAAAGTCTGCTACCCGCGCTGGCGCCGGGGGATCGTCAGAACTTTGTGCGCCCAGCCGGCATGGCGAGGGCAGCTGCCTAGGCCGAAGGGACGGGCGTCCTCCCTTTCCTCTGCTGAATTTGCCGTGTGTCACTGGAGTGGCGGCGCGGTACCCAGTTTTTCGGCGAGCATCCTTTCGTACACGCCAAAGTGCAGATCCACCTCTGACTGCTCCACCGTCGTGACGATCAGGTTGATGTGGTCCGGTGGCAGGCCGAGCACCCCCGCGATAAATATTTCGAGCTGCGGCGCACAAATCTTGTCCTTGGTGACGGTCGTTCCGATCGTGACCTCGTAGATCTTTTCCTGCCGGCAGACCACTTCCACCAGGCGCGCGCGGGCGCTCATGTTGCTGTCGACTGCGATGCGGACGACCTCCACCGCCTTGCGCATGGCTTCCGTTGGAAAGCCTTTGATTGAGCGCAGTCGCACGCGATGCAGGCCCAGTGTCAACCAGTCAGTATCGAATTCCATGACATCCTCCCGTCGTCAGAACGCTTCGTCCGCGATGATAGGACCAGCCCAAAAATTTTCAAGAGATGACCTCGATTTTGCCCTTGAAAAATTCATTACAAGGCCTATCTTAAGTTTCGCTCAGGCAGTCGTGCGGTGCTCGACCGGCCGCACGCTGCGTGTTTCGATTTGTTTGCCAGACGCTGGCAGGCGAACTGGAGCGCGTAGGCCCGTTCGCCTCAATGCGTGATTCGAGGAGGACAGCATCATGAGCGATCTCTATTCCCCCACCGATCTGTTCAGCGAGTTCGACCGCCTGCAGCGGCAGATGGCCGGTCTGTTTGGTACCTTCCCGTCCAGCATCCGCGCGGGCCGCTTTGGCACGTTCCCGGCTGTCAACATCGGCGCGACCGACGATTCCATCGAGATTGTCGCGTTCGCCCCAGGTATCGACGCCGCCGGGCTCGACGTGTCGATTGACAAGGGCGTGCTGAGCATCAGCGGAGAGCGCAAACCGTCCCGGCAGGACATAAATGACGAAACCCGCATCTATTCGCAGGAGCGCTTTACCGGCGCGTTCCGGCGCGTCATCGAACTGCCGCAAACGGCGGATCCCGACAAGGTGCAGGCCCGTTATGAAAACGGCTGCCTGATGATCACCGTCGGCAAGCGCGAGTCATCGAAGCCACGTGCCATTTCCGTCCAGTAACCAGGGAGCCGATCATGAACGACACTACCGAACTCACCCAACGCGATCAGTCCACGCTCACGCGGCGGGGAGACGAACAGTCTGTGCGCCGCATGACGATCACCCCAGCCGTCGACATCTTTGAGGACGGGCAGGCCGTCACGCTATGGGCCGATCTGCCAGGCGTCACCAGAGACAAGCTGGACGTACGCGTGCACGACGGTAACCTCTCGATCGAGGCTGAGGCAGTCGTGCCGACGCCCGCCAACCTGCGCCTGCAGCATGCGGAAGTCCGCGAGCCGCGGTTCGCGCGCACCTTCACGTTGTCACCGGACTTCGACACCTCGAAGATCGAGGCCAGTCTCCAGGATGGCGTCCTGAAGCTGACCATCCCGCGCCGCGAGGAAGCGCGTCCGCGCCGCATAGAGGTGAAGACCGGCTGATCCGCTGGCAGGGAAAAATATCGGCGGTGGCGGCCTCGCGCTGCCACTGCCGGCACGGCGGAATGGGGAGGTTCGATGCCTGAAGAAACGCGCCATTCGTGGAAGGGGTGTGAGATCCGTATCTGCACGATCCCCGTGCTGTACATGGTCTCGCGCGCATCAGAGCCAGACGGCTACGTCGCCATCGTGCGTGTCGAATCGGACGGCACGGTACTGGCCGACTGGCATCTGCCACGCTACGCCGAGCGCTGGTCCAGCGCTGGCGAAGCGCGGCGGGCTGCGTTCGAGTACGTCGTGAAGCTGCTTGATCGCGGCGTGTTCGGCACCCCAGCCGCGCGCGCATCCGCAACTGCGGAAAGCTTGTATGAAACAGGTTCACACTGAAACGGAGAAAACCATGGATACTGAGCTGCAAAAATGGAACCCGTTCAGATTCCTGCGCAAGGACAGGACGGGCCAAGACGAGAAGGCAAAATCAGCGGACACGGTGGCGCCGCCGTCGGAGCGAACTGACGTCGCACGGCTTCTGCACGCCGATCCGTGGCGCATGATGCATGAGTTCCTGAACGACCCTTACTCGGGATTCGGGGCACTGGACCGCTGGTTCGGCGACTTCACCCCGGCGCGTTTCCAGCCACATATCGATGTCGTCGATGAGGGCGACGCATTACGCGTAACGGCCGAACTCCCAGGCGTCGAACGCGAGGACCTGCATACGACCGTTGAAAACGGAACCCTTGTGCTGCGCGGTGAAAAGAAACAGGACGTGCGCAGCGAGGAAAAAGGCTGCTACCGGCTTGAGCGGGCCTACGGCGCATTCCTGCGCACGATCCCGCTGCCTGAGGACGTCGATGTCGACAAGATCGACGCGCGTTTCGACAAGGGCGTGCTGAATGTACGCGTGCCTCGGACGGGCACAGCGCGAACGACTGCGCGGAGGATCGAAATCCGACAGGGAAAATAGCGAACGCCCGAGCAGGGGACTGACCGCGACAGGTAGATTCTTCCCGGCTCTGTAACGTGTGTGTGTCGGTTCCGGCTTCAGCGCCGCACAGGCGTCGACCGAGGTAGGGCGATGACAGCTCCGCTCGCATGCCGCTGGAGCGTCAGCACGGCTGCCGCCGGGCAACTCGGTGCTGTTCGCGGGTGCTGGATGCGGCCGTTATGTGGGCCCTCATGTGGCACGATTGATGCTCACTCGCGCGCATGCCTGGTCCGCTACCATGCCTGCAAGTGGATACCTGCTGCTGGTCGAAGACGACACAGACATGCGCGAGCCATTGGGACTGCTCTTGAGGACCCGGGGCTATCGTGTGATCGTCGCCGATCACGGCGCCGGCGCGCCGGCTGCAATGGCCAGCCTGCGCCCGGACGCCGTGGTCACGGGCTGGTCGAGGCCGGTGTGGGACGGAGTCGCGCTTTGCCGTCGCATGCGTCGGGATGCGCGCCTCGCCACTGTGTCCGTCATGGTGATGTCAGCGTCGTCACACCCAGCAGGTACTGCCTCGTGGGACGTGTATCTGCCAAAGCCGGTTACGATCGACCAGGTCGAGCAGGCCCTTCACACGCTGCTCGGGTCGCCGAAAGACGGGCGGGTCGGACAGTCGGGAGACACTGGCGATGATCAGTCGCGCCAGTCGAGCCAGCATTTAGCATTTAGCATCTAGCGTTTAGCTGCGCTAGCAACGTCACGGAGGATCAGGATATGCGCCTCGCGGACTTCATCGAATCCCATCTGGATTTGCTGGTCGCCGACTGGATCGAATTCGCCCGACGTCTCACGGATGACTCGCAGGACCTGTCCGACGAAGAACTAAAGGACCTCGCCGCCCAACTGATGCTGGCCATCGCGGCTGACCTGCGAACTCCGCACATCAATGTCGGCCGGATTGCGGCACTGCATGCCGGCCGGTTTGCCGGGCCCGCGACCATCTCGCGCGTTGCCCGGGGCCACGCGGAAGAGCGCCACCGGCACGGCTTTACGCTCGATCAGATGATCGCCGAATTCAGAGCTCTGCGCGTGAGCGTCACACGCCGCTGGACGGTGCATGCAGACGGAGAAGACCTCGCGAGCACGATGGACGAACTGGTGCGATTTAATGAAGCGCTCGACCAGGCACTCACGGAATCGATCGCCCACTACACGACCCAGCTAACGCGTACGCGTGACATGTTTGCGGGTGTGATCGCGCACGACCTGCGCTCCCCCGTGCAGGCAATCTCCATGTCCGCACAGGCGTTGCGACAGGCGCGCGCAAATCCGCAGCTGACGCTCAAGCTGCTCGGTCGCATCGAGGCCGCGTGCACAAGGCTGCGCCTGCTTATCAACGACGTGCTCGATTTCGCGCGCACGAGACTGGGCGATATCCTGCCGATGAATCTCCAGCCTGCCAGTCTTCGCGAGATCGTGGTGCGCGCCATTGACGAGGTCAGTGCTTCGACGCCCGGTTTCCGTGTGCGCAAGCAATTGGGTGATGACAACGCGATCGGTTGCTTCGATGAACAGCGTTTGACGCAGGTCGTCGTCAACCTGCTCTTGAATGCCGTGCAGCATGGCGATCCTCAAGCGGAGATCGACGTAGAACTTGGCCGGCAGGACGACGGACTCGCGCTGGCCGTCAGTAACCATGGGCAGACGTTGCCGCCCGAGGTGCTGGCCACCGTCTTCGATCCGCTGCGTCGCGCTGCGCGAGACACGTCGGCGGGCAGGGTCGGCAAGGGAGTCGGGCTTGGACTCTACATCGTGCGCGAGATCGTACGGGCCCACGGCGGCCATGTGGAAATGCAGTCGAGCGGGGGCGTCACCACCGTACGTGTCTGGTTACCGGCTGACGACGCACGGGTTTCGCCGTCCCGTCCCCTGCAAGAAACGCCGATGAGTGAATCTGAACCTTGATCGTCCAGCAGGACACCTGTCTGCATAACGCGCGGCCACCTTTGCGCCGTGCAACGCTTGTCTACGTCCACGGTGCTCATATGGCCGATAGTCTGCGGTACTTAACTGGCAAGACAGGAAACGGAAACGAAGCATGTTGCGCTCGCAACCTTGACCGGGGCCGAAGGGTCGCAAGAATGACGACACTGAACAGCAACGCGATCTTCAGGGCGCGCCGCATCGCACGGAAATGTGTGCGCAATAATTGCTGTCGTCGGCGAGCCCCGAGTCATTCTTATTGCCTTCCGTGCCCTTCCCCGCAAGACCAATAGACGCTCCAAGCTCTGAAACCTCGAGCTATCAGGCATTCAGACGACACACGGGCTGCGAACCGCGAACGAGGCGGGCCAAGAGGCGCGACGCGGTACGTCGGATGCTGCTGTTCGCTTGCAGTGCCTCATGTCCGCTCATGACGACGCAGGCTGAGGACGCAGATCGCTGCGGAAGACGAGAAGGATGCGTGGAGACGCGATATGAACGAGTTCTTCGGAAACCGCTCGACGCTTACCGCGTTGGCTTTCCTGTTGTCTGGATGTGCCGTCGCCGTCGTGCCACAGGGTGGCACACATCTCACTCCGACGGAGTGCCGTGACCTCGCCGCGCTCAGAAGCCAGTCGCCGCCTACCATGGCCGAACACCACAGTGAACTGGCCGCGCTGAGGAAAGCAGGATACGACCCGTCGCCATGGTACGACGACCCGTACTACCCGGAAGACCTGCAGGCAGCACAGCGCCTGGTCGATTACTGGTCCAGGACCGAGTGCCCAGCACTTCTCCCTCACTAAACCCGGTCTTTTGTCC
This sequence comes from Paraburkholderia sp. LEh10, assembly GCF_017814945.1. Lineage (GTDB taxonomy): Bacteria > Pseudomonadota > Gammaproteobacteria > Burkholderiales > Burkholderiaceae > Paraburkholderia. The sequence goes on from NZ_JAGIPX010000001.1 coordinate 112,024, forward strand.
CCGCGAGAAATGAGCGAACAGGTCATTCCCTCCGTCGCTTCAAACGCTGATTTCTTGCAAAGACGCTCGCATGAACGACTCACGACCTCGCAAGACGGAGTTCAAGATGCATCCTGCACAACTGATTCTGATGTATGGCGTGATTCCACTATGGCTGGCAGCGGGCGTAGCCGATTGGGCCTGCCACAAGGCAACTTCCATCGAGTCGACGACGGGCACGAAGGAATCGTTGATTCACATTCTGATGCTCGTCGAAGTCGGCATACCGTTGGTCGCGGCGCTGCTCCTTCAGATCAACGCAGCCCTCATTGCAACGATGTTCGCGGCGTTCGCATTACACGAGGCCACGGCGTTGTGGGACGTATCGTTCGCGAGCCGCTCGATGCGTCGCGTATCGCCGTTCGAACAGCACGTCCACAGCTATCTCGAGCTGACACCTCTGCTCGCGATCGTTTGCGTTGCCATTCTGCATTGGCCCGAGGTCGTGGCGCTGTTAGACGCGGATGCGGTCGCCGACTTTCGTTTGCGCTTCAAGGCGCATCCCTTGCCAGCTGCGTATCTAGCGGTCACGTTCGCGTGCATCGCATGCTTCGGAGTCTTCCCGTTCGTCGAGGAACTCTGGCGCTGTTTGCGCTCGAAAAGACAATTGCACGGCAGCCGCCCGTCACACGCGCGAGCGCAGTAGAAAAAATGGTGAGTGGAAAGCAGCGGTGAACGAACCCCCGACCTGGCGCCCTTCACACGCGTGAATCCGCCCGCCACGAACTCTTGTCGAAGGTTGCATTGAGCGTGATCCAGTCGGTCGAGCGGTCCGCACGAATTTTGATGAAGTTTCAGGTGCCGGGGCGTCCGTAAATGCAGGTTAGTGGACATGCCAGTAATACAACCAGTGATACAACGGTTGACGCGCTATTCTCGCGTCGAGGGCGCGACCCGGGATATATGCGCGGCGACACCGCTCGCTGCGCACTGACGTGCGTTAAGGATTTGGGCGCATGCGACAAGGCATGGCCGCGATGCGCCGCGCCGTTCAACCGAGGCGCTATGCGGTGCGCGCCTCACTGCCTTTCAGTTCACTGTGCCTGTGCGAATGAGTCGCAGCGTATTTCAATTCGTAGTGAGCGCCCTTGCCGCTGCGAGTCGGCGGAAAGCGCTCTCCCTCGACGCACGTCACCTCGAAGGTGCCCTTGCCATCGTCGTAAACGACGGAATAGATGCCGGACGTCTTGACGATCTCGCCAGACTTGAACGAATTGTCGCCTGCCATATGTGCCTCCGTGGTGGTTACGTGCGTGACATTCAGCAAGGCACATGCCGTTGGATGTTGCGAGCCCGCGGCATGGATGAAGGTTCATGCTCTGCGAGGCATCGCACTTGCTGGACGCATCAACAGGAGCCGGGCCTCGCGCTCATGCCCTCGCCGATTGGCGCGGCGCGCGACACCGTCTTTCCAAAGTTGGTCGCGTATAACGCAGTCGATGCGGGGAACGTTGTGAACGGGAAATCAACGAAAGGCAAAGCCTATCCTCGTCCAGACGACAGGCAGCCACGCCTCGCCGCACGGCGCCGGGAAAAGATGGCGCGCTCGGCACACGCATACGTTCGCGGTAGCGCTTCCCTCTTCTATCAATGGCTCGACGCGCAAAAAGCAGGGGCATTGCCGGAGGGCCCGGCCGTATGGATCGGCGGCGACTGCCATCTCGGCAACCTGGGGCCCGTCTCCAGTGCCGCAGGCCACGTCGCCGTGCAGTTGCGGGACCTGGACAACAGCGTAATCGGCAATCCGCTGCATGACCTTCTGCGCCTGGGACTGTCGCTGACCACGGCTGCGCGCAGCGCGGACCTGCCGGGGGTGATCAGCAGCAGCATGATTGAGGCGCTTGCCGATGGTTATGAGCAGGCATTCGACGAAACACGCAGTGACATCACATCGTCCACGAAACGACCGGCCGTTGTGAACATCGCCATGAAAGAGGCAAAGCACCGCTCGTGGCAAAAAATGGACCGGCAGACGATCGACCACACAGGAGCGGCAATACCGCTTGGCAAGCGTTTCTGGCCACTATCCGAGGACGAACGCGTTGCCATTCACGCACTGTTCGAAACAGAACCCACTCGAAGTCTCATTCATTCCGCGCTCACTCACCCGTCGGACGCGAGCTCGACCAAAGTCTCCGTCCTGGATGCAGCATTCTGGGTCAAAGGCTGCAGTTCTCTCGGCCGGCGCCGCTATGCCGTGCTGCTCGACATCGACGGCACCTGTGCGAAGGGTGGACCGCCATGCCTCGTCGACATCAAGGAAGCGGTCGGTTCAGAGGCGCCTCGACAGGATGACGCGAGCATGCCGCGAGACAACGCAAAGCGCGTTCTGGAAGGTGCGCGGCATCTGACGCCGATGCTCGGTGACAGGATGGTTGCGGCGCGGCTGGACGGCGCCGCTGTCGTGATTCGCGAGCTTATGCCCGAAGACCTGAAGCTGGACGCAGAAAATCTCACCGAAGAAGATGCCGTAAACGCTGCACATTTTCTTGCGCTGGTGATCGGTCAGGCGCATTCGAGGCAGATGGACCCGCAGACTCGACGTGCATGGCTCGATGAACTGAAAAAGGGGCGGCCGAAAACGCTCACCAGCCCCGCATGGCTTTGGCGAAGTATCGTCGAGCTGATGGTCGCGCATGAGCGCGCGTATCTCGAGCATTGCCGACGATACGCGCTCGACCGCCGAAACCGATAGTTCGCCGGGTCCGGTAACGGCGCGCCCATTCATGCGGCTTCGGCGTGAGCTATGTCGGCCATTTACCGCGAACGGGGCGGCGACGCGACCTGGCCGTCCGTGTAGACAACCTGTAACTCCTTGTTGACGCCGCTCACAGCATGAGCGGATAGCCCGCCAATACAGTCGAGCCGACACCGGAAATCGCGTCCTCGCGGGCGCTGCTGCCCACCCGTCGACAGCGTACGCCCTGCAAATTCGAACGCCGCGATTTCAGGCGCGAGCGTCGCCGGAAGCGATGGTCGACTTGACCGGCAAAACGCTTTGGAAGCGCCGTCACGTCGTCGACGCGAGGCTGCCAGCCGCAAGCTGCGAGGTCGCTCTTATAGCAACGCAGTGGGATCGCGAGATGCTGTAGACAGCCTGCCCACCGATTTATCTCACGGGAGGATGACATGCTCAAATCACTGGCCGTTGCAGTCCTGCTTGCCTGTGCTGCGCAAGCGGGTGCACAACAATCCGACGGCAAACAGCAATCCGAAAGCGACGGCACCTCGGTGCAGTCAGGCACGGCAGGCAAAAGCATGACCAGCCAGGCGGAGCAAGGCAGCAAGGGCCCCGCATCGGGTACGTTGATGGACAAACGTGCAAAGGCTTTGTCTCCCAACGAAGCTTCCGGCGGCAAGACAGGCAAAATCAGTCAGTAATCGACCAGCGGGCGGCATGGTCAGGCCGCGTGTGCCCCGCACGCGGGCTCACCACTCCCAGCATAACGCTTTCGTCCGCAGCGCCTGCAGATGCCTTGGCCCGCAGCAGTTGGCCGCCATGCGGCCCGACGGAGCGGCAGTCCGCCGCTCATGATCGACGCTCAGCGCCGGCCGCGTCGGACCGGGGACGGCGCGCATGTTACCTTTCGCGGCCGAAATCTACGCACTTGACCGGGCACTCGAACTCCTCGCCGTGGACACATCCATGCCGATTCACTTCAGCTTCCCGCACCGGCTTCCGCCCAACGAGTGACCTCATTGCCACGCAAAAATCCGACCGCCCCGCCTGCGGCGCACAGTCCTCCAGTCACCAACGACATCGTGCCGTTTCTGACCTGCTGCTTATAGAGGCTGGATATTGGCTGCCTGCTTCCCTTTGGGCCCTTGCTTGACGTCAAAGGACACTCGCTGCCCCTCTTGCAAGGATTTAAAGCCTTGGGCCTGCACCTCTGAAAAGTGTGCAAACAGGTCGTCTCCGCCCTCGTCAGGCGTGATGAATCCGAATCCCTTCGCATCGTTGAACCATTTCACCGTTCCCGTTGCCATTAATCACCTCCATCTCGACTAGCGCTCACGAAAACATTGCGCAAAGTACATGCCGCACCGAATCGCCGTACTGGCGACGCGTCCAGCATAGACTCTGACGATCACGGAGCGCTTCAGGAATACGCGATGCTCGCACCGCTCCACGTCGCGGCTGTCGGCGAAGATATCGAGCTGCGCAGTGCACGCGCGCGCGACGCCGCCTGGTCGCGCTGCACGCGCGCCTCAGCGAGGCTGGCTGCCTGAGAAGCGCCGGCTTGACCAACGCGCGTCGTCTGAAGTTGCGCGACGGATTCAAACCAGGCGAAGCCGTTTGAACCGGCGACGCTGCTAGAGTCGCTCCCCAGCCTTGAGGAGAGCGCAGGCGGCCCCCTCTCTCGATGGGGCTGGCGCGCGAGCGGCCCTGGAACGGAAGATAGTCAATCGCAAAGTGGGTTACCAATGGGGCGAGCTGGAATATGTGGGGTTCCCAACAAAGCAGATATCTGCCAACGGGACTTGTGGAACATGTCTTCGCCGTCGTGAAGCGACTGTGGGGATTTACCAAGGTGCGCTATCGCCGACTAGCAAAGAACGCCAACCGGGCGTTCGTCGCGCTCGCCTTGGCGAACGTCTACCTGTCGCGCAGAAAATTGATGGCACTGGTATCCCGTAGTGGGCGAGAGGCGGGCGAAGAATCAAACATCATCACGCAAACCCTGCCATCATTTTCAATTTCGACAAATCCGATCTTCCTGTACCAGTCATAAGCGACCCGGTTGCATGCGAACACATGCAGGTACAGCGGCTTTTGCAGATGACTGGATAACGACAGGACTTTCGCAATCGCCTGACTGCCGATCGACTTGCGTTGCATGTCCGGCGCGACACAAAGCATCCTGAGCCATACGAGATCGGGCTCGATCTCCCAGTGAAGGAATCCGCATCTTTTGCTTTCGCACGTTACGATCTGGCAGGTACCTTGGCGAACGCTCTTTGCGAACCCTGCCCGTTGTGAGTCCTCGTCCCATCCATACACCTGGGTGACAAAAACTCTCATCGTTCGCTTGTACGTGTCAAACAGCCACTCCAGATCGCCGGATGCGGCCTGGCTGTAATTCAGGTCCATCACAGCGGTGCAACGCGAGATACAGATCTTCTCCAGTGTGTTGAATCCCGCTTTACCTTTGAAGCTGGCTCGATCTCACTGAACGCATCTGTCGGGTTGCCGTGCGCTGCGTTGACGACGCAACGCGTCGATGCCGTTTCTCCGTCTATGGCCGGTCGGTGCACGCGCGCGAGGCTCCGAAGGAGCGAATCTCCTTTCTGCGTCACGCGCGGAGGTACCGCCCCGCCCATAAGCTGCTCCATGGCAACGAGCTGGCGTTCAAGCAACGTATCAAGTTCTTCGCGCTCGACAATGTGGTCGGCCAAGTCCCTGACCAGCATCAATGTCGCGAATTCATGGGCGCTAAGCATACTTGCCTCCTGGTAGCTCGCGTAGGTGCTGTATGGATTGCGTGGACTGTGGCGCTCGCTTTTGACGGCGCATTGCCGGTGACGCATTGGCTGCAAATGGCGCGGGGAGTTGATGGTAGAGGGTGTGTCGGGACGCAGCAATCCGGGTCGTCCCGCATATTGGGCAATATCCATTTGCCCACCCCTGCGACAGAGTCGGCAGCGATCAGGTACCTGCCCCCTCAAGAGCTGATCTTCAAGTCTTCCCGCGCTTGTATGCGCTGACGATAAACAGGCTTGGGGCACAGGTATTGACCTGGCGCAATCGCCCGTCAGGCCGGCTTCAAACGGTTTCTCGCTGGGGAGGGAAGGCGTCGTCAGGAATTGCTCCCGATGCGTCATCAGGGCATCCGCGCGCGGGGAAAACGTCACGAATCGTCCAGGTCGGGACGCAGTTCCGCCTCGATCCAGCGACGGCGACACCTCGCGAGTGCTGGGCAATGTGTCGAGATCTCAGAGACACAGGTTGCTGTGGAGCAGCTGGCTCAATTCACCCAGCTGAACGCAGCGCTCGTTGAAGAATCAGCTGCGGCATCCGGAGATCTCGATCACCAGGCGCAATTGCTCGAGGGGGCGGTCAATGTGCTGATGTGCTGAGCGGGGGGCACGACGCTTGACGATCTAACCGGTAGAACGGTTGATTTCCCGCTCAGAATTGCTGCGTTCGCATCGAATCGAATTCGACGCGACAAACGTCGCTAAACTGGCAAAGGATGTCGATGGAACCATCGGCTAGCATTTCGCGCGGTTGAAGGAATGTCTTTTCCGGATCGAGCACTGGACACGCATACGGCTTATCTTCGCGAACAGACTCACGAGAGCAGCAAGGTCCGGCTCATTCGAATAAAGACACGTAACAGGACGACGTGACAGGCGGTTGCTTCTTGTCGACATCACTGAAATGGAATACAAGGGCCACGACAATGTGCGTAAGTCTGTGTGGATCCGCACATAGGTCATAAAATTATTCGTTTGCCGTAAAACTGAACGTCACTTACAACAGCTATCAAGCCACCAATCAAAATAAGCTGTTTTTTTGATTATCAACGTGATCGACAAAGAAATAGATATTTATTTCGATAATTACAATGTCCGATGTTGATTTATTGCATGGTCGATTCACGGTGAAGGCGCGGGTCTTGGATTCCTCTACTCTCGACGCAATGCCAGGTATTTTTCAGGATTTCCCACATACGCTCATAGAAACAAGCGTGAATATTTCTTCGCTGCGAGCGGGCCGCGCGGCGCATGTGAGGGGGGCGTCATGTTCAACTCCGCAATACTCGAAGTCGCAATAGGTATTGTCTTCATCTACCTCATGCTGAGCATTCTATGCACAGCCTTGCGCGAAGGCATCGAAGGATTTCTGAAAACGCGTGCATCATACCTCGAATACGCAATACGCGAGTTGCTGCACGATCCTCAAGGCAAGGGCCTGACGACACAGTTCTTCAACCATCCGTTGATATTCAGTCTTTTTCCTGGTGGTTATTCACCCGCCGGTGCGCCAGCGCCCAGCCTGCTGCGTCGCGGGCGCAATTTGCCGTCATATATCCCATCGGCCAGCTTCGCCGTCGCCTTGATGGACCTAGCCGCACGCGGCCCAGCTCACGGACAGGGCGCGGACACGCAGCCCCAGGAACTGACTTTCGACGAACTGCGGCGGAACGTGCAGAGTATGGCGAATCCGGCAGTACGACGCGTGTTGATGACCGCGCTCGACACGGCAGCCGGCGACATCAACAGGGCAAAGAAAAATCTCGAACATTGGTACGACAGTGCAATGGATCGCGTCTCCGGCCGCTATAAACGCTCTACGCAACTCATTATCTTCGTTCTGGGCGCTGTAATTGCAGTGGGCTTCAACGTCAACACGATATCGCTCGCGGACTATCTTTACCGTAACCAGACGGTGCGGGGCGCAATCGTCGCGCAAGCGCAGGCAGCGAGCAATGATCCCGAGTTCCTGAAGGCAAATTTCGAGCGGGTGAAAGACAAGATCGACAATATGGAACTCCCGATTGGTTGGGACCAACCACCAGCCCTGCGTGGTGAAACACGCGTGGGTACGGTGTGGCATGTCTATCTCGTCCCGGTCCTCGGCTGGCTGTTGACCGCATTCGCGATTACGCTCGGTGCACCATTCTGGTTTGACGTGTTGAACAAGATCATGGTGATCCGTTCGACCGTCAAACCACATGAGAAAAGCCCAGAAGAAGCGTCGGAAGATCGCCAGTTAAAGCGCCCCGACGACGATCTAGTACCTGCTTCCTCCGTGAGAATCGTGGGTGGCAGTTCGCAGCACGCGTCTTCCGCTGTCGCTTTCCACGACAGCGAGGACGGTTGTGATGCAACTGTCGAAGACCCGACGCTCGACACCGAATTGCCTGCCGCGAGGGGAGGCGTCGCCTGACATGGAATATGAACTTGTGTGGCTGCCCGACGTGCTGCAAAACGCCGGGCTAAAAGTTGCTACCGTAGATGGATGGAAAAGCCGCCGGATGCCGAAGGGAACCCGACCACTGGCATTCCGCCTGCGTCGCTGATCATTCATCGTTACTACGACGAGAGTTCGCAATGGTTCGGCGACGGTACCGCCCGGAACATTCGTGAATATGCAAAAAGGCTGAGCGATCTTATTCTCGCAGTACGACGACTTGTTTATAAGCCAGCGAAAGGCGCGCCGACCACGCCCGATACGTTCAAATGTCATCTCATCGCTCACTCGATGGGTGGTTTGGTCGCGCGTGCTTTCTTGCAGAATAGTGAACCTAGGTGATCCGGCGGCGCGGGCGAGCGTCGATAAGCTCTTCACATTCGCGACGCCTCACAACGGCATCGACATGCTTGATGTCAACGTGCCGAAATGGCTGACAAAGGGCGAAATCAATACCTTCAACCGTGATGAAATGGCTGGCTTTCTGGACATGAGAGACATCACCGAAAAATTTGGGCGAGTGGATCTGATGCCGGATGAAGTACTGGGTATCGACCGCATTTTCTGTATGGTCGGCACAAACCGGTGCGATTACGAAACGGCCGAAGGGATGGCGCGTGCCTTCGTCGGCCACGGCAGCGATGGCCTCGTCAAAATTGCCAATGCGTCGTTGTGTGGGTTAAAGAATGGCGCGATCACGGAACCGGCCGCCACTGCCTTCGCTTACCGCTCTCACTCCGGCTACTTCGGCATCGTCAATTCGGAAGAAGCGTACCAAAATCTTGTGCGCTTTCTTTTCGGTGATGTGCGCGTCGATATCTGGATGGACATCGACTCTGCCACGTTGCCCCGTGATCTCGATGGAGTAGACAAGGTAGAGGCGCTTTACCAGATCGAACTGAAGGCCGCGCCACGCGGTAAGCGCTGGTTCTTGACGAGGCGCACGGCCATTGAAGACTCGCCAGCCTGCCGCACCCACTCCGAGATCGTGTCGGGTGCGCCGGAACGCAAGCAGATCTATCTTTCGTCGGTTTTCCTTTCCAAGCGGGCCATTGTCGATAAAAAGAACAATTCGCTTGCGTATGCGATGGTTGTCGGAGTCAAGGTGCCAGACTACGAAATCGATCATCGGTTCTGGCCGAACGGACACTACGAAGGGGCGGATCTTTTCCGTGACACGGCATTCCTCGAGGTCACGCCTGCCGATAGTCCCAATGGCGACTGGAAAGTCGCTCACTGGTGGGCGAGCCGGCCCAGCGCTGTGACAACAGACATGCTGAACTTTGCGAATGCGTCCGATGGGAAGATACAGCTGAAGCTGGCGTTCGCGAACCCCAATCGACCGGGCATTGCGGGTACCTTGCGTCTGGTCATTCGACCGTGGGAATGAGGTTGATCAAGGGTCGTCCGTGCTTCGTCGGGCCGCATGGCTCCTGTCCCTGGGCGCAACCGGAGGCGACGGGACTTCCCGTGACCATCGACGCCGTCCGCTGGATTAAAGCTTACGCTCTCATCACGTGACGAGCACGGCAACTCAGGTCAATTGTCCGATTGCCCGCCTTCGCGGGGCGGTCCCACTTGCTGTCGCTGCGCGTGCACCGCGCGATCACGCTCTGCTTGCGCGGCGATCTTCGCGTCGACCGGGTCATCGCGCTGCCGCATCAGCCAGTAGACGCTCCCCAGTGCCACCAGCGCAAATGCAAGCGCCGCGATCTGGGCGGGCGCACTGGCTGGATCGAGAATGATGAATTTGCGGGCGATAGCCAACAGCGCAACCAGAAGCACCGTTTTGACCTGCACGATGTGATCGCGCCGCGCCATCACGCGCGTAATCGAATGTTTGAATTCCATCGCGATCAGCAGCGTCATGACCATGCCGAAGACGGTCTGATACACCGCGTGATCCAGCGGATTCAGCGCGTCCGAAACCAGCAATGAAATCACCGCGTGAATCAACTGCCATAGCGACACGAGGATAATGATGGAAATCACGAGGCTCAGCACATGCGCGACAAGCTGCTCGAATCGTTCATAAAAGGTGAGCATGTCCCACTCCAGACGCAACGCATCGAGATCCTTGCGTAACCAGCTTTTCTTACTTTCCATGATTTGACTCCCGGAGGGCCGTCGCTGCGCCGCGAGCGAACCGCACGTGCATGGATTGCGCATGCGCCGTGCACAGTACATTCGACGGTCGCATGACGCACATGCTACGGTCCTTCGCGTTTGCGCGGCTTCTTTGTGGATAGCTGCCCAAAGAAGAACTGACATATTCAATTATTGATAACAGAGGTCGACCGATCTCGCGCTTCTGATACAGGTTCCTGTCATGTATTCGAAGAGGTACTGAGCCTGCAGCAGCATGTCCATGCACTGTACCCCAACGAGCGCACTATGGAACACGCCATTTTGGCGGCGCCACAGGGATTGCGTCACTACCGACCTGCGGACACCAGCTTTAGATACGATACGTGCTCGCCTGAGAGGATCGGGCCCTTGTGGCTTTTTGCGCATTTTTCCGAAGAGCAGCTTTGCGGCACGCCTTCCGTTGATGCAGTCCGCAGAAGCGAGCGATTATCCGTACATCCCCGGATTAGCGACTAGACTTAAAGCATCGTCGGTGCATGCTCACGCAAGGGGCACGTATTTGCTATTGAGTCACGATCGGGACGTGCGACCGAGGGAGCCAGACCGATGCCAAAGACCATTCGAACCGCTGAGCAGATTCGCGACGAACTGCAGAACCGCATCGCGAAAATCGCCGCTGACGTGCCAGGAGCTTCGCGCGTGCGCATACCGCTACCGGAGCGGCATCCGCCGGACGCATCCGGCCGCAACTGGAACATAGTGCCGCTCAATGACCTCGGCGTAGATTGCGCACATGATGTACAGAAGGTGATCGAAGACATGCGCACCGAGTTCGTGCTTCCTGATTGACGCCTTGATACGAAACTGGAACGGCTCATGCGAACGCACGTGCATGAACATCGAGGCTACGAGATCGTGGTACAGCCGGAGCAGAACGCATACGGCGCGTGGCAGGCGAAGGTGAGCGTGCGCCATGCCGATAGCCTCGTGGCCGAATTCCGGCCGGAGACGATTCAGCCGGAATGGCTTACGCAGGAGGAGGCAGTCCGCGACGGCATCGAATGGGGCATGCGATTTATCGATCACAAGCTGGAAAAGTCGCACGACCCGATGTGATGGAGCATCAGCAGAAAGCGCACGAAGCCCGGCAGGATCGCGAAAGACGCCGCTCCGGGATGGGCGTACCGTGCACGAATATGGCCAACCGCCGTTATTCTGGCGCGGTCGACTGCTTGTTAAGCGGAGAAACGGCGGATAGCACGCTCATGGTCAGGATCTATGGACGCATGCGCAGCGCAAATGGCTACGCGATACGCGACTTCCTGCATCGCTGCGACATACCGTTCGAATGGATCGAACTGGGCAGCGACAAGGAAGCGGAGGAACTGGCGCATGTGCAGCACCTTTCCGATTCGCGCTTGCCCGTCTGCGTCTTTCACGACGGAACTCGGCTGGAATGTCCCACCATCCGGCAAATCACCGAGAAGCTCGGCTGGTTTGCCAGTCCATCACGTGAGGCCTACGATCTGGCGATTTACGGCGCAGGACCGGCGGGATTGAGCGCCGCGCTGTACGGTGCATCGGAGGGACTGCATACGGTACTGGTGGAGCGCTGGGCACTGGGCGGTCAGGCAGGTAGCAGTTCGAAGATCGAGAACTATCTGGGCTTTCCGCAGGGCGTGTGCGGCGCGGAGCTCGCTGAAAGGGCACGCGACCAGGCCGTCAAGTTCGGCGCCGAAATCCTGCTGGCGCGCGCCGGCGTGCACGCGGAGTTCCCGCCGGGCCAGGGCATCGTGTATCTGGAAGACGGCACGCGTATCACGGCGCGCACGTCTATTTGCGCAACGGGCGTGGCATATCGCACGCTAGGCCTGGCAGGTGAAGAGCGCTTTTTCGGCGCAGGCCTTTATTACGGCGCCGGCGCCAGTGAGGCCGCGCTGATCCATGGCGAAAACGTATATGTGGTGGGCGGCGGCAATTCGGCGGGACAGGCCGCCATGCATTTTTCGCAGTCTGCCAACCGCGTCTATATGCTCGTACGTGACGCATCGCTCAAGAACACGTTGTCACAATATCTGGTGGATCGCATTTCGTCGGCATCGAACATTGAAGTGCGCACGTGCACCGAAGTTACCGCGCTCGCGGGCAGTGACGTGTTGCAGGAAATCACGCTGACCGATGTGCGAACCGCCCGGTCCCGCACGGTAAGAACGAATTGGCTATTCGTCTGCATTGGCGGCGTGCCGCAGACGGAATGGGCGCAGGAGGTCGGCGTCGTTCGCGATGAAGGCGGCTATCTCGTAACCGGTCCCGACCTGCAGCAATATTTGGCGAACCTGAATTGGCCTCTCGAACGCGCGCCGCTGCATCTGGAAACGAGTGTGCCCGGTGTATTCGCAGCGGGCGACGTGCGTCACGCGTCGATCAAGCGCGTGGCGTCGGCAGTCGGCGAGGGGGCAATGGCTGTGGCGCTGGTGCACCGCTATCTGAATAGCGCTTGAGCACGAGCGCAACCTTGATCCCCGTACGCCTGCGCATACCTGTCTGAGGAGCACGATCATGACCTCCGGTTGCACGCACCTGGGCGAGGCCCGCATTCTCCACACGTCCATCGACTATTGCGAGGACTGCGTAAAGCTTGGCCAGCCGTGGGTACATTTGAGGCTTTGTCTTTCTTGCGGACACGTCGGCTGCTGCGATTCGTCGCCCAACCGGCATGCAAGCAGGCATTTTCATGCGACCGGTCATCCGCTGGTACGTTCAATCGAACCCGGCGAAACGTGGATCTGGTGCTATCGCGACGGGATCGTGGCAGGTGAACTTGAATCGTGAGAGCGACGCCCCCGCATGGACGGGCGGCGTCGCGTTCTCAATCATGCCAGCGTCACGCATGTGCCGGTGCCTGCCTTGACGCGTCGCTGGTCGCTTCTGTGGCCGATGCTCCTTTCTGCACACGCACAGAGCGTGTGCCTGAGTCGTAGGTCATTGTGACCGTGTCGCCGTCGCGCACGTCGCCTCGCAACAGCGCATCGGCGAGTTGCGATTCCACCTCAAGACGGATCTTACGTTTGAGCATCCGCGCGCCGAACTCGGGGTCATAGCCGATCTGCGCAAGATGATCGCGCAACTTGTCGTCGAACGACAGATCGATGTGTTGGGCCAGCGCCGTACGCCGTACACGGGCAAGTTGCAGGTCTACGATACGGCGGATCTGTTCCTTGCCGAGCGCATGGAACACGACGACTTCATCGACCCGGTTCAGAAACTCGGGCCTGAAATGATGCCGCAGCATTTCCATCAACCGGTCGCGCAGCTCGGGGTAGCCGAGCTGTTTCGAGTCGGCCTTCATGTTGTCCTGGATCAGTTGCGAGCCGATATTGCTGGTCGCGATGATGATCGTGTTCGTGAAATCGACCAGACGTCCCTTGCCGTCGGTGAGCCGCCCTTCGTCGAACAGTTGCAGCAGGAGGTTGTGCACCTCCGAGTTCGCCTTTTCGATTTCGTCGAGCAACACAACGCAATATGGCCTGCGCCGCACGCGCTCGGTGAGTTGCCCGCCTTCCTCGTAGCCGACATATCCGGGCGGCGCGCCAACATCGCCGCACGCTTTTTGCCAGACAAGGCAATCGATTTCGATCAGGCCGCCGCCCGCGTGCGCATTTCGTCGAATTCGCGTCCGCAGCCATTGCATGATATCGAGGCGAGCATCCGCCGCATCAAGCAGGAACAGGACGCGGCCAGCGCTGCAAAGCAATTCGATAAGGCCAAGAACCTGGAAGAACAGCTCGTCGCGGAACAGAAGCGCTTGCACGAAGCCACTGAAACGTGGAAGAAGGAGCGCGGCACCAGTTCGCAGGAAGTAACAGCGGAAGGTAGCGGTCCGAGAGCTTTGCCGCTGCAGCGATCGCCTCTTCGGTAATTTTCACCTTGTGATGTGCTTCGAGCCGGTCGCGCAAGCCACGCAGAATCTCGATCGTTTCTTCGACGCTAGGCTCAGGCACCATCACGGGCTGAAAGCGCCGCTCCAATGCCGAGTCCTTTTCAATGTACTTCTGGTATTCGTTCAATGTGGTCGCCCCCACGAGGTGCAACTCACCGCGAGCGAGCGCTGGCTTGAAGACATTGCCGATATCGAGGCCGCCTTCGCCGCCGCCTTGGCCGGCGCCGACAATCGTATGGAGTTCGTCGATAAATACGACCAGACGGTCCTGGTTCTCGATGATCTCATCCAGTACCTGCTTGACGCGCTCCTCGAACTCGCCGCGATACTTCGCGCCAGCCACGACGCTGTTGATATTCAGTTCGACCACGCGCTTGCCGCGCAGCACTTCCGGCACCTGGTCCTGAGCAATGCGTTGCGCCAGACCTTCGACGATAGCCGTCTTGCCCACACCCGGTTCGCCGATCAGCACCGGATTGTTCTTGCGCCGCCGCGCGAGCACTTCAATGGTGGTTTCGATTTCCTTGTCACGGCCGATCACCGGATCGAGCTTGCCTTGACGCGCAAGCGCGCTGAGATCGCGCGCGTACTTGTCGAGCGTGGGCGTGGTGGAGCGGTCTTCCATCTTGCCGTCTTCGGCACCCTTGCCAACCACCTTGACTGCTTTTTGCCGCATCGATTGTGGCGACAGCCCGAGCTTGCGCAGCAATTCACCTGCAAAGCCGTCTTCTTCCTCGACGAGCCCAATCAGAATGTGCTCTGGTCCGACATAGCTGTGACCCAGTTCCAGCGACGACCTCAACGCATTTTCCAGCGCACTCTTCGCGCGTGGCGACACGCCGATCTGCTCTTTGTCGGCCGGCTCCTTGCGTGTGCCACGCGGCGCGGTCTGGTCGATGGTCTTCTTGATCTCTTCGGGATCGAGCTTGAATTCGCGCAGGATTTCCTGCACCACATTGTTATCGGCAAGCGCCAGCAACAGGTGTTCCGTATCGACTTCGTTCTTGCCATACTCGACCGCGGCTTGCGCCGCGGCTTGCAGGCGGTCCAGACCGCTCTGGCTCAGGTACGTCTGCAGGTCCACCGCTTCACGCGCACGGCGATGCCGGCGTGTGCGGCCGCCTGGGTATTCGCCCGCTGAATCACCCATTTGCCCGCTGCCGGCGGCTGTACCCTGATTCGCGCCGCCGGATTGTCCGGGCGAGGATCCGATGAACCGGGTACCGCGGCCGCTTTCCATCTGCGGCCACATGTCGTCGAACAGGCTGTCGAACAGTCCGCCGTGAAAGAGGGACTCGAGCGGCGACAGGTGGCGCTGATTGCGCGTCATGAACTCCATGTAGTGCTCATTGCACAGCATCAGCTGACGGCGTTGACCGTTTTCGCTGATCGTGATCTGCGAGGTTGCAGGCTTTCCACAAACGCTGCACTCGGCCATGATGATCTCCTTTTCGTCCGTGCGGACATCGCGCCCCGCGCGGGTAATGGGTGGATGGGGTGGGTGGACAATATCTATTCCGCTGCTTATTCGGATGTCGCCTTGCTTACGTGCCGCGCTCGTGCTGCACTCGTATCGAGGTAACACAGTGAACGGCGCGCCGGGTGGTCGCTCGAAAGATCCCCGCGTGCCCGCAGGTAGGGGAGTACGCGTCGTGCAATGCGCTGCATAGGCGCGAGCAGCTCGCTCATCGGCTCGCCAAAGCGCGCTGGTTCCGAGGACGTACCCGCCGCCGCCACCACAGTTGCGCAGCCATTCACCACTCTGCTGCTCGATGCCGGCATGGGTCATCGAGACTGCGGAAGCTGAGGAGTCGTTTCACGATAGGCCTGACCGCGGAGTGCGGATGGTGTTATTTGATCTCAATGCGCCGCTTCGGTGCCGGTTCTCCGGCCGCTTTGGGGACGCGCAGCGTCAGCACGCCGTTTTCAAATCTGGCCTCTGCCCGATCGAGATCGACGCCCGCGGGCAGCGGGACCGCGCGCTGAAAATGTCCGAACGACCGCTCGACCCGATAGCATCCCTGTTCTTCGCTCTTCGATTCGAAGCGTTTGTCGCCGCTCATGATCAGCATGTCGTCTATCACTTCGAGTTCGACGTCGTCGCGGGTCATGCCCGGCAATTCGGCGACAATACGCAGTGCGTCGCCTTCATCGGTGACGTCAATCCGCGGTTGAAACCCGCTCGCGCTGAAGTCGCCGAACCAGCTTCCGAGCGGTCCACGGCCTCCGAACGGATCACGGATCAATTCGGCCAACATATGAATCGGATCAGGCATCGGCCAGCTGGCAGGCGCAAGTGATACCGGCGCAGCAACAGCGGCTTCCATCGGTGCCCAGTTACCCGTTTGCGTGTCAGTCGGTTGCCCATTTCTCCCGGCGCTTTGCTGACTGGTGCGCGGCGCAGCGGCGTGCCCGGATGCGCCTTTTTTCGCGTGCGAACGTAAAAATCGGAACGGATTCCATTTGTCGAGATCGAGAGGCATGTGATTCTCCTTACGTGAGGTACGCCAGTGCCAGACTTGAGGCTGGACCACTGGAGATGACGGCAGGTCCATTCGACCTCCTGATGCCAAGGCACGACCGGCGTGGCATCACCGGCAGGTTTGACCGTGTGACTCACGAAGTGCCCGTGAGCGATGCCTTTACGGATGCAATGGTGCGTGTGGCTCGCCGGTCAGGTGGTCATGGTGCCAGGCACGCGCAGTGATGCCGAGTACGAATAGCAGCGCGCCCGTGAACAACGCATACACGCCGATCAGCCAGACGAGCGCTAGTGCGCCGGCGCCCGGAAAGAGCAGCGCGAAGATGCCGAAAAGCACGGACAGCACTCCAGTCAACACCAGCATCCACGTATTGCGCAGGCGCCGGTGCAGCCGCGTTGCTGCGATCAGATCGAATACGCCGGTGATAATCGCGTTTGCGCCGATTACGGCGACCAGCACAATGGTGGTAATGCCCGGCACCAACGCGGCTATCACACCGGCGCCGATACTGCAGATGCCGAGCAGCAAGGGCACCCACCAGCCGCCGTGCGTCGCGCGGTAGCGGATGGCCGCGACAATCGCGACAACGCCGCCGGCGATTGCGTAAGCGCTAAATAGGGTGATAAGCAGTAGAAGAGTGAGACCGGGCCAGAATAACGCCAGCGTGCCGAACAGCAGCGCTACGGTGCCACGCAGAATGAGCATCCACCAAGCGCGCCCAAGCAGTTCATCCATGTGGGACTCCAGCTGTACGTCAGGTGATGAACTTCAGTCTAGGCTCCCGTGCATCTACGATTCTTTCGCGTTTCTGCCATGCGTTTCGCAATTCTGCGTTCATTCATGAGGGGGCTGATTGGCATTCATGCTGGCACTCAGATGCAAGAAAATAAACTATCCATCCCCGCTTTCTATAGCTCGCCGTGACGCGTTTTCACATGGACTTACGCCCATTTCTATAGCTCGCCGTGACGCGTTTTCACATGGACTTACGCCCATTGCTGCTGGCCCCGTATCGCATCGCGAACGCCAATGAAAGGAATCTCAACGTCGATCGAGCGTCGTCTGAGCTGCGCAGCGATATAGCACAGCAGCGACTCCAAACGAGGTCGTGTCGTTTCTGCCCATATGACGAATCCGTCTTAAGCCACCCTGAACTTGACCTAAGCTTCCGGTACCCACGAGGTAGAAACGAGAGCCCTGCTTATCATGAATCAGGCTACAAGATCGACCCCGGATCACGGATTACGCTGCCAACCGATGAACGTCGCTTTTACCGACGGACTGAATTTGATGCCGGGATTGCAGCTCGTTGTACCGACAGGTCCCACTATTGTGCATGCTGCGGGCTGCGACGACCTTGGAATGCGCCACTCCATCCTGATAGGCGCACCATTTGCTGCAGTTATTCCGACGAGAGCGACGTTGGCCACAATCGCTGGCAGCGATCCCAATGGATGGGTTATCGCACTCAAATCAGGCGTACTTGGGCAAGTCTCGCAAGAGGCGTTTTGCGCGGTCCCGAAATGGTCTAAGTCTTGGGATCCGTTCCTACGCGAGACCGTGGATACATTGGGTGCTTTGCATAACGCGGATCTGTTCGACGCTGCCTGCGCCGACGCTTTTGCCGATGTCATCTCGGTGCACATCGCTCTGCGCTACGGGAACTGTACTGGTGCAGCCGAGCCGGACACGCCACTTACCCGTCAAATGCTGACTCGCATTCAAATCTTCGTTCATGAGCACATAGCCGAAACCATTTTGGTCGAGCAACTCGCAGTGCTGGTGCACATGAGTGCCTCAAACTTTGCACACGTTTTCAAAACGGCGACAGGTAACCCGCCCCATCTGTACGTGACGCTCGAACGAGTGAAGTTTGCCAGGACGATGTTGTGCGAGGAGACCATTCCCTTGGTTGAGGTTGGCGCGCGCGCGGGGTTTCAGACTCAGCAGCATTTCACCGACGTGTTTCATCGATATACCGGTGTGACGCCTCGCGCATTCCGGCTTGCCCACCGAAACGGCGGTAGCTAATTAACTTTAGCTAATTAGTTTTGGGAAGTTGCGAGCAAAAATGACCGCGGGACTTCCCCGCTCCCGATTGAATCAGAGCGGCAAGAGTCTCGAAGTAGTTATACTGGCCCCGGGAGTTGGTCGGAACAATAATTCCGGCACGTTGACCTTGCCCCCGTTTGGCGAATGCCGTGGGGAGTTATGCGGGTTCGCTTTGCTGAGCCGCGAACCGTTCTTCCCGAATGTCACGCGACTGACTTAGTACGACTGCGCGCTCGTGCAGCTTCGGCTCGGGCACGTGTATCACGTCGCTGGATTGGTTTCTGCTTTCCGACCTGGGCTCTGTTGGTCTTTCGCCATGCCCCGCTCCTTGACCTCAAGCGTCGTATCAGGCCTTGCTCAGTCTTGAGAGCAACGCTTTTGCTGCTGCTTCCGACGACGCGGGATCTGGCCAGTAACCTGGTTTGCCGCGACAACCACATGTCATCGCAAATCAGCCTCTTCGAATACTTGCCTCCATTCTTCTTCAACATGTCCTCGACAGGGCAAAACACCTCTTCGGAGCGCAGAGATCCGACACGTCCTGCAGGAATGAGGAAGAAGTGCAAGCCGCAAGAACCTAGTCTTGATGCCATCGTCGTCGCGTCAATCACCCCGTCAAAGTCCCAAGTTGCGCGCCGGCGGCACATGAAAGGTTGGCTGGCACCGCAGCTGCCTTGCGGTGCGGTCTTCCGGCTCGCGCGCGGCGCTGAGCATGAATTGAACCATCTTCACGCGGAAAAGCCTCGGCTTATTTCCCCAGAGCAAAGGAGCAAATCGATGAGCGATCTAGTCGTTGTAAGCTTCAAAGGCGAAGAGACGGCCGACCAGGTGTTGACCAAACTCCAGCAGATGCAAAAGGAACATCTGATCGACCTTGAGGATGCCTGCATCGTGGTCCGCAGCGCGAAGGGCAAGGTATACCTCAAGCAAGCCGTCGATCTCGTCAAGATCGGCGCGCTCAGTGGCGCGGCCTGGGGTGGTCTATTTGGTTCGCTGGTTGGGCTGATGTTGCTCAATCCCGTCGTCGGGCTGGCAACAGGCATGGCCATTGGTGCTGGCACGGGCGCATTGTCGGGCGCGCTCTCGGACTATGGAATCGATGACGATTTCATGCGTTCGACGGGGCAGAACATTGAGCCAGGTTCGTCGGCGCTGTTCATCCTCGTGCGTCGCGTGAATTTCGATAAGGTCCTTCCAGAGCTGAAGCCTTTCGGCGGAAAGGTATTAAAGACGTCTCTCTCGAACGATCAGGAGGAACGCCTGAGGAAAGCGCTAGAGAGCCTGAACAGCAGTGGTACGACAGCATAAGCATCGCTGCGCTGCATCAGGGTTGTGATCGTGCATTCTGTTGAAGTTCGCATTAGGCCGGATCGGCACCCCGACAATTTATGCGGATTATTCCGTGTGGACGCCGATCACATCGACGCGCAATTCGACATTGGACAGTGATCATGCCTTCGCGAGCAGTTTGTCAGGCACGATGCGGTGGAGCACGTGAGATCCGCGGTGTGCAGCATCTCCTGCTTCACGCACGCGCCGATCTGCGCTTCCAACGACCGTGATTACATGCGCGACGCCGGTGCGGTAGCGAGATTCCGCTGCGCCCCTTATGGAGCGCTATATGACAATGGGAAGTCGCGTCGTTCACCCCGAGCCCGAACAACCCGCGAAGACGTGAACTCAGTCGTCGTCGGTCGTAAGCGGAATCATGTCGATGTGTTCTCGATCATGGCGCCTCGTTACTACATCGTGTTCGACAACGCTCTCGACGCCTTCCACCACAACTTTCGTACCATTCGTATGCACTAACGCGGCTACCGACTTCAGAAACTGGATGCGCGCTTCCCCGCGCATGGCTAAAAAACGCCGGTCGACGCTGCCGATGACACGACGCCTGCCGAAGGTCCGCTGCCGGTATCGAAGCCGACGCCTGAACGTCTTCCTTGGCGTCCACACCAACGACCGCCGTTGGCCGATTGCCGCCGGACGCGAACGCCCGTGGGCGACCCGGCCCCTTTAAAAACGGGTAACAGGATGCGACGACCGAACCAATCTCGGTCCCGCGGCGCTCGGCGAGCAGCGTGCGCGATTTCTGCCAAAAAGCACGACCATGGAGATCACGAGTCGCGCTAACAGCACCTCGGCCCGTTGCGACAGTATTTGCGATCCATGGACAGAATGAAGAACTCGCGCCGCGACAGTATCGGATCGAAGGGGTGACGTGAGGCCATGTGCCCGACATAGCGTTCATAGTCCGGGATGCCGAACATCTGCATGCAGGCCCCCCGCATGGTGCGCGCAAGTTCCGATAGCTCTGTCGCCAGTGTAGCGCTGCTGGGGCGGCCGTTCGTGGCCTGAACCGGCACCGCCAGGCGTTTGCAATTGAAGATCGTTTTCATGATCAGGTTCCTTGAGCGCGCACAACAGCAGGCGTCTCGATGACGGTGGGCTGCGCCTGCCTCAGAGCCTGCAAACAGATCTTGATGGCGAAAACACACATCGCGAGCACCAGCACGACAAAGAAGCCGCAGACAGCCGCGTCCAGATAGTTGTTGAAGGCCACCCGCTGCATTTCCGCAAGCGACTTGGCAGGAGCGAGCACAGTCCCCTGCGCGGCGGCATCGCTGAACTTGTGCGCGAGCGCGAGGAAGCCGATCCGCGGGTCGCTATGGAAGATTTTCTGAATGCCGGCGGTGAGCGTGGTGACCAGGAGCCACGCTGTCGGCACCAGCGTCACCCAGACGTAGCGCTCGCGCTTCATCTTCACCAGCACGCTGGTGCAGAGCAGCAGAGCGATGCCCGCGAGCATCTGATTGCCCACACCGAAAAGCTGCCAGAGGGTGTTGATGCCACCCAACGGGTCGACCACGCCCTGATAGAGGAAGTAGCCCCACGCCGCCACGCAAAGGCCGGTGCCCAGCAGGTTTGCGGGCAGGAACTGGGTATTGCCGAGCGGCCGATAGACGTGGCCTAGCATATCCTGGATCATGAAGCGGCCGACCCGCGTGCCGGCGTCCACCGCGGTCAGAATAAACAGCGCCTCGAACAGGATCGCGAAGTGATACCAGAAAGCCTCCATGGCCTGGCCGCCGAGTGCCTGGCCCAGAATCTGTGCCATGCCTACGGCGAGCGTCGGGGCGCCGCCCGCGCGCGACAGGATGCTGGTCTCGCCGATGTTAACGGCCGTCTGGTTGATCACATCCGGCGTGATGGTGAAGCCCCAGCCGGACACGACTTGCGCCGCCTGTGCGGCGGTGGTGCCAATAATCGCCGCCGGCGCATTCATCGCAAAGTAGATGCCCGGATGCAATACACAGGCCGCCGTCAGCGCCATGACCGCAACGAATGATTCGGCGAGCATGCCGCCGAAACCAATCAGACGCATATGGGACTCGCGCTCGATCATCTTCGGTGT
The DNA here is from genome assembly GCF_017814945.1 of Paraburkholderia sp. LEh10. Lineage (GTDB taxonomy): Bacteria > Pseudomonadota > Gammaproteobacteria > Burkholderiales > Burkholderiaceae > Paraburkholderia. The sequence goes on from NZ_JAGIPX010000001.1 coordinate 133,959, forward strand.
GGTACCTGAAGAAATCAGTGCGTGAAAACCCGAGACGGCACCGCAGGCGATGGTAATAAACAGAAACGGGAAGAGTGCGCCCGAAAAGACCGGGCCCGTACCGTCGATGAAGCGTGTGGTCCGCGGCATCGAAAGAGTCGGGGCGACGAAGTAGATGCCGACCGCGAGAGCTACGATAGTGCCGATCTTCAGGAACGTGCTCAGGTAGTCGCGTGGCGCGAGCATCAGCCACACCGGCAGGCTGGAGGCGATGGCGCCGTACAGAATGAGTGACCACGCCAGTTGCGGGCCAGTCAAGGTAAGGAGCGGCCCCCACGTGGGATCGTTGGCGACCGCCTTCCCCAGAAAGATCGAGACGAGCAAAAGCACGACGCCGAACAGGGACGCTTCTCCCACCCGCCCCGGGCGGATAAACCTCATATAGACGCCCATCAGCAGCGCGATCGGTATTGTCGCCGCGATGGTGAAGAGGCCCCATGGGCTGGACGTGAGCGCCTTGACCACCACCAGACTCAGGACCGCGAGAATGATGATCATGATCGCGAGTACGCCGACCAGAGCCAGCGAGCCGGGAACCGGGCCCAGTTCCAGCTTGACCATCTCGCCAAGGGATTTGCCGTCGCGGCGCACTGACGCGAAAAGCACGATGAAATCCTGCACCGCACCGGCGACTACGACGCCCGCAAGAATCCACAGCGTGCCGGGAAGGTAGCCCATCTGTGCTGCCAGCACTGGCCCGACCAGCGGACCGGCGCCGGCGATTGCGGCGAAATGATGGCCGTAGAGCACCCACTTGTTGGTCGGCACGTAATCCATACCGTCGTCGTGGCGTTCGGCTGGGGTCTGGCGAGTATCGTCGAGCCGCAGTACGCGCTCAGCGATGAACTTGCTATAGAAGCGGTATGCGATGAAATAAACGATGAGGGCCGCGGTCACGAGCCACACGGCATTCACACTTTCGCCACGCCCGAGCGCGAGGGTGGCGAGGGCGAAAGCGCCGACAGCGGCCAGCAGACCCCACACAAGAATGGACGCAAGCTTGTTCATGATGTCTCCCTCTCTCGAACATCGCGTGGCAGATCATTCCCGCGCAACTCATGTACTGGTGTTCTTCAGTGATCGACCGCTCAGCAGCGCGCTCGCATCCCGGTACTACGGGGTCCACCGAAAAACAGGCTACACCCAGCCCCTAGGTGCCGCAAGACGCGATTCACTTTGTACTCGCCGCGAGGCCAGCACGCCGGCGCGTCGCTTGGACTGGCGAGGCCTGATCTCCTACCGCGATGCTCCTCAGAGTTTGTCCAAACGTCCGGCTATGCGCCGCCAGCAGCCTGGCGTGATTGGCTGCACCCGACCGAGACCGTGTGAAAATTCGGTTTTTGCCGTTGAGGGCGAGATTGCCGGTAAGGTCGATCGATTTAAATACATTGCGAATTTACGCTAATCAGAGTTTGAGCGTACCGAAGACATGCTCGACAGTACTTCGGCGGATGGTCATTGCATTGGGCTTCCTGTCGAGCCGGCGCTGCATGGCTTCCAGTATATTTTCGTGCTCCCATCGTCGGATCCGGCGATTCCTTAGCGGACACTGCCATCCTGCTGAGTAGTCCGTGATCGTTTCCGACGTTAGTCACCTCGTGCCCAACGATCAGATGATGCTTCGTGTCTACGGCGGCCTGAACGTTGTAGCCCACTATGCCGGAGCCTCTTCCACTTGTTGCCATGGACCGTGCGACGGGATCCGTCATAGACAGCTGTTTGTCCGGTTGCTTCTTCAACTGCTTCCTGACCTGGTCGAGCTCACGCATCTGCTGGCACAAGCGGGCAATCTTCTCGTACAAACGCACGGTCTTCACGTCGAAACCCGTCAGACTCGTCCGGTCTGCCGTTTCAATCGCATCGAGGTATCGCTGAACGCTTTCTTCTATCTGCTGCTGCCGCTTGTCGATCTTCCCCATCGTGTAGTTACGGTCACGGCTGTTCACAGCCTTGAACTTGCTGCCATCGATGGCCACCATGTCACTGGACAGCAGCTTCAGTCCGCGACACAGTTCGACGAAACGCCGGCATACATTGCGAATGGCCGGACCGTTGTCCCGGCGAAAGTCGGCGATCGTCTCGAAGTCCGGCGCCAGACGCCCCGTCAGCCACATCATCTCGACGTTGCGCTGGCATTCACGTTCAAGACGCCGGCTGGATGGAACCCGGTTCAGATACCCGTAGATATAGATCTTAAGCATCGCCCCAGGGGGTAGGACGGGCGTCCGGTGACTGCGGCAGTGGTACCGTTAAAAGATCCAACTCGTCTACAAAGACATCTATGACCCTAACCGGGTTGTCCTGCCCGATGTAGTCGTCGACACATTCGGGAAGTAGTGCGACCTGCTTACGGTCCTCGCCTTCAACGAATCGCTTCATGAGTCATCCCGGGCCAATGCGTTGATTGAGTTTAGGCGATGATTGCGTTTTCACACGGTCTCGACCCCAAGCGGAAATGACCGGCTCGCAGAAGCAGACGTTCAGGAACGCCGAAATCAAGCCGCGCCGCGAAGCGGCGTCGGCGTGACTGCGTTGCTAGGTGCCGTGCCATATGATCCTGGCTTGGCGAACCTCATAGACGAACTCGGGCGCGTTGATGTATTGCAGGGCCTTGTCCCACAACGGGTCGGTACGGTCGTAAAGATTGGCCGCAAGTGCCTTAATCTCTCGCGGGGCATCCTCCCGAAAGTAGGCCTTGTTGTTCCGATTCTTGTCGTAACTAACACCCGTGATCTCGAACTTCAACGGCTTTACACGCTTGGATTTTTGCTGCTCGATGTCATTGTGGGCGGTTTCCCACGTTATGGCGCGCGCCATCAAGTAGTAGGTGTGTTCATCAAGCTTACCGTTGATGGTGTACGAGGATTTTGGTGGGTATTGCGGTTGGATCCTTTTCTCGTACAGACCGCCAACGACGAACCTGAAGTGAAGGCTGTCGGATGACATTTCATAGCGCCGGAAATCGACGACGTCCACCCAGTGCTCCTTCGCCTGAGTGAGGTGTTTCTTCACGAAGAGAACGGCAAACGCCTCTTCTGTCTTCGCATACTGCCGGTACTTCTTGAGTAGCCTGTGATCCATAAATCAGACACCTTGGAATCCACTAGAGTCGGACGAGAGGCGGGCGCCGGTCGGCACTATTGTCGAATCTGTTAGATGTGTACTACACCCCATTCAATTGTTGCATTCAGTGCGCGAGCGAACTTAACTCATACGTACCTTGCATCATCGGATTGTTGGTGATGTAGCCTGCAGCGTCGAATGTCTCTTCATGGCCGACCTCTGCCCCACGCGGCCCGTCATAGCCAACACGCGGCAGCCTCACGCGCCGAGGCGCGCGCCGTACCGCGTCCCGATCTCGATTAGCTTCGAGACGTCGGGCGGCATCGCGGTGACTTCACGATCGATCGTCGTGAACAGGTTCGCCGCCTGGCTCGTGTGGCTGGTAATCGATAGCATCTCGACACCGCCGGTGCCGCAGCGGAAGCTGTGAACCGTGCCGGCTGGGACATGAACGAACGAGCCGGCGGTCGCGACCAACGTGGTGCCGTCGTAAGTGATTTCGACGCTGCCGTCGATCACGTAGAACGATTCGTCCCAGTCATGACTGTGCGGGGGCGGGCCACTGCCTTCCGGGCCGTGCTGCAGGAAGACCTCGTAGCCTTGCGTGGTCGCATGGTCGGCGAGGACCGTGATTTTTTCGCCGAGGACATTCAGCGCACGCGCGTAGGTTTGTGGCGTCACGAACAAGGGCTGCGGCTTCATGTTGGTCTCCTCGATGGTCCTTCGAAATTGTTGGGGCGCGCGGTCGGATGCGACGCTCGACTTATCTGCGGGGCACGGGCGCATGACCCTTTTGAAGTTCGCGGTAAATTCCCGCCCGGCGAAGCCCGTTCAATTAATCAGCGACCTGCTACCCGATTCTGTAGGTAAGGCGACGGAGCACATCGCGTGCCCTAATGTTGCGATCATTCTGTCCATATCGGGCAGAAAGTCCAATACCTAGTGTAGCCGATCGGCATTGTCGCAACGTCGCCAATCAAACGCCTCGTGCATCCCCTCACGGTGAGTCGCGAAGTGTCTGCCTTGCAGCCGCTTGTTTGGCGACGGCCATTTCACCGAAATGGCGATGATTCAACACTTGTCGTCGCGAATTGGATGACCCGCTTGCCATTGCGGAGACGCCGTCTGAGCGGCCGGAATATTCTGTGCACGATTGACACTGCCTGGCGGGTTGCCGAAGCTCGCAGTTCAAGCGCCATGCATTCGCGCCGACCGCGCCCTGTGCGACGATGGAGGCACATACTCGCCATCATCGGTGCACAGGCCGCGGCTTACCACCTGATCTGCGTATCAAACGTTTCTGTTTCTACAATTTCAAACTTCATTTCGCCCTGGTATGTGCCTTCGATGCGATAACTGGCCGAAGGCACCGAGAACAGGCAACGCGGCCCGCTCGCGACGAAATCCATCAACACTCTTCCATGCCGCCGCAGACGGACAGCGACGTCCGAAAGCGGTGCACCGTTCTGTTGCGCAACGAATGTAATGGCGAGATTGAACGGATGCTTCGGGTCAGGCGAAGTCACGGTTTTTTCCAGACCTGCCTGGCCGCACACGTAGTACAGCGTATCCTGCGCTTCGGCGCTAACATCCGACGCCGGCACCGCCGCTTCCGTTCTCGAAGCCGCATCCTGTGCCGTGGCGATTGTGGGGCCACACAACGCAATCACCATGACGACCAGTGAACGCATCCGTTTCCCCGGCGTTGCACTTCTACCTTTACCTGTATTCATGACCGCAAACATGACGACCTCCCCGGATCGTGGAATAGAAACAATATGAACAGGGACCACAAACGCGAAAGAAAAGCGGAAGCAAAATTTTCTATTCATGCATGCACCGATCCCGTCGGGCACGTCGCTAGCGTTCGGCTCGAGCGCATCATGGCAAATGAGACGAGCGAGATATGTTGGGAAGCACACGTCCGGCAATCCGAAGATGCGCCTAAAACTGCGTCGCGCCGGAGACCCGACTAACGTTTCGTGGCCGACCCTATTCGTCTGGGTCGGGCGAAAATGGCACTGCCGCCACGACAGCCCGGCGAAATAGGTATCGATCATTCATCTTTTGTGCGCTGTCGCATATATCCCACGTTCTTTCCTTGCGGAAAATGCCGTGTAATTTCTTACTTGCGCGTACGTTTGCGCTTCATTGCGGTTGCAAGCGTCGCCCGCCTTGGTACGTGCGTTTCAGCGTTTCATGAGCACGGAGAACCCCTGTTCGCATTCCCACAAAACAATCCGCAGTCAAGCGTTGGGATTACAAAAATGAACCTGAGAGAGAGCATCCGCCGCCGACCGGCCGGCGCTTGTGACACTGGATGCCCGTCATGGCGACCCATCGCCACGGCCCCACGCGCTAGTAACACCCTTCTGATCAGCTTCGGAGGCGATACCGTCTCACAGGCAAAGGACGGCGCTGCGAGTGTGACCATTCGCAGACCGGCCTGGGCGTGCGAGACGTGCGGAAACAAGCCTTGTCCGCGCGCAACCGCTCACCGCACCGCATGCATCGGCAGTAATGATCCGGGACTACCGGACACTTCGCTCCTTGGCTGCTACCTCGTGTGGGACAGGTTTTCTGTGCTCGTGCCGAGCGAGCAATACGCGCCAATTGATTGCCGCCTTGTCGGCGAGACCGGCGCGTCATTACACGTTCGCACACAGGAGCCGTCATGAGCGACGGCCACCTGTTACTTTTCTCGCTTTGCGTATCCTGGCTATGGGTCTTCGTGGCGCAGACGCATGACCCTGGCGAAGCGAGCTCGCAATACGTACTGGGCAAGCGCGCCACGCCGCGGCGCACGGACGAAGAAGAGAACGATGACAAAGAGAACGATGACACCAAGGGGAACCGTCATGAGCACCGCTCCGCAAACACCAATGAAAGTTGTCAAGGCCGATATAGATCGCGTAAGGCCCGCCGTTGATATGTACCTGCGCACGACCCAGCGTGGCGCGACGAGCGAGCAATACGCCGAAATGCTCACGTTCGCCGCGTTTGTGAGCCGCGCAACGCCGCCCGGCGGAAACTTCAAGGGGCTTTTCGAGGACGCTGCGCGCGATATCGCCGCGATCACCGCGATTCTCGGCATTACCCCTGAAGAGTCGGGCGGCGCCGGGCCGATCCTCCATGCGATCGGCACGATGCTCAAGCGCATGTGGATTCGCGTAACGGACCAACTGCCGGATGACGGCGTGCAGGTGCTCGTGTCGGCGTACACGTTTAATGAACCCGGACAGGGCCGCTTTCACATGGTTGCGTGCTACGAGGATGGCGCGTGGTTCAGCCAGTCAGGCGACCGCATTCACACGCCGACGCACTGGCAAGCGCTCTACCCGTCCCCGCTGGAATGACCATGATGGCCAATGCCAGCAAGCCCGCGCCGCTCGCCCCGCAGGCGTACGAGGTCACGTTTCCTCGCGGAAAGTTGAATCTCGTGAACACTATGTATCTCGAACGCTATGTGACCGGGAAAGAGTGCACCCATCCCGCATTCCGCTACACCGATAGGCTATCGCGCGCCTCGCCTTTTGACATTCAATTAGGATCCAAAATGAATCACGATGAAATTCTTCGCACGCTGTTACGAGACCCGTTGCGCGGCACACCCAACACGATTAGTGTGGACGAAAACACGATGCGCACACTCAATGACCTTCTCGTGTGTTTCTGTTCGCGAAAGGCTTCCGTGTGCGTCGTCGGCAACGTGCGCGCGGATGACGGCGCGCGAGCGCTGCGCGCGATCATCCCGCGCTTGCGTGTAACGCCCAATGGCCGCCCCGCTGCACCCGTGCCTGTATCCCAACCCGCTGCAAAGCCCGCGCAGGTTCCAGTCCCGCGCACACCTGAGGCTTTCATGGAGCGTTTCCGGGGCATCCCCGGGTGGCAGATATGTTCGGCCTTGACTTCCCTCACTCCCGGGAAAAACTGGCGCGGCGTGAGCAAGAACGACATGGCGCGCGCCTGGACGATAGCCGGCAGGGGATCGGCAGCCTACCAGGAGCTTTACTCGATAACACTCGACATGATCGATGACAAACTGCCATGAGCGAAAGGATACGTCCGCATTATTCCATCAATCCGCCTGACGGCTTCCCGATTACCGAGCGCGAGCGCACAGGCGACTATGGGTAGTCGTTAGGGCGTGCATTGGTGAAGGTGCACAGCCAGACACGGAGGATGAACCCGAATGAAAACAGATAGCTTGACGGCCCGTGTGCGGGAATGCCCGCTCTGCAAAACGCCGCCGAAGATTTACACGCGATTCCTGGCGCTTCGCGAGAAAGACCCTCGCCATCACTGCGGATGCCTCAAATGCCAACTTTGGACCAAGGAATTTTCCGATATCGAGCAAGTCGCGCATTCGTGGAATAAGGGCGCCGACTTTCTGATTTCAGCGGCTGAATCGCTTTCTGTTGACCCGCGATTACCGGGTGGGTGAAGACCGAGGCGTTTGAGGCTTGTCAGAATTGGCTCCAGGATAGTTGCCGATGCATCGCGTCAAGGCACGTGTTGATGGCGCGTCGTTGCCGGGAACGTATCTTTGACAGTTTTCACATTCAACAACCTGGCCATCGCAGATTGAAGCTGGGGCCTGCTCTACAAACAGCCGCGAATCGCCCGGAAATTCACGCTGGATCGACGTTATACCCGTGCGCCGATAAGTCCGCCCCATTCGAAATCGACTCGATCGGGAAACATCGGCACGACGCCCGCGCCGGGCGTGAAAGTCAGTTCGCCAAAAAACAGCGCATTGTCTGGCGCATAGAGATCGACGCGCACGTAATCGAAATCACGCGAGAGCTTGTCCGCTGCCTGGAGGATATCGGACAGGTTGGGCGGCGGCGGCTCTGGTGTCGCACTACGCGCATATTCGCCGATCGTGACGTCAAGATAGTTCCAGTCGACGTCGTACACATTGCCACGCGGAAGCGGGCCGAAGCGGTCTGAAATCTGCACGATGTACATCACGGGACGCCTGCCTTCGCGACGGAAACAATGCACCTTGTAATCGGCGGGCACCTGCCCCGAGCTATCGAGCAGCAATTTTTCGAAAAACAGTCGCGGCTCGATTTCCTTGTAGTGGCGTTCGCGAGAGACATGGTAGAACTCTGTCGCCAGCCAGCGATCGGCCAGTCTTTTCAGATGTTCGTAGCTCACCTTTGACTTGTCGCGCACGATCTCGACGAACGCACTGCCGTGATTTGCCTTCATGACAAACGATTGCGGCAGAGAGTCAAAAACGTCGCGCGTAAATTCGTCGGGCACCGCGATCAATGGGATCAAATACGACTCGCCGAGCGTACGTGCGACGTAATCGCGCACAGTGATCTTGTCGGTCAATGCGGCATAGCGCGGATCGGGCTTCAGATTGCGCATGAGAATGTGTTCGTTGAACGTGCGCGGCCGTCGCAGATTAGGATAGCGGCCCACCAGTTTCCGATGCAATAGGGAGAGAAAAAGCAGATCGGGCAATAACGCCTTCATCTGGTCTTTCAGGCGTCGGGCGGCACGTTTCGGCATTCCATCTTCAGTGCGCGCCGTTTCGGCTGCTTCCAACCGCATCGCGTCGTCGCGTGGATAAGCGAGAACATTATTCGAAGGTCGTAGCCTGCGGGGCATCGGTGTGGCCTCCATGATCTCCAATGCGAGCGAACACCAGGCGAAGGCGTCGCATGCGCCGGATTCCCTGGCTTGGGTGTATGAGCAACAAGGTGTCCCGCGTCGGTCCACCGAATGCCGGACAGACGCATTCCCGCCTTTGCATGGGCGTCACATCAATACGGTGCGTCCGTGGGCGCGCGGCTGCGCAGGGGAGACACGATGTACGCCGGCTCAGTGGACAGCTCGACTCGCAGCTCGCCGACGTTGATGACGGCCCCTTTGGGTGCATTCGGCCCGTCGACCCGTTCGAGCGTGACATAGTAGTCGCGCGATCCGCCATTGCCTGTCTTCAGCAACGCAGCCGTAGCCGGATATTCGAGCATCACCATGCCGTGATGCGACGCCCCGGCGATTTCAAACGCGCCGAGCGTGCCAAGGAGGTTTTGCTGGCGTGCGGTGTCCGTGTCGAATCTGTCGGGCAGATTCAGGTAGACGTTGTAGTAGTAACCGCCCGCGGCGCCAGCCTGCGTCACCGAGATCGCGTCGAACACGACCCGGATCGAACGGTACTGCCCCGCTGCGGAGCCGTTCACAGTAGCAGCAGACGAAGTCACGCCGCGGGAAGCTTCCGCCAGCGGTGCGGCCGTAGCGGAGAGCAACTGCTGAACATGCGCCGTCGACGCGGCCTCCGCTGTGACGCGCGCGGTCGTCGACTGCTCGCGCAGCGCGACGCCTTTCACCCCGCCAATTGAGCGCACGCCCGTTTCGATATTGCGCGCGGCCGTTGCAGCGAACGAGCCGGTTGCCGGGCGACTGCGCGACCCGCCAATGCTGGCCTGCACGCGAATGATGCGCCCCACCTGTGCCTGCGGTGGCATGGACGTCGGACGCGACGCATTATCGTAGTCATAGCCGAGGCGAGTGCGTGCCGAGTAAGTCTGCTCTTTGAGGATCGTCAGGCCCGTCGCGTAAGTGAAGGTGCCCGCCCAATACGGATCGCTCGGCACCGGCATCGTTCTGCCGTCGGGCAGCGCCCATGCGTGCCACAGGCGGTCGACATTCGCGTGGTGCAGATAAAAGATCGGATCGCGAGGCGACTGCATCGTGGCCATCGCATTGCCGATAATGTTGTGCACGGGGTTGTGCGGCGCCGTCTCGAACTTCTCTTCGAATGAGTTGACGGTGCCGCGCTGGAAATTCACCGTACTGGACGCCCACGGGGAAAGATCGAGCGCGCTATACACATTGGTGTTCAGGCGCGGACAGTAAAGCGGATTGCCGCTCGCCTGATCCGTGAACTCAGCGGGAACATGCGGATTCTTGAACCAGTCCCAATACGGTAGCGTAAAGCCGGCGTCGCCGGAAACCAGCCTTATTTGCCGTTCGAGGTAGTACAGATAGCCGCGATGCCAGGCCAGAAAATACGGCTGCTTGTGCGGGCAATAGTTCGCATGGACGTTGGTCCAGTATTGCCATGAATTCGGATCTGCAGCGTTGGTATTCGCCTGCATGGTTCGCACGGCGTTGAGAAACGACGCGTAATGCGTGGTCGATTTGAACTGCTGCCATTCGACGCGGATTACGTTAGTTGTGGCAGCCCGCGCGTAAAAGGGCAAGGTAGCCCACGTAATGGCTGATGCAGCCCCGCCCAGAAACGCTCTCCGATTGATTCGATACGACATGATTTCTCCTCTTGTCGGGGGCACGATAAAGGCTCCTCTTGCAGAGAGTGAGTGGATGCAGGGATTGCAAGCAAGCTCGAAAGAAGGAGGCCCGTGCAGATCGATTCAGACGATAACCTTTCGACGCCATGCTACTAGACGAACGCTGAATCCTTAACTTCTTTACTTAATCAATTGAGGACAGCATGGCCGAAAAAGCTGAGAAACGTTTCATCTGGAACGCGTGAATGGGCGTTGGCGCGGTTATGGCTCGACTGCTTTAATTGGGGCCAATAGTGATAATCGAATCGCTATATGGCACAATTTTTATTAATACCGGCGGACTGTGAAAACTCGTTGGTCGCGCAACGAATTGGTCGGAATGTACTGCGCCTTCGCACAACATGATGATGAGAATAAGCGTCGCACGCGACTTGCAGCCTCGCGATGGAACTCAAGTCTCTAAAGCGCGATCCATCGATCGCGCCATCCTCCTATTCAACACCTGATTGCAAGTCAAAACTTCACAGCGCTCACGTCGATGCTCCGTTGGAAGCTCGACTACAGCGTGACGGACGATCCCATTACCTTCGCTACCCATCACGTTCAATACCCATCGCTTCCCCAACGGACGGGCATGCGAGCGTACTCCTGTCGCGGGTCATCACATGTATCGCATCGTCTATAGCGCGGGGGAACGAATAGTGCACCATGTGACCGGCACCGGGCACGACAAGCAGCGCGGCGTAAGGTAACTCCCGGCTTAACCGTACCGAGTGAGCTGCTGGACGGACGATTTTGTCGCGCTCGCCGGCAATGATACAGACGGGTACGTCGAGCGTGGAATAGCGTCTACGAAAATCGGCCACAGCGGGGATCATGAGGACACCGTCTTCCGCCTCGGCGCGCATCTGGCGAGGACGAAGCAACATCTCCCGCGGCATCAGGTCGAAGAATTCATTTGGCGTTGGCATCGGTGAAAACATCGCATTTGCGGTGCGCCCCAGCAGTATGCGCCCGGCCAACGGCGACGTCGTGTAACGCAGCACATCGCCAAGAACGGGAATCGCGGCTGGCGCAGTCAGCGCGACGTCCATACGCGCCGTCGGGAAATAGTAACCGGAAATCAGCACGAGCCCGCGTACATCGGCAGGATCACGGATCGCCATACCCAATGCAACCAGCGCGCCCCAAGAGTGCCCTAGTACAACCGGTCGCGCGATTCGCATCTTCCAAAGCGCGCGCTGTATCAGCGCGGCCTGAGCCTGGGGGGTCCATAGGCGCTTTCTCGGACGTTCACTGTATCCGAACCCGGGCCGGTCGAAGGCGATGACCCGGTGATTGACGGCAAGTCGTTCAATCAGCCCGCTCGCATAAAAATCCTGCAACTGGACGGTATTTCCGTGCAACAGGACTACGGCCGCTCCCTGCCCCTGATCGACGTAGTGGAGTCGCACGCCGTCTACCTCGATGAATTGGCCGAAGGGTGGATTGTCCCGTTCCGCTTTTTTCGAGCGGTGCTGCACCCACATCGCAGAACTGGCGGCGGTAACCGCTGCGGCGATAAGCATCCGGGTAGTGCCCCCGGGGCGAGCGGCGAATTGAAACGAGCGGGCCATGAGCATCTCCCAGGGTAGGCAGACTAGGCGTATTGAGGCAGGCTGGCCGCGCGAGCCGCGGATGATTTTTGGCGCTCACGCTGCGAGCCGACAGTAAAAAGCTCAAACGGTGGCGCAACCATCATGCCTCGATGCAACGTTCGTCTTCGCCTTCCTATGGACGGGCTGCGCGTCGCAACTCAGGCGCTGCATAGGTATCTGCGCAGCAGGAAGCGCACAGACGTTTCTTGAGCCCGGCCTGGAGCGCTTTCTGCTCATGCGATCTTGCCCGCCAGCCATGACGCGAGCGGGAGACGCCCGTTCGACCAAGGAGACGCCGATGGATCCGGATCGCAAGCCAACAGAATCATCGCCGACCGCGCCTGCCCCGGCATCGCCCGAAGCGCCCGAAGCGCGTGTCGTCGCGGTACAGGAACGTCTTGCTGTCGACACGCACACAGCGGAGACAGGCGCTGTGCGCATACGCAAGCTCGTCAGCGAAGAAGTGCACAGTGTGCCCGTGCGGCTTTGCAGCCAAAGCGTCGAAGTGCGGCGGGTGCCTGTCAATCAACCTGTCGAGCAGCAGTCGGAACCGCGATGGGAAGGCGATACCCTCATCATCCCGGTTTATGAATACGTGCCCGTCGTAACGACGAAGCTCATTCTCAAAGAAGAAGTGCACGTGACGACACGGGCGACAGAAACCGACAGCGTGCACGAAGTACAACTAAAGTCGGAAAAGATCGTCGTGGAAAGACGCGATGGCGCCGACGGACCGTGGCGCCCCGACGCTGAAGATTGACAGTGTCTTGCCAGGTACAGCCATTGCGCATACGTAATCCCGATTCCTGACACGGCCAGCGGGGGCCGTCAAACAAGTGGGAGATGCTGCAATGAATCAGACGATCATCGGTGTATTCGACACGCTAGCGCAGGCAGAGAACGCGGCGAGCCGCCTTGAAGCCGAAGGCGTACCGCGCGCTGACATCAGCCTTCACCGTTCCGACGACAGCGACAGTACCTATGGCGCGGCAGGCGAGCCGGCCGTCAGCGATAACGCGGTCACACGCAGTGCCTCGACTAGCAGCACCGGCGAGCCGCACGAAGGCGCGATGGCGCGCATCGAGCACTTCTTCAAGCGGCTCTTTGGCGACGACGATCGGCCCGAGGAGGTGGGCCATTACCAGGAGGCCGTCCGGCGCGGCGGCGTACTGCTAGCGGTCGACGTCGCGGACGACACATCCGTGGAGCGCGTGAGAGCTACGTTGTCGAGCGCCGGCGCGATCGACATCGACTCGCGCGTCGCTCAATGGAGAACCTCTGGCTACGCAGGGTATGACAGCACGGCGCCCGCCTACACGGCCGATCAGGTCGAAGCCGAGCGAAAGGCTTTCCCTGTTGTCGAGGAGACGCTGGATGTTGGCAAGCGTGAAGTGTCGACGGGCGGCGTGCGGGTGTATTCGCGCGTCAAGGAAACACCCGTGAGCGAATCAGTGAGCCTGCGGGAAGAGAATGCAACGATCGAACGTCGCGCCGTCGATCGCCCGGCAACCGCTGCGGACCTGACCGAGAGCTCAGTCGAAATCCGCGAAACCGCGGAACAGCCTGTAGTCGCCAAGACCGCGCGCGTAGTCGAGGAGGTGGTCGTCGGCAAAGAAGCTAAGACGCGTGAAGAAACGATCAACGACACCGTCCGGGGAACGCAGGTAGAGGTGGAACGAGTTGAAGGAACGCAAACACCAGATACGCCCAATCCTGCAAAGAAGGGTAGCTAGCGTTGCTGGGCGCGCTTCGGATCGGTGCTCCTTGACAGAAGTCCGCCCACGCATGCAACGTCGATACGGACCGTGATTCGCGATTCATCGCACCGCGGTGCTTCGGGGGCCGAGCGCCGCGAGCTGGTCCCGTCGATCTGAAGCGCCGTATATTTTTCTTCCGGGGGCAGATTCTTCATCCGTGATATTGGACGCCAGTTCAACTGCAAAGTCCTCGATCACAAGTTAGGCAATCAATTCATCATTCTCTACCAAGAAAGATCGCATGGCTTCGTGTCTCCTGCGTTGCCAATATTCGCGAGCACCGTTAAAGGGGTGAGCGCCAGCGGTGATGACGCTAGTGGTCCGGTCTCGGCAGGGTTGGGTTTTCCGGCTGGGTATAGCGCCGGTTGACCTCACCTAACACGCGCTTGCGGCTCTCGGCGGGCGACAGCGCCGTGTCCTGTTCGATTGCCCTTGTGCTGTTTGCGAGTTCGACGTCACCGATCACGCTTTCGAACCATTTCGAGTAGTCGCCGCGCTGAAGGTGATAACGCCATGTCGCTTCATCGACGCCTTCGGCCAGTTCGACGAACAGCACAAGGTTGTGCGCGCGCAGATTGAGTTGCCCGCCCGGTCCGCGGAAATAGAAGCTGCGCTCAGGAATCAGCAGGCCTTCGGCATACTTCCTGACATGGCGACGATGCGCGCTGCGTCCGCGCTCGATCGTCACCAGGAAAGGGTCCTCTTTAGCCGGCTCCCAGAACAGTGCTTGCCCGCACCGGGCGCCAGCCACCGGCGCAACCGGTTGCGCGATGCCGGCAGACGACGCAAAAGATCTGAGCCTGTCAGCCGCATCGTCGCCCATCGCGAGAACGATGTTGATCTGTTTCAACAGCGCGGGCGAAAGCTGTTCGGGATGCACAGTGACGACGAGCGTCGATTCGAGCGCCTGCGGCACGGCCGCGCCCGCGGATGCCCAGGTTGCCGGAAAGAGATGATGCGCCTCGTCGAAGACCAGCCAGTGAGGCCGTGCTGTTCGCGCGCGCAGCGCCTGAAGTCTCAGAAGCAGCTCGGCACAATACTGCGGACGTTCGCCGGGCGGCACGCGCATCATGTTAATGGCGACCTGAGGCTGCCGCGCTCGTTCGAGCAGTTGCAGCACCTCTTCCTCGGCAGGCATGGTCTGCGCGTTGCCCACTACCGTCAGACGGTCGTTGTTGATGTAATCGCCCTCCGGATCGAAGATGCAAAGCTGGTACCCGGCATCGGTCAGCCTTTCCAGCAACGCTTCGGCCGCCGTCGACTTTCCCGATCCCGACGCGCCCACCAGCAGCATGGTGCTGCCAGCGGTATCGACCGTGACGGCTGGTGACTCCGCCGACTCGCCACGCTTGCCGACGGTCAACCTGCATTTGGCGAGCGACGACGTATGGCCGCGCAGATCGTCGGCAATCAGCGCATCGATCAGGGTGGCGACGCCCTCGCCGTTCGGACGCGACGTGACCAGATCCGCCTGCTTTTTCAGCGCGGGCAGCGCGTTTTGCACGGCGACGGCCAAACCGCATGCGCGAATCAACGCATGGTCGTTTTCTGCGTCGCCCACGCCGACGACATTCAGCGGCGACAGCCGCAGTGCGTCGAGTGCCGCCATCAGTCCCGACGCTTTCGTGATGCCCGGCTGAAGGACCATGACGGCGTCACCGTTGAACACGACATGCAGTTCGAGACCCAGATCGCGGATTGTCTCGAGTGCAACCTGTTCGTTTGGCTTCAACATCGCGACGAGCGTTTGACTGACGCTGAAGTGCTTCAGTCCCCGCGCGCGCAATGCGTCAATAAAATCCTTCGGCGGCGTGTCCGCAAGCAGCCGCCTTTCGCCTGTCGCGGGATCGAAGAGTACGCCGCCATTTTCCGCGACGACGCGAGCGAACATGTCAAGGCGCGGGCAGACCGTCATCAGATCGTCAAGTTCGCGCCCCGTGACGAGAATCAGATAGCGCCCCGACCCGCGCAGCCTTTCGAGCGCCGCCCACGTGGAATCCGCTACGCGACCGTCACGCGCGACCGTGTTGTCATAGTCCGTTGCCAAGGCCAGATAACGCATGACGCCTCCCTTCAATGCGCGCGAAAGGCGTGCGCCTCGCGGATCAGTTTTGCGTAAGCCGTCAGATACTCGTCGGCGATACGGGACACTGCGAGCCGCTTTTCCAATGCGGCGCAGCAGCGGGCCCCGTCGATCCCGTCGATCTTCGTGACTGCTTCGACGGCTTCATCGATCGTTTCCACGATGAAGCCCGTTACGCCGTCATCAATGATTTCGGGCACCGGGCCGCGTCCGAACGCGATCACGCGCGTGCCGCGCGCCAGCGCTTCAATCAGCACGAGGCCGAACGGCTCAGGCCAGTCAACCGGGAACAGCAGCGCGCGTGCTTGCCCGACAAAATCGTTCTTGTGCCGGTCATCCAGCTGGGCGGTGCGCATGACTGTATTCCCGGAAGTTACCGTCAAGTGCAGCCAGCATCTGTTGTTCCACAGGCCGCGCCTCATCGTTTCATCACTGTGCGAATGAGTCCGCTCGCGAGCGGAACGCAAATTGCGCTGCGACAACAACCACCATGACAGTTGAAGAGGCGCAATGCGCATAGCCCAGATCGCGCCGCTATACGAATGCGTTCCGCCTGACGCTTACGGCGCAACTGAGCGCATCGTGCACTATGTGACGGAAGAACTCGTGCAACGCGGGCACGATGTCACGCTGTTCGCAAGCGGCGATTCGCGCACGTCCGCTGCGTTGATCGCCGGGTGCGACCGGGCGCTGTGGCGGGATCCCTCCGCGTGGGATACGTCGTGCCATCACATCCGTCAACTTGAACAGGTCGCGCGGCATGCACGCGCCTTTGATGTGTTGCACTTTCACGGCGAGCCCATCCACTTGCCCGTGATGCACCGCCTTCGGTGCAACTACGTCACGACGATGCATGCGCTGATGCTGCCTCACGACCACGGTCCCCTTTTGCGCGAGTTCGCCGGGGCGCCGCTCGTGTCTATTTCCGAGAGCCAGCGAAAGCCAATACCGTGGGCCAACTGGGTCAGGACCATTCACCACGGCATTCCGGCCGATGCACTGCCATTCGACGCTTCACCGCACGACCATCTGCTGTTCCTCGGCAGGCTCATGCCAGGCAAGCGACCCGATCTCGCCGTTGAAATTGCGCGTCGGGCACGCATGCAACTGAAGATCGCCGGCGTGGTCCACCCCGGCGAGCGAGAATACTTCCGCAACAACCTCACACCGTTGCTGCAGCAAAACGCGACGTTTGTCGAGTTTCTTGGAGAGACGGGCGGACAGGCGCGCAGCAGGCTGCTTTCCCGGGCGCGGGCTCTATTACTTCCCATCGAATGGGAGGAGCCCTTTGGCTTGGTCGCGATCGAAGCAATGGCGTGCGGCACGCCTGTCATTGCGTTCCGGCGGGGCGCGATGACGGAAATCATCGAAGACGGCGTGAGCGGCTGGCTCGTCGATGATCTGGATGGTGCAGTTGCCGCTGTTGATCGGATCGGCGCGATCGATCGTCATGATTGCCGCCGCGCGTTCGAATCACGCTTCACTGCTTCGCGGATGGTAGACGAATATGTGCAGCTCTATTCGGAACTTTGCGCGGCACCGGAATGATAGAAGAACGCCGCAGTTGCGGCTTGCCAGACACCTTTGAAGAATCGCCGCCCCGCCCGTGACTGCGATCGAGTTGCCGTTCCTGTTGGGTACAACCGGTGCGCAAGGCCCGTGCCGCCGCTGCGAGGATGCGCCCGGTGCAGAAGCCGATCGACGCGGCGCGAAACCTCGTGGCCCTAACCCGTTTGACCCGAGCGTCGGTGATGACCTAGGTATCCAGGTCGTGTGCTTCGCACACCAGCCGCGGATTGCGCGCATCCGTCAGATCGATCCGGTGCCACGCGATCCGATAGCTGCGTGAGTGACGCCAGTGGAACAGCACGTCACGCAGCAGTCGCGGCAGCACCACCACGGCCAGGCGCTCAAGCAATGCATCCGGGCCGATGTGAAATTCGCTGATCACCCACTCGTCACCGTCGCGTATGACCTGGATCGTCTCGATGCGTCCGACGGTCTTGCCGTCACGCGACACCACGCGCCGGCCGAGCAGAAGATCGACATTGAACTGCGTCATCACCGCGCCCCTGGAATGCGTCCGACGATGTGCTCGCGCAGCCAGCACTGCCAATCGTCAAGCGGTGTGTCGACCACGTCGATATCTACCTTGATGTCGACATCGATGCGGCGGACCCGATGCCAAGGAATTCGGTATGGCTCGGCGTATCGTGGACCGCCAATTTTCGCGGCGAGCCGCGCAATCCAGCGCCCGGTGCGCTCGCCGATGCGTCGCGCCATCGCTACGGAGCCGATCTCGATTGCCATCACAACCGGCGGCCGGCCGGGGCGAAGCTCCGCGACAATACCGTCGACCCGCCCCATCTTCGCGCCGCGCCGGTCCACCACCTGCTTGTCGAGTACGTCGCGTACCAGGTCCATCAACTGCCTCCCAGTATCTGTAGCGGCACCGTGACAACAGCCAGCACGAAGCCGAGCCCGATGATGGCGATGACCACCGCATTCGAAAGCGCGCCGTTGCGGTGATTTCCGACATAGCTCTCGTCGTTCATCAGCACGAGGAACGGAGCGACGGTCACGGGCAGGCTCAACGCGGTCAGCGCCATCGAGAACACGGTCAGCTTGAGCGGGTCGACGCCCGCGGCGACCGGAATCGCGCTGATCGCCAGCGCGCATGTGTACACGAGGCAGAATCCCGGATCGTCGCGCGGCCTGCGATTTTCGCCCCAGTTCCAGCCGAAGCCCTGCGCCACGAAGTACGCCTGCTCCAGCGCGATCTCCAGCGTCGCGCCGAAGCATGCGAAGCCAAGCGATGCGATGAACAGCACGAAGCCCCATGAGCCAAAGACCGTGACAAGCATCAGCGGCAGTTGCCGGTAATCGTCGACACGCGCGATGCCGTGGGCGGGAAACACACACGCCGCCGCGATCAGCACGGCGAGCGAAATGCCGCCGCCAAACGCCATGCCCAGGCCCGCGATCGCGCGGTTCGCGCCAAGGTAGCCCTGGTCCCAGCGATCTTCGACCGCGCCTGACGAATAGAAGAGAAACAGAGACGGCGTGACCGACGCGCCCAGGATGCTGACCACGATGAACCAGTAGTTGGCGGGATCATGGTGCGGCACGTTGGGCAGCAGGCCTGCTGCCACCCGATGCCAATCGGGCCCGAGCATCACCGCTGCGGCGACGAAGCTCAGCGTGACGAGGCCGAGCAGCGATACGCCCTTTTCGATAAGTCCGAAAGTGCCGCGCCACAGAGTGAACCACGCGAGCAGCGCGACGGGCAGCGCCCACCATGGGTGCTTCAGCCCGGTAGCCATTTCGAGCGCGACGCTAACGCCGCCGATTTCCGTCGACAGCACGAGCGTGTTGACGATGAGCATCGAGATCAAAGGCAGCAGAAAGAAACGGATGCCAAACCGGTCGCGGATGCCGTCGGCGATCGTATGCTGACTGACCGCGGCGAAGCGTCCCGCCATCTCGGTCAGAAAGATGATGCACAGCGTGCCAACGAGAATCGGCCAGCCGAGCTGGAAGCGAAACGCAGCGCCGCCCTGCGCAGCTGTTGCCAGCGAGCCCATTTCCAGAAACCCGCCCACGCCGGTTACGACGCCGAGGGAGATCTCGAGCAGCTTTTTCATCCCGTTCGGCTCCTACAGCGAGAATCTTCGCGAAGCATTGTCTGTTCCCAACCGCAGACGGAGCCGGTCGCTCGCCACGTACAGACGCGTGTGATCCGGACTAGCCCTGGAGATATAACTAGCGCGGGTGCCGTCATGCCGGACTTCTCCTTTTCGATTGAATGAGGCGAGGGGGCGTTTCCTCGGAAGTCCGGCAGATGCACTCGTGGGTGAGTTCAGCGTTGGACAGCGAATGCTGGCCCGCCGGTCTCACAATCTGGCGACCTAACCGACAGTTGCCCCTGGTTCTGATTGCGCTTGCCACGGCAGAACGTCCGCCGATGCGGCTCGGCCTGATTTTTTTATCCGCGTATCGCCGTCGATGCCGCGTCTTCGGTTAGGCGCAGGTACAGCGGATGCGGATCATCTGGCAACGATCGAGTCGGGGCGGGAAGGGTTTCGTCGGGCCGGGCAGGCAATCGAGATGGCCTGGCCTTTTTTGTATGCTGTGGTTTGCAACGCGTCACGTTTGCATTGTGAGCAGGCAGTTCCACGGTTCACGCCAGATGGACTATTTGCTTGTGAAAAGCACGGCCGCTTCTGTCGTTGACCACTGTCATTCACTTGTCGCCGCCGGATGTAGCGCGACTCGCACGTAGTGCCCGCGTCTTGCTGGTCCCATGTGTGTAGCGCCCGGTCGATCTCGTTCGGTTCCAGCCATCACTCTCATGTTTCACGCTCCGCGCTGCACGGCTAGTGGAGTGACCGGCGTATCGGGCGAGCGCCGATTCAGATGTCTTGCGCGTAGCCTGCTCAAAGTACGCCTCCATTTTTCATGACTCAATCTGCGCGCGGGGCAAGAAACTTTGCAGCATCCGGCTCTTAGCCACGTCAAACGGGCAGCGCTTGTAGACCGAGCGCACTGGCGGCCCGGTCCTGCGCGGCTCAGTACTTGCTCACCTACGTCGAAGCCTGGCTCACACCGGGCGGACGATTCCATGCATGACTCTCGGAGAACGCCATGAGACCCGGACACACGCTTATTTTCGCCACTATCTGTGCAGGCGCACTTGTTGTTTCGCCGCTTGCCGCTGCGCAGACGCAAGCCGCATCGACGACCGCTGCCAATCCGCTCGCACAGGCCGACAGGGACTTCGTGCAGGCCGCGTCAATGTCATCGTCCACCGAAATCGACGCGGCGAAACTTGCGACGCACAATTCCGACGACAAGGATGTTGAATCTTTCGCGCATCACATGATGCTCGATCACACCAAGCTGACTGTGCAGCTCAAAATGGCCGCGCCTCACGGCGTCACGGTGCCCAAGGACAACTCCGACACGGCAGTACTCGATTCACTGAAAGGATTAAAGGGCAAGGCGTTCGATCAGGCGTACATCGCGAAGGTCGGTGTCGAGGGCCACAAACAGGCCGTCGCAGCTTTCCAAAAGGAGATTGCCGACGGCCAGGATGCCAGCCTGAAGAAAGCGGCGCAAGATGCGTTGCCGACGATCCAGCACCACTACCAGATGGCACAGGATCTCGCCGCCAAAAAAGGGGTGTCCCAGTAGTAGTTGACGGCGGAAAACGAAGCGAAAGCCTCGGCGCCGTTCCCGTGTTGAGGCGGGTGGACTGCATCGACACCTGCGATGCGGTCTGTCCGGCACCTCCTTCGCCAGTCCGCAGCAGATACATATCCATCGTGCGCAACACGCCCTCTGTATTCGACGACGCAGCATTTTGCATCACCATTGTCGTCCTGACGTGCGCCCGCGCTGAATAGCTGTCCGGCACGCTTCTGCGCCTTTGCATGCTGCCCGAGCATCCGCCAATCGTCGTCGCCGACAATGCGTCGATGGACGAAACGGTACGATCGTGACCACACGGATTTTTAGCACGCCACAGCCGCATGAGTCTTTCGCCGGGGCCGGCAGGGCAAGCGACATCGATGGGGCGCGGGCGTCGCGGACGCCGCAGTCGCGCGGCGCCTTTTACAATGCAGATGTAATTTGGGGTACGCCACAGCGCTTCCGACGGTTCCCATTGTGAGGCGGAGGTGATGGGCGTGGATCACCAATTGCTCGAACTCCGGCAGGCTGCCGAACATTGGGTCGATGTCACAGTAGTCCGCCACATCGTAGTCAAAACCGGCCATGGGAGATGGATAGATCGGAGAAATCCAAGCGTCGGCGCCAGGCGCGCAAACGTATTCGAGCCGTGCATCAATGCCGACCAGATCGCCGATGCCATCGCCACTGCTGTCCTGAAACGAGCGGAGGGTAGATCTGATAGATCCCACCGCGTTGCCACCACGTCAGCCCGGGCATTTCAATTCCTCTTCATAGTGGACCGCCTGGCGCATGTGCGGATCATATGCTCAACGACCTTTGGTACAAGAACGCCGTCATCTACTGCCTGTCGGTAGGCACCTTCATGGACGCCAATGGCGACGGCGTAGGTGACTTCAAGGGACTCATGCGTCGGCTCGACTACCTTCAAGGTCTCGGCATGACGGCGATCTGGCTGATGCCCATTCAACCTTCGCCCGGGCGTGACAATGGTTATGACATTTCCGACTACTACAACGTCGATCCGAAATACGGCACGCTCGGCGACTTCGCCGAATTTACCCACGCCTGTGCCGAGCGCGGCCTGCGCGTGATCATCGACCTCGTGATCAACCACACCTCCGATCAGCACCCGTGGTTCAAGGAAGCACGCAGTGATCCCGATTCGAAATATCGCGACTGGTATGTCTGGGCAGATAAGAAGCCGCCGGACGCAAAAAGAGGCGTGGTATTTCCCGGCGTGCAGAAATCGACATGGAGTTTCGACAAATGTGCAAAGCGCTGGTACTTCCATCGCTTCTACGACTTTCAGCCGGATCTCAACACGTCCAATCCTCATGTGCAGGCCGAGCTGCTGAAGATCATGGGTTTCTGGATCCAGCTCGGGGTTTCCGGATTCCGCATGGACGCCGTGCCCTTCGTGATTGCGACAAAAGGCCCGAAGGTGCGTCAGCCTGTCGAGCAATACGGTATGTTGCGAACATTTCGCGAGTTTCTGCAGTGGCGCGAAGGCGACGCGATCATTCTCGCGGAAGCCAATGTGTCGCCTGACACCGACCTGGAGTACTTTGGTGATGAAGGTGAGCGCCTGCCCATGATGTTCAACTTTCAGGTCAATCAGAACACGTTCTACACGCTCGCAACGGGCGATATCAAACCGTTGAAACACGCGTTGCTCGCGACGAAGCCACGACCGTCGAGCGCACAATGGGGTGTGTTCCTGCGTAATCACGACGAGCTCGATCTGGGTCGCCTCACACCCGAACAACGCACAGCCGTGTTCACAGCGTTCGCCCCCGAGCCGAACATGCAGCTTTATGAGCGCGGGATTCGACGCAGGCTTGCACCGATGCTGATGGGCGACAGGCGCCGTCTGGAACTTGCCTACAGCCTGATGCTCACTTTGCCCGGTACACCCGTGTTCCGTTACGGCGATGAGATCGGGATGGGCGACGACCTGCGCCGCCCCGAGCGCGCGTGCGCGCGCACTCCGATGCAATGGTCGGTAGAGCCGCAGGGCGGCTTCACCAAGCATGCAAAGCCGCCCACACCCGTCATATCCGGCGGGGCATATGGTTTTGAGCGAATCAATGTGGCCCAGCAGCGGCGCGACCCGAATTCGCTTCTGAACTGGATGGAGCGGATGATCCGCATGCGCAAGGAAGTCCCCGAGATCAGCTGGGGGGACTTCGAAGTGCTACGCACATCACGAAGCGATGTGCTTGCGTTGTGTTATCACTGGCGCAACAACTCGGTGCTGTTTTTACATAACTTCGGCGCCGAGGCTTGCACCGCGAAGTTTCGTTCGAACAGCGATCAACCGATTGACTGCCGCCTGATCAATCTTCTTTCGGATGACCACAGCGAGCCTGGCACCGACGGTCGACATGCGGTGGTGCTCGAACCTTATGGCTATCGGTGGTATCGGGTGGGCGGTCTTGATTACCTTCTGACGCGTTCCGAGATATAGAAAGGTCTCGCAATTTATCTTCCAGATTCATTCGCGCACCACAGCAGCTGTTCGCATTGCACGCAAAGCGCTCGCAAGCCGCCATGGAAGCAGCGCGGTCGTACTGGCGACAGGTGTACAACATCGTCGTCAGCGCCAGAGCGGAACTGACTGCAGGCATTGAGGCGGATTTGCCTTTCGGCCCGCCCCATGGAAAGCAGCGACACGTTGGCTTGTTCAGTCCGGCGTCACAGGCAATGCGCGCTTGTGACGCGTCGCCATGTAGAAGCGCCGGATCGTGGTCAAGACCTCGTCGCTGACGGATTTGCCTTCGAGGAAATCGTCGATCTCGTCATAGCCGATCCCGTAGCTGTCTTCGTCGGGTCGTTGCGGCGTCAGCGTTTCAAGGTCGGCAGTCGGCACTTTCATCACCAGATGATCGGGCGCGCCTAGCGCTCGCGCCAACTCCCGCACCCGTCGTTTCGTCAACCCGGCGAGCGGGAGAATATCCGCGGCACCGTCTCCGAACTTGGTGAAAAAGCCCATCAGAGACTCGGCTGCATGGTCCGTTCCGATCACGACGCCTGCTCTCGCACCCGCGATTGCGTACTGCGCGATCATCCTCTGCCGCGCCTTGATGTTGCCGAGCACGAAGTCTTCATGGAAGTCGTCGGTGTACTGCGCCCCCGCGCGCTTGAGCGCGGACAGCATCGCATCGGACGGTTCTTTCACATTGACCGTCAACACCTCATCCGGGCGGATGAAGTCCAGCGCGTGCTGCGCATCCGCTTCGTCGCGTTGCTCGCCGTACGGCAGGCGCACGGCGAGAAAATGCGCTTCATAGCCTTTCGCGCGCAGCCGCTCCACACTGAGTTGCGCGAGCCGCCCCGCCGTCGACGAATCAACGCCTCCGCTGATGCCGAGGACGTATGTGCGCAGCCCGTTCGAATACAGGTAACCGCTGAGGAACTCGACGCGCCGTTCGCGTTCGGCGTTTGCGTCGAAATGCACAGGCACGCATAGCTCGTGGATCACCTGCTCCTGCCAGTCGCGCTGGAATGCTGACACATCGACAGTCATGTTCGATCTCCGTATCGGTAATGCGCTCTGCACCGCGGCGTTACCGCGGCGAGAGCACACACTGCTGCCCGAAACGTCCGGGCCGCCGGTCGTGCAAACGTGTCCGGGATCATCGGCGGGCTCCGAGGGCATTGAAATAGTGCTCGACGCGAGACAATGCGTAGCGCGCGGCTTGACGCCTGATCTCGTTACGGCTGCCCGAAAACTGGCGGGTCTCGGTGAAAGTAGCGATGCCCCCATCGCGCAGCCGGTAGGCCCATGCGAAACATTGCGTACCGGGAGGCGGTCCGCTCGAGGACACACCATCGGCAACACCCGTATTGGACACGGCAACGTCAGCGCAAACGGCGCCCTGCTGCAGGGCCCCTTCCGCCATCTCACGTGCAACGGGTTCGCTCGTCAGGCCATGAGCCTGCATCGTTGCATGCTGCACGCCGAGAAAGCCCGCCTTGCCCGACGGCGAGTACGTGACAAACCCAACGTCCAGACATGCTCCGCTGCCCGGAACCTCAGCCAGACACGATGCGATCAGCCCGGCCGTACATGATTCGGCCGTGACCAGTTTCAGGCCGCGCGAGCCGAGAAATGACACTACCTGCCTCGCCACATTCATCGCTTCCTCCTTTCGACTCTACGCAGCACGGCGGGCGCGCTTCGATCCCACCGGTCATCGCCCCCGGCTTCGGGTAATACCCCGCGCGAGCGCGGGTCGGCCCCGATGTGGTTCAGTTCTTGAGATCGTCGGGCACCTTGCCGCCGTTCTCGGCGAGCTTCTGAATCACCTGCTTGTGCAGCCAGATGTTCATCGCTGCTGAATCGTCCGTGCTGCCGCTATAGTGAAGCTCCGACGCGAGTTCCTTGCGCGCAGCCAGGCTGCTGTCCAGGCCGAGCAACTTCAGCAGGTCGACGATGGACGTTCGCCAGTTGAGCTGCTCGCCATGATTGGCCTGCATCCGGGTAAGCACGGCCTCAACGTCGACTTCCTGCCGGGGCGCGGCAGGCTGTACCGCAGGCTGAGCTGGTATCGAAGCTGCCGTGGAGGTGGTCGCGCCCGCGCCGCTGCTCGCGGTTGCAGGCGGCGTGCCCGCAGGCGATGCCTGTTGCCCGGCAGGCGCGGTAGTCGCCCCCGGTGCCTGCGATGCGGCCGCTGCGCCACTCGCGTGGTGGCCAAATATCGTGTTCATGATGTTGCCGAAGATGCTCATGACGCCCTCCTGTTTGTGAGAGCAACGCGTTCCGCAAGCGCCGTGCCGCCGACTATCTGTCGCGTGCTATCGCGCCTGTCCATCGGCTAAGAATCTCTGCTGGCACAATCATCCGCCAGGCCAGCCGCGGCATAACTGATGCTCACCGATGGGCCGCCACCGATAGGCCGCTCCCTGGGCCGCGCCTTTAAGCACGCATGTGGCGAATCGCTCCGTGGTCGAGCGACGTCGTTGGCTGGACCACGTTCCGCAGAACTGCAATGAAAATGGTTACGGCAGGAGTCGACGCGAACCTACTTGTGTCCTCGGCCGGCTGAGGTCACCTTGCCCCGAAAGACCCAGAAAGCGAAGGTGCTGTAAATGAGCACGGCGGGCACGAGTACCGACGATCCGCCAAGCACGAACGCCTGCGTATGCGGCGGAGAACTGCCTTGCGCGATGGTGATCGATGGCGGCAACACAAACGGAAATATCGTGTAGAGCACGCACAGCAGTGCAAAGACGAACCAGAAGAGCGCGAACACGAGCGGTGCGAACGCCCGCCGTCTGGCAACGGCGTAGACGAAGCCCGTGGCCAATAAAGCAAAGACGAATACCGCGACGGGCAATGCCATACCTCCGAAGTCATCTTTCCACCGATGCGCGTAGCCGTCGTTCAGATGCAGCGTCCATACGGAAACGGTCGCGGTGCAAGCCGCCGTCGCAATTCCGAGCATCAGGCTCGCCCGTCTCGCATGCTGCTGCAGGATGCCTTCGGTGCGCCAGATCAGCCAGCTTGCACCCAGCCACGCATACCCGAGCGCTAATGCGACGCCGCAAAAGAGCGTAAATGCCCCGAGCCAGTCCCAAGGTCCGCCCTGGTATGTGGCTCGGACCGTGCGAATGCCCTGCACGAGCGAACCGACGAGAACGCCCTGGCAGAATGCGGCGATCGTGGACCCTGTCTGCATGACCGCGTCCCAACGCGACTTCGCACGCGCCGTCGCTTCGCCTCGAAATTCGATCGCGACGCCGCGCAGAATCAGAGCGAACAGCATCGCGAAGATCACAGGGTACATGGCAGTGAGCAGCGCACTGTAGACGGGCGGAAACATCGCAATGAGCCCGCCGCCGCCAAGCACGATCCACGTTTCGTTGCCGTCCCAGACGGGCAAGATCGTCTCGACCATGACCTCCCGATGCGCCGGATTCCGCTCGCTGACAAACAGCACGCCTACGCCAAGGTCGGTGCCGTCCAGCAGCACGTACATGAGCACCGCGAACGCAAGCGTTCCCGCGGCCGCGAGCGACAGCCAGTCGGTGTGGGCGAGCGCGTTCGTCATTTGCCTGCCCCGTGCGCCGGAGCTGTCTCTGCGCGCGGCCGGATATGCTGAACGAGCGACGGATGGGGTCCCTGCTCGCCTTCCTTCGGCGGCCGCGCCAGCAGACGAGTGAGGTAGTAAAGCCCGATGCCGAACATCACGACATAGAGCGCAACCGTCGCACCCAGCGACCACGCGACGGTCTGCCAGCCGATTTGCGGCGAGATGCTTTGCGAGGTGGGCAGCGTGCCGTACACGGTCCATGGCTGACGTCCGACCTCGGTTACGGTCCACCCTGCGAGCATCGCGACAAAGCCTGCGGGGCTCATCGCTACCATCGCACGATGAAGCCATGTCGCGTCGTACAGGCGGCGTTTCAATCTCAGCACGAGCCCCGCGATGCCCGCCGCAATCATCAGCAACCCAAGCCCGACCATCGCGCGAAACGCGAAGAACACGGTCGGGACGGGCGGAATATCGGACGGTGGAAACTCTTTCAGGCCACGTATCGTGCCTGACAGATTGTGGCGCAGGTAGAGCGACGCGACGCGCGGAATTGACACCTCGTAGTGGTTGCGGCGCTCGCGCATGTCCGGAACGGCGAAGAGCACCATCGGTTCGCCGCTTCCCGGCGCTCGAGCCTCCCAATCGCCTTCCATCGCGGCGACTTTCTGCGGCTGATGCTCGAGCGTGTTTTCGCCGTGTTTATCGCCGGCCAGCAGTTGCAGCGGTGCTGCGAACAATGCCATCCATAGCGACATCGACAGCATGGTGCGCGCGCCGTGTGCATGGCGATCTCGCAGCAGATGCCATGCGCCTACCCCGCCGACGAAGAACGCCGTAGCGAGAAATGCCGCGAGCGTCATATGCACGAGGCGGTATGGGAACGAGGGATTGAATACGATCGCCCACCAGTCGACCGGGAGAAAGCGTCCGTCTGCGCCCATCTGGTAGCCCGCGGGCGTGTGCATCCACGAATTCGCCGAGAGAATCCAGAAGGCGCTGAGTATCGACCCGATTGCCACGAGGATGGTGGCGCCGAAGTGCAGTTTCCGCCCCACCTTCTTCATGCCGAACAGCATGACGCCGAGAAAGCCGCTATCGAGAAAAAACGCGACCACGATCTCGTACATCATCATCGGTCCGATGATCGGGCCGGTGCGCACCGCGAACGCTGCCCAGTTCGTGCCGAACTGATATTCCATCACGATGCCCGACACAGCGCCGACCGCGAAGGTCAGCGCAAACGGTTTCAACCAGTAGTTGTAGACGTCGATGTAGACTTGCCGCCCCGTCCGCAGCCACAGCGCTTCGAGCACCATCAGGTAATTGGCGAGGCCGATCGAAAACGCCGCCAGCACGATATGCAGCCCTATGGTGAATCCGAATTGCGATCGCGCCAGATCAATGCCTGTTTCCATTGGCCGCTCCATCGTATGACGGGCCACCGCGGCCGTCCTGCTGCCTGATGCCAGCAAGCGCCAGCAAGCCGCATTCCGGTTTTTCGCCGCCGGGCAACGCCGGGCCGCTCGCGCTTGCCGCCGCACGTCAACGGTCAGGAATGGAGATTGCTCGTTATGTCACATCGTGCTATTTCTCCGGAGCTTCTCGCCATGGGCAACGTTAACAAGAGCCGGTCGTATCCGTTTGCGTCCGGCGGATGGGGTTCGTTGAAGTCGGTAGCGACAATCTTGAGGCAGGAAAAAGTCGCGATCAAGGACAGCACAATCCTGCTCAAGCAGAACAAGCCGGACGGGTTCATGTGCGTGAGCTGTTCGTGGGCGAAGCCGGCCGATCCTCACACGTTCGAGTTCTGCGAAAGCGGAGCGAAAGCGACCGCATGGGATACGACGGCAAAGCGCATGACGCCGGAGTTCTTTGAACTCAACACCGTGACATCGTTGCTCAACTGGCACGATCATGACCTGGAGGAAGCGGGCAGACTCACTGCCCCAATGAAATACGACGCGGGTACTGACACATATGTCGAAGTCAGCTGGGAAGACGCGTTTCGCGAGATCGGCCGGGAACTGAACGCGCTCGACCCGGAGAGCGTCGTCTTTTATACGTCGGGGCGGGCGTCGCTCGAAACGTCGTACATGTATCAGCTTTTCGTGCGAATGTATGGCTGCAACAATCTGCCCGATAGCTCGAACATGTGCCATGAAAGCACCAGCGTGGGTTTGAAGGAAGCGATCGGCGTAGGTGTCGGCACGATCACACTCGATGACTTCGAGAAAACCGACCTGATGTTTTTCTTCGGACAGAATGTCGGCACGAATAGTCCGCGCATGCTTCACCAGTTGCAGGATGCGCGCAAGCGCGGCGTTCCCATCATCACCTTCAATCCGCTGCGCGAGCCCGGTCTCGTTTCCTTCGCAAATCCGCAGTCGCCCGCGCAGATGTTGACGCCCGCCGAGACGCAGATCAGCACGCAATATCATCAGGTCAAGACGGGCGGCGACACGGCCGCGATCCTCGGCCTCTGCAAGGCCGTCATCGAAGCCGATGATCGGGCAAAAGCGCAGGGCTTGCCCCGTGTAGTCGATGTGGCATTCATCGACGAACACACGACCGGCTTCGACGAGTTCGCTGCCTACGCACGGGCGGCGGACTGGAGCGAGATCGAGCGTGTCAGCGGCCTGACGCGCGCTGCGTTGCTCGACGCGGCCGGCGAATATATGCGCGCCAACGCGGTGATGGCGCACTATGGGATGGGTTTGACGCAGCACCGGCTGGGTGTGCAGAACATACGTATGCTCACCAACCTGTTATTGCTGCGCGGGAACATCGGCAAGCCGGGCGCGGGCCCCTCGCCTGTGCGCGGGCACTCGAACGTGCAAGGCCAGCGTACCGTGGGCATCACCGAGAATCCGGAGCTCGCCCCGCTCGATCAGCTCGCAAAGCAGTTCTCGTTCGAGCCGCCAACGAAGAAAGGGCTGAACACCGTTGAAGCATTTGAAGCCATGGTAAAAGGCGACGTAAAAGCCGTCGTCAATCTGGGCGGCAATCTCGTACGCTCCGTACCGGACCGGCTGCAAACGGAACCTGCATGGGCGCGCCTGCACCTCACCGTCAATGTGGCGACCAAGCTCAATCGCAGTCACCTCGTTCATGGCAAAGTGTCGTATGTTCTTCCGTGCTTGAGCCGGATCGAGATTCACCGTACGCCCCTTGGCGATCAGGCCGTCTCGATGGAAGACAGCACGGGCTGCATGCATGGTTCGAGAGGCGTCGCGGAACCCGCTAGCGAAAAGGCTCGCCCCGAGCCATACATCGTCGCGGGCATCGCGAAAGCGACGCTGGGCGAGCGCTCTACCGTCGACTGGGACGCGTGGCGCGACGACTATTCCGTCGTGCGCGACCAGATTGCGACGACATATCCGGATATTTTCCACGACTTCAATGAACGTATGTGGACGCCGGGAGGATTCCACCGTCCGGTTCCGGCCCGCCATCGGGAGTGGAAAACAAAGTCGGGAAAGGCGGAGTTCCTCACCCCCCGTTCGTTGGGGGAAGACCCCGACATGCCAGAGAAAATGCCGGACGCCCTGCGTCTGATGACGCTACGCAGCGACAGCCAGTTCAACACGACCATCTACAGCCTCGACGACCGCTTTCGGGGCGTGAAGGATACGCGCATGGTCATTCTGATGAATAAGACGGACATCGAGAAGCATCATCTGCAAGAAGGACAGAAGGTGACGCTGCAGACGATCGCCGACGACGGAATCGAACGACGCCTCGAAGGGCTCAGGATCAAGGCGTATGAGATACCGGAGGGTTGTATCGGCGGTTACTACCCGGAATGCAATGTTCTCCTGCCACTATGGCACTACGCCGAGGAAAGCAAGGTGCCGGGTGCGAAGTCGATCCCGGTCAGGATCGTCTAGTGGCTCGCGAGCGAGTGGGCGCGAACGACCTTATTGAGCGCCCGCGGGAACGAAGCATGCTGCCTGAAAACGCGAACGGTCCGTCGCCGCGTCCGCACCATTGAGAGGTCCCTACCGTGCCCTACGTACCCACCATCACGACGATGATTCGTCTCGATCATACCCATGTCGTTGCTGCGTTTCATCGTTACGGTAACGAAACCGCATGGTGGCGCAAGCGCGCGATCGTCACCTCCGTTTGCAGAGCGCTTGAAATTCACGCCCAGTTGGAAGAAGAGATTTTCTACCCCGCCCTCGCGCGCATCGCACCGACTGACGACATCCTGAACAAGAGCCGGCCGGAGCATGACGCGCTGCGCGAGGTCATCGGTAAGCTGCGCGCCATGGGACCCGAAAATGCAGCGTACGACTCGCTGTTCATGAAGTTGATGCGCGACACCATGCACCATGTCGCCGATGAGGAAACCCGGCTCCTGCCTCTCGCGGAACGTGCGCTCGGACCCGAGTTGCGCACGCTGGGCGCAGAGATGACGCGCCGGCGCATGCAACTGCTCGGCGAACATCCCGTCGAGGTCGCGGTGAATACAGCAGGTACGTTCCCTGTCGCGACTGCCCTGCTGGTGACTTTGCTCGCGTGCGGCGTAGCGCGGATTTTCGGCGGCAAGCGTCGCCCCGCACGAATGGCCTGACGGGGGACAACCCGCTGGCGTCATCGAGTCCGTCGCTAACGCTTGATGCGCACCGCGCGCCGCATCGCGGCGGTGATGCCCTGGCGTGTGCGCCAGTAGCCTTCCCACGGGTCGGCGCCGAGCGAGCGTTGCCGTTTGATCGCTTGCGACATCGTCCATTGGTCGCCGCGCTGCACGTCGGACAGTTCGTCCCACGCAACGGGCATCGACACGGCCATCCCCGAGCGCGCTCGGACCGAAAAAGGCGCAACGGTACTTGCCCCCTTGCCGTTGCGCAGATAGTCGATGAAGATCTTGCCGACGCGGTTCCTCGCGCCCAGCACTGCCGAGAACTTCTGCGGGACGACGCGCGCCATATGCTGGGCGACGGCCTGTGAGAACGCCTTGAGTTCGTCCCAGCCTTGACGACGCGTAAGCGGCACGACGATGTGGAATCCTTTGCCGCCGCTCGTCTTCGCGAACGACCGAAGGCCGATTTCATCCAGCACGACCTTCACCAAGGTTGCGGCTTCGAGCATCGCAGCCCACGGCAATGACGGGTCCGGATCGAGGTCGAAGATCACCCGGTCGGGGTGATCGAGGTCGGGCGCCACGGCATTCCATGAATGCAGTTCGACGACGCTCATCTGCGCGAGTCCGACCAGTGCCTCGCGACTGTTCGCGACAAGCAGCGGAGGATGTCCGGGATGAAGTTCGCGCGGCAGTTCCCGAACGCCGGGAATGCGGGCGCGTTCGCTGTGCTTCTGAAAGAACAGCTCCTTCTGGATGCCGTCGGGCGCGCGCACCAATGCGAGCGGCCTGCAATGCAGATGGGGCAGCGCCCACTCGGCGATCTCGTCGTAATACCGCACCATGTCGAGCTTGGTGTGGCCCGTCACTTCGTCCATCACGCGCTGCGGGTTGCTGATCTTCACATCGCCGATGATGACCGTTCCTCGCGAGCCCGGACGAACCCGGGTCGATCCCACATGCTCGAGGTCGGGGTCGTCGATAATTTTCTCTTCGGTGACGGCGCTCGCGGGTTTATCTTCGCGCAACGCATGAAAAACAGGATGGCGCACTTCGCCCGCGGGCGTCCATTCGAGAAACGAGACCTCCGCGATCACATCCGGGCTGAGCCAGTGAAACTCGCGATCGCGCTCCGGTTCTGGCGCGTTATAAAACGAAGGTTTCGGCTGCGCAAGCGACGCGGCGCGCCTCGCAAACGCTGCTGCACGGGCAGGGGGCAGATGCGGCGCGACGTGGCCCGCGTAACGAAGCGAGCCGTCATCTTCATGTACGCCGAGCAGCAGCGAACGAACCCCCGACTTTGCGCCCTTCACGCGCGTGAATCCGCCTACCACGAACTCTTGTCGCAGGTTGCATTTGAGCTTGATCCAGTCGGTCGAACGGCCCGAACGATACGGCGCGTCCGCGCGCTTGCCGATGATGCCTTCGAGCTTCATCTTGCACGCCGACGCGACGAGCGACGCAGGGTCCTGCGCAAAGTCGTCGGAAAATCGCAGCAGCGGGCTATCGACTTCGTCCATCAGCCGCCGGAGCAGCTCTCGGCGGGCTCGCAGCGGCTGTTCCCGAATATCCGCACCGTTGAACCACAGCAGATCGAACACGAACAAAACGATGTTCGCAGTACTGCGCCGATCGAAAGCATTCTGCAGCGCATTGAAATCCGGCTTGCCGGATGAATCGAGCACGACGGCTTCCCCATCGATCCACGCGCTATCGGCCGGGATAGCCTGCAGCGCTTGCGCCAGACGCGGCATGCGGGCCGTCCAGTCATGTCCGTTGCGCGTGAACAGATTGACACGCCGCGCGTCGACGCGCGCCAGCATCCGGTAGCCGTCGAACTTGATCTCATACGACCATTGTCCCGCCGTGGGATGACGCTCCACGAGCGTAGCCAGCTGCGGCTCGATCAGGACGGGCATTTCGCCGGCTGCTGTGGCCCGTGCACGAATCCGCGTTGTGCGGCTCGAATTCCAGCGTCCCATCGCTCCTTCACCTGTCGTCGCATACCCTTATCGGCAGCCACATGGGCAGGTTCAGGTCGACGCCCGGCATTTGCAGCAACGCATCGTGAGCCCGCCCACTTCCGGGCCGCATTCGATTTTCCATGGTGTGCGCTGCCCGCAGACCGTCGTACCGTCGAACATCCTCAACGTGTAGCGCGCGAGCACCAGGGTATCGACAAGCTTCGCGTGATGCTCCGCCTGTCCGATGACGACTCCTGCCTTCACGGCATGTCCTCTGACTTCGCTACAGCATCCGCCGGTCCTGGCCTATAGAAGTCATTCGTCCGCACGCGAAGCAGGTTCACGGCACGCGCAATCTGAGCACATGCAGACCTTGCCACAGTGAGCGACGACGATGTCAAGCCACTACTACACGCCTATCGGCTTCATATCGCCGTGCGGCACATCGCTTGCAGATTCGCAAGCGTCACAGACATTGCGCGCCTCGAATCGACTTCGTGGCGCGCGGAGACCGTCAATGAAAGCGATCAGGCGCGCCCAATGCAGCGTGAAGGCAGAAAACGAATCCGTATCGCGCCGCGCGTTGCAGTCGGGCATTGCGGCAGGCACGCTGGCGGCGGCCTTCGCCGCCTGGCGGGCAGCCTCCGAAGGTTCGACGATGCTCGCGCCGATCAATGCTGTCACGCACTGCCTCTGGCCGCGCCGCGCGTTCAGCGAAACAGGCTTCAGCCCGCGCTTCACACTGACAGGTTTCGCGATTCATCAG
The DNA here is from genome assembly GCF_017814945.1 of Paraburkholderia sp. LEh10. Taxonomy (GTDB): domain Bacteria; phylum Pseudomonadota; class Gammaproteobacteria; order Burkholderiales; family Burkholderiaceae; genus Paraburkholderia. The sequence goes on from NZ_JAGIPX010000001.1 coordinate 168,355, forward strand.
GCGTCGGCAGTTTTTTGGGCGATGCTGTTCGAGGCGGTCAATGCTCGGCTCGCTCGCGGCGCGCGTCGCACCGACCCCGTGGCGACCGCGACGGCAGCGACGGCGACGGCCGCGACCGCATATATCGTCGACTACCACGTCGTGCCCGAGCGGCTCACGCCGGGCTTCGACGAACATCTTTCGAACCGCTCGCTGGCCGGCGTGTATGTTGCGCTGGCCGTGGGCTTCGCCGGGGCCGCGCTGCTGCGCAGCCGACTACAGGGAGATCGATCATGACCGCGTCCGACGCAAAGAATCCGCAAATCCGCAAGTTCATCGACGTGCAAAAGGCATTGAAGGGCGCCTCCTATCCGTCCAGGAAGGAAGAACTGCTCAAGACCGCGAAGGGAAACGGCGCCGATGAAGATGTCATGGAAGCACTTGCCGCGCTCTCCGACGAGGAGTTCGACAGCCCCGCTGCAGTCTCGAAGGCAGTCGGTAACGAGGAATAGCCCGCTACGTTGTCGGTGGGGAGTTCGATCCCGAGGGCGCTTTGCGCTGGCGTCGCTGCCACGGCATTGTGTTTGCTCGTTCTTTGCTGTCTGGTTGCCAGCTTCTTGCCGGCTTTTTGCCGAGTATCATCACCGCGATCATTCGCCGATGTGAGACGCCCTACTATGTCCTCCCTATCGCACTCCGACGAGTCCCCGCGCGAGTACTTGGAGTATCGCGGCTACAACGTGACCATCTACGCTAAGCGCAACGACCGCGACAACTGGCGAGCCGTCATTGACGTCGAGCGTGACGGACAACCCGTGCAACTGGACGAACCCGAGAGCATCGGACCATTCTGGGAGACACGTGAGGAAGCACAACGGGCGGGCCTCGAACGCGCGCGCTACTTGCTGGATCAGCTCGACGGCGTGCTTGACCTTCGCAATCCGGCGCGACCGACGTGACCGGCCAGCGCCGCGCGCTCTCGTGATGGTGACGGCGCGGAGCACGCTTCGGACAGAGCCGACATGTGCATCGCCCAGGTAGCGCCGTTATACGGATCAGTCCCGCCACGCGCTTGCGGCGCGACGGAACGCATCGTCCACTACCTGGTGGAAGAACCGGCTTGGGGGTTGGGTGTAGCGTGCCGTGCGGCGTAGCGCGATCACGTTGCATAACCAGCCAGGGCTCATGGTTCCAACGTACTATCGTGGCCACCGCTCCCGGCGACCGCCCGAAGCCGCGGGCGAGTCGCCGCGGTCAAGCTGGCATAGACGTCGAGATAGCGCTGCGCCATCGTGGTCGAAGTGAAGCGATGTTCGAACCGCTCGCGCACTTTGCTACGCGAAAGAGCAGCGAGTCGAGTCGCGGCGCGCGCGGCCCCATCGACATCGTCGACGACGTAACCCGTCACGCCGTGCTCGATCACTTCTGGCACAGAACCGCGCTTGAACGCGATGACGGGCGTGCCACATGCCATCGCTTCGATCATTGCCAGACCGAACGGTTCGGGCCAGTCAATCGGGAACAGCAGCGCAAGGGCGCCCGACAGGAATTCGGACTTCTCAACCTCGTTGATTTCGCCAAGGAAATCGACATGTGGCTGCGCCAGCAGCGGCTCGATAACCTTCCGGAAATAGGCTTCGTCGGCCTTGTCGACCTTTGCGGCGATCTTGAGGGGAAACCCTGCGCGGGCGGCGATTTCGACAGCGAGATCGACGCGCTTTTCCGGAGAGGCCCGGCCGAGGAAGGCCAGGTAGGTCGGCCGCACATGCGGCTGCGGGGTCAGCAGATCCACGGGCACACCGTGGTGGATGGTATCGAGCCAGTTTGCTGCGGGAAGAGGCGCCCTCTGAGAATCCGAGATTGACACCACCGGCACCTGAGGAAACAGGTCGAAAACGGGCCGCAGCTCGGGCAAGTCGAGACGCCCGTGCAGCGTGGTCACGAAGGGCGTTTGCATCTGCGAGAAGACAGGAAACGGCAGATAGCTGAGATGGAAATGAAGGATATCGAACTCATGTGCGCGGCGGCGGACGTGTTCAAGCATCGCGAGATGCGGCGCGAGCGGATCGCAAATTGAACGGTCGAGGCGTAGCGAATGCGGCCAAGCGGCCTCCAGGTGCGCGCGCGTGCGTGAATCGCCGCTCGCGAACAACGTGACGTCATGGCCGAGAGCGACCAGCGCCTCCGTCAAATATGAGACTACTCGTTCTGTTCCGCCATAAAGTGCTGGGGGCACGGCCTCTTCTAAAGGGGCGATCTGTGCGATACGCATCGGACAACTCCATTAGGTGCTGATCTTGGGGATACATGCAGACGCGGAACGGGGTCCACTCGTCCCGCCTGCTCAAGCGGGGCGTCGGCGTGTGCTCCGACGCGAAAGCACGAACAACCTGCATATGGCGTTCCCGGGACGTGCACATCGACGTGGAGTACCGCCGCGTTGTGAATTCGGCGGGTGGGCGATGGCGAAAGCGCGACGATTCCCCGTTGCACCACCGGCTCACCGCAGCGTTTGTCAAAATGGCATGTCGCTTTGTGAGCATTAACCGCCAATTTTTAGGGCCAGCGCGATTAGGCCGTTGCGCACGACGGGGCCCGCGCCCTGCAAGGATTCGGAACACACCTGTTCTCTGACGGCGATTGCCGCGAAGGCCTCGGAAACCCGTCTTCCCGAATGGCCGGCGTGATCAATGACTGCTCGCCGACTGCTGCTCGAGCCACCCGTCGATGACCGCGCGCGCCCTCGTCTGCATCGCCACTGTCAAAGTAAGCGCACTAGCCTTTTCTTTGTTCGCGTGACCTGCAAACGCTGGAGGCACCTCGCGCGGTTCCTGTCCGTCACTGCGCGCGAAGGATACGCTGCAGGTCAGCCGTGCGCCGGCCTGTTCCAACCGCATGAGGACGACAAACCCCCGATATGTTTCTATCTCGCAGGCCATCATGCCCTCTCAGTTCCGTTTCTCAAATGGCACGCGGTGACCATGTCGTCATCCCGAACTTGCCAATACGATTTGCGCAACAGACGTTCCTGCAGTCGACGTACCGAGCCAGCGCTGCTGATCGCCGATCAGCGAGCTCAACGGCTCGCGAGACGCGCAGACTGGCTCATTTAAAGGCTGCTCTCGGATCGATCCCGTTTCATAGCGTGTACTCAATTGCGTCCATGTCTTGCCACGCCCTGCAAGCCAGGCAAATTGCCCCGATCGTCGTGCACCGACAGGCAGTCTTCGATCCGCTCGATGCCCGGGACGGCCGCAATTTCCCGTATAACGCGATCGTGGTCGGCAGCGGGAACTTCTCCGCCGACGCACGCCACGCCGTGGTCCACGCGAACATCGACCGAGCGCGGATTGGCGATTACGTGGCCCAGTCTGGAACGCGCGCGCTCCGTCAGCTGCAGGTCGCTGGCAGGCGCACTCGATACTGCGTTGTGCAGCATCCCATACGCGCGTCCAGCGACCTTTCGCGCCTGAGCCTGTGAGCTCTTCCTGATCCTGCGCGAGGTCGCGCCCATCTTGTCGCGCAGCATCGCCCGTCGCCGCTTGCCCAACTGACTGTCGAAGTAGTACATCGCAGCGGCACCGAGCGCCGCCGCCGCGACACCCCTCAAAAATGCTCTCACGTTCGCCTCCGTTCGTCGCCCTGGTTGCTGCATCACGGGCGAGCATCGCACGTACCTACCGTCCGACCCGTCGCATCCGAACGCCGCACTCATCAATCACCGATCCGTTCGCGCACCAGAACCCATGCAAGTCAATCGCGTTCGCCGCGCGTCGTGGAGTCGTTGCCAAGATGCTTGCCGGCCATCTGATCGGAGCCGGTCGCTTCGGCCAGCTGCTTGGCGAAGCAGTGCGCGTCGCTCTGGGTAGCATATATTCCGAAACGTTCGACACGCGTAAAACCATTGCGCTCATAAAAGGCAATCGCGCGACGGTTGATCGCACGCGTTTCGGCCACCAGCGTTCGATAGCCGGCTGTAACGGCTTCGACTTCCAGCATTTGCAGAATCGCTGCACCGACGCCCAAAGAATTCGGCCTGCTGTAGATGCGCTTCAATTCCGCGACGCCATCGTCATGTCGCCGGAACGCTCCGCAGCCAAGTGGCACGCCTTGCACCGTTCTCGCGACGACGAACGCGCCGCGAGCCGAACAGAATTCTTCAACGCTGAATCTCGATCGCCCGCCGTCACCCGAGTAAAGAGCGAGCGTCGCACTGAGTTCGTCCAGTAGAGTCTGTGCGTCCTGAGAGTGTGGGTCTTCGCGGCGAACGATGACTGTCATGGCAGATTGCGTCACGTGTAGTCTCCGTCTTGCTCGTCAAAAGGTGTCCGATGGCCAGCAAGATCAGTTCCTTGAACTGTTGTATGCTTCGCCGTCGTACATGAGCCGGAAATCGTATGTGACTTATTTGTCAGCGTAGAAAATGATACACACACGTTAAAGACGGCCGGGCCATGGGACTTACGCACGCGCAGTGCATCGTCGCAGGATCGGAACCTGGTCGTCGTGTGGCGGGAGAAGCCGCGCGGCTCGGACCATCAGGCGTGAATGCCCGACCGCACGGTGAGCGCGGGATCCGATGAACAGTAAGCATGGCGTTCCGGGCGCCCAGAGACGCATCGACACGACGGATCGAGCGGACATGCCGCCACTCGCGATCGCCGAAGAGCCGGGCATTGCCCCAATTAGTCAGCCATGGGTTACGCCCGGAAACGGACTGTGCCAATCCATCCAGTCGTATGAGTCGCTGGATTGGGCCCATGCCCAATTCGCTGAAGAAGCGGGAGAAATCGCAACGACGGCACCCTTCGCCGAGGAATCCAGGCTCATGCCGTCGTTGGTGCCACATTCGGTATCGCAATTGTGGGACGCGTTGCTATCGTGATTCATTGCCACCTCGTTCAAAGGTTCAGGTGCACGACGCTGTCGCGCTCGCAGGATGCTCTTCAACCCGTATCTCCCCCGCTTGTCGCGACAGCACCCACGAAAGGAATTGCGCTAGCACGGATTGAATCGCCTGGTCGGTCGCTGTCTGCGGATTGCACATCCTGAGAAACTGCACGCCATCGCACAGGCTCGCGAGGCTGAGCGCGAACGTGTCTACGTCAACGGACAACCCTCTGTCGCCATCCGCCACGAGCGTCCGTATGTGGGCACCGACCTGCAGGAGTTTTTCGCGCCGGAACGCACGAACACGCTCGCCAAACGCGTTGTCGCGGCGTGCAAGGAGTTGCGCCTCGACCCAGAGCGGGAAGCTATCGCTTTCGACATAGTCCCTGCTGTAGTAAGCGATCGCGCGCGCCTGCGCCTCCTCGGGCGTGCCGCGATCCTCAACGATGGCTTGCAGTTTGGCCCGCGCCTCATCGCGATCGCGCCGCAAAAGCTCCGTCAGCAGTTCCTGTTTGCCGCAGAAATTGGAGTAGAACGCGCCACGCGTATAACCGGCGGCTTCAACGATGTCTTCCACGCTCGTAGCGGCCACGCCCTTCTCCAGGAAGATGGTTCGTGCGGCGTCAAACAGGCGCTCCCGCGTCTGCTCTCTTCTGCGCGCGTGCGTCAGGCGTTCTGGCTTCATGGCATAGCTTACGATGACGTCGCCGTCTTGATTCGCCGAGGGAGCGAGCCAATCAGATGGCGGTTTCTCAACAAGTCCGTCGACACGATGCGGCGGAATAGCGATATTAGACTCATAACTGATGCATTCGTCAATATACAGAATGAGGGCACGAATCAACGAGGAGTCGACCTGGTACATGCAGCGCCTACTGCGGCTGCAACCGGTTGCCCATCATGCTCGCTCGCCCGCTTTGGGCCTGCCTGAAGCCAGCGACGGAGCGGTCTGCTGTTTCAGGTAAGGGCGGCCCCGTTGCGCCTCATGCGGCTTCGACCGCGCGGGTCGATTGCACAAGGCTGATTTCGCCCAAGTACACGCTTTCGCCCAGTTCGCATTCACGCGATGCATTGCCCATCGCATGGTGAATCTCGATCCGGTAGATGCCGCTATCTTTCGCGAGGCCGTCGAACCGGAAATCGCCGAACGCGTCGGAGACTGTTTCCGCAACCCTCTGACCGCCCGAATATAGGACAGCGGCAGCACCAGCGACGCACTCTACGACGCCGCCCACCCGCGCACTGACACTTCCACCGACGAAGCAGCTTTCCCAGCGTTCGAGGCCGCCGTACCACACGCGAGGCTTCGTGCCCAGGTGCGGCCGCAAAACCTGGAGCCCTTCGCGCCGGGCTTTTTCCGCCATCGCGGCGTCATCGAGCCTGACCGTCTCGAACACGCCAGTGGGGCAAGCCTGTTCGCATCGCGGATGTGGCCAGCCCTGGTCCAGCAGGTGCGCATCGAAGATCCAGGTCTGCGGTAGCTGCAGTTCCTCGTTCCACACGATCGCCTTGTACGGACAGGACTTGACGATGTCCTTCCGGCCTCGTGCCTTGTCCGGGTCGATGATGACGATGCCGTCGGCGCGCTTGCGGACCGCGTCACCGCCCACACGCATGCAGGGCGCTTCGTCGCAGTGATTGCACATCACCGGCAGGTACGTCGTTTCGACCATGTGGGAATCGCCCTGCACGCGGCGCAGGATGCGAACGGGGCTCTCGGCACGGGCCTCGGCGGGCGCGGAGTAACCGGGGAAATCGTTTCCAACGTGCTCATCGCGCGCAGCGATGACGCAGTTCTGGCAGTTCTCGCATTGGCCGACCTTGATAACCAGGTTCCACTTGCTCATTGCTTGCTCCTTACGCTGCGCGACCGAACAGGAACGTATCCGCGCCTTTCCACTTTTCAACCTGCACGAGACATGAATTCGGACTCATGCTGCTTGTGCCCGCGGTTTGCGGCCGGTCGGGCGTCAGCATGTTCATGCAACCGCCGATTTCAACGCGCTCGCCGTCTACTTCGATCAGATGGAATTCGGCACTCGCCTCGTATGACTTGACCACGCCTGCAGTGACCAGGGGCGACACGTCAGCCGCACAGATGACGGCGCCCCGGTCGTTGTAGACCTTGACGAGATCGCGATGGGCAATGCCCCGGGCCGCCGCGTCGGCGGGCCCGAGCCGCAGCAGCCAGAAGCGATGCCCCCCAATCAACGCGCGATGATCTTCGACGCTGTTAACCGACGAGTTCTTGCCGTCGCAATGCGTGTGGAAGCTGTACCGGCTGTGAGTAGCGATCAGTTGCAGCGGATAGCGCTGAGCCAGTTCGGAGCGCAGCCCCTCCCACGACGGAATGTACCGGTTCAGCGCCGGGCGCTCGGGGTTGTCCGCGGTGTGCCTTTTCAGCAATTCCGGCACGAACTCGAGCTTGCCACTAGGCGTCTGCAGACCCATGCCGAATTTTTCAGCGTACTGCGATGGCATCGGATGCGGTTCCGGCAGGTCCTTTCGCCGGCCTTGCGCGAACCAGCGCATGTCCACTGGATGTCGCAACTCTGGCTTTTCGGGCGGCACGACGAAATAGCCTTTCCGGCAGAAGTCGCGCCACGAAATGTGATCCGGCAGATCGGAAGAGTCGAATACCCGCTTGACCCAGTCGAGTTCGCCGCATCCCTCGGTGAACACGCCGCCAAGACCGAGACGGGTCAAAATCGCGGTGAAGATGTCGTAATCTGAGCGGGACTCACCCAGAGGCTCGATGCATTTGTGCTGCAGCGTCACCATGCGATGATTGACCGTGTTAAAGCCATGATGCGCGTAGCCGCCGGAATTCGACCATTCGCCAATGTCCCAACGCTCCAGCGACGTGCACGCCGGCAGGATGATGTCGGCGAACTGCGCCTCGCCCTCCATCCAGATCGACTGGTTGACCACGAACTCGATGCTCGAATGCCGGTACGCGTCGGCCCAGCGTCCGGATTTCGTCACTGTGCTGAAAGCGGACCCGCCATAGCGATAAATCATGTGGATCGGCGAGTATCCGGGCATGGGGTAACTGAACGGCGCGAATTGCGCTTCCTGCGACATGCCATCCCAGAGATAGCCCGTCGCATGCCCGTTGATGATGGCATCCGGTAACTGCTGCCGCGGAACCATCTGCTTGACGGGATTCATGGTCAGGATGTGCGGCATGCGCTGATAGTTATTCACCGCATTCGCGGTCCACGCAAGGTCGCCCGACATGCCGCCGTCCGCGTAGCCTGGAAAGTAAAAATGCAGATCGTGCGGAACACCGATCTCGAGACAGCCGAAATTCACGCCGGGCTTGCCCCAGCCCTGCATCGCCATCATCATGATCATGCAACGCGCCCATTGCGCTCCCGTCGCACCGCGCCCCGCCCCACCGAATCCCGCGCCCGTCATCCCGACAGCCAGATAGACCTTCTTCTTCCCCCACAGACGCGCGAGCGCGCGAACGTCCTTGGCGGGCACGCCCGTTTCCTGTTCCTGCCATTCCGGGGTTTTCGGCACGCCATCCGTTTTGCCTGTCAGATAGGCCTGCCACTCGTCAAACCCGGTCGTACGGCTAGCGACGTATTGCTTGTCGTACAGACCCTCGGTCACCCACACATACATGATGGCAGTGGCAAGCGCCGCATCCGTTTGCGGCCGTATTGGAACCCAGCGGCCGCCCAGCAGCTGCGCGGTCGGATTGCAGTGCGGATCGATATGGACGAACTCGATGCCGAGTTCCTTGGCCCACAAGCGCCGCGGCGTCCCCTCGAACCCCGCGTAGGCGCCGTTGGTGCTCTCCGGGTCGCAGGACCAGAAGACGATCATGTCGGCTTCCTTCAGGCAGTCCTCGATGCCACCATAGCCCGACGGCACGCCAACGCGCATCGAGTTGCCGAAGTGATGCATCGCGCCCCAGTACCATCCTTCCCAGCTGTCCGGATTCGCAGCCACTCGCGTAAAGCCAATAAGGTTGGCAAAGCGCGTGAGCGCGCTGAGGTAGTAGCCGATATTGCCCCACTGGTGATGCGACGACATGGGGAACGTGATGGACCCGGGACCGTGCACGCGCTTTTGCCGGTTGATTTCTTTAGCGACGATGTCCAGCGCCTCGTCCCAGCTGATCGGCACATAGCCGGACTTGCCGCGGTTCTGCGGGTTGCGCTCACCGTCAGGATTGAAGTCGACCCGCTTCATTGGATGCAGAATGCGCTTGTCCGAATAGACGAGCGACTTGATCGCCAACGCGTGGGGCGCGACTAGACCGCGCCGTGGCGGGGCGAAACGGCGCCCGCGCGCCTCGATCTCCCAGCTCGAAGCATCCTTGCTGTCCAGATCGATAGGCGTCACGCGCACGATGCGATCGTCCTTCACGTAGACGAACAAAGGTCCGCCGTTTGTGCAGGTGGTATAGCGGCGCGTTCCATCCCGCATCGGCGTGCCCATCGGCAGGCTGACCGTTTGCATCATGCTCAGCGTTTGCATGAGCCAGACCAGCAGCTCATCGTCGCCTTCCGTGACGACCTTGAAATTCTTTGCCGCGTGGATGATCTCTGCCTGATCTGGACTCGGCGAAAAAAACTTCAGCGCGGTAGCGGCATCCTTGAAAAGCATGGACACGTCCGGCTGTGGGTGGGAGCCTGCGCTCGACCGGATGCGGCCGTTTCTGATCTCGATGGCCCGACCGATGCTTCGATCCATCAGCCCGATCCAGGCAACGACCTCACGTTCCTTCAGGCGCTCACGATACTCGGGAAAGCGGCGTGCCGTCAGCTCGAGCACTTTGGGCAACGCAAACAGAATCGATTTGAACAGCTGGCGTTTCATCGCTTCCCCCGAAACAAAACATTGCCGTAAAGGGATAGTGCGCATGCGGGCGCAACCGCTGCGCCTGCGCGGCTTAACGGATTTATGCGGCGTGTAGTCATGTCCGGGCGCGCGTGGTCAGCTTTTCTGGAAGGGCCACTTTCGACCTCTTTTTGGTGCATTGGAATCTCTTGACTGGTTGTAGGCCTACCGCCGATCAGGCAAAGCAAAATGCCATGTGCTCGGGCTAGAACGTGTAAGCGACATTCAGAAAAACATTGACGGGATTAATCCGGATCGTCGATCGGGAAACGACATGCGTGCCATTCGCCGTCGTCCCATCCAGCGTCAGGTGAGTCTTTAACGGGACATAACCGACAGCGGCACCAACAGACCAGTTCTTCGTGACGGCGTAGTTTGCGCCGATCTCGAACACCGGATTCCAGGATGAACTGAGTGATGCGTGCGCCGACCCGCCTGGTCCGAGGTTATCCGTCACAAATTGACTATTGGTCGTGCGAACCTGGGTGAACCATGTATAGTTCACGCCCAACCCGACGAAAGGACGGAATTTCGACTGAGCCTCGAACAGGTGGTATCGAAGAACGATAGCGGGCGGCATCGGTCGCGTCGATCCGAGGGTGCCATACTTCGCGAGCGTGCCGTCACCGACCAGATCGACGGTCAGTGGGAGGCCAATGAGCGTGGCGACGCCGAAGTGGTCGGTAACATAGTACTCGGTTGTGATTCCCATCGTATCTGTGGACGTCGCATGCGCGCCGGTGCCGGGTAGTTGCTGATTCACCGTCATTCCACCAACACTTTCCACAGTAAGCGGCGTTGCACTACTCTGCGGCGCAACGTGAAGCCACCCTGTGGCCAGAGTGAAGCTTCCAGCCGTCTGCGAACTTGCATGATCTGCAAGCGCAGCCGAGCAGATGCAAACCGTCATGCCGGCAGTGCGAATCTTTCTCCTGCAGTTCCTCAAAGTGTCTTCTCCTGTCTCGATGGCTGATTTTTTTGTACACAGCTTTAACGATCCGCTCACTCAGCTGCGGAATGTTTGCGTCGAGCCCTTCACAGGCTGTGTGCGCATTGCAAATCCGACCACTTTTCTGTAGTTATACTAATTTAATTGTCCTGACTTCCATTGTCGTTGCATTTATCTAAACTTCGTTACGGCGTGATCTCCTGAACTGAGCCCTCTCCAATTACATGTCCGTTCGTCTTTCGGGCGATTGCTAGTGGTCCTCTAATGCCTGGCGGGTTAGTGAATGCGCATCACCGGCCGTTCACTGTCAGGCGGGAACACACACCACGAACCATCGCCGTGCCGGAAGAAAAACAACCCGACGGACCCACTCTGCAAAAGCAGCTCGATGTGCACACAGATTCCATGAGTCGAGTGGCGACGATTGAACCGGGTGACCTTAACCGGCGCCCCGGAAGTCGGTCCCAGCCATTTATGCACAAGCGAACGTAAGGTCCTTCCTGATGCGATGCTCATCTTCTTTCCCAACCAAAAACAATTGCTCCAGCTGCTGCCAACGAAATCGACTTTGTGCACGTGTCATTGAAGTGCGAGTGACTGAACGTGCCGTGGACTAGGGACACGTCACTGCGGGCCGCTAAGCGTCCCGATCGCTGCTGTGCTCTCGTCGCTGCTTTGTGAAGTGGCCGCGACAGTGAGCGAAAAGGCGAACGGGAAGCGTCCAAGCGTTGAACCTGCCAGTCCTTTAAGCTCAGCGTCCGGAAGTTCGACGTGAACGGAGACTCCGCGCGCGTTGTCTTCAATGATGCTAACGGTTGCATCCTCGACGCCAGCCTCTGCGAGGGCCGACCGAAGCGCGTCCGCCGTTTCGCGTCGTTTCAGCGCAGGCTTGAAGATCTTGCCGACGCCCGTCAGCGGCATCGCATCGACGACCCGTATTCCCTTTGGAACCGCGGCGCGCTCGCTGATCTCGTCACGCACGAACCCGGCGAGTTCGGCCTCGGTCGCCGTTGCGCCGGGTTTTAGCTGGACATAGGCGACGGGCAGCTCGCCTGCATGCATATCCGGACGTCCTACAGCGGCGGCAATCTGCACTGCAGGATGACGATGAAGCGCTTCTTCGATAGCCGCGGGGTCGATGTTGTGGCCGCCCCGGATAATCAGTTCCTTTTTCCGGCCCGTCAGCCAGAAGTACCCGTCGGCATCGCAGCGCCCAAGATCGCCGGTATTGAGCCAGCGCCTGCCGTCACCCAGCTCCATCCAGATTCCACTATCCTGCTGCGGCCGGGAATAACCGACGAACACATTCGGGCCGGAGATCACCAGCTGGCCCACCTCGTCCGCAACGCAGTCCCGCACATAGCGGCCGGTTCCGTCGACCACCACGGCCTTCATCGCCTGTCCAGGCAGACGCAGGCCTATCGAACCGGCCCTGCGCTCCCCAAGCGGTGGATTGGCGCTACTCACGCACGTACCTTCGGTGAGACCGTAGCCTTCGAGGATACGTATGCCTGTACGGTCCTGAAACGTCCTGAGCAGTTCTACCGGCATTGGCGCAGCGCCGCACAGGCCATACTCGAGCGAGCTGATGTCGTGCCCGTCAACCGGAACGTCCAGCAGTGAACCATAGAGCGTCGGAACACCGCTAAAGAAGTTGATGCGGTAATGCTCGACAATTTCCCAGAAGCGCCTTACAACGCCCTCGCCCCGATAACCCTGCGGTGTGCCGAGAACGACGTGGGCGCCGCGCGAGAACGCCAGCAGGCCTGTCACCATCACGGCATTAACGTGGAATAGCGGCAATCCGCAAAACATCGTTTTGCCCGGCCCGATGCTTTCGCCGAAGAACTGAGCCGCATTCCACGCATTGGCCACCTCATTGCCGTGCTGGCGCATCGCAATCTTCGGCAGTCCCGTGGTGCCGCCCGTGCAGAAGCAGGACGAAACGTCGTCGGTGCTTATCCGACGCGAATCATTGAGCGCGACCCCGGACTCGCTGGCGATGGCGGCGCTGAATTCGTGGATCCGGATCTGCGCGGGGACCGCGCTGCGCAGACCGCCCTCGCCATGCAGCCTTTCGATTTCGCGACGCTGCTGCGTTCGGGCTGCGGCTGCCTTTTCCCCGTGCATCCGGTCAGCGAGATTGACTAGCACCAGATCTCGCAAAGCCGGGACCCCGGCCAACGCCGATTGCACTCGTTGCCATAGGTCAATCCCGGGAAACGGCGCGAGCGTGACGAGCACACTGGCACCTGAGGCCTTGAGCAGCTCGCCGATGGCTTCGCTTTCAAGCAGTGGATTGATCGCGCAGACAATCCCCGCTGCTTCGGCTCCCCAGATCACAAAGTGCGTCTCTGGCAGATTGGGTAGCACATAGGCGACGACGCTGTCCCGTTCCACGCCCAGTCGCGACAGCATGTTTGCCGTGCGGGTGATATCGCGCACCAGTTCGCTGTACGTCCAGCGCTCCGGGCTCGCGTAGTCGTCCGCCGTCGCGAAGAAAGAAAGCGCAGGTGCCGAAGGATCGATGGCGGCGCCCCGGCAGATCATCTCGTAGGTATTCGACGGTAGATCCGCCTGCCGTTGCGTTTCGATAGCCAGCACATCGCCCAGGTTTGCGACGCCTTTCATGCTGCCTCTTCGACAACGACGTTATGCTGCACGCCCAGATTGATGCAGCGGTCGTAGCTGACGATCTGTGCCTCCACGACGTCCCCTGGCTGCAGGTACTGCGGCCTGTCTTCCTGCATCTTAAGGAAGAGCCGCCATTTTTCCGCTTCAGGCAGTTGCGCCGCGGCCCGTTGCTTCTCGGGTGACGGAATGCTCAACGCACAACCAGATGGCGTGCCCGTTGCGAGCAGGTCGCCCGTGTGCAGGTCCTGCACGCCGGACAGCTCCGTCAGGGTCTCGGCCGGGCCATAGACAAGACCGGCAGTAGTGTCATTCTGGCGGACGGTACCGTTCACCGTCAGCGTCAGCACGAGCTCTTTCAACTTTGGAAAGTCACCCTTCTCAAGCAGGCAAAGGTAAGGACCGACAGGGCCAAACGTCCGGTAGCTCTTGCCCTTGTAGAACTGCATCTGCGGAATCTGGATATCGCGCGCGGAATAGTCGTTGACGATCACAGCGCCAGCAATGTATTCATGCAGGTTTTCGTCGGTGACCGTCTCACGGGACGTGATATCGCGCTTGAGCACGAGACCAAGCTCGATCTCATAGTCAAGGAACCGCACCGCGTTGGGCTTTACGACGTGCGAGTTGGCCGGAACGATGCAGCTCGTTGCCTTCGTGAAGATCATGTTGAACTTCTTCACATCCGGGTCCATGCCGGATTCGATCATGTGCTGGCGATAATTTGCGCCCTGACAGATGAACTGCTGGTTCGCAGTCACGGGCGACAGCCATCGCACTTCCGATTCAGGAATCGTTGGTCCGTCCAGCACAAGCAGCCGTTCGACGGGATTCGCTTCGATAAACTCAGCGGTTGAGTTGAACTCGCCCGGAACCGGTGTGATAGCGTTATCGGCTACTACGCCCCACTGGGCGCGGCCTTGATGCAGGTAATGCAGTACGTGAACTGCCATTTGTCGATCTCCGGCTTCGATGGATAGGGTTGGCTCAGGCGAAAAGCTTAGCCAGCGTGCGCAGCTTGCTGAGCGTCAGGTCAGGGCTGCGGCGCAGGTTTTTGAAAAGCGCCACCATGCTCGCGGGCGTGAACCTGGGCTTCGTGAAACTGCGCGGCATCGTCGGCCCCCACTGGGCCATCGCTTCACGGCTCACGGCATGGATGCCCGTCGGCTCGTCGGACGTGAACAGGTCGCCGTCGCAGTAGTGTTCGTGCTTGTCGCCCCACGGGTCCTGCCAGTAGTCGAAGATCTGGCTACCGAGGATATGCCGGCCGATGCCCCATGCGTGGTTCCACCCGTTATCGCGCAGCACGCGCTGGCCCATACCGACCGCGTCCGCGTCAACGAGTTCGTAGGCGCTGTGGCTGTAGGTCGCGACAAAACCCTGTGCAAGCGCAAGCGTGTGATGATCCGCCGGTCTGTCGCCGAGATCGAGGCGCATGAACGCGACAACCGGCGAGCCATCGGGAAGCACCTGCACGTCGCTCGGGATAAAACCGAAATGGCGCGTGTACCACGCACAGGTTTGCTGATAGTCGGCGAGTTCGAGCACGACGTGCCCCAGCCGGATGATCTCTGGCGCGCGCTCCGGTGGTCGCTGCGTACCGTTGATGCGCACGGTTGCATCGACGGAATTGAACGACAACGGCAGCCGGTGCGGCAAGACTGATGCGGGCGCCTGGCCCCAGATCGCATCGACACGAAAACCGGAAGGGTCTTTCAGTCGCACCACGTAGCCGCCGCCTGGTAACACAGACTGTTCGACCTCTGAAGCGCCGGGCAGCGTCGCGAGCGCATCGAGCTCACTCCTGCTCGCGACCTGCAGACCAAATCCGACAAACTGCGCTTTCGGCGCCTTGCGCACGACATAGCAGAAGTGCGACGCGTCTGTTCCACGCAAAAGCAGCAGCGCTTCGCCCCGCGATACCGTTTGAAGCCCAAAGTCATTGAGAAATCGTTCAGCTTCCCCAAGGTCTGGCCTGTCGAATATCAGATAGGCCAGGGCGGTCGCTTTCGCCGTTGGATGAGGGTGGCGGGCCGGCTGTGCAGTTGTCAGTTTCATGGCGGAAGGTAATCAGGCGGTTGCGATGGCTGATGCGGCTTCGAGCGCTGGCACGCTGGCACGATGGCGCCACGGCAGACGATGCTCTCGCGCAATGAAGTTCCCGACGGTATTGCGAAGATCTTTGGTCATTGCGCGGACGCGCCGTAAGCCTCTCACGCGACACCCTGCGATGCGGTGCGTGCTCGCCGGCTCATATGCCGGCGCGATAGGGATAGCGGGTCCCGATACCCGGACGGGCGGACGAATAGCGTGATGCCGGCCGGTCGGCCCGGCGCCATGTCTGGTTGCTGTCTCCACAGTCACTCCACGTGTTTTAGTTTGACCGGCCCTCGGTGCCGTTGATGACATTAAACTCATAGCTGATCGTTTTGTCAATAAAGACATTCGAATCTATACTGCGGATATGACCAGATCTGGATTCATCATGACAAAGACGACAAATCGCCCGACAACAAAGCGTTCCTCGCGAGCAGCGCCGGCCGTCCCGGCTCCCGCCGCTCCCGTCATCGAAGAACGCGAGCCGCGCGGTGCGCGCCGCAAGCGTGAGACGCGCGCCCGGCTGCTCGACGCTGCCCTCCGGCTGATGGCGGAGAAGGGCATGGAGGGCGTGGCGATCAATGAGATTACCGAGGCCGCCGACGTAGGCTTTGGCTCGTTCTACAACCACTTCGAATCGAAGGAAGCGATCTACGCGACGCTCGTCGATAACGTGTTTGAAGAATTCGCGAACATGCTCGATCGCCTCGCGGGCGGCATTACCGACCCGGCGGAGGTGGTCGCCGTCTCTGTGCGCCACACTGTCCTGCGTGCGCGGCACGATCCGGTGTGGGGGCGTTTCCTGATACGTGAAGGGTTTTCTGCGCGCGCGATGAGCCGCGGGCTGGGCCAGCGGCTGCTGCGCGACATCGGCAACGGCATTGCTGCGAAACGTTTCGTCGTTGCCGACCCGTTTATCGGCTTTCTCGCAGTGGGCGGCACGGTCCTGAGCGCGATCGCCGCCGAGCTGAACTTCGTCGCGCCAGGCGCGAGCGCGGCGGGCGTGCTCAAGGAACTCGGCTTCAGCGGCGAGCACTTCCCGGAGCGCACGGCAGCGATGTTGCTGCAAACGCTTGGGCTAAAGCGCGCTGAGGCGGAAAAGATTGCAGCGCGGCCACTGCCCGTCGTCGATGAAGCCGTCGAGGAAAATTGAGGACCGTGAAACGAGCAGTTCCGGTGAACGCGCGCTGGCCGGACCGGCCATGTGATTGTTGGTTCTTTCATGGCGGCCGCGCGCCAGGCGTGCGAACCGATTGTCATCGGAAGGCGTCGTGACAGTCTCGCCACGGGGGCAATCGCGTGGTGTCCGCTTTGCTCAATCGTCCGCCAGCGCAAGAACGCTGGCGATCAATTCCTGGTCCTCGTTGTCCAGCGCTTCGCGGTGAAACCTCGAAA
Source organism: Paraburkholderia sp. LEh10 (assembly GCF_017814945.1). GTDB lineage: Bacteria > Pseudomonadota > Gammaproteobacteria > Burkholderiales > Burkholderiaceae > Paraburkholderia. Next base: position 185,153 of record NZ_JAGIPX010000001.1, read on the forward strand.
GATCGCGCAGCGCTGAACAGACGAGCCGAACCGGATGGGGCGTCGACGGCAGAAGCGGCCAGGCATGTAGCAGATAGAGCAACGGCGTGATCTCGCGCCGCTCGCACCACCGGTCGAAGAGCACGATACAGAGATCATCGACCTGTTTGCGCACATGGGCGGAGCCGTCGCTGCCATCCGCGGCCCGTACCAAGGTAAGCCCGGTCGCCATTTTGCTGTTCGGAGCCTTGTTCATTCCTGTCCATACAAATGGGCGTGTTTGCCTATCGAGAGAGTGGCGCAGGCCCGCGCCAACTGGCGGCGGGCAACGGACTCATTCCTCAATGCGCGCAACCGCCCTGTCAGCGGCTGTCTCAACCGCGTCTGTCATATGCGGGCAAGACAACATCCTGTTCCGCGCTTTGCCCGAGGCCCCAGTGGGCCTGAACGGACTATCCGTGGCGCTCGCGGCGAAGGCGCGTATGACCTTGGCTATTTGTGCAGCGACTACGCTTATCGCGCGGCGGTGGCCACCTACGACCGCCTGATATCCATCAGAAACGGGCTCGCTCACTACACTGTGGCAAGTCAATGTCTCGTCGTCCGTCAACGTGCGTACATCCCATACGACGTCAATCAGCGCATGTGAACCAGGCCAGGATTCGAAGCGCTGGACATCGACGGCAACCTGATAGACAGGAACGTCCCCACGGGCGACGGTCTTCGCGCCGGGCGCGCCAGCCTTCTGGCTCACGCCAGCAACCAGCGCATAGCGGATTTCGTCCGGTAGGGACGACGCCCACCGGTCGTCCTCCAGTACCTGGACCTGTGCCGCATTGACCTGTACCACAAGCTGGCTTCTTGCCACGGCGGCCGGCACCTTGACCGGACGCACGTCGATGCGAAATGATGGACTCGCAGTATTGCCCGCAATCGTCGGCCCGGCTTCCGTGCTGAGCGTGTAAAAGCGCGTCGGCGGCGAAGCGCACGCCGTCAGGATCGACAGACCAATGACGGTCGCGGTCCGCACGACCGTGCGCCATGAACAGGATTGCCTCATGGCCTGTCTCCTTTCTTGCCGAACAGCAGCGCCTGCGGATGACGCTCCAGGTAATCGGCGAGCGTATTGAGGGACTGCAACGTACGCGTCAATTCCTGCATGGCATCCTGGATATCGGTCTGCATGGGGGCAGTCTGGCGCAATGTCGATTCCGCAGTGCTGAACGTCTTTTGCGCGGCAGCGAGCGTGTCGCGGGCTTGTGGTACGACTTCCGTATCCATATGCGCGAACAGCCTGTTGGCGTTTTCCAGTGCGCCATTCAGATTCGCACCAATCCGGTCGAACGGAACCTGGTTCAATTTCCGTGCGATGTCCGCTATCTGTACCTGGAGTTCGTCGAGTGTATTTGGCACGGTCGGGAGTTCGATCGGGTTGCCGTGCACATCGACAGTCGCCCGGGGCGCTTTCGGGAACATGTCGAGCGCGACATACAACTGGCCCGTCAGCAGGTTGCCCGTCCGCAATTGCCCGCGCAGCCCTTCCATCACCAGGTGTTGCAGCAGCTCGTGTCCACCCGGCGTGTCCGGCGCCGGTAGCGCCTCGCTCGAGCGCCGGCTGAGCCTGTCGGGATAGAGCGCCATCGACACCTTCATGCTGAAGCTCTTCTGCTTCTCGTTGTATTCGATACCGATGTCGGTCACCTGCCCGAGCGCAATCCCGCGAAGGTCGACGGGTGCGCCCACGGACAGTCCACGCAACGACTGGTTGAATCGCATGACCACATTGAGCGGCGGGCCGTCGGGCTCGCGCATGGCGTCCGGTTCGTCCGCGGCCAGGCGAAAGACCGCCTTGTCCTCTGCCGGTTGTCCCCTTTCCTGCCCCGCCGGAGACTGGAAGGCCAGCCCTCCGACAACCACGGTCGCAAGTGATTGCGTATTGAGCTTAAGGCCGTTGGAATCAAGACGAAGATCGACGCCGCTGGCATGCCACCACCGCGTGTTCGCACCGACGTACTGGTCGAACGGTGCATTGACGAAAACATTCACGATCACACCCGCGCCGCGCGGTTCGAGCGAGTAGCCGACCACCTGGCCTACCTGGACGCGATGGTAGAAGATCGGCGCGCCGATATCGATCGAGCCCAGCGATTCGCCTCGCAGCGTGTACTGATGCCCCGGCTGCCCCGTCGTGACAATGGGCGGATTCTCAAGACCCAGAAACGCCGTTTGCCTTTCGGTCGAACGCCCGATATCCACGCCGATGTAGGCACCCGAGAGCAACGTACCGAGGCCGGAGATACCGTTGGCGCCCACGCGCGGGCGCACCACCCAGAACCGCGCGCCTTGCGTCGCGAACTTTTCAGCGTCCTTGCTCAACTGGATGCTCACGATGACGCGCCGCAGATCGCTGGACAGCTTGACGGCCTGCACCGAGCCGATCTCGACGTCCTTGTACTTGACCTTTGTCTTGCCTGCCTCCATCCCTTCGGCATTATTAAACGTGACACTCACCACCGGTCCTTTTTCGGCAACGGACCGGGCCACAAGCGCTACCCCGATCAACGCGGAGATGAGCGGCACCAGCCAGATCAGGGATGGCAGCCAACGTTTGCGCGGCTTGAGTTCAGGACTGGAAAGATTGGAAAGATGCATTCTTTGAAATTCTGTTTCAGGATTTCCGGTGTGCGGTGACCGATGAAGCGGCCAACGCTTTATCGTTGGGGCGGATACGCGGTCCTGCGTTGTCCCAGATGAGACGCGGATCGAACTGATGCGACGCGAGCATGGTGAGAATCACCACCGCTCCAAAAGCGAGCGCGGCCGGGCCCGCAGTGATCACGGCAAAGGAACCGAAGTGCACCAGTGTGACCGTCAGCGCGACGACGAAGACATCAAGCATCGACCATCGGCCAATACGCTCGACCAGCCGGAACAGACCTGCCCTTTCGCGGGGCGCCCAGCCGGAACCGCGGCGGACTGTTGCCGTGAGAAGCGTGAGCGCTACCAGCTTGAGCATCGGCACGAGAACGCTGGCGACAAAGACGACGACGGCGAGCGGCCAGTCTCCCGATGACCAGAAGTACGCGACGCCGCCCAGAATCGTGTCGTCCTCCGCGCGGCCCAGCGTTGAGGCGTGCATGATGGGCAGCAGATTCGCCGGGATATAGGCGAGCGCTGCGGCAACAAGCAGACTGACGGTTCGCGTCAGGCTCTCCGGCCGCCGTTCATGCAGAACGTGCTGGCATCGCGCGCAGCGCTGGTGCGCCTGACATTCGCTACGCGTCTGAACGAGTCCGCACGCATGACAGCCGATGAGCCCGGCGCGTTGCGCCGTGATAGCAGGCGATGAACCAGCTTTGCACGCTCGCAATGAACGCGTGAAGTGCCCACGGCCCGTACTCACTCTCGACCAGCGAACGCCGCCCCTTCGCGAAGACCCGATCTCGTCGCGAACGGCCCATAGCCCGCTCGGTTCAAATAGGGCGACCACGCCCAGCATGATGGTGAGCGCACCCAGTGCGAACAGCCCGGGCCCCGGGATGACGTCCGCCATGCTGACCATCTTCACGATCGTCACCAGCACGCCGAGCATGAGCACCTCGACCATGCCCCACGGCCGCACGAGCTGCACGAGGCGCAACATTGCATCGAACCGGAGCGGCCGCTTGCCTGTGCAAAGCGGCGCCAGCAGATAAAGCAAGGCCAGCAGTTCGATCAGCGGAAAGAGGATCGACGAGCAGAACACCATGGCCGCGACGACGCGCATGTTGCCCGACCATAACGAGCGCACCGCGCCAAACAGCGTCGCCTCGGACGTCATGCCGTTCGCGCGCATTTCGATCACCGGGAAGCTCTGGGCAATGCAAAAGGTGATGAGCGCAGCAAGCGTGACGGCGCAGATCCATTCAAGCGGCAACCCGGCACCAGGTAGCGCTGGCAGGCTCGCACCGCAACGCGAACAGCTGGCGCGGCGCCCCCTGACACTGGAAGGCTTGCGAAACAGCAGGTCGCATTCGTGGCAGACAATCAGTTTGTGATATTCCATTCGGCTGAAGCTGAAATCCGGGCGCCATTCACACTCGCCCAAAGCCTGCATTACGCGTTTTTCGCGCCGCGACGTCTGTCGATGCGTCTACCAGGCGGCTATCGGCTCGTTCAGGCTAATGCACTGCTGAGCGGCGAAAGGGTCCGGACCCGGCCGGATTCCCAACGCCATGTTCGTGAGACCCGGTCACTGTGTTGACGCTGAAGTCTGCTGGGCCGCCGGCAGTTCTCCCATCGCCTGGAACAATGCCGCTGTATCACTCATGCGCTGGCCCGCCGCACGCGCGGCGCCGATCTGCGCATTCAGATACCGCGACTCGCTGGCATGCGTGGCCGCCGAAGGCAGTGAGCCCATCCGGTGCCGCGACGCCGTATCGTCGAATGCCGCGCGCGCGGCGTCTGCGGCCACTTCCGTCGAAGCAAGCGCCTGCGCGTCGTTATCCAGTGCGGCGAGCGAATTCGCCACATCCTGGAACGCAGAGAGCACGGTCGACTTGTAGTGCAGCACGGCGGCGTCGTAGGCATCGATGGACGCCCGGCGTTGCGCGAACAGTGCGCCACCGTGGAAGATCGGCTGCGACAGACTCGCACCGATTGCCCACAGGCCGCCCGCGCCCGAGAGCACCGCCGGCCAGCTAAAGCCGCCGCGCCCCATCGAGCCGGTCAGCGACAGGCTCGGAAAGAGTTGCGCCGTGGCCGCGCCCACATCGGCGGCTGCGGCCTTGACGGCGGCGTCGGCTGCCTGGATGTCCGGGCGCGAGCGCAGCAGGTCCGACGGCACTGCAACGGGAACGTGATCGGGCAGCGACAGGCTGTCGAGGTCCGGCACGCCCGGGGCGTTGTCCGGCGTGCGGCCCATCAGTACCGCAAGCGCATGGATCGCCGAAGCACGTTGCTGGCGCAGCGCCGGCAGCGTCGCCGCAATCGAAGCCGCGTCCTGCTTCGATGCGAGCGCCTGCGCGCGAGAGACCGAGCCCAGCGCGTAGCGCTGCTGGTCCTCGTTCGCCGCATCGTTCGACACGGCAACGAGCCGTTCGGTGAGCGCAATCTGGCGATCGAGCGCCGCCACATTGATCGCACTCCCTACGATGTTCGCGGCGAGCGCACGCCGTGACGCCTCGAGCTCAAACGCCTGCACGTTCACACGCGCCGCGCTCGCCGAATTCATGTAACGCGTCTGACCGAACAGGTCGAATGTGTAATGTGCGAGCAGTTGCCCGGCAAAAAAGTTGTATTGCACCTGCTCCGGGCCGAGCCCCGGCACGACGGGTGAGCGCGCGCGCTCGACCTGCACGGCGCCGTCGATGGACGGCAGCGTCGATGCGCCGACCTGCGCACGAAGTTCCTCTTGCGCCGCTGCAAGCGTGCGCTGCGTCGCCGCTAGCGTCGGGCTGTTGCGCAAGCCTTCGTCGACGAGCGCATCCAGCGCGTCGGAGCGGTACAGCCGCCACCATTGGGTAACGGGAGCCGCGCCAACATCAAACGACTGCGCAACACCACCCGCGGCCACCGTCGTCGACGGTTGCGCCTGGGCACCGTAATGCTCAGGCGACGGCATCGCCGGCGGCTCGCCGCTGGGCCCGAACGAGCAGGCGGTCACAGCGAGTGCCGCGATCACAGCCACCACGGATGTCTTGTACGTAAAACTCATGATCAAACCTCCGTATGCTCGACGACGGCCTGTTGCGCGCCGCGCTCGTTACGATGCACCCTGAAGCAGGTCGCGTAGAGCGCTGGCAGGAAGAACACCGTCAGCACCGTCGCGATGGTGATGCCGCCCATCAGCGCCGTCGCCATCGGTCCGAAGAAGCCCGAGCGAAGCAGCGGGATCAGTGCGAGCACGGCGGCGGCGGCCGTCAGCATGATCGGCCTGAAGCGCCGTACCGTCGCGCCGATAATGGCGTCGAAGCGCGCGTGCCCCGCTGCGATGTCCTGGTCGATCTGGTCGACCAGGATCACGGAGTTGCGCATGATGATGCCGAACATCGCGATCACGCCAAGCAAGGCGACGAAGCCAAACGGTTTGCCGAACAGCAGCAGCGCAGCCACCACCCCGATGAGGCCCAGGGGCGCCGTCAACACGACGATGAACGTGCGCGCGAAGTTCTTGAGCTGGATCATCAGCAGCGTCAGCACCGCGATGATCATCAGCGGCATTTGCGCGTTGATCGAAGTCTGGCCCTTGACGCTCTCTTCCACGGCGCCGCCCACGTCGATACGGTAACCAACGGGCAGTTTGGCTCGCTCAGCGGCAAGCGCGTGCTCGATGTCGCGCGTCACGTCGATGCCCTGCGCGTCACCACGCACGTCGGCCTGAACGGTGATGGTCGGCTGGCGATCGCGCTCCCAGATCACGCCGTACTCGAGCGTATCGCGCACATGTCCGAGCGAGCCGAGCGGAACCGGCCCATTGGGTGTCGGGATCGCCAGGCTCGTGAGCTTCGCGGGATCGACGCGCTCGCTCTTCGGCGCACGCAGATCGACGTTAATCAGCTTGTCGCGCTCACGGTACTGGGTGACCGTGTAACCGGAAAGCGTCATCGCGAGAAAGCTGGACACGTCCTCCGATGTGACGCCAAGCTGGCGCGCCCTGTTCTGGTCGATCTCGAACGAGATCGACCGTTCGGCCGGCTCGTCCCAGTCGAACTGGACGTTGCGCGTGCGTGAGTCGGCGCGGGTCTTCCCGGCGACCGTCTCCGCGATCGAGCGCACCGTCGCGATATCATCGCCGCTCACGCGAAACTTGATCGGGAAGCCGACGGGCGGGCCGTTTTCAAGTCGCGCGACGCGTGTGCGCACGCCAGAGAAGTCCTTTTCCAGTTTCGCGTCGAGCCAGCGCATCAGTTCCTCGCGGGTCTCCACGTCTTTGGCCGTGATCACGAACTGCGCGAAATTGGGCTGCTGAAGCTGCTGATCGAGCGGGAGATAGAAGCGCGGCGCGCCCGTGCCGACGAAGTCGACGAAGTGGTCGATCCCGGGCTTGCCATCGAGGACCTTCTCGAGGCGCTTTGATTCACGTAGCGTCGCCTCAAACGAAGCGCCTTCCGGCAGCCTCAGGTCGACGAGCAGTTCCGGCCGTTCTGAGTTCGGGAAGAATTGCTGCGGCACCCGCGTGAAGGCCCCCATCGCAATGACGAAGAGCACGGCGGTGACTCCGAGCACGACCCAGCGCCGGTCGATACACGAAGCGACCCAGCCCGACAGGCGTCGATAAAAACCTGTGTTGTAGACATCGTGTTCATGGCCGTGGCCACCGCCCGCATGGCCCGTGCGCTCGGGAAGCAGATGAAAGCCCAGCAACGGCACGAGCACGACGGCGGCGAACCACGAAACGACGAGCGAAATGGCCGATACCTCGAAGATCGAGCGTGTGTACTCGCCCGTGCTCGATTTAGCGAGCGCGATCGGCAGGAAGCCCGAGACCGTGACCAGCGTGCCCGTCAGCATCGGGAATGCCGTGCTTGTGTACGCAAAGGCCGCCGCGCGCATGCGGCTCCAGCCCTGCTCGAGTTTCACGGCCATCATTTCGACGGCGATGATCGCATCGTCGACGAGCAGCCCGAGCGCGAGCACGAGCGTGCCAAGCGACACCTTGTCCAGCCCGATGCCGAACAGATGCATGCACAGCGCCGTCACGGCCAGCACGATCGGAATCGTGATGACGACGACCATGCCCGTGCGCAGGCCGAGCGAAATGAGGCTGACAACGAGCACAATCGCCACTGCTTCGCCAACTGCCTCGACAAAGTCGTCTACCGAATGCTTGACCGCATGGGGCATGCTGGAGACGGCAGCGAGCTTGAGACCGGCCGGCAGGCTTGCCTGCAGTTCAGCCGTCCTTGCATCGAGCGCCTTGCCGAGATCGATGACGTCGCCGCCCTTTTGCATCGTCACGCCAATGCCGAGCACCGCCTGGCCGCCCACGCGCATCTGCGTGACGGGCGGATCGTCATAGCCGCGTTTGATGGTTGCGATGTCGCCAAGGCGGAACGTACGCCGGTTGACGGTGATCAGCATGTCCGCGAGCGCGTGTTCGTCCTTGAACGCGCCGCTTGGCCGCACGAACACGCGGTCGTCCGCCGTCGTGATGGTGCCAACGGGCGCGACAGTGTTCTGCGCGTCGATGGCCTGCGCGAGCTGCTGCGGCGTGATGGACAGGCGCGTCAGTTGCGCATTCGAAATCTCGACAAAGATGTGCTGGTCAGGATCGCCGAAGTAGTCGACCTTCGCCACGCCAGGCACGCGCAGCAGGACCGTGCGCAGCTTGTCCGCATAGTCGTGCAGTTGTGCAGGCGTATAGCCGTCGCCTTCGAGCGCGTAGATGTTCGTGTAAACGTCGCCGAACTCGTCGTTGAAGAATGGCCCCACCGCGCCTTTCGGCAGCGTTGCGCGGATGTCGCCCACCTTCTTGCGCACCTGGTACCAGGTCTCGGGCACCTCCCTGACAGGCGCCGAGTCCTTCATCGCGAAGAAGATCATCGACTCGCCGGGGCGCGAATAGCTCTTGATGTTGTCCACATAGGGCGCCGCCTGCAACTGGCGGCCGATCCGGTCCGTGATCTGCTCCTGCACTTCGCGGGCGGTTGCGCCCGGCCAGTACGTCTTGATGACCATCGTCCGGAAGGTGAATGGCGGATCTTCCGACTGCGCCAGCTGCGTATAGCCAATGACGCCAAAGAGCGTAGCGAGCCCGATCAGAAAGATCACGAGCTGCTGATGCCGCAGGGCCCAGGCAGAGAGATTGAAACCGGTTCCGCTGGCGGATGCGTTATCGGAATCATCCAGTGGCGCGCCGTCCCGCGCGTTTTCATGGTCGCGGGCGTTCATGTCGGGGAATCCTCGGAATGCAGCGGAGGCACCACTTGCACATGTTGCCCTGAACTCACGGCATGCACGCCTTGCAGGACGACGCGGTCGCCATCATGCAAGCCCGAACCGAGCGACACCGTGCGCTCGTCGTATCGCTGGATCGTGACCGGGCGCAGTTCGAGGGTGTCGCTACCGTTTCGAACCACCCACACAGCAGGCTTTTCGCCCTGATGAAAGAGCGCTGTCACGGGTACCGTAAAGGCCTCGCCCACGGCGCCATCGGCTGCGACATCGAATGCGACGTTGGCCGTCATACCAAGACGGACTTCGGGACTCGGTGCAGCCAGCGTCAACCTTACCCGCCATGTGCGGCTTTCCGGGTCGGCCGCGGCCGACACTTCGCGCACCCGCGCTTCGAGGGTCTTGCCAGGCAGCGCAGGCAAGCTCACGCGCGCCTTGCTGCCGACTGTCAGCGAATTCAGCGTTCGTTCGGGCGCATCGCAGACGATATCGACGTCGCCCGTCCAGTCCAGGTGATAGACCGCCTGCGTGGCCTGCACGTTCTGACCGGTATCCACATCCTCCGACGTGATGACGCCGTCATGGTCCGCCGTGAGCGTCGCGTAACGCAGGTGGTCCGTCGCGAGCGCCATCTGGGCGAGCGCCGACGTGCGCTGCGCAAGCGCAGTCGCATAGGCGTCCTGCGTCTGCTCCAGCTGGGCGGCGGCGATCAGGTTCGCGCGTGACTGCGCCTCATCGCGATCGAGCTGCTGCCTCGCGAAAACAAGGCGATGTTCGGCGGCATCAAGCTGCGCGCGGGCATTGACAAGGTTGTTCTGGAGATCGGTTGGGTCGAGCAGTGCAACCGTCTGCCCAGCCTTGACGGTATCGCCAATGCGTACGCGGCGCTCGATGACTTTCCCTCCCACGCGGAACGACAGGGGCGTGGAGTAGCGGGCCTGCACCTGGGCAGGCAACGAGGTACCCGCGATGCGCCCGTCCGGACGAACCGCACGCGCAACAACGGGCTTGGCCTCCGGCACGACCGCTTCGCGCTGGTGGCATGCGCACAGGAGGAGCGCACTGCACGCCGCGATGACAACGGGTACCCGGTGTGTCGATCGGGAGAGGAAAGGTAACAGGGAGCGCGACCGCTTCGGCGCGACAGGACCGGAATGTTTCACGATGTTCACAAGGCAGGTGATGAATCCAGATAGAAATGCACGGTGTCCGCGGATTGAGGCAGGTGTCTGCCAGCCCGTCCAGGACGTCTTCGCCGGATCCACCTTCCCCTTCGTGTCATGCCGGGGTTCCCTCTTTTCTCTGCGGCCGGCGCGCGGATGACATTAGACCCATTACTGATTAACTTGTCAATCATGAGATTTAAATCTAAAATCTGAACAAACAGAGATTGGAGGCAACATGCCAGATGTCCCTCATCCGCGCCCGGCTCGCAGGCAAACCGTCAAGACGCCAATCGAGGGTCGTGAGCCCATGGCAGCGCGGTCGCCCCGGCTGGCCCGACGCAGGGCCGAGACACGCGTCCGCCTGCTCGATGCCGCATTCGGGCTCGTAGCCGAGAAAGGAATGGACGGCGTCACGATCAACGAGATTACGGACGCCGCCGACGTGGGATTCGGGTCGTTCTATAACCACTTCGACTCGAAGGAAGGGATCTTCGCTGCGCTGGTTGACTGGCTCTTCGAGGAGTTCGCCAATACGCTTGATCAGCTCGCCAGTGGACTGGCCGACCCGGCGGAGGTCATCGCTGTTTGCGTGCGCCATACACTCTTGCGCGCCTGCCGCGAGCCGGTCTGGGGGCAACTACTGATACGCGAAGGACTGTCTGCGCGTGCGCTCAGCAGGGGTCTTGGTCAGCGGCTGCTGCGAGATGCGGAGAGAGGCATGGCCGAGAAGCGCTTTGTGATGGCGGATGAATTGATGTGCGTTATCTCGGTGATTGGCACCGTTCTCGCGGGTATCGCTGCTGAACTTGACCTCTCAATGTCGTCCAGGCGGGCGGTTCCCACCCGGAAGATCCTCCGGTCCAGGGCCGAGAAATTTGCCGAGAGTACCGCGGCCATCGTCCTGCAGGCGTTCGGTCTCGCACGGCTGGAGGCGGAAAGGATCGCCCACCGTCCGCTGCCCGCGGCGCCGCAGGACGCAACCGCCTGAAATGGCTTGGCGCCGCTTGCTGGCCTCCGCGACGGCTGAGACGGAGCACGGGCGTTGACTGAGACCCGCATGCTGCCCTTCTCCTGCGCAGACCGGACGTCTATTTAGCTCAGGAGGTTCGTCCAACGAAAGTATTTGTCCGGAACCCGCAGTCACCGAATCTTCTGGAAACGCGTTGCACAGCGGACGCTGGGCAATACGTCGTCACACCCCCGGTAGAGCGCACTCGTGAGGTATCGGCGACGCAGTCCGCGCAACGCCAAGGCAAGAACGGCACTGGCAGGCAGCGCAAGCAGGACGCCAAACGGCTTGAAGCGGCTGGCAATGGCAATTGCGCCGATCCATCAGCCTTTGCGACGCCGGTCCAGTAACTCGCGAACGCGTGCCGCTCCTGTCATCGAACTCCTCGTTTCATTCAGTGTATTCGGGCAGTTCCTCGCCCTCGCCGATGCGCATCTGTGCAAATGCGTCGGCGAGAAACTCCACGCACACTTTCACTCGCGCCGATTGCGCGAGCCGCTCTGGAAAAACGGCCCACACGTTGGCCGGCTGCGTGACTTCGGGCAGCACACGTTTCAGGCGTCCCGCATCGAGCAAAGGCTGCACGTCCCAGACCGAACGCAGCACGATGCCCCGCCCCGCCAGCGCCCATTGCACCGCCGCCTCACCGTGATTGGTCGAGAGCGGACCGGTGACCTTCACGGGCACGGTCTCGCCGCCGGCGTCGAGCCGCCAGACGCCGAATGGATGGTCGCGCTCCTTGATCGCGAGGCAAGCGTGCGCCTCGAGATCGGCAATACTTTCGGGCATGCCGTGACGCGCGAGATAAGCGGGCGCGGCGCACAGCACACGATGATTCGCCGCGAGCTGTCTGGCAATCAGATGCCCCGCAATGTCATCGCCGATCCGCACGTCGAGATCGAAGCCTTCGGCCGCGACATCCACCACGCGGTCGAACAGGTCGAGCCGCACATTGAGCCGTGGATAGCTGTCGGACAATGCCGCGAGCGCCGGTGCAACGAACTGGCGGCCAAAGCCGAAGCTGCTGGAAACACGCAGCGTGCCCCGCGGAACGCTGCGCGTACTGGAGACGTCTTCGACGAGGTGATCCACATCGTCGAGGATTTTTTCGGCCCATGCGAGCACGCGCTCGCCCGCCGCCGTGATGGCAACGCGGCGCGTCGAGCGGTGCAGCAGCCGGGTGCCGAGGCTCGCTTCGAGCACGCCCACGCGCTTGCTCACGTAGGCAGCCGAAGCAGAAAGCGCTTCGGCTGCCGCGCTGAAGCTCGCCTTGCGGGCGACCGTGCAGAAAACGCGCAAGTCGTCGAGTTCCGGGGAAACAGGCAGATTCATGGCGTGGCGCGCGAGCGATGCATGATCAGAAGCTATGTCGCATGCCGATGCGAACATCCGCCTGCGTCGTGGTCGAAGACGGCGTGAAGCTGTAGCCGATCACCGCGTCCACCCCTTGCGACGCGGAGAGCCAGTCGCCCGAAATATAGACGTCCGTGCGCTTGGACAGCAGGTAATGCATGCCTGCCGAAAGCTGGTTCCAGTGATGGCCGTCGAAGTGCGTGTACTGGTAGCCACCGATGAGACTCATCGCGGGCGTGACCTGCCAGTTCGCGCCACCTTCGGCGACCTGCATGTGCTCGCTCTCGCCAAACGCCTTGATTTCCGTATAGGTGAAGGCGCCCATCAGCGTGACGTTGCCGATCGCGTAGCTCGCGCCCACGCCGAACGCGCCTTGCTTGTCCACCGGGAACGGCGTATCCGCATAGAGCGAAGTGACCGCACCCGTGGCGGGATCGACGCTCACCGTCGGCCTGCCGAAGAACGAACGCACGCCAATCATGTTGTACGGGTCGAAGGCGTAAATACCCGATGGATTATTGAGCTGGGTATAGGCCGTGCCGATCGAGAATGGGCCATGCTGGTACTGCGCGCCCACGCTCCACGCGCTGCCCGTGTGGAAGTCGCCCGGCGTATTGCTGAACGAGTACATGCCGCCGAACTGAAAGCCACCGTACGTGTTCGACATGAACTTCACGGCGTTGGGCAAGTGATCGCCGTTCATGCGGTCGAAGTCGCCCTGATTGATCGCATAGCCGCTTGCCCATGCCGACACGTTGTACAGGTAGACCATCTCCCGCGTCATGTCGAACTGATTGCCGAATGTGAGCGTGCCCCAATCGCTTTGGATACCGACGTAAGCGGTCCGGCCGAAAAGCGAGCCGCCGTTCGAGATCGCCCCGTTCGCCAGGTGAAAGCCGCTTTCCAGCCTGAAGACAGCCTTCATCCCGCCGCCGAGGTCTTCCGTGCCCATCAGGCCCCAGCGGTTGGCGTACGTCACGCCGTCGTCGAACTTCACTACGTGCGAGCCGCCTGTGTTGGAAACGTAGGTGACGCCCGCATCGAGCACGCCGTAAAGTGTCACGCTGCTTTGCGCACACGCCGCCATCGGGAGTGCGGCGAGCGTGAGCACAGCCGCATACATCGCGGCGAGCCGCGCTTGATTCTTCGAGTTCATGTCGCTGTTCGTTCTGGAGGCGGGATCAGTTCAGGCCACGGTCCGCTTCGCGCACGAGCCGGCGTTCCTTTTCGATGTCGAGCGAACGGCACGCCCACAGGTAGACCAGCGCGGCAACCGGCAGCCCCACCAGCATGGCGATATCGGTGCCGCCCAAGGCCTTGGCGACCGGGCCGCTGTAGATTTCCGTCTTGAAGAACGGAATCATGGCGACGAAGCCCACCGCGTACGCGGTCAGGCCGCGCCAGTTCCAGCGGCCGTAGATACCGCGCGGGTTGAAGATCTCACGCACCGAGTAGTGCGAGTGGCGCACGATAAAGAAGTCCACGAGGTTGATCGCAGTCCACGGCGTGAACAGATAGCCGAGAATGCCGAGGAAATCGCCGAACTTGCCCATGAAGTTGTCCGACGCCGAGAACGCGAGCGACGTCGCGATCAGCGCCACCACGACGAGGCTCACCACGCGCTTCGTGGCGTTCGATTTGAGCGGCTTGAACGAGTCCGTGATGCTGAGCAGCGTGAGCGACGCGCCGTAGAAATTCAGCCCTGTGATGGCAAGCAAACCCAGCAGCGAGAGCAGCAGTGTGACGGTGCCGAAGCCCGGAAAAATCATGTCGCCGGCGCGCTGAACCGCGTCCGCGATCTCGATCTGCGCGTTGAGCGCCGCGGCCGCCGTGCCCACCAGCATCATCCACGCGCCCCCAATGAACGCGCCAAGGAAGGTCCACCAGAAAGTGGCGCGCACGCCCGTATTGGGCGGCAAATAGCGCGAGTAGTCCGAAACGTAGATGGACCACGAAAGCTGATACGCCGCCGCCGAGAAGAGCTGCACGAGGAACGGCGTGGTCTTGAAGCCCGCGAGGCTCAACTGGCCAGCCGGAAACTGCACCTTCACGCAGATGCCGACGCTGAACACCGTGAGCGCGACGAGCAGCGCGAGCGCGAGCCAGCGTTGCGCCTTGTGAATCAGATCGTAGCCGAACACGGCGAGCGCGACCGAGATCACCGTGAACACGATGTAGCTCATATGCGGCTCGGTCCCGAGCAGATGATGCGCGGTCTGCCCCGCCATGAGCTGATTGAACGAGTTGTAGCCGATATAGGTGACCAGCGCGACCACCCACACGAGCAGCGCGCCCATGTAGCCGAACTGCGGACGCGACTGGATCATCTGCGGCAGGCCGAGCTGGGGCCCTTGGCTCGAATGGAACGCCATGAAGAAGGTGCCGAGCACGTTGCCGAGCACGATGGCGATCGCGCTCCACAGCAGGTTGCCGCCCATGCTAATGCCGATCGCGCCAGCGGCGACGGTCGCGAGATTGGCATCGCCCGTGAACCACACGGGCCACAGGTGCCACGCCTTGCCCTTGCGTTCGGCGAGCGGCACGTAGTCGATCGAGCGTGACTCGATCCGCGATTTGGCACGCGATGGCTCTTTGGCCAACGCTTCGGCGATTGCCTCTTGGGACATGTCTCCTCCAGTTGTGGGGTGGCGAAAGCGGCCCCGCACGACGCGGTTGCGCTTTGCTCGCCGGCCCCGATACCAGGAGTTCCAGTTTCCGGACACGGCGAGTTATCCTACAGTTAATGTAAAACTCTCAGTTAACGATAGTACGCCGCATGGAGGGTTTCGTCGCACTATCGCATTCTCCTATTGACGCCTAGCCAAAAGTTCCGCTGGGTTGGCGCCGATCAATTTTCAGCGGACTCCAGACACGAAAGATACGCTTGGCGCGCTACACCGGCGCGCTTTTATGCATCAATTGAGGGATAACCCTGATCCACCGTCGCCCGATTTTCTTCTATATTTTCGTTAACCCATAGTTTTTACGTAACTGCTAGTTAATTTTCTCCCGTGCGGCGGACCCTCATGACCTACCTCCCGATCGAATTCCACAAGAAAGCTGAATCTCCCACGCTCCCGGCCGACTTCTGCGCCAACCCGGATCTCGCCTGGACCATCCCGGCGAGCTTCTACACGTCCGAGGCTGTTTACAAGGCGGAAGAGAAGAAGATCTTCGAAGACGCGTGGATCTGCGTCGCGCACCGCAGCGAGCTGGCCGACGCGAACGCCTACGTGACCCGGGAGGTGATCGGCGAAAGCATTCTGCTCGTGCGCGGCAAGGACAAGGTGCTGCGCGCGTTCTACAACGTCTGCCCGCACCGTGGCCACCAGCTGCTCGAAGGCAGCGGCAAGGCAAAGAATGTCATCACCTGCCCGTATCACGCCTGGGCGTTCAAGCTCGACGGCGCGCTCGCGCACGCCAACAACTGCGATCACGTCGAGTCGTTCGACAAGGAAAATTCAACCCTCGTGCCGGTGCGCGTGGAGGAATACGCGGGCTTCGTGTTCATCAATCTGAACCCGGATGCCGACTCGGTCGAAGCGCAACTGCCCGGCCTCGAAGCGAGCCTGCGACGTGCGTGCCTCGTGATCGACGACCTCAAGCTGGCCGCCCGCTTCGTGAGCGAGACGCCCGCCAACTGGAAGTCGATCGTCGATAACTACCTGGAGTGCTACCACTGCGGCCCGGCGC
This sequence comes from Paraburkholderia sp. LEh10, assembly GCF_017814945.1. GTDB lineage: Bacteria > Pseudomonadota > Gammaproteobacteria > Burkholderiales > Burkholderiaceae > Paraburkholderia. Next base: position 201,227 of record NZ_JAGIPX010000001.1, read on the forward strand.
ACCCCGGCTTCTCGGACTCCGTGAAGGTCGACCAGTACACGCACACGCTGCACGGCAACTGGACGCTGCAGTTCGGCCACGCGCAGTCGTCGGAGCGCTCGTTCAAGCTCGACCCTTCGGTGAAAGACCCGAGCTTCAGCGGCTACTGGGCCTGGCCGTGCACGATGTTCAACGTGCCGCCGGGCAGCGACTTCATGACGGTGATCTACGAATTCCCGGTGAGCGCCGAAGTCACGCTCCAGCACTACGACATCTACTTCCTGAACGACGAGCCGACCGAAGAGCAGCAAAAGCTGATCGAGTGGTATCGCACGGTGTTCCGTCCGGAAGACCTGCGTCTCGTGGAAAGCGTGCAGAAGGGCCTGAAGTCGCGCGGTTATCGCGGCCAGGGCCGAATCATGGTCGACAAGCAGCGCAGCGGCGTCAGCGAGCACGGCATCGCGCACTTCCACAATCTGCTCGCGCAGCAGTACCAGGACTGACGGGAGGCTACCTTGAACGCATTGCAAAACCCCAGCCTGTTGCGCGAGCAGGGTTATATCGACGGCCAGTGGCGCAGCGCCGACGACAGCGCCACGCTCGACGTTCACAACCCCGCCACGGGAGAACGGCTCGCGAGTGTGCCGAACATGGGTGCGGGCGAAGCGCGCGCGGCCATCGAGGCGGCGCACCGCGCCTTCCCGGCCTGGCGCGCAACGACCGCGAAGGAGCGCGCGCGCCTGCTGCGCAACTGGTTCGAACTCGTCATGGCGAACCAGGACGCGCTCGCTGAAATCATGACGCGCGAGCAAGGCAAGCCGCTCGCGGAAGCGCGCGGCGAAATCGCCTACGCGGCCTCCTTCATCGAATGGTTCGGCGAGCAGGCCAAGCGCATCGACGGCGACGTGATTCCGAGCCCGAACCCAGACCAGCGGCTCGTCGTGACCAAAGAGCCGGTGGGCGTGTGCGCCGCCATCACGCCATGGAATTTCCCGGCCGCGATGATCACCCGCAAGGCCGCGCCCGCGCTGGCCGCCGGCTGCACCATCGTCATCAAGCCCGCCAACGAGACGCCGCTCTCCGCGTTCGCGCTCGCCGCGCTCGCTGAACAGGCGGGCATCCCGCCGGGCGTGATCAATATCGTCACCGGCAAGTCGCGCGAGATTGGCCTCGAGATGACGTCGAGCCCGCTCGTCAAGAAGCTCACGTTCACGGGCTCGACGGAAGTCGGCCGCCTGCTGATGCGCCAGTGCTCGGACACCGTCAAGAAGGTCTCGCTGGAGTTGGGCGGCAATGCACCGTTCATCGTGTTCGAGGACGCGGATCTCGACGCCGCCATCGAAGGCGCCCTCCTCTCGAAGTACCGCAACGCGGGCCAAACCTGCGTTTGCGCGAACCGCTTCTATGTGCACGATTCCGTGTACGACGAATTCTGCCGGCGCTTCGCGGCGCGCGTGGCCACCTTCAAGGTGGACGACGGCTTTGCCGAGGGCGTGCATATCGGCCCGCTCATCACGGCAGCGGCACGCGACAAGGTCGATGGCCTCGTGCGCGATGCCGTGGTGCAAGGCGCGCGCGTGGTCACGGGCGGTGCGCCGCACGCGCGCGGCGGCAACTTCTACGCACCCACCGTGCTCGCCGACGCGAAGCCCGGCATGGCCGTGCTCTCCGAAGAGATCTTCGGACCGGTCGCGCCGATCGTGCGCTTTTCGAGCGACGCTGAGGTCGTGCAGCTCGCGAACGATTCCATCTATGGGCTCGCCGCGTACTTCTACAGCCGCGACATCGGCCGCATCTGGCGCGTGGCCGAGCAACTCGAGTACGGCATCGTCGGCATCAACACAGGGCTCATCTCCAACGAAGTCGCGCCTTTCGGCGGCGTGAAGCAGTCGGGCATCGGCCGCGAGGGCTCGAAGTATGGCATCGAAGACTATCTGTCGATCAAGTACCTCTGCATGGCCGGCGTGAATAGTCAGGCTGCGCGCTGACCGTCGCGCGGATGCGGTCCGCACTGCATCCGCGCTTTTTTCCGAATCAAGAATCCAATTGCCTGTGAGCCAAACACCGGGCAAAAACCAGGCAACCCCGCGCTGCGCACCACGCGGCTTGCGGTAAAGGAAGGCAACATGAACGCCCGCGAATCGATCACTGTCGACGTCGTCGCCGTCGAGCAACTCACTCCGCTCATCAAGCGCTTCACGCTGGCCCTGCCCGATGGCGCGCCGCTGCCGTCGTTCAGCGGCGGCGCCCACGTACTCGTTTCAATGCAGGATGGCGAGCAATGGCATCACAACGCGTACTCGCTGCTAAGCTCGCCGCACGACACGCGCCAGTATCAGATTGCCGTACGCCGTGAAGAAGCCTCGCGCGGCGGCTCGGCGTTCATGCACGAGAAGGTGGCGGTGGGCACGCGCCTCGCCATCGGCACGCCCGCCAATCTGTTCGAGCTGGCGGGCGACGCTAAGCGGCACGTGTTCATCGCGGGCGGCATCGGCATCACGCCGTTTCTCGCGCAACTTGCCGAGCATCCGCCCGAAGCTCTCGAACTCGACCTGCACTACGCGTACCGCAGCCCTGAGCACGGCGCATTCGTCGACGAACTGAAGGCCGGCCCGCACGCGCAGCGCACGCGGTGCTATGTGGACAGCGAAGGCCAGCGGCTCGACCTGCTCAAGCTCTTCAAAAGCCTGCCCGCCGACGCGCATGTGTACGTGTGCGGCCCCCAGGGCCTGAACGATGCCGTCTACGCGAACGCCGCGCTGCTCGGCTGGCCGAAGGCGCAACTGCACTCGGAGCAGTTCGCCGCCACGGACATTGCGGGCAACGGTTTCACTGTGGTGCTCAAGAAGTCGGGCATCGAACTCGAAGTCGGCAAGGATGAGACCATCCTCAAGGCCATCGAGCGCGCGGGCGTGACAGTAGAGACGCTGTGCCGCGAAGGTGTGTGCGGCACCTGCGAAGTGCCGATTCTCGAAGGCGAGGCCGACCATCGCGACCAATATCTCGACGACGATGAGAAAGCCGCGCAGAAGACCATTCTGCTGTGTGTGTCGCGCTCGCTCACGCCACGTCTCGTGATCGATCTGTAACCGGCTTTGGCCGATCCGTTAAACTAGCAGGAGATACGCGGGCAGACGAAGCGTGCGGGCCTCGCGCCTCACCCATCAGCGGCGGCATATGCCCGGGCCGATCGGCGGCCTTGGGGCGTATGCCGCCCTTTTTCGCTTGGTTTGCCCTGATCTGTTTGATCCGTTTGGTCCATTTTGTCCGTTTGATCCGTTTAATCCGCTCGATCCGCTTAACCGCGCGATACGTCATAGAGGGAATTGAATGTCCGAGGATACGTTCGCGTTCCGTCTGAAAGTGCTGCTCGAGCACAAGAAGCTGAGCCTGCAGCAAGTGGCCGACGCCGTCGGCATTTCACGACCCGCCGTGCACAAATGGACGCGCGGCGGCGAGATCGACTATTCGAATCTGCGCCGCCTGGCCGCCTTCCTCGACGTGAACTGGGTCTGGCTGCGCTACGGCGACGAAGCCGTGAAAGACCTCGGCATCGTGGGCAATATCGAGCTGCCCATGACCGACCTGCGCCGCCGCTACACCGCCGAGATCATGTCGAACGAGGCGCGCATGAAGCAGGCGCAGGAACTGGCCGGCATCGTCACGTGGGAATGGAATCTCGTGACCGATGAGCTGATCTATTCGAGCAACTGCGAGAAGCTCTATGGCCGCGAAATTCACAGCAACGAGGAGTTCTGGGAAATCCTGCACCCCGAAGACTCGATCTGGCTGAACGCTGAAGCGATGAAAGAACTCGTGGCGAGCAAGGCGCCGCGTGTGTGGGACTTTCGCATCATCTTGCCCGACGGGCGTATTCGCTGGATCGAATCGCGCGTGGCCACGCTGCTCGACGACGCGGGTCGCCCGGTGCGGGTAGTGGGCACGACCATCGACGTCAGCACGCGCAAGGAAGCCGAGTCGGTGCTGGAGCAGCACCTGCAACTGGTCAACGACGCGGCGCGCATCGCGGGTTTCGGAGTGTGGCGCTGGGAGCGCAATCAGGACGCGTTGCTCGTTTCGGACGAATGGTGCCGGATCTTTGGCGTCGATCCCGCCGCCGTGCCTCGGCATTTCGTGGAACTCTCCGGGCATATTCACCCGGAAGACCGCGCCGCGCGGGAAACCGCCATCAACGACGCACTCGCCCATCGCTCGGACTATCGGGTGCTCTATCGCGCTACGCTGCCCGACGATACCTGGCGGCTGGTGGTGGAACTGGGGCAGGCGCGCGTCTCGCCGCATGGTGACGACGTGTGGCTCACGGCGCTGTGCCGCGCTGCGCAGCCTGCCGACATGGCGGCGAGCACGCAGCCCGCCACCGAAGACGGCGCGGCCGCGGCGCAACGTTGATTGCGCGCCGCGTCGCTGTTTGAACGTTAAAGCGCAGCGGCCACCGCTTCGCCCACTATGGAAGTCTTTGCCGTGCCGCCCATGTCGGGCGTGCGCGGGCCTTCCACCAGCACCTTCTCGATGGCCTGCATGATCGCGTCGTGTGCGGCCTTGTATTGCGCGTCGCCGTTGCCGAGGAAGTCGAGCATCATCGCGCCCGACCAGATCATTGCGATCGGGTTGGCGATCTGCTTGCCGAAGATATCAGGTGCGGAACCGTGCACCGGCTCGAACAGCGACGGGAACTTGCGCTCGGGGTTCAGGTTCGCCGAAGCCGCCAGACCGATCGTGCCCGTGCATGCGGGGCCGAGATCCGAGAGAATGTCGCCGAAGAGGTTCGATGCGACGACTACATCGAAGCGATCAGGCTGCAGCACGAAACGCGCGCACAGAATATCGATGTGCTGCTTGTCCCACTTCACGTCGGGATACGTCTGCGCCATCGCCGCCACGCGCTCGTCCCAGTAAGGCATGCTGATCGAAATGCCGTTGGACTTCGTGGCCGCCGTGAGCTGCTTGCGCTTGCGCTGGTTCGCGAGTTCGAACGCGTACTTGAGAATGCGGTCCACGCCCTGGCGCGTGAACACCGACTCCTGCAGCACGAACTCGCGCTCGGTGCCTTCGAACATCTTGCCGCCCACGGAGCTGTACTCGCCCTCGGTGTTCTCGCGCACCACGAGAAAGTCGATGTCGCCCGGCTTGCGGTTGGCGAGCGGACACGGCACGCCGGGCAGCAGACGCACCGGGCGCAGGTTCACGTACTGGTCGAACTCGCGGCGGAACTTCAGCAGCGAACCCCACAGCGAAATGTGATCGGGCACCTTGTCGGGCCAGCCGACCGCGCCGAAATAGATCGCATCGAAGCCCTTGAGCGTGGCGAACCAGTCGTCGGGCATCATCTTGCCGTGCTCGAGGTAGTAGTCGCAGCTTGCCCAGTCGAAATGCGTGAATTCGATCGACAGACCGAAGCGCTTCGCCGCCGCCTGAACCACGCGCACGCCCTCGGGCATCACTTCTTGGCCGATACCGTCGCCAGGAATCGCTGCGATTCTGAATGTCCTGCTCATTGCCTTGTTCTCCATTGACACGGCGCGCGCCCTGATTGACCCGCGCCCAACGAGTACAAGAATGCCTCAAATCACCGCGAAAATAAGCCCCGAACGCGTGGACACATTGAACACGAATCGTGAATAAAGCCATGTCCACGTGACGACACCGCTGCCCTATGGGCTGAAGCGTTTCGCCTCAACGCGCCAGTAGTGTTGCAGCCGCCACCGAGCAGACGCTTGAGCTTCTCGTTGCTGAGCAGCGTCTCGAACTCGCCGAGCGCCTGCTTGGCCGGCACGCCGGGATAGTAGCGATCCAGCAGGACCTTAGCCGGCTGGTCAGAAGACACATCGTCCGCTGCTGATCAATTCTACGACCTCGCAATATAAGCTTTACTTTGCATATCTATCTCGCTCGCCCGCCGATGCCTTATCAATCACTTCGCGCATCGCGTGTCTTGCCATGACTGGCACTTCATGCATCACCGTATTCTTCGACCGACAGCCGCGAAACCCACAATCAGGTGTCTATATCGCTCAGGACGCGTTCATTCATCTTGCACTAGTGCATCAGCGCAAGTATTTGAGCATGCCCTGCTCTACTGTTTGACGCGTCATTCGCCCGCTGAATCGACGCGCTATTCGCAATTCTCAATCAGCCAGCTTGGCAAGCATCCTTATCGCGTGCCAACCGTCACGCGTCGAATCGCCCGGCTCGTCTGATCTGAATCTCATATGCCGTCGCACCTTGTTTTTTCGCAACGCGTAACGCATTGCGCAAACACAGCATGGCGGCTTCATGGTCGCCACTCATCCGCAGGGCATTGGCTTTGGTCATCAGCAGTTTTGGCAGATAGAGCTCATCTCCATTGGCTTCAATCGCTTCGATGGCTTCTTCGCAGACGAGAATCGCGCGCGTGGTATCGGCGTTCGCGCACAAAGCCGTCCCCAGTGAATTCCTGAACGCGGACACCGGCATCGTGTAGAGGCATTTCTTCATGCCATCGAGGCAAGCTTCGAGCATCGCAATACTTTCCGTGTATCTGCCGTCAGCACAAGCCAATTGACCCCGAATCCCGGTTGCCGCATGACGGTGTGGCACGAATCCGTTCGCTCCCGCGATGACCTCCAGTTCGTCCACAATACCGGCAAGTCTCGTCCAGTTCTCCATCCAGGTGAATACTTCGCCCGCCCAGACCAGAGTAATACATTGAGTAGCGAGGTGCCCAAGGAAGCGGGCTTTTTCGATTGCCTCGTCAGCGATACGTTCCGCCTCGGCGTAGTGTCCCGTAAGCCAAAGGTTCCGTGCTCTCCCGCAAAGCGCGCGAAAGAAAGGATCGACCCCGAATTCCGCCATCTTGACGGTAAAGACCTGACTCGTTCTTCCAGACGAAACGATGGAGTCCCAGGCGATAGACGATCGCTTGATGTCGCCGGTCATATGTGACGCGACACCGAGCATGGATTGCACGACTGACGCGTCTTCACCTCTTGCGATAATCGATTTGACGGCCTGCTCCGCGTACGCTAATGCTCCACGAAAATCACTGATCAGATACAGCGACGGAATCAATCCGCAAAGTAGCCTGTCATGCCGGACAGCATCGCCGAGCGAGAGCGCGATCGACAGCCCCCGTATATAAGACGTGCGTACATCCTCCGTGTTACCGTCAGTGAACATCAATGCTTGTGCATAAGCACCGATGAGTTCAAGTTCGGTCAAGCTTCCTGGCTCAAGATCGCCGAGCTTGGATAGTGCGATTTCCGTCCATTTTCTCGCCTCACCAAGCAGCGATCTTTTCAACAGCAATTTCGTGTACAAGGCGACCAGCTTGCAACCTTGAGAAATGTCGTGTTCGCATATGAGCGCCCATTCAAGCGCTGCACGCAAATTACCCAGCTCTGGAAAGCTGCTATCTGAAGCGTTCTCGGGCTCATCGTCGAGAAGCCAAAACGCGGCATAAAAAGCCGAATGCCGCGCGCACATCTCTTTCAGTTCGCCGGCGTCTTCCAGTTTGAAATAGGCATAAGACCTTGTCGTATCGAGCAGGAAGTAGCGAACCCCGTGATCGTGCGACCGGACATCGAGGAGCGACTTGTTCGACAGCTGGTTGATCGCTTCCAGCACCCTCGCTGAATCGATATCGTTGGCGCCGGCAACAGCCACAGCGGCGTCAAGCGTGAACCCTCCAACAAATACGGCCAGGCGACGTAAGCAAACTTGTTCAAGTTCCGTCAGCAGGCTATAACTCCAGTCGAGCATTGCACCGAGTGTCTGGTGTCTGGGCACGGCCGTACGACGTCCGTGCCACATCAGCCTGCGCTTTTTATTGACCAGCTCCAGAATTCCCGCGAGTCCGAAGGTAGGTAGCTGCTGTGCGGCAAGCTCAATTGCGAGCGCAATGCCATCGAGCTCCCGGCAGAGCCGGCCGACCAACTTCGTATTTTCGTCAGTCAACTCAAACCTGCATCCCGTCTGCGCAACACGTTCCGCAAACAGTCGTATTGCGGAATAGTTCAGCGCATCGTGCGCGTTGAGCGTTTCGCCGGGCGGAGGAACTTCCAGGGGCGGAAGACGGTACACAAATTCGCCATCAACGTTGACCACTTCGCGCGAGGTCACAAGAATGTAAGTTCCGGTTGCGTTTTGGAAGAGCACCTCGACCGCCTGAGCTACGCCATCGATCACATGTTCGCAGCAGTCGAGAAAAACAAGGGTCCTGGTCCGGCCGATCGAAGCACACACTTCACTGATCGACGCCGCTTCCTTTCCTTTGCATAGGGCTGAAACCAACGCCGAGGACACCAGATCCGAATCCTGAAGGACGGAAAGATCGATGGACACCACCCTGCCGCCGAAATCATCCGCCAGCTTGCGGACCACGGCATTGGCGACCGTTGTCTTGCCGATTCCGCCCGCCCCAATAATGCTGACGAACCGGCGACACGCAAGTTGCCTGATGACCTGCTCTATTTCGTGCTTGCGGCCGACTATCGTGGCGGTGTCGGAATGATGGAGTCCTGGTTGACCACCCCACGGCACTAAAGCGGTCTTGCGCTCGAGGTCCAGCCCGATTGCCTCACTACGCGAAGCAACGACAGCCACGAATGTATAGCCCCGCCCGGGCACATTCATCACATACGTAACGCCTGGATCGACATCCGACATTGCCTTACGCAATGCGACGACATGAAAGCGAAGACTCCCTGCTTCGACGACGGTATCGGGCCACACTCGCGCCAGCAGATCGCGCGCACTCAGAACCAAACCTGCGTCACGTACAAGCGCAATAAGAATGTCGAGTGCACGGCTACCGATCTTTACCTGCTGCCCCCGACACGTAAGGCGTCTCGCATCCGGAAAGAGGAAAAAGGGACCAAACGAAAAGCTCGTTGGTGCAATATCTTCGTTTGGTATTTCGACAAGCTGGCGACCACGTAACGTCTCGCTCAAAATCTTGGCCTCTCTGTGATTCAATAGATGACACTTAGAATCGGACTCAGTTGGTCTTCGCCACTTTCAACAAGGATTCATCAGACGATTTTCGGCCCGCGAATGCGCAGATCCGCGGAGGTATTGACTTTCCGGTCCAGTAAAATAAAAAGCCTCGCTATCCGATCGTCGAATATCGAAAAGTGCAGATTCAAAATGAGCGGGCTTGGCAAGCCCTTAGTGTCGAACGTCCCGGTAATGGCCCCGACTATCGTCGTTACACAATAGTGCTCGAAGGTGTGCAGCACCTCGATCCGCAAGTTGTCTGCAATGACTTCGGATGCGATCCACGCATGAATCGCGGATCGTCCCCAGAAATTCCGAAGCTGATCGTTGACGAGCGCATCGTCCCTGAATAATGCGCCCATGCCGTCGGCGTCGGCACGGTTAAATGCCGACAAAAACGAGACGATGACATGTGCGTTCGCTTTTGAATTCTTCCCTATTTGATCCTCGAAATCACACATCGCGTCTCCCTGTGCGAAACGGCGCACAAATAGTCGCCGATTCTGCATACCCTGTCAGCTATACGTCGCTAGCACATGTTAGCGGTTGCGATTTGTCCGCTGAATTCGTGACTAACAAAATCAATCTCCTCCCTAATAATCGTCTGAACGATTATGAAAATTTGGTCATTCTCATGGGTCGACAATGCGGAGTCTTCAACAAGCTATACCGCCGTCATGACTGTTCGAGCGGGTTGCCGCCAGTTACGAAACCATCCGTCGCTGGTGCAACACGTTTGACGCGGTCTTTCATGTCACGTCAAGGCGGCTCGTCGCAGGATGGGTAGCCCTCGAAATCTGGACGGGTGTTCGTGACACTGCGCGGCGAGCCATATCTGTTGTGGAGCGCAGTTGATAGCACGGCGCCGAACTCGATGTTCTGCTGCACAATCGTCATAACAACGCTGCAGCGAAGCGGTCGTGTGCTCGCCTCGTCGTGAAGCTCAGTTCGGGGATTTCAGCCTTTGCCGCCGGATAACTGCGAAGCACCACGCAAGATTATCACCGATCATCTTTGGGACGCCATGATTGAAGACGCTTGATTGATGTTCCAGATGCAACATCGTGCTCCCCGCAGCGAGTCTTCTTCACATCGGCGCTTACGTATACGATGCGTCGTGACAGCGAACCGCGACCATCGACACCAATGAAGCAAACGGCAACATTGCGTCCGCCGCAGTTGACGCTGCTCGGCAACTATCGGGACGAGACAGCCAAACGTTGTATTTGTCCACTGGCACCGTGACGGGCGGCCGAGGCGGGTCATCGGCGTGCGTCGCGCGCTCCGACGACGGGCGGCTCGCAGTCGATCTCCGCTTCCGAAAGCGCTGGGCGCGCCGTCTTACGGCAGGAATCCTGAACAACCTTTTGCCGCGTGTTATGCAGCGTGATTTGAGAGATCGCCTGAGCGCCGACAAGGGAAAACCAAATACTTGATGACACGCGTGGCTTTCATTGAGCGACGCGAACAGCGCGCGATCCTGCTCGCGCGCCGATAACGCAGTGCGCAATGACTTCATTTCCTCGGCGGAACCACCAGGCGCTTCGGCGGGCGATTGCCACGTGCGCCGCACGCTAGATGTGCAAATGGTGGTCGGTGCCAGCACTTCTGCGCTTCGCGTGACGACGGTAGGTACGGAAGGCGTCGGCACTGGCAACAGCGATTGCTTGCCAATATGTTTTTCCATCAAAGACTGCCGGCCCTTCGCCTCTTACGCTTATCACCTATGCGCAAAGCGGCACAAATGAAAATCGAACCCGGCTTATCCCCGACTGAATTCCCGATTCGCGCGACCATCGGCAGTCGCTCATAACCGAGCAATTTTCTTCCAGAGCAAGCCGTCGACCCAATTTTTGTGCCGAGTCCGAAGTCTTGAGACGCCTGGCGCGCTCACTTGCCACGTCATACGAGGCCATGCTCGACACCCTGGCATCGGAAGCGGCGCGTCTGTGCCGCGCAGCAGCGCAGGTATAAGCGTTCCCACGAGGCAGAGGCTGCAACAGACCTTTGCTCGTCGCCGAGACGAAAGACGTCGACTATGTCATCGTACCGCAGCTCGCAAGGCGTCGAGAAGCCGTCGGGCCGATGACAGACCTACGACCCAGCCGCCCCGGCGTCTTGCGGCCCCGTCGGCGCCTGCCACGAAGTGCCGCGGACAGTTCGCGTCGAATAGTCCGTGCCGCTCAAGCCAAAAAGCACAGCCAGCATGAGTAATGCAGTGACCGAGGCGATGCGCAAAATTGGGGAAGCCCGGCGCAAGTTCATGAAATAGATCGCCACAAGTAGCGCTTTTGCCACGGCAATAAAAAGATTGAGCACACTATTCCACGCGCCCAGCTTCAGGTACGAACTGCCGAACGTGAGTAGCAGCAATGCCACAAGCGCGACCCATATCTTGACATCGTCCTTGTACCGGTGTCCCTCATTCGAATTCATCCGCTACTCCTGCTGACGAGGTACAGCAAGGGATAAAGAAAAATCCATACAATGTCGACGAAATGCCAGTAAAGACCAACCACTTCGATGCGCTCAGGCTTCGCAAGCTCGCGCTCAGCGCGCGCGAGGGCGAGTGCAAAGCCAACGACCATGACAACGCCAATGATCAGATGCAGTGCATGAAGCCCCGTCATGCCGAAATAGAGGAAAAAGAACAATTGCGCGGCGTCGGCATGGCGTGGCTCGGGGAAAGCGAATCCCGCCGCGGGCACCAGGCGCTCATGCCATTCTTTCCAATACTCAGTGCCCTTGATGACAAGGAAGACGATGCCAAGAGCGGCCGTGAAAAACAGCATGCGCGCGGCGAGCCGCACGGCGCCGACTTTTCGTGCCTGCACGGCGATCGCCATCAGTAAGCTGCTCGTTAGCAGTACGGCTGTGTTGATTGTGCCGAGCGTGACATCGGTGTAGCGGCTCGCAGCGGCAAAGCCTTCTGGAAAATGTGAGCGTCCGTAGAGGTAACCGAAGAAGAGCGGGCCGAAGAACATCACCTCGGTCGCAAGAAAAGTCCACATGCCCAGCATCGACGCTTCTTCTTGTTGAGCGGCGCTATTGAACTGTTCGGCGTGATCTGTCATTGCGGCGCCTCTTCTCCCGTTTCGGGATCGTACTGGTACGCGTCTCGCCGAACGACGGGTGTGTGTTCGAAGTTATGCTTCGGCGGCGGTGAAGAAGTCTGCCATTCGAGGCCGGTGGCACGCCATGGGTTAGGGCCCGCACGCTTGCCATAGAACAGCGACCATATCAGATAGCAGAACGGCAGCAGGTAGCCGACTGCGAGAATTGAGGCACCGGCCGACGACAGGACGTTCAACACCTGAAACTCCGGCGGATACGCGTGGTAACGGCGCGGCATGCCTTCGAAGCCGAGCAGATACTGCGGGAAGAAGGTCAGATTGAAGCCGAAAAATATTATCAGAGCGGCCACGCGGCCCAACGTTTCGGGGTACATGCGTCCCGTCATCTTTGGCCACCAGAAGTGGACACCGCCCAGGTAAGCCATCACGGTGCCGCCGACCATGATGTAGTGAAAATGCGCAATGACATAGTAAGTGTCGGTTAAATGTACATCCAATGCCAGCGAGGCCAGCGTCAACCCCGCAAGCCCACCGATGGTGAAAAGGCCAACGAAGCCGAGCGCATAGAGCATAGGTGCGGAAAACGTAATGCGGCCTTTATAGAGCGTTGCGGTCCAATTGAAGACCTTGATTGCCGACGGAATGGCAACCAGAAAGGAAAGCAGCGAGAACACCATGCTCGCGTACATCGACTGGCCCGACACGAACATGTGGTGGCCCCAGACGAGAAAGCCGATCGATGCGATGCCAAGGATCGCATAAGCCATGAAGCGGTAGCCGAAAACGCGCTTGCGCGCGAAACACGGAATGATCTCACTCGCCACGCCCATCGCCGGGAGCACCATGATGTAGACAGCCGGATGCGAATAAAACCAGAAAAGGTGCTGAAAAAGAAGTGGATCGCCGCCCAGCGCCGGATCGAAGATGCCGACGTGCAGCAGCCGTTCAGCGACGAGCAACGCGAGCGTCATCGCCAGCACCGGCGTGGCCAGCACGAGAATGATCGAGGTCGCATAGTTTGCCCAAACGAAAAGCGGCAGGCGAAACCACGTCATGCCCGGCGCGCGCATCGTGTGCACGGTGACAATGAAATTCAGGCCGGTCAGGATGGACGAAAAACCGACAATGAACACACCAGCCACCGCGATGATCACGTTGCTGTGCGAGAACATCGTAGAAAACGGCGTATAGAAGGTCCATCCCGTATCCACTCCACCCGCGTAGAGTGCGCCCAGCGTAAGTACTCCGCCGACCACGAATATGTACCAGCTCAGCAGATTCAGACGCGGGAAGGCAAGATCGCGCGCGCCTATCATCATTGGCATCAGAAAGTTGCCGAGCGCGGAAGGAATGGACGGGATCAGGAACATCCACACCATGATCACGCCATGCGCGGTAAACAACCGGTTGTAGGTGTCGGCGGAAACCAGCAGGCCTTGCGGCGTGACGAGATTCAGCCGCATAAGGGCCGCAGCCGCACCGCCGACGAAGAAAAATCCCGTGATCGAGATCATGTAAAGCCAGCCGATGCGTTTGTGATCGTGAGTGGTCAGCCACGACTTCAGCGTCGAGCCTTCCAGATAATCCGACATGTCGGCTTCACTGACTCGCGCGTGCATGGTCGCCTCCGGTGGAACGGATGTATTCGATGATCGCCAGCAAGTCTTCCTCGCCGATCTGTCCAGCGAACGATGGCATGATCGGCTCGTAACCGGCCACGACATCTTTGCGCGGCAGCAGAATGGAATCGCGGATGTACGCTTCGTCGGCAATCAGCGACCGGCCATCCGACAGATGTACGTCTCGCCCCAGCAAGCCATGCAAGTCGGGCGCATGAACAGAGGATTGCGCCTCATGGCATCCGCTGCAGCCATAACGCCGGTACAGCTCGAAGCCGCGCGCGGCAATTCCAGGCTGGCTATTGCCGCGCGCCAGCCAGGCGGCGAACTCGCCCGGCTGCATCACGATGATGCGCCCGCCCATGGCGGCGTGGTCAGTGCCGCAGTACTCGGCGCAATGAAGATGGAATTCGCCAGTTTCAGTCGCGGTGAACCAGACGGTCGTGTACCGTCCCGGCACCACGTCCTGTTTGATCCGAAACGCGGGCACATAAAAGCTGTGAATTACGTCCTGCGAAGTCATTACGACACGCACTGGCCTGTTGACCGGCACGTGCAGTTCGTCGATCTCTCGCTTGCCGTTCGCATGCTCCAGTTTCCACATCCACTGCTTGGCGACCACGAACACGGGCATTGCATCGGGCGGCACGCGATAGAGTCGCGTGAAGTCATAGGCCGCCCAGACAAATGTAGCGATAAAAAGCACGAGCGGCGTCACGGTCCAGGCGATTTCGACCGCGCGGGCGGACGTCGGCGCGTTGCTGCGATCGGCCTTCGATCCCGCGCGGTAATGAACCGAAAAGACCACAATCAGGATCGCGATGATAAGAGCAACCGTGAGCAATACAACGATCTGTGCGGCAAAGAGTGCATCGTAGCGACCGCTTGCCGTTGTCGCGCTGGGTGGAAACAGGTGAAAGGAGGGATTCATGCCGCGCCCCTTCTGCCTCTCGCCGCACGCCACAGCCAGATGCCGAGCGCCGCCACCACCGTCAGAGACAACGCGCGCACGCCCGTCATGACTTGCGCGCTGTAACGGCCTGTCACCGGGTCGTAATGCGAGCACAGCAAAAGCAACTGATCGACCGGCGAGCCGATGCGTTGTGATGAAGCATCGATCAGCGCGAGCCGAACATCACGCGGATCGAAGCGAACGCCCATAAAGTAGTGCGAAATGCGGCCATCAGGTGTAGCAACGACGAAACCTGCCGGATGCCTGTATTGCTGCAATTCCCGGTCATAGACGTATTCGAAACCGACGCTGTGTGCCAGTGTTTCGACTTGCGGCTTCGCTCCCGTCAGTAAAGTCAGCTGCACACCGCTGTTGGCAAGCACAGGCGCATAAGAAGCCTTTTTGCGGGCGGCCAGCTCGGGCGTCTCCGATGGGTCAATGCTCACGCCCAACACGCGATAGGCGTGCGGCGGCAGGTCTATTGCGGCCAGGCTCTCGAGCACGCCATCCATCAGCGTGCTGCACAGATTGGGGCAATGGAAATACCCCAGCACCAACACCACCGGACGATTGCCAAAGTACGCGCCGAGGCGCGTGGGACGCCCCTTATCGTCGGTGAAAGTGCTGGATAAAGGCAGTGTCGCGTTGAGCCGTTGCACGTATCGGGTCTGATCCGGCGGAGGAACCGTAAGCGCCTGCGCGCGCGCCGGCCGTTCTTGCGTCACGCCGATCACGCATGCGAGAGCGAGGAGCAGTAGCCATCGGCACCGCCTGCTTCGAGCGACGACGGAGCCGACACGGCGCCTGGCGCTGGACTCACCACCCGTACATCGCGATCCATGCAGATGCATTATCGGGACTCCTCGCGCACATCGGCCGGTTCGAAGCTTTGGTTTTGGCTTTGACCCTTGCTTTGGCCTCCACTTTCGCTTTGGGCTTGGCTTTGGTTTTGGTTTTGGTTTTGGTTCTGACTTGCCATGATGCGCATCGCCTCTTCGATCGGAATACGCGCGATACCATGTTGCTGGTCTATCCATTGCCACGATTCCAGCAATTTGCGCTTTTCGGCCTGATAATGCGCGCGCTCCTGCCGCGGGGAACCTTGCAACGCGGGCGGCGGCACTTGCGTCACACTCCCCGCATTGCGCGCGCCGTGGGGCGGCGCACCGGACGGCGCTCCCCACCATTGCCAAAGCAACCATGCTGCCACCACCACAAGCACAATGCTGATTGCAATCGCCGCGCCGCCCCACACCACGCCACGGACGCTCACCTGGTTGGGTGCATTCGATGCTTCAGATCGCTGCTCAGACATAGTCAGCCCCCGCGGCGGCGGCCGTGGCAGTGCCCGAACCCTTTCCTATCGCCACATAGCCGGCGATCAGAAAAGCGATGATCATGAGCGGCACGCTCCATAGCCACTGCAACCCGCCAACCGGCAGAGACGGAAAGATCGTCCACCAAACGTCGAGCTGATGAGCGGCAAGCAACCCGGCAGCCAGCGCTCCAAGCAGCGCGGGCGCCTCCTTGGCATTGCGAAACAGCAGGATCAAGAGTGGAGCAAAGAAATGAAACACCGCCAGCAACCAGGCGACGTAAAGCCAGCCATGCTCCGTGCGCGGGATGTACCACGCGATTTCATGCGGCAGGTTCTCGGCCCAGATAATCAGGAATTGGGTAAACGCAAGATAAGCCCATGTCATGACGTACATCAGCAGCAGGTTGCCGAGGTCGCGAAAGATGATGGGCGGCGGCAAAGGACGCATGCGCGTCGCTATCACCGCCGCGAGCGCCATGCCGGCGAGCGCCTGGCTCAAACCTGCCAGCATGCCGAACACGCTCGAGAACCAGATCGGCATCAGCGACATCACCCAGTCGACGGCCGCAAGGCTTACCGTCAAGCCGTAGACGATCAGCGCCCCAGCTGAAAAGCGCGCGGAGCGCCGCAGCGACGGGCTCCTTGAAAGCGATGCGAGTAACGTCCAGACAACCAGATAGAGGACGCTGCGCACAACAAAAAACCATGGCGTCAGCCAGATATTCTTGAACCAGGCACTGTGTGGCGGCAGTTCATCGGTCCAGCGCTGAGCACCGGCGGATGCTCGCGGCACCCACGAGTACAGATCGTGCATGCCGACCAGCACCGGCAAGAAAAGCAAGGCCAGAATCCACACCACGCGCGACAGTCCGAGCAACGGCTCGCGAATCACCTCGCCCCATCGTCCGCCCGTCAGATTGTGGACCCACACGTTCGCGAGCCCGCCCATCACGAGCCCGCAGCAGAACCACCAGGTCGCCAGATACGCGCCAAGCAACGCCTTGGGCGCAATTGACCACGCCCCGATACAGATGGCGACAATGAGGGCGAGGGCAACCAGCGGCAGATACCGGTTCATTGGGTAGTGCCTCCAGACTTCGTCGCCTTCAGGTGCTCGAGTACCTCGGGGGGCAGCTTTGTTACGTCGGCATGCTGGCTCAACTGCAACGCGCGGATATACGCGACGATGGCCCAGCGATCCGGCGCCTCTACCCGGTCGGCGTACGGGTACATCACGCCATAGCCGTTGGTGACGACGTCGAAGAAATGCCGGTCGGGCGCCTGACGGAGGCGTTCATCGTGATACGACGGCGGATGAGGAAAACCCCGTCGAGCGATGAAACCGTCGCCGTCACCGACCGCGCTATGACAAGGCATGCAATAGATTTCAAATCGCTGTCTGCCACGCAATAAAAGCTGCATCGTCACCGGATACGGATTCGATTGCGCAGTCCCGGCCGCAATGTCTTTGCTCACCGCATCGGTGCCCTTGCGACCGCTCGACGTGCCGGCGAACGGTCCCTTCGAGTAAGGCATGCTATCTGGCGGCAACGGCCGCGATGAATTGCCGTCAGGGAATAGCTCGCTTCGCGAAAGCGGCTTGTATTTGGGCTGGTCGTACATATCCTGCCTGGCCTTCTCGCATCCGCTCAGCGAGGCGGCCACACAGCAGGACAACAAGATCCCCGCCAGCTGTTTCATCGCGGCACCTCGACTACCGACATCGGTTGCAAACCTTCCAGAAAGCGTCTGCTGCGCTCGATATCGAAACGCGGGTCGCGCGCCGTCAGGCACAGAAAAAACCGGTTGCGGGTGGCTTGTTCGAAATCAGGCGCATTGAAAATCGGATGGGTCAGACGCGGCAAGCCATTGGCCACCAGCATGCCGAACACCGCCGCGAGCGCAGCGCCCAGGATCGTAAGCTCGAATGTCGGCACGATGAACGAAGGCCAGCTGTGCAAAGGTCGTCCACCCACGTTGATCGGATAGTCGATTACCGCCGAATACCATTGCAGAAAATAGCCACTCACCGCGCCCACGATACCCCCGATCAGCGTGATGAGCGGCACCTTGCTCGTGCTGAAGCCCACCGCCTCGGCAATGCCTTCCACCGCGTATGGGGAATAGGCCTCGATGTAGCGAAAGCCATCTTCTCGCGCGCACCTGGCCGCTTCGAGCAAAGCTTCGCTGGTACGGAATTCCGCGAGCAGTCCGTAGATGCTGTTGCTCATGCTTTTCCCTCCGCGCTTTCATGGACGAGTTCGCGCATCTCGGCGATCGAAATGACCGGTAGAAAGCGGATGAACAGCAGAAACAGCCAGGCGAAAAAGGCAATGGATCCGAACAGGGTCAACCAGTCCCAGACCGTCGGCACAAACAGTCCCCAGGCCGAAGGCATGAAGTCGCGATGCAGACTGGAGACTACGATCAGAAATCGCTCCATCCACATACCGACGTTGATCACAAGGCTGATCGCAAACAGGGTCAACACGCTATGGCGCACGCGACGGAACCATAGAAGCTGCGGCACCGCGACATTGCAAAACATCATTGACCAGTAGACGGGCGAATAGGGACCAAACCAACGATTGGTCGTCATGTATTGCTCGAAAGGATCGCCGCCGTAAAAGGCCGTAAAAATCTCCGATCCGTAGCCATAGACGACGATCAAGCTGGTGGCCAGCATCACTTTCGCTGCGTTCGCCAGATGGCGTTGCGTGATGAAATCCTCAAGCCCGAAAAAATGGCGCAGTGGAATCGCGAGCGTAAGTACCATCGCAAAGCCGGAGAACAGTGCGCCGGCCACAAAATATGGCGGGAAGATGGTGGAGTGGTAGCCGGGCGTGTTGCCTATCGCGAAGTCCAGCGAGACCACCGAATGCACCGAAATCACGAGCGGCGTTGCGAGCCCCGCCAGCAACAGATATGCACTCTCATAACGGGCCCAATGCCGTGCCTCGCCACGCCAGCCTAGTGCGAGCAGGCCATAGGCAAACGTCGCGAAGCGCCTGCCGGAAGCGCACGCCCGGTCACGCAGCGTGCCCAGATCGGGAATCAGTCCGACATACCAGAAGACCAGTGACACGATCAGATAAGTACCGATGGCGAAGATGTCCCACACCAAAGGGCTACGCCATTGCGGCCATACATTCATCACGTTGGGATAGGGGATGAGCCAGTAGAAAAACCACGGCCGTCCAAGGTGCAATATGGGAAAGAGCCCCGCGATACTGGCCGCGAACAGCGTCATCGCCTCCGCGAAGCGGTTGATCGACGTGCGCCACTTTTGTCGCAGCAGCAGCAGGAAAGCCGAGATGAAGGTGCCGGCATGACCAATCCCGATCCACCAGACGAAGTTGCCGATGGCAAATCCCCACGCCACCGGAATGTTGACACCCCAGATGCCGACACCGACGATGAACAGCCATGTGATCGCGCCGAAGAACATCAGCGTACCGGCGAACGTCGCCAGAAACGCGGCTAGCCAACCCCAGTGGACGCGACGCTTGAGCACCAGGTTGGCGATCTTGTCGCTGACGCTCGCGTAGCCCCACCCAGCACGCAAAACCTCGCTATCTTTCGAGACGGGCGGCTGCTCTGAGGCCGGGTTCATGCCTGCTCCAATTCGTCATCGGGATTCAGGACGAGCGCCGCATAGGTGGTGCGTGGCCGCGTGTTCAGTTCGGCCAGCAACGCGTAGTCCAATGACGACGCTTTGGCTCGATTGACGTTGCTCGTCGGATCGTTGAGGTCGCCAAAAGCGATCGCTTCCGTTGGGCATACTGCCTGGCACGCGGTCACGACCTCGCCGTCGCGCAAACGACGTCCGAGCTTTTCTGCCTCGATGCGCCCCCGCGTGATGCGCTGCAGACAGTATGTGCATTTCTCCATGACGCCCCTGCGCCGCACTGTCACTTCGGGGTTGAAGGCGGGCCTCGGGCGGTCGATTGCCGTATTCGAGTACTGCAGGAAGTTGAAGCGCCGTACTTTATAAGGACAGTTGTTCGAACAGAAACGCGTACCCACACAACGGTTATAGACCTGCACATTGAGGCCTTCGCTGTCGTGCACCGTGGCACCGACCGGGCACACTTCCTCGCAAGGCGCTGTTTCGCAATGCATGCAAGGTACGGGCTGGAAGGCGCTGCGCGAACGGGAAGCCGGCCCGACGTCATAGCGGTCGACGCGAATCCAGTGCATTTCGCGTCCGCGCGCGACCTCTTCTTTGCCGACCACGGGGATGTTGTTCTCGGCCTGACAGGCAATCGTGCAGGCGCGACAGCCGATACAGGCGTTGAGGTCGATCGCCATGCCCCATTTGTAATCCTTGTATTGCCACTCGGGATACATTGACATCTCTGGCGTGCGCTTGCGCGGTTCGTCATTGGCGAAGTGTGCGTTTCGGCGATATTCGTCGAGCGTCGCCATTCGCACGATCTCGCGCCCTTCCATCTGCTGATGGTTCTGCGTGGTGGCGAACGCAACCTGGCGTCCAGTCTTTTCCGCCTTTAACGCGTGCGGGCCTCGCAAGACCCTAAGGCGGTATGCATCGAAGCCCACGCCATTGCCGACATGACCGGCGGCCCACCTGCCGTAACCGAGCGGCAGCGTGATCGCGCCTTCCGTGTGAGCGGACCATACCCATACGGGTGCCTCGATCACGCGGTCCGGTTCATGTTCGAGCGACAAGCGCAGCACGTCGCCACTGCGCACGCCTAAGTCCTGCGCGGTGCGTTCGCCGAGCAATGCCGCGTTGTCCCACGTCATCGTGCTGAACGGACGCGGCAGTTCCTGCAGCCAGCTGTTGTTGGCGAATTCGCCGCCACGAACCGACGGATCGGCGACAAACAACGCGCGAAGCGCGGGCCCGTTGAAATCTGGCTGTGGCGGCAACTCGGGCAGAGGGCTCAGCGTGACGGGCGGGCTGGCGCTGCCGGCAATCAGGCCTTGCCTTAGTGCCGCCTGCCAAAAGGGTTCGAAGTTCCCTTCTTGTTGCTTGCTCTGCCAGTGACGGCGAACCAAAGCGTATCCGGCTTGCTCGTCGCCGTCGGTCAAGAGAGCCAACAACTCATGCGCCGAATGGCCGCGGTAAAGCGGCGCAATGACGGGCTGCACGATGGAAGCCGTGCCGTCGAATGCGCGGCCATCGCTCCATTGCTCGAACCCATGCGTGGCTGGCAAGTGCCACGTGGCGGCATGCGCCGTTTCATCGCGGTAAAGGCCGAGGTGCACGGAGAACGGCAGCTTGGTCAGGGCGCCCTCGAAATCGATATCCGGCGGCGCATCGTAGACGGGATTGACGTCAAGCATCACTAGCGAAGTCACCGCGCCCGAGTGAATGTCGTTGACGAGTGTGGCAAGCGACTCGGCGTGGTTTTGAGGCTGTGCCTCGACGGGTGCGATCGGCACAATCGTTTCGCCGAGATTGCCCAAGTGCTCGTTCATCCGATGCGCTAGCGCCCGCGTGCGTGGCGAGATGCTGCCACCCGCCACGATAACCGACCGGCCGCGATGCGCGAGCAGCCGCTTTGCCAGCACCTCTTCCCACTTGGCGGCCCGCTGGTCAGCCGCAGGCGGAATGGCGGACAGGTCACCACTGGCGATACCGAGTCGGGAAGCGATTCGCCATATCGTCCTTTCGATCTCGTGCGGAGGCAGCGAAAGGCGATTGTCAGCCAGTGCGCCAAGCAATTGCGGGCTCGCTTCGAGCGCATAGAGCCGTTTGTCGAATTGCGGTGAATCGTTACGTCGGTTGTGCAGGAAATCGCGTGCGTAACGTATGCCTCCGGGCCAGTCGACGAAGGGGTCGGCGTCGACGCTGACGATGACGGCAGCACGATCGAAGCGGTACAGCATGTCGGCAGGCGCCCCGAACGCGAGCTTCGCCGCATCGAAGCCGGCGTCGTCGTGCAGCGGATCATGACAATGCCAGCGCGCCTGCGGATAACGCGTCACCAAGCCGGCGATCTGGTCGGCCAACGTCGGCGACGTGGTGGTCCCCGTCAAGATGCGAAGACCTGCCCCGCCATTCGCTTCCCATTGCGTGCGTTGCGACAGCAAGGCTGGCTTGAACGCCTCCCACGTCGACAGCGTGTCGCCGCGCTGCACCGTCTGCGAACGATCAGGGTCCCAAAGCTGCAGCACCGACGCCTGCGCGAAGATGCCCGTTGCGCCGAGACTCGCGGGATGCCCGGGGTTGCCTTCCACTTTCGTCGGGCGCCCCATCTCGCTTTCTACCAGCACGCCTTGCGCGTAACCGCCGTGGATGAAGCTGGTCGCGTAATACAGCGGCTTGCCGGGCACCATCATTTCCGGCATTCGCACATACGGCACGATCTCTTCCTGCGGCGGTCCGCTGCAACTCGCGCCAGCCATCGCGAGCGAGGCCGCCATGATCTTGAGGAAGGCTCGGCGCTCAGGACTCGTCGCCTCGTCGCTGGCCGACACGATCGGAATGAAAGGACGATGGCGCATGGGCTTAACGATGACAGGTCGAGCAATCGGTTAGCCGCCGCGTGTCCTGCAGATGAAAGAGCCGATTCAACTGCCCGATCTCCTGCTGCGACAACGGCCGGGCGTCACTCATTGTGAACACGTCGGCGAGTGGCCGGATGTGCCGCGGCGCATTGCGATGACACTGCAGACACCACTGCATGTCGAGCGAGGCCACGCGCGCTGTCAGCGGCATTTCGTCGATCCGGCCGTGGCACTCGATACACGCGACGCCCTTGTTGACATGAATGCTGTGATCGAAATACACAAAATCCGGCAGGTCATGCACGCGATTCCAGCGAACAGGCGTATTGGTGTCCATACTGGCATGCAAGGGGGCGAGTACCGGCGAATCGGTGAACAACTGCGAATGACAAGTCAGACAGATCTGGGTGGATGGCATGCCAGCGAACGCGGACTTTTCAACCGATGTATGGCAATAACGGCAGTCGATACCGTCATCGCCGACGTGATGCTTATGGCTGAAAGGGATCGGCTGCTCGACAGGCTCTCCCGTCTTGGCGTCGGGTTCAGCGTACCAGCGCGCAGCGGTGATGGCGGCAACCACACACAGAAACGCCGCCATGGAAAACAGCTTGATGGCAAGAACCGTTGACTGACTGAACGCTTGCGCCATGGAAGCACACGCCATCCGCTGAAGTCTGACTGCTTTGCCGGGCTAGTTGTGCAAATGCGATGCCAGCGCCAGGCGTGACAAGACTTCAAGCGCGGTATGAAGGCGTTCGAAAGTGTGCAGTGCTCAGGTGCAGTCTCACGGCAACCACGCGCCTGCGACGTTTTCGTTTTACGCGTTTCTGAAGCCGTTCCGCTGTCGTTCTTACAATCAGTACCGGTACATTTAACAGTCGATCCAGTTGCACACCTTCGTGAGCGCCGCGAGAAAATGGATTGCGCTCCACGACCATGCTTTCTTTGCCAATCATCGACGGGAAACCGACTAGCACTCAGGTTGCGCTTCGCATCGTGATGCCAATGCGGCTCAGTGCCCTGTCAATCATTTGTAATCGCGCCGCGCTGAAACTGAAACCTGCCTGGAAGGCATTGAAACGCAGCTACCGGACCCGGCCCACGTTGCGCCGAGTCGGATCAATGTAACGGAGACATCGCTACGCTCGTCGGCTTATTCAGTAATCGGACGAGTCCCAAACCGGGGGTCAAGAACGCGACATCTGCAAATAGCCAGCGCTACGACATTTGAGCCTGGCTTTGACATTGGATTGTCGAATGAATGCAGATAGCCCGGACGCCTCCGGGCCACACACACTTCCTTCACTCCCTACTGCACCGTGATGGTCGCCTTCATGTTCGGGTGTATGCCGCAAAAGACCTTATAGACACCCGGTTTGTCGAACTTGAACTGATACGTGTCGTTTTCATCGAGCGCGGCGGAATGGAAGATGCCGGCATCGTTGACCACCGTATGCGGTTCACCGTCGAGATTTTTCCAGGTCACGGTCGAGCCTGCTTTGACCGTGAGCGACATCGGCGAAAACATGAAATTCTTGATCACGACCGAATCGGCGTCCTGCGCTTGCGCAGTCATGAACCCCGACGCCAACGCCGCAATGAGAATTGCTCTGCCGATGGAGGTCACAAACGTGCGATTGAAGAGACTGGATAGCATGATGTGAATCCGTTGTAAGTGAATGACGTCTGGGATCAAACGAGCGTCTTATCGGAAAGCGTTGCCTTGAGCGGATGCTGCGAGACCTTGATGCTGGTGACACCAAGCATCTTTGTGAGCTGATCGCTGGGAACCGTCAGCGGCATCGGTCCTGGGCCATTACCGGCCGTCGGCTGCGGATAGGCGGTCGATCGTGCGGTATGGAAAGTAATATTCCCTTCCACCTTGGACACGATCTGATGGATGTGTCCATTCAGGACGCTGACCGAGCCGAACCGTTTCAGATAGTCCATCGCTCTGCCCGCATCGCCGGTGCCCCATCCCCATGGTTCGTAAATGGTCCACATTGGCATGTGTGCAAAGACGACGATCGGCGTGCTCGACGAGCGCCCCTTCAGATCGTTTTCCAGCCATTCGAGCTGCTCGTCGCCAAGGCCTCCAAGGCCGTTGGGCTTGAAATGCATCACATTGACGAGTCCAACGAAGTGCACACCGTTGTGGTCAAAGCTGTAGTACCCCTTGTTGTCCGACGCAGCGCCGAAGCGCTTGAAGTATTCCGTTCCTGGCCCGTCTGTCACGTCATGCTCTCCGGGCACAGTGTGCAATTCGGTGATCTTCAGTCCCGACAGCAATTGGGCCGCGAGATCGAACTCCGATGCTTTCGACAGATGCGTGATATCGCCCGTGTGAATCGTCAGCGCGGGCTTGACCGGCATTGCGTTGACGAAGTCGATCGTCTGCTTGAGCGTACCCGCGACATCCGGATTGGCTTCCTTGTTGAACCCGATGTGCGTGTCGCTGATCTGCAGGAACAATGGGACGCCCGAGGCCGCCGACTTGTCGATCATGCTGGCGGCGGAGGCTAGCTCCATTGGTGTGAGAACGCCGCCGGCCAGCATGAACAGGGTGCCTGCGCCACCGTAGGCGAGGCATCTCAATGCATTGCGGCGCGATGGATTGGAAGGAATATCAGATGACATGATGTCCTCTCGACTGGGGTTCAAGAGGTAGACCACCCGTCAATCAAGTGGACTACCCCGCGTGGGTTCAAGCGCTAAACCACCACGTCGTTCGATTTATTCCCTGATCCCGATTCCCACGTCCGGCGTTTGATCGCCTGCTTTTTCCTTTCAGCGCTTCTCTGGCCTCATCTGCTCGTGAAGAACGCCGCCCCGCTACCTTGCCTGGTCTCATCTGCCTCGAACGCGTCAGGGAATAACTGATGCCTATGCAACGTCTTGCAGGCAGGAGACACGATTTGGAGAAGCGAAATGAACATCATCGACATGGCCCGAGCATCGGGATTGACAGTCATCCTCGATGGCAGGATCGGCCGTGAGGAATACCAGAGCGTGTGCGGTTCAATGTCGGCGTTGCAGCGATTCGCCGAAGCGCTGTCTCAGTCCGCCGTGAACCAAAGTGACGGCACGCCGCGCCCGTCAGCGGCAGCCAGCCAGCCCGGCCGACGACGCTGGCGCCGTAGCGCGCATGTGGGGTCAACGGACACGATGTCTGCCCCTGCGAGACACTCGTCGCGCAACACGCACCGGAACCCGAAATGAAAGGCTCGGCGATCATTCCGCCCTTTTGGCCGTCCGAAGCTTCGCTGCAAGCCGTCCTGCGCCGGCTTCAGTTCGGCTCGGGCGTGGTGCTGCTAACCTACCTCTTTTTGCACCTCACCAATCATGCCCTTGGCATCTGGTCGCTGGAACTCGCCGGGCGCGGTCTTCTGGTGGCGCTGCGACTCTGGCGCAGCACGCCTGGAACCATCGCGCTGTACGGCGCGGCTTCGCTGCATTTTTCCCTCGCGTTGCACACGATATACCGCCGCCGCCACTGGGTATTGCCGGCCGCCGAATGGATCCGCCTTTGGGCAGGCCTCAGCCTGCCGCTGCTGCTCATACGCCACGCGGTGACCACCCGACTGGCCTCCACGCTCTACGGCTTCGAGCCTGATTATGAGCACGTCGTCAGCATGCTGCTAACGAGCGGAACGCAAGGGCTGCAACTTGCGCTGCTCGCCCCTGGCTGGGTACATGGATGTCTGGGACTATGGTTCCGGTTGCGCCACTATCCGCTGGCGCAGCGCATGAAACTCGGGCTGCTTGCGGCAGCTGGCCTGTTGCCGCTGCTGTCCGCGGGAGGCTTCATCCGGATGATGCGAGCCGTCGAAACGACGAGTGCCTCACTCCGCGCCCCCGACCCGAAGCTGGTCACGCATCAATTCGCACTTGATGCATGGCGTCATAATCTCGTCGCACTCTATCTCTGTCTGGTCGTCGGCGCATTTATCGCTGGCCAATTACGCAATGGACTCGAGCGGCGACGGCAGCGGCAGACGGGCTAGCCGTGGTGATGAGTTTTGTCCCGTCGATCGATGTCTTCCAGGATACCGAACATTCCGAGCCACGGGCGACTTTTGCAACACCATCTATGTGAAACCAGTCCGTCGCACTTCACGCCGGCGGCACACCCATCGAGGCCTGCGGAGACGAACGTCGTTTGGGTGGAGGGGCGCTCGGCTAAATCATGCAAAATACTCGGCATCCAAGACGTGGAGGCTGGCCGTGGGCGTTAACTTCGACTTGAATGACTTGCAGGCGTTTCGCGCGGTGGTGGAGCTGGGAAGCTTCCGAAAGGCCGCCGAGGCGGTGAGCATTTCCCAGCCGGCATTGAGTCGTCGGATCGACAAGCTCGAGGAAGCGCTCGGCGTGCGTCTCTTCGAGCGCACTACGCGCAGCGTCACGCTCACCACCGTCGGCCGCGTGTTTGCGCCGAGCGCCGAGCAACTGCTCGATGATCTCGACGTCGCGCTGCTCGGCATCCGCGATGTTTCGTCGAGCCGCCTCGGTCATGTGACCATCGCGTGCGTGCCTTCGGTGGCGTACTACTTTCTGCCGAACGTCATCGCGAGCTATCATCGCCGGTTTCCGCGCATCCGGGTCAGGCTGCTCGATTCGAGCGCGAACGAGGTGCTTGGCGCCGTCATCAGCGGCGAGGCTGATTTCGGCGTGAGCTTTATGGGCAGCCAGGAGTCCGAGATCGAGTTCAAAGTGCTGCTGCAGGAGCGGTTTGTTGCTGCCTGCCGCCGCGACCATCCCCTCGCTCGCAAGAAGCGCGTGACCTGGAACGAGCTTTACGAGTACGAGTACGTCTCGGTGGACAAGACTTCCGGTAACCGCCTGTTGCTCGATCAGGCGCTCTCGGCCGTGGCGCCACGTGCGCCGAGCGTCTGCGAGACACGACACGTCACGACCATGCTCGGGTTGATCGAAGCGGGGCTCGGCGTCGCCGCGGTGCCGTCGATGGCAATGCCCGGACATGACCACCCAGTCCTCACGAGCGTGCCGCTCGTCGAACCCGTGGTGAAACGACGCGTGGGAATCGTAAGACGACGCGGACGGCCGCTCACACCGGCTGCACAGGAGTTTCACCGGGCGATCATCGAAACGAAGCGCGCCGGCGTCGCAAGCAGTGATGCCGCGGGCAATAATGTGACGGCGACAGCGAAGACAAGAAGGAAGAAGGCATTGTGAAATTGGCAAGACCGCTTCGTTTGCTCTATGTGCAGGTCCTGCTGGCCATGGTGTCCGGGATGGCGCTCGGCCACTTCT
Source organism: Paraburkholderia sp. LEh10 (assembly GCF_017814945.1). GTDB lineage: Bacteria > Pseudomonadota > Gammaproteobacteria > Burkholderiales > Burkholderiaceae > Paraburkholderia. The sequence goes on from NZ_JAGIPX010000001.1 coordinate 228,914, forward strand.
GGCCGCCAGCAGGCGCTCTGCTCAAGCCGCTCAGCGATGCGTTCGTCGGGCTCGTGCGGATGATGATTGCGCCTATCGTCTTCTGCACGATCGTCTCGGGCATCACGTCGCTTGCGAGCGGTAAGGCCATCGGACGCACGATCATCCAGGCGCTGGCGCTCTTCTATCTCCTGACGGCCATTGCGCTTGCGCTCGGACTCGTCACCGCGCTCGTGCTGCGACCCGGCGCCGCCATGCACATCGACGTGCATCACCTGGATTCGAGCATCCTCGCGCAATATACGAAGCACACGCCGGCAAGCGGATTTGTGGAGTTCGGGCTGAGCGTGATCCCGGAAACGATGCTCGGCGCCTTCGACAAGGGCGAGGTGCTTCCGGTATTGCTGCTATCGCTGCTCTTCGGCTTTTCGCTGAATGCGTCTTCGCAGGCTGGCCGGCCAGTGCTGGCGCTCATCGACAGCGTCGCCCAGGTGCTCTTTCGCGTCCTCGCGATGATCATGCGGCTCGCTCCGCTCGGAGCATTCGGTGCGATGGCTTTTACGGTGGGCCGATTCGGCATCCGCTCGGTCGGCTCGCTCGGCATGCTGATGGCGTCCTTCTACGTGGCATGCCTGTTGTTCGTTGCACTGGTGCTCGCGCCGCTCGCACGGCTGCACGGTTTTGCGCTTTGGCGTCTCTTGCGCTACATGCGCGAGGAATTGCTCATCGTCCTCGCGACATCGTCGACGGAACCGGTACTGCCGCGCCTGATCGTGAAGCTGGAGGCGCTCGGTTGTGACAAGGGCGTTGTGGGGCTCGTGCTGCCCGCGGGCTATTCGTTCAATCTGGACGGCACCGCGATCTATCTGACGCTCGCCTCGCTGTTCATCGCGCAGGCGTGCGATGTGCCGCTTTCCGCGCCGCAGATCGCGACGATGCTCGCCGTCATGTTGCTCACTTCCAAGGGCGCGGCTGGCGTGTCCGGCAGCGGGCTGGTCGCGCTCGTCGCGACGCTCACGGTGATTCCGGATCTGCCCGTCGCCGGGGTGGCGCTTCTGGTGGGCATCGACCGCTTCATGTCCGAGGCGCGCGCGCTGACGAGCGTGATCAGCAACGCCTGCGCGGTGATCTTCGTTTCGATGTGGGAAGGCGCGTGCGATCGCGCACGTCTCGCGCAGATGCTGAGGGTGGCCGAGCCAGGCCGCGCGGGCGGTGTCGATGATGCCTCGACAGATACCCTGCGGTGAAGGAAGAGCGAACCTCGTGACCTGCCGCGCGCAGCTTGTGACCCTAATAGTGGGCTGCGCTGTGCGCTTTCTGGCTTTCACATCACCGTCCGACTACCGTTGTCTGCGGACCGATAATGGTCTATATTTGGTCTTGTTTGACCTGCAACGGAGCATCTGATGCATATCGCCGATCACGTGAAGCCAATCAGCTACCTCAAAAGCGAAGCGGCACAAATCGTCAAAGACCTGACCGACTCCGGCGAGCCGCTCATCATCACGCAGAACGGCGAAGCAAAACTCGTCGTTCAGGATGTGCGGACCTATGAAGCCACGCAACAGACACTCGCCCTTCTGAAGATCCTGGCCATCGGCCAAAAACAGATCGAGCGTGCAGACCACGTCGACGGCGACGAATTTTTTGCGGAGCTTAACGAACTCGACCGACACGAAAAGCTCCGCTGATGCAAACCCCGCTGTTGAAGTACCGCATCCTGCCGACCGCCCGAATCGGCCTCGACGAATTGAGAAGTTACATTGTCCGCGCATTCGGGTGGGAGACGTGGCGTCAGACGTCAGCGCAGATTCAGGAAACCATCACGCACATTCGCCAGTTTCCCGAGAGCGGTCATGTGCCTGCCGAGCTTGAGGGCTTCGTCGAGGACAAATTTCGACAGGCTCTTTCCGGCAAGAATCGAATCATCTATCAGGTGCGGGACGACACCGTTTACATTCACCTCGTCGTCGACACGCGACGCGATCTGCAAGCCCTTCTCCAAAGAATCGTGCTCCGGCTGATGTAAGCCACCAAGAGGTACCGTGCGCAACACGGGAAGTAGCGCCACAGCTTGCGGCGCGTATGGCTAAAGCGTGTCACGCGAATACGCTTTGCCGACTCCGAACCCAGCCACGACTCGACGACTTTGCGCAGCGATCTTTCCCGGTTTTTCAACAGCTTCTCCTGCCAACTGTATTGCCTCTGCCAGCGGACCTCGCCACGTCAAACAGCGGGCACGAACTCCGGCACCACTGAAAACAGATCGCCTAACAGACCATAGTCCGCGACGCTGAATATCGGCGCTTCTTCATCGTTGTTGATCGCGACGACCACCTTCGAGTCCTTCACAAAGGCTTCAATCCGGTTGCAGTTTCAACCAGCACAGCCCGATCCGCACCTATCGCCAGCGCCGCACGCAGCGTTTCCTGACATTGCGTGACGCCGCACGACCCGGCGATCACTTCCGTCGTCACACCCGCTTCCTTCAACCGCACCGCTTCCTCAATCGCGATCTCGTCGAACGGGTTCATCGGCATCTTCACGGCCGGCCATGTGCTGATCGAAGTCAGGCGCCGCGGTGTCAAGTACGCCGTCGTGACGATGTGCATCGGCGGTGGCCAGGGCGCGGCCGCGCTCTTCGAAGTGCTTTCAAGCGGCCCGCGCGGCCCATCGCATACCGGCCGTCGCACGCGCATGAATGAAAACGGGGCCCGCGCGGCCCCGTTTTCATTGGCTCATTCCGGCATCGCTCAGAACTGGTCCTCGGTCATTGCCAGCACGCCCTCTCCGCCGCGCGCGCTGACGATCGCCGCTTCGAGCGCCGCAGCCTGCGGCAGGATGTGCGTCGCATAGTGATGCGCGGTGGCAATCTTCGCGCCGTGGAATGCGGTGTCTTCGTGTAGCAGCCGCTGCGACGCGAGCAACGCGCGCGCCATCTGCCAGCCGCCCAGCACGATGCCGACGAGCTTCAGATAGGGTACGCCGCCCAGATATGCGGCGTTCGGATCCTTTTTCGCGTGCCCGAGCATGAACGCGACCGCGTTCGCGAACGACTGGTTGGCCGCCGCGAGCTGCTTGTGCATCGCGTGGAACGCCGGGTTCTCCGCGAATGCGGCACTCGCCTTCAGCGCCTGCACGACCTGGCCGATCTCGCCCATCAGCCGCTGCGCGACCGCGCCGCCATCGCGTACGGTCTTACGGCCGATGAGGTCGTTGCCCTGGATCGCCGTCGTGCCTTCGTAGATCGGTAGTATCCGCGCGTCGCGATAGAACTGCGCAGCGCCCATCTCCTCGATGAAGCCCATGCCCCCATGAATCTGCACGCCGAGGCTCGCGACATCCACCGACATCTCCGTGCTCCAACCCTTGATGACGGGCACCATGAACTCATACAGCGCATGGTGTGCGGCGCGCGCCGCGCCGTCCGGGTGTCGATGCGCATGGTCCGCATGGGCGGCCGCGACATACGCAAGCGCGCGCGACGACTCGATCATCGCGCGCATCGTGCCGAGCATGCGGCGCACGTCCGGGTGATGGACGATCGCCACCGCTTGCGGCGTGGAGCCATCGACCGGGCGGCTCTGTACGCGTTCCTTCGCATACGCGCGCGCCTTCTGGTAAGCGCGCTCGGCCACCGCGATGCCTTGCATGCCTACCGCGAACCGTGCTGCGACCATCATCACGAACATGTACTCGAGCCCGCGGTTCTCCTCACCGATCAGCTCTCCGATCGCGCCTCCAGAGTCGCCATATTGCAGCACCGCAGTCGGGCTGCCCTTGAGTCCCATCTTGTGTTCGATCGAAACGCACTGGACGTCGTTGCGTGCGCCGAGCGAGCCGTCGTCATTGACGAGGAACTTCGGCACGAGGAACAGCGAAATGCCCTTCACGCCTTCGGGTGCATCGGGCGTGCGCGCGAGCACCAGATGCACGATGTTGCCGCTCAGGTCGTGCTCGCCCCACGAAATAAAAATCTTCGTGCCGAAGATCCGATATGTGCCATCGGCCTGACGTTCGGCGCGCGTGCGCAGCAAGCCCAGGTCGGACCCCGCCTGCGGCTCCGTCAGGTTCATCGTGCCGGACCATTCGCCCGAAATCAGACGCGGCAGATAGCGCTGCTTCTGTTCGCTGCTGCCCGCCATCAGCAACGCTTCGATTGCGCCGTCGGTTAGCGACGGACAAGTCGCGAGCGACAGGTTTGCCGCCTTCCGCATTTCGAGGCACGGCGCGCTGACGAGCTTCGGCAAGCCCTGCCCGCCATATTCGACGGGATGCGTGAGCCCCTGCCAGCCGCCCTCGACGAACTGACGGAACGCGTCATCGAAGCCCGGCGTCGCGATGACGCGGCCATCATGCCACTGCGCCGGCTGCCCGTCGCCGACGACGTTCAGCGGCGCCCACACCTCGCGGCACAACTTGCCGGCTTCGTCCAGCACGGATGCCACTGTTTCGGGCGTGGCTTCCGCGAAGCCCGGCAACCGCGCCACGTCGGCGAGACCGGCCAGTTCATTGATGACGAACAACATGTCCTTGATCGGCGCGCTATAGCTCATTGTCTTGTCCTTCCACAAATGCTCGGGGTGAGGCGGTCGCCGGCGGCCGGCTCGTTCAGACGAGCCCATGCACGTTGCGCAGCGAATTCGATCTGACGGACGGCGACGCTTCGTATGCGCGCGTTCCGCCAACCCGCCCGGCCCTCGATTCAAGCAGACGCCGCGCCGCAACGCCCCCTTCCTGTGGAGAGGGGATGCAACTTCGTCGTGAACGCCGTTATCGCGCCACCCGCCCCCCTCTGAATGGCGGGGGAAAAGATCGATGAAGCGCGATACAAGTTGAACATGTGCGACATCAACCCATTCAAAAAAAGGGACGGCAGCGATGACTGAAGCGAACCGCCGGGACGCAGGCCGCGTGCTTACCTACCCATGCGGCACGCCGCCGACGCGCGGTGAGGCGCGCGAAATCGCGCCGGGCGTGCGCTGGATGCGTCTTGCGCTGCCTGTTTCGCTCGCGCACATCAACGTCTGGGCAATCGAGGAAGCCGAGGGTCACGCGTTGATCGACACGGGCCTCGGCGACGACGACACCATTGACGCATGGCGCACACTGTTGAATGGGCCACTCGCCAAAGGCGTGACACGCGTGATCGTCACACACCTGCATCCAGATCATGTGGGCATGGCAGGCTGGCTCACGCGCGAACATCGCCGCCGCCTGTGGATGACGCGCACGGAATACCTCCAATGTCGGATGCTGGCGGGGGACACCGGCCACCCGGCGCCGGACGATGCAATTGCGTTCTACCGCCGAGCCGGCTGGGACGACGCCACGCTCGAAGCCTATCGGCAGCGTTTCGGCACTTTTGGCCGCCTGATCTCCCCGCTGCCGGGCGGCTACCGGCGCATCCGCGATCGCGACGTGATCGCGATTGGCGGGCGCGACTGGGAAGTGATCGTGGGTGCGGGACATACGCCCGAACACGCCTGCCTGCACTGCCCGTCGCTCAAACTTTTCGTCTCCGGGGACCAGGTGCTGCCGCGCATCTCATCCAATCTGTCCGTGCTGCCCAGCGAGCCCGACGCGGACCCGCTCGCGGAATGGCTCACATCGCTCGACGAGATCGGCAAGCGCGTACCCAACGACGTTCTCGTGCTGCCCGCGCACAACGAGCCGTTCGTCGGTTTGCACGCGCGGCTCGCACAGCTTGCGGCCAGCCATCGGCGCGCGATCGAGCGCCTGTATGCGGCGCTTGGCAAACCCCGGCGCGCAATCGATACCTTCAGCACGCTCTTTGGCCGCGCTATCGAATCCAAGGACGCATCGAACTACGGACTGGCCACGGGAGAAAGCCTCGCGCATCTGAACTACCTCGTAAACCGCGGGCTTGTCACGGTTCACGAGGACGACGACGGCGTGGCCTGGTATCGGGCTGTCTAAACGATCGACTTAGTCCGCGTCAAGGCGACGACACCTGCGTCCCGAATCAGTTGAAACGATGTCTGCGAATCGCACACGTGATCAGGCGACCGGGTTTTATTTTTTGTACGTCGTGATCGTGTTGATGACCGTCTGACCGGCAATGCTCACGTCCTTCTGGCTGTCCTGGCGCTCCGGCGCCGGTCGTTGTTGCTATTCAAGATCGCCGGGTAGAAACCAGACTCGCGTTGGCGGCACGCGTCGCCGTCTTCGCGGTGGCCAGCGGGGACAGAGTGTTAGTTGCGTTTGAGTCTTCACCGGCTGCCGCAGGCGGCTTTCCATCCTGGACATGATGGCTGCTGTGACGAACTGATCGACAGGTATTACGCCCTGCGTGCGTACGCGTGCTCTCGTCCCCGTGGCGCTTCATGCAAAGGGACAGGCCTTCCTCACGACACAGCCGTTCCGTCCGTTTGTGGTTCTGGATCACACCCTCGCGCCGCAGCAGCACAGCAAGCGCGGCACCAGCGACGTCTTGATCTGATCGTCAGACTGCGCCGTCCAGCGCTTGCCCGCAGCAACCGCAATGTCCGCTCTCAAAGCTCCTTGATGCTGGATATCACTCGTTCCTCAGCGCGCAAATCAAGCGAGCGGCTGAGCACGAAGTACACCGTTCCCGACACGATCAGCCCGACGAGCCAGGCAATGTCGATCCCGTTCAACAAACGCGCGAAGTACCCGACAAAAATATCCTTATCGGCCACCGTATCAACGATGTTGAAAAACGGAATCATCGAAACAAAGCCTGCAATATAGGCGGCGATCCCGCGTGCCTGCCATCTTCCATAAATTCCGTCGGGCGTGAAGAAATGCGGGATCGCGTAGCGGCCTTTGCGGACAAAGAAGTAGTCGACCAGGTTCACCGCGGTCCAAGGCACGAGGAAGTACAAAACACCGCGATAGCCGAACTGCGCGCGCGATTGAATCATCTGCGGCAGACCCATTTCTGGCCCCTGCGAGCCGTGAAATGCCATGAAAATCGTGCCCAACATGATGCCTAGCGTACCGGCGAGCGCCGTCCATGCGGCCGACAATCCCATGCTCGGGCCAACAAAGCCAATCGAGATCGTGAAGAAATGGAAACTCCCGAGAAACCAGAATGGTCCCTGACTGCGCAATTTGCCATGCCGCTCGCTTTCGGGAATGTAGTCTATTGAGTGGCTTTCGATCCCGAGCGTCGCCAGATTGTAGGGATTGGTCGCCACGTCACCGAGATCCGCGATCTGCAACGAATCAAACGGTGCGGCGCGGGTCGCCATGTTGTAAGGGCGTAGCAGCACCGATTCGTTGCGAATCTGCCGCGGTCCTAGCCGTGTACCATTGCAATTCTAAGTGCCGAGGTCAGTGACCTGAACGATTGCGTGACATGACCGCAACGACCTGTTCCCTCGGACTATGCGGTCATTTTCGGCCCGCCTCACGCGGGCCGTTTTAATGCTAACAGCATTGTTTTACACGCTCACTTCGATTTTCAAATTCTTCCGATTGCACATGGCCCGGTTTTCTGGTCAAGTGCGCGGTCGATACGTAGCATAACTAAGCAACGGTAAGAAAATCATGAAATATATAGAGGGCCGGGAGGTCGCGCGGCTGTGTGCGTCCCTCCCTTACAAAAGAAAACTGCACCACCGTGGCCGGTGCGTTGCCTGCATCGATGCTGTAACGGCGTGCGGCGCAATCCTTATGCGAGGCTGACATGGGCGCGTCAATGTTCAAGCCACTGCACGCCCGTACCTTGTCAGTCAGTTGTGTCGCCTTCCCTACCTGGGGCAATGACGAAGTGCTCGCGCCCGTGCGGCTGAAGGGCACGGAAGCGCTCGGCAAGCTGTACCGGTACGAACTGGACCTGACGACCATCGACTCGCCGACGCTGCGCGTCTGGCAGGCGCGCGAGATGATCAAGCCTGACAAGCTCATCGGCGCAGTGATCGACATCACGGTCGAGTTCGAGGGGCGCGGCACATTCACACCTGGCATGCCGGGGGATACCGGTGCGGGCAACATCGGCGCGGGCACGCGCACGATCACTGGCGTGATTACCAGCGTACAGCTAACCGGCAGCGATGACCGGCACATGTACTACCGGTTCATCGTGCGCCCCAGCCTGTGGCTCACGAAAAAGACCGTCGAGAACCGGATTTTCCAGAACAAGAACGTCGTCGAGATCACCGAGGAAGTGCTGGCCGCTTACAACGTCGTGGTCGAGCACCGGCTTGGCGCGCCAGGCTTCGACAATGATTATCCGGTACGCGACTATGTCCGCCAGTTCTGGTGCTCGGATTTTGAATTTCTAACCTTGCTATGGCGCGAATGGGGGCTCTACTACTTCTACGAAGGCAGTACGCTGGTCCTTTGCGATTCACCGGGCGGACATCACAGTCACGGCAACATGTACGATGAAGTCCGGTATCACGCGCCGGACGGCGGACGCATCGACGAGGAACACATTCACCGCCTGGAAGTGTCGCGCACGATCACGACCGGCCAGGTCGATTTGGCGGATTACGATTACACGCGCTCGCGCGCGATGTTCACAGCCGAAAGCTACAACAGCGGCCATCCGGTCGAGCAGGCTGCCCATTACCAGTGGGGCGATTATTCGCAGCCGCTCGCCGGCGCGCAGGGCCTCTCCTCCACGCCGAACGACTACCGGAAGGAGGCCAGGAATCTGGCGAATGTGCGGCTGGATGCGATGCGCTGCCGCCGCCAGCGCCTGAAGGGCACGGGGAACCTGCGCGGGCTTTCGACTGGCAAGACATTGTTTCTGGTTGATCATCCGGAGAACTCGGTCAACGCGGAATATCTCGTTGTTTCGACCACGCTTGATATCCGCAATAACGGGCTGGAGACGCAGCGGGCGGGCGGCGAGGCGACCTATCAGTGCGTGACGGATTTCGTGCTGCAACCGGCGAACACGTTCTTCAAGAACAGGCCGAAGAAGAAGCCCCGCGCCCATTCCGAAACGGCTGTCGTGACCAGCCACGACGATCACACTGTATGGCCCGATGGGTATGCGCGCATAAAAGCTCATTTCGTCTGGGACCGGCGCAACGAGCCTGACCTGAACTCGAGCTGCTGGCTGCGTGTGGCGTCGCCGTGGCAAGGCAACGGTTATGGCTTTATCGCGATTCCGCGCATCGGCGACGAAGTGACGGTCAGCTACTACGAGGGCAACCCCGACAAACCGTTCGTGTCAGCAAGCAAGGCCAACCAGTTCAACCAGCCGCCGTGGAAGCTGCCCGATAACCTCGCGCTCACGGGCCTGCGCAGCCAGAACCTTGACGGCCGGGACGCCAACCATGTGCTGACGGACGATACACCCGGCAAACTGCAGGTGCAGGTCGCGAGTGATCACACACAGTCGCGACTCGTGCTCGGCTACAACACGCGCATCGATGGCCGCAAGGGACGCGACCAGGCGCGCGGCGAAGGCTTCGAACTGGCCACGGACGCGCATGGCGTGCTGCGGGCAAATCGGGGCCTTGTGGTGACGACGCAAGCGCGCGCTGGCGCTTCTGCGCTTGCGAAGGACCTTGGTGAAACTGTCGCACGTCTGGATGACGCGCACGTCATTCACCAGGCACTGGCACAAAGTGCGCAGGAAAGCGAAGCACAGGACCCAACCGGACACCAGTTCGACATTGCCGGCACGATCCAGGCGCAAAACGATCAGATTCGCGGTGTTTCGGGCACCGAGTTTCCCCAGCTGTCCGAACCGCATCTCGTGATGGACGGCAAGGCGGGCATCGAGATCGTCTCGCCGGCAACGGTCCACATTGCCGCCCAGCAGACCGCGGTGACAACCGAGGGGCACGTCGCGATTGCGAGCGGCGGGAGCCTGTTTGCCAGTGTCCGCGACACGATCCGCCTGTACGCACAGCGCACCCACATCAAGCTGTCGGCCGCCATGGGCGACGTCATTCTCCATGCGCTCAACAGTTCCATCAGCCTTGAGTCGGCAAAGTCGATCAAGGTACTGAGCAAGGTCATCCAGATCACAGGCGTCGAGAAGCTGGAACTTCAGGGCGGCAAAAGCCGGTTTGTCCTGGACGACGCGGGTGCGCAGATTTATACGCCTGGCAAGTTCGCCGCGTTTGCTTCATCGCACGCGCTGCCGGGACCGAAGAGTATGCCTGCCGATCTTTCTCCCAAGGGAATCTGTGTCGAATGTCTGCTCAAAGCGGCAAGAAGCGGCTCCGCGCTGCTAATCCGGTGACACGGATGGACCCGCAATGGGAATTGCAATGACGTTTAGAAACTGGAGGCGATCAGCTTTGAACAATAACTTCATGTGCTGCCGGGCATTCAGTCCGCTCAGGAGCCTGCTGCTGTCAGCGTGCATATCACTGGCCGGATGTTCCGGTGTTCACTCGGATGCGGCGACCACGGTTGATGTGCCGCGTCATGTTGAACTGCTGAGCGGTGGTGTTTCAGCACTGAACTATACGCCCTGGTATATCCATACCTTTGCCATCACGGGACCGAAGGGCAGCGATATTGATGGTGGTGGTCCGAATGTCTGGCCGATGGAAAAGGGCAGCAACAAGCCTTCCGGTGGCGGCAAGGAGGTCTGCTGCATGTCTTTTCCACTTGAATGGCAGCTGACCTGAAGCTGACGGTGCGCTGGCTGGTGGAGAAGAAGAAGCCGGATGGCAAGGTATTCGGCTACTGGTACAAGGCCAAGAACGTGCGGATCGCGCAGTACGACGGAAGAAATGCATTCAAGGTGTGGGGCATCTTTCTGCCCGGAGACCGGGTGCGCATCATGATCACGGACGGCAATCACGATGGCGGCAACAACGCCAACAATCGGCCTCCCGACAACGATCCGTATATCACGCAAGGTGTACTCGATGACGAATGGAACAGGCTGTATCCGCCTGCACAGTGGAAATAACGTCAACCACCGTCCTCCCGACGACGATCCATACATTGCGCAAGGCCTACTCGATGATGAATGGAACCGGCTGTACCGCAAGGGAGGAATGCAATGAGTATTCAGCGGCCCGAACAGGTGCCCGACGGCGGGCGCGTGCAGCTATCGGAAAGCGATGATGCGTTCCGCGATGGCGTGCTGCGGATGCACGACGAAGCCCGCTCATGCCAGCGGACGCTGCATATCAGCCTCTTCTTCGATGGCACGAACAACAGCAACGTGGTCTGGAGGTAAGCAATCTTGATCTGGAAATTCGTCAACTCGCGGAGATTCAGTCCGCTCAGGAGCCTGCTCCTGTCGGCGTGCATATCACTGGCCGGGTGTTCGGGTGTTCATTCGGATGCAGCGACCACGGTCGAGGTGCCACGTCATGTCGAACTAGGAAGTGATGGCGTCTCGGCGCTGAACTATACCCCGTGGTATATCCATACCTTCGCGATCACGGGACCGAAGGGCAGCGGTATCAGTGGCGGTGGGCCGAACGTCTGGCCAATCAAGCAGAACGGCAGACCATCGGGAGGAGGAGCAGAAGTCTGCTGCATGACTTACCCCGTCGAATGGCAGCCGGACCTGAAGCTGACGGTACGCTGGCTGGTGGAGAAAAAGAAACCGGACGGCAAGGTATTCGGCTACTGGTACAAGGCCGAGAACGTGCGGATCGCGCAGTATGACGGAAAAAATGCTGGCGCAGTGTGGGGCATCTTTCTGCCCGGCGACCGGGTGCGTGTCATGGTCCCGGACGGTGATCACGATGGTGGAAATAACGTCAACAACCGTCCGGCCGACAACGATCCTTATATCGCGCAGGGTGTACTCGATGAAGAATGGAACAGGCTGTATCCGCCTGCACACGACTAGAGAAGGAGGACTGGAGTGAGTATTCAGTGGCCAGACCCGATGCCCGACGGCGGGCGCGCGCAGATAGCGGAAAGCGATGACGCTTTCCACGATGGCGCACTGCGGATGCACGACGAAACCCGCTCATGCCAGCAGACATTGCACATCAGCCTCTTCTTCGATGGCGCAAACAACAACGACGTGGTCTGGAGGTAAGCAATCTTGATCTGGAAATTCGTCAACTCACGGAGATTCAGTCCGCTCAGGACCCTGCTGCTGTCGGCATGCATGTCACTGGCCGGATGTTCGGGTGTTCATCCGGATGCGGCGACCACGGTTGACGTGCTGCGTCATGTTGAACTGCTGAGCGGTGGTGTTTCAGCACTGAACTATACGCCCTGGTATATCCACTCCTTTGCGATCACGGGACCGAAGGGCAGCGATATTGATGGTGGTGGTCCGAATGTCTGGCCGATGGAAAAGGGCAGCAACAAGCCTTCCGGTGGCGGCAAGGAGGTCTGCTGCATGTCTTTTCCACTTGAATGGCAGCCGGACCTGAAGTTCACGGTGCGCTGGTTGGTGGACAAGAAGAGCGACGGCAAGACTCCGGGATACTGGTACAAGGCCGAGAACGTGCGGATCGCGCAGTACGACGGAAGGAATGCGTTCAAGGTGTGGGGCATCTTTCTGCCCGGAGACAGGGTGCGCATCATGATCGCTGACGGCAACCATGATGGTGGAAATAACGCCAACAATCGCCCTCCCGACAATGATCCGTATATCGCGCAGGGCCTACTCGATGATGAATGGAACCGGCTGTACCGCAAGGGAGGAATGCAATGAGTATTCAGTGGCCGGACCCGATCCCCGACGGCGGGCGCGTGCAGAGATCGGAAAGCGATGACGCTTTCCACGATGGCGCACTGCGGATGCACGACGAAACCCGCTCATGCCAGCAGACGTTGCACATCAGCCTCTTCTTCGATGGCACGAACAACAGCAACGTGGTCTGGAGGTAAGCAATCTTGATCTGGAAATTCGTCAACTCACGTAGATTCAGTCCGCTCAGTAACCTGCTGCTGTCAGCATGCATGTCACTGGCCGGATGTTCGGGTGTTCATTCGGACGCAGCGACCACGGTTGACGTGCCGCGTCATGTCGAACTAGGAAGTGATGGCGTCTGGGCACTGAACTATACGCCATGGTACATCCACTCCTTTGCGATCACGGGACCGAAGGACAGCGGTATTGGCGGCGGTGGACCGAATGTCTGGCCAATCAAGCAGAACGGCAGGCCATCGGGTGGAGGAGCAGAAGTCTGCTGCATGACCTATCCGATTGAATGGCAGTCCGACCTGACGCTGACGGTACGCTGGCTGGTGGACAAGAAGAGCGACGGAAAGACTCCGGGATACTGGTACAAGGCCGAGAACGTGCGGATCGCGCAGTACGACGGGAGGAAGAGTGGCGGGGTGTGGGGCATCTTTCTGCCCGGAGACAGGGTGCGCATCATGATCACTGACGGCAACCATGATGGCGGCAACAACGCCAACAATCGTCCTCCCGACAATGATCCGTATATCGCGCAGGGCCTACTCGATGATGAATGGAACCGGCTGTACCGCAAGGGAGGAATGCAATGACTATTCAGTGGCCCGAACAGGTGCCCGACGGCGGGCGCGTGCAGCTATCGGAAAGCGATGATGCGTTCCGCGATGGCGCGCTCCGCGTGCACGACGAAACCCGCTCATGCCAGCGGACGCTGCATATCAGCCTCTTCTTTGACGGCACGAACAACAATGACGCCAAGAGCAATAGGCGACGGGATTCCCTCAAACGCTGTCACACGAATGTTGCCAGACTGTTTAATGCCGCAATAGACAGGCATGAGGAAGGCCTGTTCGCGTATTACATCCCCGGTGTTGGCACTCCTCTACCTGAAATCGGAGAGAAGACCTATTTGCAGTTGGGCAAGGCCATGGCAAAGGGGTTCAACGCGCGGTGTCTCTGGGGGTACGCAAACCTGCTTAATGCAGTCTATTACGCGATTGCACCGGACAAAAGCGTGGGTCTGATTTCACTAGACAAGGCTAAACGGCTATGTGACGCAGGCGCAAACGGCGACATGAGCGGCTTCGCCGATGCCATCCAGGCACTCGGCGTCACCCATAAGGACAACGTCGACAACGGCGACAAGCCGCGCACCATCAGGAAAATCTGGATTAACGTCATCGGTTTCTCACGCGGCGCAGCGGGCGCACGTGCATTCGTTCACAAGCTGGTCAACGAATGGGCGCCCGGTGGAAACCTGGTGAAGTTCGGCGGCCAGTACGCCCTCACCTACCAGGTCAACTTCATGGGCCTGTTCGATACGGTTGCGTCCGTGGGGCCGCCGGATTCGACCCGCGCGACCGTAGACATCGGCTCATTCGACGGACACTTTGCCTTCGCCAGCGATGGTGCGATGCGCATTCCCGATGCCGTCCGGTACTGCGTGCACGCTTTCTCGATTCACGAGCAGCGCATGAGTTTCCCGGTCGACTCGATCCGCGATGTCGGGGGCTATCCAGGTGGTGTCCGACTCGAAATCGCCTATCCCGGTGTCCATTCGGACGTAGGCGGCGGATACGCGCCGAACGAACAGGGCAAGGGTCGCGATTCCGGCACCGGGGATGATGATAGCGGCAAGCTCAGCCAGATTCCGCTGCACGACATGTACATCCATGCTCTCAGATACGGCGTACCGCTGATGAGCGGCCCTCAGATCTTGGCACAGGCCGATATCGCGTCCGACTTTGCCCTCGCTCCCAATACCATCACCGCATTCAACGACTGGCTGAAGACGGCCGGTCCGATCGGCAGCATCGAGGACGCGATCAAGCACGGCATGTCGGAAATGCTCGCATGGCGAACCCTGCGCGCAAAGATCGGCACACCTGACTACGTGACCCAGCAGGAGTTTTTCCGCCTCGCACATGAGGACGGCATGACGCCGCACAAGGTGTACAAGAGCATGGACAAGGCCACGAAGGCGGACCCCGAGCTTCATTTGCTCAACGAAAAGCTGTCGAAGCTGCAGGGCGAAAAGTCCGGCCTGTCAAACAACCAGAACTATCCCGCCAACATGGGGCGGATCAGGGAGCTTGAAGACCAGATCGGCGCAACGCGGGAAGCGATCGACCGGCGCACGGAAGCCGTCTGCGGCGCGGTGGCCCATCCTGGCACGGCGAATCCTTCGCCCGCCCGTCCCGGCGAAGGGTCATGCGATGTGACCACCAACGACCAGAACGACCTGCGCCAGGGCGCCGAAGAAATGCGACTGCTGCTCGGCTATCTGCATCCTGACCAGCGCGACGTGCCGTGGAAAGTCACGGCTCACGTCTCGCCGAACAGCGTGCCGCGTGACGCATTCCCCGACGCACCACGAACCGTCACCATCCTCTCGGTTGCGCACGACCAGCCGGGCAGCGATTCGCCCAAAGTGACGCTGGCAGAAAGCGGTGTCCTGCTCGCTACAACGTGGGGCACGATCCTGAGCCAGTTCAGCCCCGTCGACGACCTCGTGGCTGCGCCCACACGTGGCGTAGTGGGCTTTCTGAAAAAGCACGCCTCGCTGGAAGCTGCCGCGCAGCTTCGTCCCGAGATCATCCGTCTGCTCGACAACTACGTTCACGACAGCCGGATCTGGTTTCGTGTGCCATGGTTCCACGAATACGCGCCCGGGGGCTATGGATGGCCGCGCGTTATCTTCGTTGGTGGAACGAAGCGGATTGCCTATCTGGGCCTGACGTCCGAATCGGAGCCGCTGACCGTCGGCAGTATCCGGCAGGCAGCATGGGCGTGAAGGAGGATATGAACTGATGCAGAAAAATCTGGCAACGAGGCCAGTCCAGATGTTCGGACTGGTCGATGGCGCGGCATCACCTGACAGCATACAGCCCTTGCTGGAACAGTCCGGTGCCCCGTTCGTGTCGGTCTATGAAGGGCTTCCCGAAGAACAGGCAGGAGCGGCTTCGCTGTTCCTCGTGCGAATCGACAATCCACAGGCATCGTGGGCGCGTGAGCTGGATGCGATTGATCTGCACACGCCCTGCCTCGTTCTCGTCTGGAGCCGTGTGGATCTGCCCGAGCTCGCCTCGCACCTGCGCGCCTTCCTGTTTGCGGATATCGGTGACGGTGTGACCGCAATGGTGCGCTACTTCGATCCCAGGAATACGGGAGTGGTGCTCCGTGTCTGGGGCGAACAACTCAGCAACCTGTTTATGGCCCCCCTTGAGCAGATCGGATATCGAGGCCGTCATGAGCAATGGCTCACGTCCAGGAACCGCTCGCGGGAAACGGGACGCACGAGCCGATCCGTCGTCATCGAGCTTGCCCAGCAGGATGTTGACGTTCTGACGGAGCACGCGGAACCGGATGAACTGATGGCGTCGCTGACCGATCTGGGCCATATCGATGAAGTCCGCCCCTACAGGGAGCGCTTTCTTGATCTCGAACCCCGCTACAAACGCGCAATCGGTTGGGGGCTTGTCGAAGCGAGAGATCGGCTCGGCTACTGCGAATACTCCTACCGCTACGGCATCGGCTTCGACACCAACGCAGCCGTGCGTGACGCGCTGGATGCGCGTCGCCGCAACGCGGATACGTTCGAAAATGCGATGAATAGCGTGCCAGTGCGTGTATGGCGCGCGATGAAGCGCGAACTTCCCGCGCAACCCTCAATGACCGTGTAACACGGCCAAGGCTCAAGAAAGGATTCCTGATGGCACGCATAGTCATTGTTGTCGGCGATTCAACCTCACACGGCGGACGGGTGATCACCGGATCGGACACGCATACGATTGGCGACAGACCCATTGCGCGCCTGGGCGACCTGGTTGACTGTCCACAAATGTATCCCGATGGAAGTCCGCACGGCGTCAACAGGATCATCGAGGCGGACCCGAGCTTCACGATCGACGGGCAGCAGGTCGCGCTGCACGGACACCATACCGAATGCGGTTGCTCCCTGATCGGAAGCACGATGGCAACTGTTGGCGACTGATCGCGACGTCATGATGCACCAGCGCCGGATGTCGGCGGTTCGTGAATCAATTTCACGCCGTGATCGCGGACGCGCTACGCCATGAACCGTCCCGATTCTGGTTTTTGTTACCGGGGCGCATTCGCCCGGTACGTTAGCCGTCAAATCAATCTCGCAATGGAAGCGTTCGTCATTATGGAAGGCGCTTTCACCGCGTCGCGGTTGCAATCCTGGCGCGTAGCCAGGACGTGTAAGCGGTCCTCTCAAGAGCGTTCTTGAAAGTTCCCGTTTCGGGTTGGTACGTATTTCCCTTCCCGCCTTCCGCCATATATTCCAAAGCGAACCTCTGCTTTTCCTCCAGTGACAATGCTTTTATCGCGTCCGATGTTCGACGTGAACGCTCGTCGGCGGACGTGTCCTTCGGGGGAGTCACGGGACTTGCCGCAGGTAGTTCCATCTTTCCCTTTCCGTGCGAGGTGACCTCGATACGTTCGCCTTTCTCGAAGACGGTTCTGGCGTAGCCTCCAGCATTTCCACGGATCAGTTTTCGCTTGGCCTTCTCTTCGACGTAAATTGCTGTCTGCAGCGCCCTCTCCGGCTCTTGCTGAATCCAGCTTATCGCCAGCCGGTCACCTACCCCGAGCATGGTGAGACGTTTGAATGCTTCGGAATCCCGAATAGCCTTTTGCTCCTGGTCTTCCGCGTTGTCGTACATCGACTTTTGGGGGTTATCTTCCACTAAAAACCGGATCTGCACGACACGCCGTGCCTCTCTTTTGTACTCGGGAGAGACGATAATGTTCGAGACCTGATTGATCTCCTTAACGGCCTTTTTGATCACCTCGCTGGAGAAATGCTTGAACTCATCGTACATGCTGGCGTCAGCCCCGAGAAGCCGACGCCACGTCTCCACCGAAATCCATCCAGTCGACCCAGTCCGTTTGAATCGAAGACAGTTCTCATACAACGCAAGCGCATAGCCGCCACTAAACTGTCGCTGGACGTTGATGTTGATTAACGTATAGATATCAGGATTGGCGAGCTTTTCCGCGAGCCAGTCGCTGTACTCGTAAGAGCACAGGCCGTTCTTGATGCTGGCGTATGCGATAAGTGGCGACGCCTCCCAGTCCGTTTTGCCTCCATCGTGAAGCAAGTCAAACGAGATCGGAGTCGACATCACTTTCAACAACGCCCGCTTCAATGCATCGTGATTCTTGCTGTCGAATCCCAACATCGTGCAGAGAATTCCAACAGGAAGCGTATGGCGCTTCTTCGTCAGGAGTTCGTCGAACGCGTTCAACAGCAACACATTGACGATCTTCCGCTCAAGCAACGACAGTTCGCCGCTGACGTGAACGGTGGCGACGTGTTTCTTCAGTTCGCTTGGCGGAAGCCCCACCGGCTTCAAGTTGGGCATGTGCTCTCCAAAGGCTGCTGCGATTTTATGTCGTAAAGGTCAGGTCATCAAGTCAACTCAACTGACTTTTCGTCGAGCACAGTTTTAGCGCCCCATAGACCCTGACCTTTGAGTCCATTAACCGCCATTGAAAGGTCATGGTTTATGGGGCGCGGCGCCGGCTGGTCCAAATGTCATGGTTTGTGGGGAGGTGTGTGGTGTGCCCGGTCGGAAAGGAGCAGTTTGGGAGGAGCTTTGCGGAAACGCCGCGAAAGGTCATGGTTTGTGGGGCAGACTTCTGATCGTTGCAGCCGCCGCCAATTTTCCTCAGCGCTCTTGGTCGTGGTTTTGTACGCTCGGATTGCGCACGCGCAACTTTCAGAGCGTTTGCAACTGGTCATGATTGGTCGGGCGGCGACGCGTAGCGCCCCACAAACCATGACGGGTCCCCACAAACCCTGACCACCCGAAGATGGAACAGGGTGAAATCAATCTAAAAATCATGCAGTTACGGTCATTATCCCGCTGCCGCCCATAGACCATGACTTTTCCCATAAAACCCGACCCGATTCCCCATAGACCATGACCTGTGGGTCGCGATTTCCCCACAAATCCTGACTTCCGGCCCCATAAACGGTGACCTGACCCTCTGTAAACGCTTGCCAGCTAAGGATCTGGCCGGCGTAAACGTTTTTAAAGTCGTTGTTTCTTAAAGGAACAACAAACAGATGTTGTCTCTTTCAAGGATTGGGGGATGTAAACCCGATTCTGTGTAATCTCAGATCCACGGCGTGCGCGTCGGACTTCGAGTGTTTTATTGAAATTTGCCTGTAGCGCCCGTCCATGGAGGCCTTGCAAAGACGGAGGCGGCGGAAAAAGTTGCGCTCGACGTTGTTTACCACTATCCTTCCGCGAAATTCAACACGTAACGTCACTTTTCGTTCTCGGTGTTGAATTTAGCAACCAGCCGCAATCGCCGTATCCAAAAGAGGAATCGACAATGAGTACAGCAGCGCGAACGCGGGCAGAAAAACCGCAAGTTTCGATAAAACTTAAACACGCTCCCAAGCCTATGCCGTTGTCCGCAATCAAGGCGATTGCAGACAACGCTAGCGGGATGTTGGTGGATGTCCGGGAAAGCATGCTTGCTCCTCACCCGCGAAAGAATCCTCCCGTTTTCACGACCGCTCAGGTTGGTGACCTTTGCCGAATCGACCGGCAACGAATGCATTATCTGTCACGATCCGAGTCCGACCTGCCTCAAGGCACGCTGCGCCATAGTCGGAGCCGCGAGTTCACGCTGGAGGAAGCCCGGATCTGGATTGACCGTATCGGGCCATATGCGAAAAGGCCCGCGGGGATTCGCGGCAAGAAGATAGCAATCGGCAACTTTAAGGGCGGCGTTAGCAAGACCACTACAGCAATGACGCTAGCGCAAGGTCTTTCGCTATTTGGCCGGCGTGTTTTGTTGGTTGACCTGGATCCGCAAGCATCGCTTTCTGCCTTGCACGGCATTTTGGCGGACAGCGAGGTCGCGGACGAGCAGACGGTACTTCCGTTGATCTATGGTGACGAAGAGGATCTTCAATATGCCATTCAATCAACGTACTGGGACGGGGTCGACCTTATCCCTGCGAGTGCGGCGCTGTTCGGGGCAGAGTTCTTCTTGCCCTTCAAGCAATCGAAAGATCAATCGTTCCAGTTTTGGAATGTATTGAACAAGGGTCTTGAGCCCCTGCTCAGTGACTACGACGTCGTCATTATTGATACTCCCCCCGCCCTTTCTTACTTGACCATCAACGCTTTCATGGCCGCCGACGGGCTTATTGTTCCAACGCCGCCCAGTGCGCTTGACTATGCGTCGTCGACACAGTTCTGGAATCTCTTTTCGGACCTTTCTGAAAGCATGACACAGGTAGCTCCGGAACTTGTTAAGAGCTTCGACTTTATTCATGTTCTATTGGCCAAAGTTGACCAGAGCCAGGCGGCGACGCCGATTGTTCGAGACTGGATCAACAAAACATATGAAGGTCTCGTGCTACCAATTGAAATCCCGACCACGGCGGTGACCCAAACGGCTGCAGCTGAATTTGGAACTGTCTACGACATCTCTCGATACCAAGGAAGTTTGAAGACGTATCAGCGCGCACGGGAGGCCTACGACCGATTCGCCGAGATCGTGGATCAGCAGCTCGTTGCCCTGTGGCAAGCAGATCAGGAGGCAAAATGAGCATCAAGGACCGGCTGGCTGCGAAGGCAGCGTCGATCGGAACAACTCCCCGCGGGACAAAAATTTCTGACACCGCGCCTAGCAGGCCCAAGACGGCTCCCGGGCAATTGATGGCGTCGCTGCCTCTGCTCGCAGAGAAGGAGCGGGAGCTGCAAGATGCGATGAAACGCATAGAAGAACTGGAAACTTTGGGGGCTGCGTTTTCAGAGGAAGTCGAGATCTCCACCCTTTTCGAGGTCCCTGGGCGCCGCAGGATTCTCTCGGATCAAGAATATGGAGAACTGAAAGCAAATCTCGAGGCGAATCCACTCGTTCATCCCATTGTGTATCGGCCACTTGGGGATGGCCGTAACGAAATCATCTCAGGTAACAACCGGGTCGCGATTTATCGGGATGATCTCAAGCGAACCAAGATTAGGGGCGTCCCTTTCCAGGGCACGGACGCTGAGGTTGAGCTTGGGGCCGCTTTCTCAAACCTGCTTGCGCCTTCGTTGCCCGACTTTGAAAAGTACAGGCAATTCCAGCGCATTCAGCAAAACCTGGGGCTGACGCAAGCCGACATTATCCGCGCTTCAGGTTTGGCACAGAGCCACGTCGCTCGCATCTTGTCGTTCGACAATCTTCCTGCGGCGGCGAAGGAGCTAATCGCGTCGAAGCCTCATCGACTTGGCGGTACCGCTGCTGCCAAGTTCGCCGCGCTGGCACAACAGGGACACGAACGTGAGGTTACCGAGGCAATCCGGACGCTCGTCGACTCGGACGAGATGACGCAAGAGCGAGCTCTGGTTCTGGCTACGCCGACACGCCCAAAGGCACCGCAACCGGTCGCAACCACGATCACAATTGGGAAGCGAAAATTTTGTGACGTCTCGGTTCGCAGCGGCGTCGTTGGACTTCGATTTTCTGGAAAAGACAGTGAGGCCAATGCGGCGGAGTGGAGCGCGAAGATCACGCAATTTATCCGCGCGGAACTTGAAGCGCAGAGCAGCCAGTCATCCAATTTGGATTTTGAATAAATTCAGATACTTAGCGAAGCGCCAAAGTTTTCGTTACCATCATCCAACTTGGAATTGCTTGAAAATCAACGGCTTACCAATTTGGTTAGGGCGACGGGCGTCGCCCCATTCGCGATCCGGGCGTTCTCCTGGGTCGACCTTTAATTGACGCACTCCCGCTCTGCCCATGACGGCGGTCTCTGAGTCGCACCCTCTCGGTTCGATAACCGAGCTGTGACATTGATATACCGACTCCGAATCTGGCGCAGGCAGTCCGAGAAGCCGTTCGCGCCATCCAACGTCGTCTCGGTCAGGCCAGATGAGGCTAAGCTCCAAGCTGACCTTCATGCGATATCGAAAGGTCATGGTCTGTGGGCGGACTGCTGCAGCAATGCCAGCACTAGTCCGGACGCCCAAGTCACGGGGATCCGCAACGTGTAGCGGAGCTGTACCTTTCTCGAAAGGTCATGGTCTATGGGGCCTTCCCGGCGCACGCTTGTGCGAAAAATCTTGCCATTCATTCGGGACGGGGTCGCCGAGCCAAGTCAGTGTTGTTTGCTGTGGATTCGCCCTCGGTCCGCCGCGTCGCAACGCCTCTGACGGTGACCGAACGATGGACGTTCGGCGTTCTCTTCAAACCGTCCTTGACCGGGCACGATGCATCGCAAAGCACGGCGTGCCGGCGCGTCGTCCACGTTTTAATCAAATGTAAGCAGGTCGCTGTGCTCCATGTTGTCGAGCACCGTGCGTGCGTTCAAGCCATTGCCTAGCACGGTCGGCGATCGCCTCGCCGATCACAGCCGAATCGGCTGGCGACGGGAAGCGCGGCTGTTTTCTGCGTAGCGCCCGCCCACTGTCGGCAATCCGGCCGCACCATTCAGCTGAAGGTAGCCGACGTCGCGCAGCCAGTCGAAGAGGGCGGTGACGATTTTCTGGGTCCCGCCAGCCGAGCGGTCGGACAGGCGGACCGAGAAATGGCCGCCGCCCGGATCGCCCACAGGCGGACGCCGCGCGCCCCGATCTCGCCTGCCGGTCGGTGGCCGCAGCCGCCGGATCGAGCAGCGACGGCGGAAGGACCATGCATGGTACCCCTCACCGGAACTTTGTCCGGGTACGGTCCTCGCCCGCGGCGTTCCAGAGCCGGGTCCAACACCGGGCCGAGCGTCGCGAGCGGGTCCTGCCCGAGGTCCTCGATGTAGACAGCTGCCGACACGATCCGGCTCCGATGGTCAGGCAGGGGCGGGGCCCGCCCGTATTCGTGAAGTGGCCGGAAGTGAACACATATCCCAGCGGGCAACCGCACCGGGCTCTCGAACACATAGGCGGGCGGCGGCACGTCCAGCGCCGACAGAGACCGGACGATGGCCGGCATCGCTTCGTGCAGCAGCGGCGCCTCGCAATGGACCGGGTAGATCGAGGACTGCCGCCTTGTGCGACTTGATGCACGCCCAGACAGGCGGCCAGCCGCATGCTGCCGTCGCGGAACAGCCGGGCAAACCCGTCGACCCGGCCGTCGGTGTCCGGGGCCGGAGGGCAGACACCCCGTCATAGTTGACTTCAGGCCCGAAGCCGCCGCCCCCGCGCGGGGTAACACGCGTCAACTCTCTCTCGCGCAGCAGCCTTTAGCTGCCGACGGGATGCGCATCGCGGCGCGTCAGCGCGGCGACGGGGACGATATGAACCGCGCATTACCCCGAAGCTCCGCCACCTTATGGCGGTAGTGTTAAATAGTCAGCCTGGGGCCATCTGTGAAACATCCCAGGTAAATGTTGGGCAGTGAATAACAATTTGATTTGATTGGATTTAATGCAGCAACTTGCACATTGTTCCACGCTCCGCCGCTGCAGGTTCTGTTTCGCCCTTTATACAGAGGGCTTGAGGCAGTGGCACCGCGCAGCGATTGAACAAATGTAGTATTCAATACGTTATTCGTAATGCTGTAGCGTTGGCGCAAGAGCAAGGTCGCATTGAAAGGCCGACCCCGATCTGCCCAACCCTTCGCCGGACGGGGAACGGCTGAAGCAATTGCCGCGCGTGAACAGGTGAGCGACCTCAGATGGCTCCCGCGTGCTGCCGGGATGGGTGCGCCCGGTTGACCGGGTATCGCTGGCAGTAGACATGTCGTCGGATATTCAATAGCTGATCGACGAACGCGAGCGCCGCGGACAGTGTTCAACGCATCGCCGCTGAAGTGGGAATTTGCCTGAACGCCTGCCGATTGGGGTAGGGTGCGGCTTTCGCTCAACGATCCGATCGTCCAAGCCTTTGATAGACAGGATCTCGGCTGTTGATCCCATTGAGCAAGGTGAATAGCAAATCGCGGTCAACGGGATCAGAAAGGGTTTGGTGTTTTAGTGGCGAACTTCGTCGTCTGCGCGCGGAACGAGGGTGGTCATCGATCACCACAGCAGCACGGCTGAAGCGCAAACGGCGAATCAGTGTAATCAACATCTCATACAGACGACTCGCACGGATTCCATTGCTCGCAGGCCGGAAAGAGATGATCAACCGGCCAGACCCCGACCTTGGAAGAAACAGCGAGGGAGCCAATGATCCTGCTCGACAGCTTTTGCAGCTCCGCCGTAAAAGCATGTTGCGTCCTTGGTAAGCAGTCGCAATATCGAGCGTGCGCTTTGATAGCGTGGCGTGGTCACAGACTGAGGACGAATTGGCAGATGGGTTCGCAAGATATCGTTTCAGGCGTAGACGACCAAGCCATAAACATTGCGATATGTATGCCAGCGCAACGAACAAGGTAGGGCGCCTTGGTTGAAGCATGTCACCCATGCGCGTGCCCATCGAAACCCGGCCAGTTCTGCTTCCTATTCCTTGCCAAACTCACCGGGCACACCGGAAGCCTATACGACCTTGTTGACCAAAGTTATGATGCCGCTGGCGGCATGGCGTTTATGGCACTTGCCGCATGTCGGGACGGTCACGGCAAAGGAATCTGGTTAATGAATTGATGCGCACCGCGTAAGTCGCTTGCTTTCTTCAGCAGGACGGTTACAGAAAAGAACCTGTCAACAGCTTCAAGACGGCGGAATATGTTGTCGAGGCCGCTTTGGAGCTGACGCACATGTCGGATGAGTGGTCCTTGCCGCGGATACTGTTCCTGTTTTCGAGCGCCTGTTGGCACTGCATGATTCGCAGCTTGCGAGCGCTCCACTGCATAAGGTTTTTCAGGCGGAGGAGCGTCTCAGACAGTTTCTCGCCGGAAACGCAAGTTCGCCGGTTTCTGAAGCGGACTAGTCCCGGAGTGTCGTAACAGACAGGTTCGCGACGATTGCGATAAACCTATAGATGCATTGCGCAGCAGGGTCGCGTCACGCTGCACCGAAAAGATCCAGCTGACGGGGATCGACTAACTGAGTAGCGGCAGACGGTTTTCCAACCGGCGTCCTAGGGGGCGGTGCCACGTCGATACGGAAAAAGTCAGGGCTAACTCCGGCGTTTTTCGCGGCGAGGAGCCAGTCTGGCATGTCGCCGAGCCCGTTCCATTCGTGACCTCGTGCATCGCGATACAGCGGCGGGTGGGCCTTGTCGTGTTCAATCGAAGCCGACAACGCTTCGATTGAAATTCCGAACTCTTCCATACGACGACGCATCCAGATGACCAGTCGATCCCGGGCTTCACCGTCGGTGATTTTTCCTTTCATGACTCAGCTACGAAATATGACTTCATCAAGTATAGCTGCATCCCGCGATGTTACGAACCATAGACACGCTTTTCAAAGCGCACGAGTAACTTGATGGCCAGGCACCGTTCGGTCAAGCATACGGCGACTTTCCGGTTGCAATTCTCGTAGGTGCCGAACAGCATATCCCCCCACGTGATGTCACCGTAGTTGTTTCGATGGCGGCTGTGGCGATGATGGATGCGGTGCATCTTAGGGCGCTGGAATACAAGTCGGACCCAGCGCCGTGTCTCGACATTGGTGTGATAGGAGAACTCGCCCAATGCGGTGCAGAACGTATAGACGGCACCTGCCTCGGGCGCGACAAGCCGAGTAGCGTGTACACGAACAGACTCCCGATCAGCGAGTCAGCCTTCATGTCGTTCAGTCGGCGGATGCCCGACACCTCCATGCCGACGGACCATACTGCCCGGGGAGAGCGATTCAGCAAAACCGATCATGGTGTTCCAATTGCCGGATCTGGGGTTCGTGTTGGGTCTATAGAGGCCGCTTTTCATATCGGCTCGCTGATTCGATGGTGGGAGGTAGCGAAGCCTTGCTTGCGCAGGGGAGGGGGCCGCCCTCGGAAAATCTCGCGTCGCTCCGTCGATAACGTGATGAAAGCTCGCATTATCGAGCACGATTACAGTCGGACGGTCATCGTCCGCCGCGAGCAGATTGTCAATGAAGCGCGCGACGTTCCGTCGACCTTAAGGCCGATCCTTTGGTGATCACGTTTTTGTGAGCGGCCACGCTACGAAATCCGGTTGCAGTTTCAACCAGCACAGCCCGATCCAGACCTATCGCCAGCGCCGTACGCAGCATTTCCTGACATTGCGTGACGCCGCACGGCACGACGATCACTTCCGTCGCCACACCCGCTTCCTTCAACCGCACTGCCTCTTCGACGGCGATCTCGTCGAACGCATCTTCACGTTCGCAATATCAACACCCGCGTTGTCCGACTTCACGCGGACCCTGACGTTGTAGTCAACGACCCTCTTAACCGCCACAAGAACCTCATGTTCTTCCCTTCCTAGATTTGCCAGCCGGCTTTCAGTCCTTCATAGACGGCTTCCTCTGCAGTACGGGGTGCCATGCAATCACCGATCGCAATCAGTTCTACCGGCGACGCTTCACGCTGTCCGTTGATCCATGTTCGCAGCGCATCCTCGAGCACGCTGTCGGGTTGGTGGCCGTGACATAGCACGAGCGTGTCGATGTTCTCAAACACAATCGCCTCGTCACTGGTCGTGTGCTGCATGAACACACTGTCGCCGTCACAGCCGTAGAGCCGTGCATATGGCGTTACTGCGATCTGCTGGCGATGAAGTTCGGCAGCGATGTTATCGCGCACGTAAAGCGGCAGCGTTTCACCCGCGTGCGTGCCGTTGACGGCGAGCTGCACCTCTGAGCCTGCGCGCGTCAGCATTTCCGCGATGCCCGGTCCGATCCAGTCGCAACGCCAGTCGACCACCAGAACGCGTCGGCCGACTGTTACCTCGCCGCGCAACACTTGCCAGCCCGTCACGACCTGCACGCCGCCGTCGTGTTCGAAGTCGGGTACGTAGGGCTTCGCGCCCGTCGCAAGGATGATCACGTCCGGTTGCTCAGATTTCACCAGCGACTCGTCGACCCGTGCGTTCCTGAGCACGCGCGCCCCCGACAGTTCGAGTTCACGCCCAAGATTCGTAACGATGCCGCCGAACTCGTTCCGGCGCGGCAGCAACTGCGCAAGCAGCGCCTGGCCGCCGAGCTGGTTGCCCGCCTCGTACAGCGTCACGTCATGGCCACGGCGGGCGGCTGTAGCCGCCGCCTTCATGCCAGCCGGTCCGCCACCGACGACCATGACCTTACGGCGCCGTCTGGCCGGTTGCATTTCGCCATATGTCAGCTCCCGCCCGGTCTCGGGGTGCTGGATGCACGAAATTGGATAGCCACGATGAAAGTGCCCGATGCACGCCTGATTGCAGGCGATGCACGCACGGATATCGTCGGTTCTGCCAGCCTCTGCTTTGGCCGGCATTGATGGATCGCAGATCAGCGCGCGCGTCATCCCGCATACGTCCGCCTGACCGTTCACGATGACTGACTCGGCCTCATGGGGCTGATTGATGCGTCCGCCGACGAACACCGGAATCCCAAGGCGCTGCTTGAATACTTTTGAGTCGGCAGCGACGTATGCGTTGCTGATCGCCATCGGCGGAACAATGTGTATTGCGCCGCCTAGTGAAGCGGAGGTACCCGCGGTGATGTTCACGTAGTCCAGCATCGGCTCGAGCTGCGTACAGGCCTCAAGCGCGTCATCCGCGGTCAGCCCGGTTGCTTCGCGCTCGCCCGCGCTGATCCGCATGCCGATTACGAACGAATCGGAGGTTTGCCGGCGCATCTCGGCAAGCACTTCGCGCAGAAATCTCAGACGGTTGGCGAGGTTGCCACCGTATTCGTCGGTCCTGCGATTGACCAGCGGGTTCAGACATTGTGAAGGCAGATACCCATGGCTCGCTACGAATTCCACGCCGTCAAGGTCCGCTTCGTACATGCGTCGCGCTGCCTGGCCGTATCCATGGACGATTTCGGCGATCATCTCGCGTGTCAGTGCGCGCGGCATGACGTGAAAGCGCTCGTTTGGGGTGCTCGACGGTGCATAGGCCACCGCGAGGAGGCCGTCAGCAGACTCCATCAGCTCGCGCCCCGGATGAAACAGCTGCGTGAACAGCCGGCAGCCGTGAGCATGGACTGCATCCGCGAGTCGCCGGTATCCTGGAATGCAGTCGTCGTCCGTCGCCATGAGCAGATGTGACGTGTATCGCGCAGTCTCGTGCACGCCCGCCACCTGCATCACAATGAGGCCGGCACCGCCACGTGCGCGGGCCTCGTGATAAGCGACGAGAGCGTCATTGACCCGACCGTCGGTCGGCATCGTAGTGTCATGCCCAGTGGACATGATCCGGTTTTTCAGTGTCGAACCGCGAATCTTCAAGGGCGAGAACAATTTGGGAAACTGGTTGGCGCTCATGATCGGCTGGAGTGGTTGACACAAAAGGGAAGGCAAGCGAGAGAAGTGCGTGTGGAACTCACGTCAGCGCGTGGCGCGCCTTCCAGTCGACGGGCGCAAGCGCATAGAACACGGTGGCACGCTCTCCTTCGTAACGACGCGGCGTATTCTCGGGAATCCAGAGTACGTCACCGGGCGTGGCTTCGAATGTCTTGTCCCCGACCCTGAGCCGAAAGACGCCCTCAAGCACGACAATCAGTTCATCGTAGAGCACTGTCCACTCGATCGATACGTTATCGAAGCGGGCCATGCCTGCCCCCATCGTGTTGCTGTGCTGCGGGCCAACCAGGCGCGCGATCGAAGCCGACCCGGCCCCCTGGTCGCCGTATGGCTCGAAAGCGAGTGAGTTGCGCTTGAACTGAATTACGTCGGACATACGTCTGTCTCCTCACCAGTGTGTATTTACGGTTGTTCCCGACGACGGAAGAGTCGGGAACGCTGGCGAGCATTTTTTATCCCAAAGTAAAAAAAATCAATATTTTTTTACTAGGGATAATTCCCGGTCTGGATGATTGTCGTCCCCGCGCGGACGCGTTCAGACCGCGCTTGCGCGAGGGGAGCGGGTACGGGGACGGCGATGCGAAGAAGGGCTGTGAGGACCCGGGATGCGTGCCGATTGTGGGGCGACCGCGCGGCGGCCGCTGCCGTAATGGGCTACCGCTCGCGTTGCGCGATGGCTAATAACTCGGCGGGGAAATGGCCCAGATGACGACGGTCTCGATCGCACCGGGATTGCGGTAACGGTGTGCGAATCGTGATGAGAAGGCAACACTGTCGCCCTCGCTGAGGAGGAAGTGTTTGTCTTTGCCAATCCAGATTTCAAGTTGCCCCGTCTGGACGTACAGCACCTCATCGCCCTCATGGGAATAACTCTGCGGGCTTTCCGCCCCGGGCGGAATGCGCACATGCAGCATCTCCAGCTGCATGTCCATTTTGGCGGTCAGCAATTCATCCACGATGCCCTGCTCATACCGCATCTGCAGGCGGTTGCCACGGCGTACCACGTAACCCTCCTCACCAGCGGGAACGGGCGTATTACCCGAAAAAAACCACTGCACCGTCACACCGAGGGCCTTCGCGATGTTGACCAGCGCTGCAATCGAGGGCGACGCAAGGTCGCGTTCAAGTTGGCTGATGTAGCCCGCCGACAGGTTCGTGCTCTCGGCCAGCTGCATGAGGGTCATCTGACGGCGCTTGCGCAGCCCGCGAATGCGGTCGCCAAGGATCGGTGTTTCCGCCGTGCGGGCGATCTCGCCTGATGGCGGGTTCGACTCCACGCGGATCTTTTTCTGAGAGGCCATGCGAATGATCGCTCCTTCATCCACCCGCAAGAGTGGGTCGCAAAAAGGCTGTCCGGAGACGATCGACCCGCGCTAGGGGTGGATGCTGCCAGGACGGACGAGCCATGTCCCTTCATCGCAGGGCATGCGGCATTGTTACACAGGCCGACGCTCTTCTGAGATATAAGTAAAATTACTAGCCAAATTTTTTACCTACAGAAAAATGTTTTGGGTACATTCACATCGAAAGCGGGCGACTTGCCGACTTCGCGACCGGCCAGGAGCGCGGCTTCTGGTTTCTTGGCCACAGCGCCCGGATTGGGCGGTGATGCTCGAAAAGCCATGTGCGCGAACACGAGGCGAAACCAGCGCGTTCCGTATGCGTAGCCCGAGTTGTCGAGTGAACCTTACTGGATACCGAATCTATGAATCAGCGTGCGAACGTGCTTGTCAGAGATCGCGCCGGGCGTGATCTCGGGCGCGCTGTTCGCGTTCGCAACATCGTTCGATGAAGTGGTGGTCACGCTGTTTCTCGCGGGCGCGGATCAGACGACATTGCCGCGGCAGATGTTCACCGGCATCCGCGAAAACATCAGCCCGACGATTGCCGCGCTCGCGACGATTCTGATTGTGTTTTCGACCTGTCTGCTGCTCGCGCTGGAGTGGCTGCGCGGCAGGAATGCGGCGCAGGCGGCGTGATCGCTCACTGGAAGACAGACGAAGCGTAGAGCGGGATCAGAGAACGCTGTCGCGCCCGTCACGCGACGTCGGCTCGCTGGTGGTGTGCATGTTGGGGCTTCGTGCCCATGGCGGCCTGCACGTTGCAGCCGACTCTTCCGGTGCTTTTGCCATCACTGGTCATTGAACGGGAATCCGGATCCGTGAGAGACAACTGTTTGTCCGGGTGCTTCTCCAAACCCTTTCTGATCCGCTCGAGTTCCCGCATCCGCTGGCGCAAATGGGCGATCTTCCTGGTAAGGACGTCCACGGCTGCGACCGCATTGTCACTCGAACGTCCGCTCGAATTCAGGAAGCGACACCCGGGCGGGCGTTGTGACAGACCGCCTGAAACTGATTTCAGCTCCCGTCACGTCACGTCAAAAGGAGCATGCCATTTGCCCGGCGCGCGGTCTGGCGTGTGGTGCCACCCCACCTAAACGAGGGGGAACGACTGCCGAGGACCAATATAAACTTGCCGAGCCTCCTCAGCAGACAATGCGCCACAAGTTGGTCACGGTCGTGCGCCGTGCGCGCAACGCAAAGCAATGGTGAGGCACCGACGGTGTTCCTGAACGGGGCACGGCTTCCTCTTTTAACGCGACTGACTAGTAAAAGTGAGAAAACGATGATGCGACGCGCGTTCCATTGGGTTGGGGCTGCGGTCTGTGCGACTACCTTGGCATGTGGTCTTAACGGATGCGTAAGCACTGTAAGGTCGGATAATTTCGCGCCATCTGCAACTGCGGTCGCGCCACAGGCGAGCGTCGCAGTATCGGACAAGGAGATTACTGATTCGTGGTTCTATCTGCTCGGTCGGCTTGCCGTGCTGAGACAGCAGCGGCTCGATTTCGAGGATGACGGCTTTCACTGGAATGAACTGGTACATCGCAAGCCGGGGGGCGTGCAATGGGCGAACCCGAATCTGGACGTCGTATTTTCGGAAGCTTGGGTTGCTATTGACGAGGACAGTTGCGTGCTCCTCGACATTCCGCGCATCGAAGGTCGCTACTATACGTGGCACATGCTGAACGGCTGGGGCGAGACGGTGCTTAACATCAACGAGCGCACATTTCCTAAGCAGCCTTATGGGCGATACGCACTCTGCCTGAAAGGCAGTCACGTCCGTATCCCTGCTGGTGCCTTGCGTATTGATCTGCCCGTGCGCACGTTACGAGTGGCGGCACGTGTCGAAATGGGCGATAGCGCTGAAACTGCGATTCGTCTCCAGCATGAGTTCAAGCTGACACCGCTCGGCGAACCGAAGCCTGAACCGGTAATCAACGTACCGCGCTTCACCAATGCAAAGCTGCCGCGCGCAGACGCGTTCGATTTTGCAGATGCAATCCTCGCAGGCTCACCAGACATCAATCCGGGTATGGACGAAGTGCGCAGCGAGGTTCGCGCTGTTACCGCGCTCGTTCAGTCAGGCCCGGAGGGGCGAAAACGGGTCGATGCAATCATCGGACAGGTTGCATTGCCGATGCTCGCGCAGCGCATTCGCGCCCTTGGCCCTGTTGCTAACGGTCGGATGCGACCCGCTGTGGTCGGCACGTATGACAGCGACTACGTCGGTCGCAGTGTCG
The DNA here is from genome assembly GCF_017814945.1 of Paraburkholderia sp. LEh10. GTDB lineage: Bacteria > Pseudomonadota > Gammaproteobacteria > Burkholderiales > Burkholderiaceae > Paraburkholderia. The sequence goes on from NZ_JAGIPX010000001.1 coordinate 260,607, forward strand.
CCGATCTGGTCGGTATCTGGGCCAACAAGCCTTCAGAGGTCGCCTATTTCGGGATGCCTCATGTGGATGGGAGCGCCACGTATGTCCAGACCTTCCCGAAGGACGCGTTGCCTGGAAGCCGGGTTCGCTACTTCTGGTCGGTGGTGGCGGTCGACTCGACCCAATACAGGGTGATACCGAATCCGCTGAACCGCTACATCCTGAACAGGCAGTCGCGTTTGCAGCCGAACCCCGACGGCTCGCTCACCCTCGCGTTCGGACCGCGCAAGCCCGACGGCGTCCCGGAATCGAACTGGCTTCCTACGCCCGCCGGGGAACGCTATAACCTGACATACCGCCTTTACGGAATGCTGCCTTCAGGGGCTGACGCGTCGTACGTTCCACCGCCGCTGATCAATATTCCAAATCAGTGAGAAGACAACGGCACTGATCACGCGTCTGCGAGGCATCCAAACTATTGCCGGCCTCGCAGACGCTTTCTGCGAAGGCCATTTGCGTAAAGCTCGCATACAGACGTCGCAGGAGCGGGCTGCTCAGACGGAACCATAACGGGCATACGGAAAAAGTTTGTTCATAGAGAGAAATAACCAGGCAATGAGATTGAGTGGGAAGGTCGCCATCATCACAGGCGCGGGGCAAGGCATTGGTGCAGCAACAGCTTTTAAGTTTGCGCAGGAAAAGGCGGTAGTGATCGCTTGCGATATAGATTTCGATTCCGTGGCGACGGTCGTGCACATATGCAGGCAAACGGGCACGGAAGCGAGCGCGTTCGCCGTCGACGTGACGAAGCGTGAACAAGTCGATGAAATGGTTGCCAAGGTACTTGATACGTACGGACGGATCGATGTCGTGGTGAACAACGCAGGCATCACACGGGACGCGCGTTTGCAGAAAATGACGCTACAACAGTTCGACGATGTCATCGATGTCAATCTTCGCGGCGTCTTTCATACTGCGCAGGCAGTGGTCGATGCAATGATCGAACAGGGTTCGGGGGTCATCCTGAACGCCAGTTCTGTCGTGGGCATTTACGGCAACTACGGACAGACAAACTATGCGGCTGCCAAATTTGGCGTGATCGGCTTCACGAAGACATGGAGCCGTGAACTTGGTCCGAAAGGCATCCGTGTTAACGCGGTTGCGCCCGGTTTCATCGACACGCCGATTCTCTCGACGATACCCAAAGACGTATTGTCGAAAATGCAAAAGCAGGTGCCGCTGCGCCGGCTTGGCAAGCCCGAAGAAATCGCCAACATTTACGCGTTTCTGGCGAGCGACGAAGCGAGTTACGTCAACGGTGCCGTCATCGAGGCAACTGGCGGACTCACGTTGTAGGCAGTTCGCAAATACACAGAGACGACCGCCTTGGCTCAGAGAGGCCGTTGCGTGACGACTTCGTGGTGCTGGAGTGGGTCACGTGGCAATTCGCGGAAAGCCTGCAGGAAGGGGCCAAACGCGAAGTGCCGAAGATCGGGAACCTGCACGGGTATCGCGCGATGCTGGCGCCGCCGCACGTCAAGCGCAGGCTGGTATGCGAACCCGACGTGTCGCGCTATATCCAGATCGATCCACCCGTGGTCACCACGCACACGGTGGACTGGGACTCACAGCACTGGCGGTCTATCTGGCGGCCGACGAGTTCGCAGACTGGTATCGGCGCTCACGCGGTGACAAGAAAGCCTGCAACCTCGTGACGATCCTCGCGCGCATCCGTGCCGTGCACTTCGCTGCCAACTATCCGCAGTATGGGATGGAAGGCGTCGAACGGCTCACGGGGCTGACGAGCAAGCAGCGCGCGGTCATTACCCGAATGCGGGAGATTGCCGCGCAGGGACAGCAAGCCATCGTGTTTGCGGAGAATCCGGGCGTGCTCAATGCGATCGCGAAGGAACTGTCGTCCGACGGCGTGGATACGGTTCTGTTTCATGGCGAGATCCCGATCCGCAAGCGCGTTGCCGACAAGGACCGCCGCTTCATTACTGGTCTTGCAACGGGCTTGCTGTCGACGAAGGCCTCCGGTCGCGCAGGCTACAACCTGCCGAACGCGGACTATGTGCTTTTCTATGACCGGTCGTCGAGTGGCGCATCGAGTATCAGGCGATGCGGCGCGCGCTGCGCTGGAACCGGAAGGGCGTGCTGAACGTGGAGTATTTTCATCTCCCAGGCAGCGTCGACGAGTACCAGGCGCAAATGGTCGCGCACAAACGCGACTCGATGCAGGCCGGGCTGGACTGGGCTACGCCTGAGCTGGAGGAAGAGACGTTCCTGCACATGGACTCGCTGCTCGACCGCTTTGTGGACGATCCGGCGATCATGCACGAACACATTGCCGCGGACATGCGGAAACTGTTAAAGGAGGCAGCTTGAAAGAACTGAATGTATCGGTGTCGGGGGCGAGGGTGTCGTCACGGTGAAGCGTGAAGGAACGCGCCGCGCTGTAGTCGCCAACGTCCTCGGACGTATCGAGGTGTTGTGCCTCGACCGCCTGGTGCACGAGCCGCATGAGGGGGCCTTCATCGGCTGGAACGTGGCGGGCGCGGTGACGACCATGTTGACGCGCGCGGTGGCACAGCCCGCGTCGAAGCCTGCCTGAGCGGTTGGGATTCCCAGTCCCTTACCTTGCATCAGCCCGGCAGAAATGCAGGGTTTTTTTCGGGTTTATCGGGGAAAGGCGCGTACCGACCGGGTAGGGACCTTCGTCGGTATGCCGTGCAATTGGCAGGTTCCAGGATTGACCGGTCGTTCGGGGAACGCGTGACAACGGCGCGCCCTGCAGCGCCGCGTGAAGGCATGGCGATCAAAACGGTGTGAGATCAGAGCCGCGCGCGCCGGCATCTGTAGACCCTGACGGCTGACCCGGCACCGCGCCCGTGTCGTCGATGTTGCGTGCAGCCGCTTTCTCGGCGCGCCAGCGCTGGCGCGACTTGTGCATAGTGCCCAGCGCGATGCGCGCCATCTTCACCCATCCGGAAGGCCGCGGGTCCGCTAACATGCTGAGCGCACGCGCGTAGTCCAGCGTCAGTCCAGGCGTCCACGCCATCGTCGCTGCGCGCTTTCTTACTTGTGCCGCGACCCACAGTTCGGGAGTCGCGGCGATGCGCAGAAACGGCTTCCAGCCCCCTTTTTTCCCCCACGCGCGAGCCGACGCTCCCTCGATCGCGGCCTCGAGCGCCTTCGCGACCGTGCTCGAGCAGTTGCGGTACGTCAGATTATATGTCGTTGTGCGGCGATATTCGGCCCAGAAGCGTTCGAGCCGCTCGGGATCGTAATTGCGTATGCACACTTGCCGCGTGGAAGGACACCATGCTTTTGATTCGGTCGCGTAGTCCGGCTGGAACAGGCCGGGCACGTCGTTGTCGCGGGTCGCGCGCAGAATGCGCGAGAACTCCTCGGGCGACCTCTCGATTTCAACGGCCGGGTACAGGCTGATATAAACGCCTTCGGTCGACTCGAGCGCGGCATGGCCCGTTGAGATCGAGCCGTTCCTGTCGACCGCGGCAATGTAGCGGTCAATGATCGGCTGCCGCCGTGCCTGTGCTTTCGCGGAACCAACCGGCGTCCACACGTGTATTGTCAGGGCGTGTTCGTGCGGCTCGGGGGCGCCGTCGAATGAGTTCGACGAATGCAGGTTCGGTCCGTCTGGCGTGGCCACTGTGGCCGCCGCCGTCGCCACAGCGACAGTCCCCGCCGCCACGGCCCGGTGCTCCGTGCGCTTTTCATCGGCCACCACGGGGTTTGTCGCCATGCGCCGCACGCGCAACGCGAGCAGAGTCATGTTCCAGCCGCCGAACAGCAAGCCGAATGCGACACAGTATGCGATGGTGCCCGCATAGTAATCGGGGTAGGGCTGATAGAGGAAGATCGCAATGGCGAGTTCCAGCACGCCGCCCCCGATAGCAATTTTCCACGTTCGGTAGCGCACTAGTCCTGCGGCAATGATCTGCAGTGTGCCGTCCGCGAGAAAAAGCGTGCCGAAAATCATCGACAGGATGAAGTTGCCGTGCTCGCCTCCCATCAGCACGAGTCCAGCGGACACAACGAAGGTCGCGCCCTTCACATAGCGCAGCGTGCGCTGGCCGCCCATACCTGTCCATGCGACGGCCAGCGTCGCGAGGCCTTCAAGCAGCAGCAGGGCTGCAAACGGGATGATGGGGAACCAGAGCGCGCCGTCAAGCGCATCGCAGAAGATCGTCACACCTAGCACGATGCTAAGCAAACCTACCGCCAGCAGTTCGCGCCAGCGGGTGCGAAGGTAGTCGACGCCGAGCAGAATCATCACGAGGCGGACCATGGCGTAATCCTCCCTGCGCTTGCGAACCTTGGCTGGGCGAAACGAACTTACCGTTGACGATGACTGTCGCGGGCATCGGGCTGCGGCTGTCAATAACGCATAATAGTGCGATTCCGGGACGAAATGAGAGTTGTCCGCAGGCGTGCGTTACATCAGGCGACGCCCGTTTCGTCGGACGACAGACGCGCCGTGTCGGGCAGCAGTCGACCCGTTATCGCCACCCGGTCCACAAGGAAGGCGAGGATCGTTCTTAGTACTTCATCAGCCATTCACCTGGGGAGCGTGTGCTGCTCGCCGGCCAGACCCGTCACCGCACTCAAGACTGCCACTGTGGCCGTCATCATTTCTCTTCCCGCATCGATGGCGTAAAGGTGATTCCTACCAGCAATCCTTCCGGCCCGATGAAGCGACTGACGGTCTGGCCCCACGGCTCATTGCGGTTCCTGACCAGCATCCGATACCCTCGTGATTCAAGTTCGGCCGTAGCCGCTTCGACGTTGTCGACATCAAACTCAATCCAGGCTTGCGGGATGGGTACTTCACGAGGCCACGAATCCGTGCCGAAGCACGACTGAGCGGCCAGAGAGAGCGGCCACAAGGCGAAAGTGTTTGCGCCTTTCATGCTCTCCGTATGGAGGTAGCCGCCTTTCTCTTCCTTGAAGGGGATACCGAAGGCCCGACCGTAGAGCTCGCGGCTTGCCTGCGCTTCAACCACAATCGGGCCAAAGCCCGCGATGAACAAGGCCGTGGCTTTTGGGATCTTTTCCATGGCTTCTCCTTTGCCGCGAATAAGCGGCGCCATGAGGAACGAACATGTCCGCCCGCGCCCGTCGAACTGATGTGGCGGCCAGTATTCAGGTATTGAGGGGCATGGATGAGTGTAGGCTTGTTTCAGGTAGCCGGCAGGCATCTCCGCCCGGCAGCGAACAGCGATCGGGCGGGTTCGGTAGCGCTCGCGGCATCGACTGTCTGCGTCGCGTCACGGGGGTACTGCTGACGCTCGATTGTCCCTTTCCGACTTTGCTCGAGCGGCGTTAGAAAGCCGCACTGGGGCATTCTCCGATCTCGTTGCGAACTCCAGACAACGTCGTCAGAAGCCGCCCCAAACACATTGCAGCAAATCACCGACAGACTAGGGATCGTTAACTGCGTTGATGATGTCAGTGAGAAACCAAGGCAGGATCAATTGCGTATCGGAATAGCTGACACCAACGCTGAGCATCGGTGGCTTTGACGTGGAGTCGCCGCGCGTCGCACCGTGGTTGGCACGCGGGAGGTTTGCATTCGAGTCGGCCGGAATTTGCTGGGCAATCTGATTATTGGCGGGCGGCCATGTCGAGGCGCAGCCGGCAGTGAGTACGACGAGGGCAATTACGGAGCAAAAGGGCTTCATGAGGGCGAACTCTCATGAGTTCGTCGCGGTATGTGGCTGGCGTCTGCCGAGCGCGGGAGGCGTGGTCTGTAGCCCCTAAGCGGACTGCCGGCCTATCGAAGCATCAACGGCTGATGGCGGATGGAGAGCGGTCGCTCGAACGGCCATGTTGCAGTAGCGACGAACGGCAGTTGATGGGCGGCGACTTCTGTGCGACTCGCATCGTCGGCGGGCGTTTGAATCGTAATCAACAGAATCAAGCGCGGGTCTTGGGCCGATAGAGCGGTTCTCAATGCAGCTAGGTGCTACCTGCCTCATGGCCGCTACCAGTCAACCAGTTTGGTAGCAAATAACAGGTTCACGTCGTCCCTTAACTCTCGATACGCCCCGGCTTCACAACCACTTGCGCGCTACGTTAGCGCGAGGACGAAATCGAACCAGGCCGCCTTTCGCTCGCCGCCGTTGTCAATCGTCATCAATAGCCGGCGATCGAACAGGGAATCGCGAGCGTTGCGCTGCTCGGCAGGAAAGTACAGCTGGGTGGTGAGGATCGGCCCGTTGGGTGACTGCACCGTCACGTGGATGTGTCTTGTACGTCCCGGATATAACCCCGGCACGATGGTCTCAAGGCGGTAGCGTCCCTCGCTGACGGCGAATTGATGGCCGCGCAGCCGGAAGCCCTCCAGGCCGTACTCGCCGGCGTCATTGGCGTCCAGAAATCGAGCAAAGCCCCGGAAACCGCGCTGCATCGCGTCGAATACACCCGTCCAGTCAGGACGATCTTCGTTCCATTGATGCCCGGTTCGAGCAGCGATGCACGTTGCGGCGAGCGCGACAGGAAAAACAGACCTGCCGTCTGCTGCCGTGTCGGTTCATGTTCGTCGGTGCAGGCGGGCGTAGCTGAAACTGCGCCGGGCTGCCCATACGCATCTCCGAGGGCCAACAGCAGTAACGTCGACGGCACCGCGGCAGACTCGCGAAGAAAATCGCGCCGGCCCTGGCTCACACCTCGTGTTCGCATTGTGGATGATCCTTGCTTTCCACGGGCCGGCATCTTTAGCCGCAACGGCGGCCGCATGGCTGGTTGTCGGCTCGGCTGTGTGCGCAGCGCAGCCTACCGTTCCTATGCTGACCATGGTAAGTCGAAATGGCCGTGTTGTCGGCTGCCACTGAAAATGCAAACCGCGCCGGGTGGGTGAAAAGCTACTACCTCAGCTGGTGAAAAATCCGAAGGTGGCCCGCCGCGCCTGAGCCGCCAACGGCGTGGCTGATCGACCCAATTCGACCATGAAGGTCCGTCGTTTGTGCAGAGCGGCCGCCTGAATGGCCATGGGAACGCTCTGTCGAGCGGCCGCAGTTGGCCGAACTGAGCCGGGCGATCTGACATCGCCTATCCGACCAAGTCCAACTTTCTACATTTAAGGCAAACACGCCCTTGCCATGCACAGGGGAGCGTCGCGCGGAGATGCGTTGCCGTTGCACTGGGTGGTCCCCATCTGTAGCACCTTGAGTGCAGGCTTCGAAGAATAGCGCTACAACCGCCCGCGTTCAACGTGAAGCGACGTACAAAGGTGCAACTAACCGGCTGACGCGCAATCGTACCTATGACGGAATCCTGGCATGACAGGCAAATTTAAAAGCTAGCAAGCCGGGACAATCGCGACGGCGATCGGGCCTGCTTAAGCGCAGCCTTCTTCGCAGTATGCGTCAACGGCTAACGAAATCCGTTGTGATCTTTCATTCAGATCGTTCGCGGCAAAGCTCCAACGCGTGGTCCCTAGACACTATTCGTGTGGATGCGCCGTTTGCCGGCGACGTCCTCGGCGTCAAGATCCCCGATAGCGTGGATCAAGTGACAAGCAAGCTCGGTAAGCCGATCAGCAAAGTGACCGTGCCGCTGTTTGTGAAGACGCAGACTTTTCAATATCCCATCGACGATTCGGCGTATGCACGTCCCATAGCCACCGGCGATGGAGTCCAGACCATTTTCATAGTGCGGTAGGACAGCAGCGCTGCGCGTGGCTTTGAAGTGCAGCAAATGCGCGCGATAGGGCGGATGCCTTCGCTACATCACGCGGAGCCGATTCATGGCGAAAACCGTGAACTGCTCGATACGACCTTGGGCATCTATCGGTTCGATGATCTGACCGTTCTGAAAAAAACTCGATTTCGGCGGTTCTGCTTGAAACGGGTGTGATTACGGATCCGGTCGATGAGGCCTACGTCAGCGATGCCCTCAGTCAGGCACACATCGTGAAAGCGATTGTGTCGGCTGTTCGGGCCTACGCTTCGACTCAGCACCAGGCGGCGATGCCGCGAGATGATACTTAGTAGTGGAATCAATCATATTCGTACATTCGCTGATACGACGGGACGCTGGTCGATTAGATTTCAGTTGGAATTTACGGTTCGGCGGTCTCTTCCTGCATGAACCATCAAGCGCAGCTTCGCGCCGGAGCTGCGCTTTTTGATTGCGGTGTGGGAGGGATAAGTTCTCTCCGTGTTTGTACGGCAATTTCCAAAGCTTACCGAAGTGACTTTGCTTTACTTGCCACCATCGCGACACGACCGAACGATGAAAGCGCGGATTTAATCCTGCGCTGAGGTCTTTACGAACGATTCGGCGAAGTCGTCGTCCAAGTCGCCAATTCGATGGCAATCCGGCGTACCACGTCTTCCCAATCGCCGTCAGAACGTTGCCGGAATAGCTTCACGACGCCCGGGTACCAAGGCGACGCAGCTTCAGGCTCCCTTAACCAACGCCAGTCCGCGCTGCGGCCTATGGTCCTCCAGTCGCTCGACCTGGTCCGCCCCGAGGACGTGGGGCGCCGGCTAGTGATGCTGGTCAACCCAAAGCGTCGAGATGCCAGTGCTGCCGTTGGTTGGCTCTATACCGGCATTCAGGTAATGAAGCCGGATGAGGCGGCCTCCGCGCACCGGCATATCGCATCGGCACCGCGATTCATCATTGAAGGCAGTGGCGCTTATACGATCGTCGACGCCGAGCGCCTCACGCTTGTTCGCGGCGTTGGCGCTCGAAGCCGTGCCTTCAGACGCGCTGCATCGAACGGTGCTTCGACCTTCCTGTCGTTGTCGAAGTAGACCAGCACGTCGCGTGAGCGTCGCCGTGTCGCCGGTTTCTCGCTGAAGCGCACCGCATCGGAAGGTTCACGTCCTTGCGACCATGCATCGATGCGAGCCGCCAGCCGCTCGAGTGCGGCCTCGGAATAGGCACCGCTGTATAGCGTTTCGCTGCCATGCAGACGCAGATAGACGAAATCGCTGGTGACATCTTCGCCGTACGGCCAATCTGCCGTAGCGTCCGACACAACGAGCGCGGCCCTGTATTTGCGTAGCATTGCGACGAATTCGGGCACACAGAAACTGGGATGGCGAATTTCAATGGCGTGCCTGATGCGCAGGTTGGATCGAACGTCGAACCAGGGATCTTTTACGCGTGTGTCGTGCGAGTGGGCAAGCCGTGCAGCAGATCTGAAGTCGGACGGCAGCAGCGCAAGGAACGCGTCGAACGAAGAAGGAACGAACGAAAAGTTCGGCGGGAATTGCCAGAGAAACGCGGCGAGCTTCTCACGCAGCGCGAGGACGCCAGAGGCAAAAAAGTTCGCGATCGCGGGACGGGCGGTCTCGTCGCGGAACCGCAGCATATGGGTCAGGTACCTGGGCCCCTTGACACTGAATGCGAAGTTTTCCGGCGTCGAGTCGTACCACGACAAATAGCTGCGAGCAGATTGAAGCGAATAATGTGAGCCGTTTATCTCGATCGTATCGACCGCGCGGGACGCGAATTCCAGTTCGCGCTTCTGTGGCAGTCGCTCGGGATAGAACACGCCGCGCCAGCCGGCATATCGCCAGCCGGAGATACCGATTCGTACTGTCATGGATGCGTTCCTTGGGGCGGGTCTGTCCGGTCGGTTCTTCCTCGCTGGAAGCAAATGAGATGTGAGCAACTGTCGTTCCATTTGCACCGCTGGCTTTATCGGCCCTGGCTGGCATTGCCGGCTTCCGGCATGCCGATCGGCAGGCATCGCAGCTGGATTCCCGTTCATCGATCAGGGGGCTAGTGTGCGCACGGCGGCATGGGAATTGCGGCGGCCTGTAAGCGGGCTCACACCTTCCGGTGCTAACGACCGCTTGAGGAGACAACCATGCGAGTTTCGACAAAGGGAATTTTGATTTCAGCGTTGCTCATTGGTATTTCGGGAAATGTCTATGCCCAAGGCGCCGGGGGCGGCGGTGCCGCTGGCGGACAAGGCGGCACGGGCATGAGCAAGCCGAACGCGGGTGGTCCGACGGATACTGTGTCGGGTGCGTCCGGGGCAAATACCATGGCACCCTCTTCGGGTACCACGACGCACAAGAAAAAGCACAAAAAGTCGAGCGCTGCCATGTCGGCATCGGCTCCCGGTCCTGGGTCGGGAGGCAACTGAAGGATGGAGGTCTTTCACCGTTCGCCTGAAACGCGGGCGTTCCATGTGGCTGTCCTGCTCAAAATGCCGACAACTCGGGCCTGCATCGACGTGGGCTAGCCCATGTGCCGTGCAACACATCTTCGCTGACGGGTGAAGTGGCTGCCTCCTGCGCAGCTCGTCGTGGCCGTAGGCCTTGTGACTGGCGGACATTCGAGCCTCGAACTCTAGTGCGAAGACTCAGGATGTCCGACCCGAACACAGATCCTGGAAACGGACCGTCGAACGCGCTGGTTGCGCCGCCGGGCACAAGCGAGGACCCGCGCCCCGCATTCGCCCGGCGTTCATCCGCCGGAACGGTTGTCGATGAAGAAGGGCACGAATCGGGTGGCGTGTGAGTCTGCCCGTCCACAACCATGAAAGGTTACCGGTCCAACCGTGGTGACGGGTGAGAGCGGGCAGCCTTCCGCCCGCCGCATACGCCATTCCATTGGACCAAGGTCCAATTTTCGGTATCGCGTGCGTGGGTTAGCGTGAGCGCATGCGATTCGTTCCTGGGTGAGCCCGATGAAAACATGGTCAATTGTCTGGCTGCGTTACATGGCTCGTGCGACCGGTCTCCCAAATACAGTTCCCGTGGTTGTCGGCGAACATTGTGCTCAGCCATCCACCCGCCTCATGGCCCGATTGTCGTCCGGCTTGCGGACTACATGCCCATTGCGGACTTTGCGATGAAACGCATACCCGACATGGACATGGTCGCGTTGCGTGGCGCGATCCGGCAGGCCGCGCTCGCCCTTGCGGACAGCGGCGTCTTTGGCGAATGGCGCGCTGTGAGGGATGCGCTTCAAGGGCGCTTTAGCGCCGATCAGTTGGCGGCTATTTTCGACAGCCCGTTCTGCCGGCTCGACCTTAATCAGCGGTGTCATCGGGCGCAACGTGAGCCACGGATAGTAAAGCGCCGCGAGACGTGGTTTTTCCCTGTTACCGCGTCGGACGGCGCCCAGCGGAACGAAAAAGAAAGAGTGTTACCGGATTGCCGGTCGAAGCCACGGACGGATGAGCTTCTTTGTGAACGCATTGTGACGGTTCTCGTCGACGGTTGTCCGCGCACGGCAACGGAGCTCGCGCAGCAACTGGGCGTGAGCTTGACCGACGTTCACAGGACGACGCGGATGTTGTTGACGGAAGGAAGGGTGATGGTGTCCGGACTGGTCGCCGGTGCTCACGCCGGCCACATGGCAAGGTCTTTCACGTGTGTTACGGCCGTCGTTCACCGACGAGCCGAGATCGGATCGACCCGGCTATATACGGGATGGCCTCAGGCGGACCCCGTCTTGACATCCGCTATCCAGGCGATTGTGCGTCAAGGTCTACATGATGGAGACTGATGCTGCCGCAAGGTTCCTTTGTCTGAACGTTGCGCCGCGCAGCATCAAGTCACGTTGTGCGGCGCGGGCGACCAACGGCCATTGAAGGAAGCTGGCGGCGTCAGCCCGGTGTCAGGCCAGTCGAACCGCTCCGCTTCTTTGCGACACCCGATAGCAAGCTGCTTAGTGCGTCGAGATTGACCGGCTTGACGAGATGATGGTCGATCCCGGCTTCTTTCGAGCGGCGCCGGTCCTCATCCTGACCCCATCCGCTCAACGCAATCAGCGTTAGACCGAGGCCGCCCGGTTGCGCGCGAGCGCGGCGCGCGAGTTCGTAGCCATCCATGCCCGGCATGCCAATATCCAACACCATGACGTCAGGCTGAAATTCGCCAAGCGCAGCAAGCGCCGCGGGCCCGTCGTTGGCTACTCGTGTTTCAGCTCCATACATATCGAGAAGCATGGACAGGCTGTCTGCTGCATCGTGATTGTCGTCGACAACGAGAATGCGACATTGGAATAAAGAATCCAACGGCTGTGTCTCTGTGCTGTCGTTTGCAGCCCGTGTGCTTTCCGAAGCAGGCAGACGCACCCGGAATTCGCTGCCTTTACCGGGCCCGTCGCTGAGGCCCTCGACTTTTCCGCCGTGCATCTCCACGAGGCTGCGTACCAGCGTCAGACCGATGCCGAGTCCGCCTTGGGCGCGACTGTAAGTACGTCCCGCTTGGGCGAACAGGTCAAATACCTTCGGGAGCAGGTACTTGGGAATGCCCATGCCGTTGTCACGCACGGAAACGACGCAATCGGAGCCATCCCTGTAAGCAGTGAGCCAGATTTTGCCACCGTTACTCGTATATTTTGCGGCGTTATTGACGAGGTTTGCGATGACCTGTGTGATACGGACAGGATCGGCGTCGATTATCAACGGCGCAGGTGACAGGCTGACGATCAGATGGTGACCGGCGCTATCGATAAGCGTACGGCTGGACTCTACCGCGTCATTGATCGCCGTTGTGAGGTCAACCGGTTGAAGGCGCAAGTGAACTTTGCCGCTGGTGATGCGGGAGACCTCCATCAGATCGTCGATCAGGCGAACCATGTATTCGACCTGTCGCTCGAGCATCTGATGAATGCCGTCGAAGTCGTTTCCTGCGCCACCGCTGCAGATAAGATGAAGACCGTTTCTGATCGGCGCGAGCGGGTTGCGCAGTTCGTGCGCCAGCGTGGCGAGAAACTCGTCCTTGCGCCTGTCAGCTTCCTTCAGCCTTTCCTCGGCCCGCTTGATCTGCGTGATGTCCTGGATCACCGAACACGCGCCGGTCACTTTGCCGGCGATGTCACGCAGGGGTGCGGAACTGACGCGCATCCACGATTCGCGCCCGGTCTCATCGGTATAGAGCATTTCAACGCCTGGCACGACGGTCTCACCGCGCAGCGCGCGAGCGCCCGGCCAGTCTTTCGGGTCGACGGGATTACCATGCTCGTCCCGCGCCCGCCATAACGCGGTACGCTCGGCGGCCCGTGACGGGATGGCCGTCGGAACGTACTTTTCCATCAGGGAATTGCTCAGCGTCCACCGGCCTGTCATGTCAGATACGCCGACGCCGGCGGGGAGTTGCTCAATGATTGTCCGCAGGCGCCGTTCGCTAGCGTGTACCGCTTCATTTGCGCATGCCCGCTCGATCAGGTCAGCTGCCTGGCGCCCGAGAATGTCGAGCAACTGAAACTCGTGTTCTGACGCAACGTGAGGCTCACTCCAGTACGTCGAAATCGTGCCGACGAGCGCGCCGGCGCGCGAATACAAGGGAGTCGTCTGCATTGCTACGATGCCGAGATCGCTGAACATGGGCAGGTCCTCGCAACCCTCCATGAACTCACACCGTCTGACATCGGACACGACTATCCGCTGCCCATGTTCCAGTGCAGCTGCACATGTGGTCGCCGATTCGGCGGAGAACCTCCTCCATAAAGCGAGCGTTTCCGGTGTAAAGCCCCGATGAGCGAGGAGTTCCAGTCCCTTGCTACCGTCGCGTTGAGCGCGCATGACCTGTATACATGCGTACGGTGCGTGCAAGAGCCGCGCCGCCGCGTCGACCACCAGCGAATACAGGCTGTCGACAGCCTCCTCTCCGATGAGCTCGTTGCTGATCCTGTGGAGAACGCGACTTTCAGCGAGCTCGTCCTCGAGGCGTCGGTGGCGCTCGGATTCCAGCGCCTGTTTCTCGTGGCGAAGCGAATCGAGCTCATCGAGAAGGCGCTCTTCGCGCTCGCCATATCTCGGGGCGGCGTCGCCCAGCAGACATTCATTCAACTCCTTGTGGTTTGACAGCAGCTGTCGAACGTCGTCTTCAAATGAAATTTCCGGATGCAGTTCACTCCAGATGTGCTCAGTGTGTATGAACGCGAGCAACAACGAAAAATTTTCCAGGTGCGTCGCACAGAATGCGTGCCGAAGGGCCGCCAGGCATTTTGACGCGGCCGGTGTTTTGAGGAACACCTGGGTTGCGCAGACGAAGACTGACCACTCCAGCTCCGAATCGGCAGGCGGTAGCTCTGCGATGGGCTGCCGCGTCAGCGAACATTGAGCGACCCGCACCTCGAGCGTTCCAGCTAGCGGAACAGGCCGCCTCAACAACCGCAGAACGTCGTCCAGCGACTGCGGGGCGCATTGCTCGTCCCCTGCAACGCGCCCCAGTCCCAGCAGAAAGCCGACGTGTCTGGCGATGCAGTAACGCGCCTCGCAAAAACGCGAAAGCCAGACGAAGAGACGCTCCTTGAACAGGGGCGGCAGCGGATTGTCCAGATAGCCGTAACGCGCGGATTCCCAGAGCTTCGCGGCGATCTCGGGGCTGTCGGGATCGAGGCGAAAAACATTCGGCACCAATCCGAGCCGCTGCCGCACTTCTTCACTGATCGTGTCCATGTTCTCTTCCTCTTGGGGATCAGCTTGTTTCGCGTGCGGGGCGAAGGCGATCACTCATGTGGCCGGGCAACCGAGGGCGAAGATAGTTTCTGCAACAAGCAAGCAAATTCAGTGCCCTCCGCGGCGCCCGGATCGCTTCGCGCACGCGCAGTTCATCGGCGGCGCGCAGGAATCGATCGGCGCGAGGGCGGCCGTGAAGACGGGCACTGCGCCTGCGGGAGGATCGTGCAGCGCGCGGTTCCAGCCGGACATCCTTTATGCCCTATCTGCCGTCCGTTGCTTCCTGGGACTTGCGATCGTTCCCGTCGGCACGGCGTATGCTGGGTGCACGCATCTGCCCTCATGTTGACGAAAGCAATGAGCGACGCCATCCGTTTTCGCCGCGAGAGCGCGCATATGCACATGCGCCTGTCCGTCGCCGCGCTGTCAGCATGCCTTGCTGCACTCAATGCCCGCGCCGCGCCACAACAAAGCGCCCTCGAGCCGGCGGGCATACAGGCTGCACGCATCCTCGACTTGTGGAACCTGACGTTGTTTGTCTGCGGGGTCGTGTTCGCGGCGGTGCTGCTCGCCACGCTCATCGCGCTAGTGCGCGCGCAACGCAGCGATGCAGCGACAGCGCCCGAGCCCACACCCGACGAGCGTATCGAAACGCGCACACGGCGCGGGGTGATCGCGGCTTCATCGATATCGGTCGTGCTGCTGGTAGGCCTCGTCGTCGCCGACGTGCTGACCGACCGCGCGTTGTCGAAGCTGCCCGTCGCGAATCCCGTGCGGATCGAGTTGACGGGTCAGCAGTGGTGGTGGCAGGCGGTCTATCCGTCCGACAGCGGACAGCCCGGCTTCACGACGGCCAACGAACTGCATGTCCCTGCCGGGCGGCCTGTCGTCGTCGCGTTGAAGGCGGGCGACGTCATCCATACCTTCTGGGTGCCCAATCTGCACGGCAAGAAGGACATGCTGCCGGGCATCCAGTCGACCATCGAGTTTCGCGCCGACAAGCCCGGCGTATATCGCGGACAGTGTGCCGAGTATTGCGGCGCCGAGCATGCGTTGATGGCGATGCTCGTCGTGGCCGACTCGCCCGAACAGTACAGCGCATGGCGCACGCATCAGGCGAGTGCCGCCGAACCGTCAGCCGACGCACTCCCGCAGCGCGGTTGGCAGGTCTTCGAGCGCTCGACTTGCGCGGGATGCCACACGGTGCGCGGCACGTCCGCGCAGGGGACGCTCGGACCGGACCTCACGCATCTGATGAGCCGTCAGACCATCGCAGCAGGCATGTTCGCGAATACGCAAGCCAATCTGCAGCAATGGGTCCGCGATCCGAATGCGCTGAAGCCGGGCACGACGATGCCTGCCGTCCCGCTCGCGGCCGACGATCTGCGAGCGGTCGTCGCGTGGTTGGGGACGTTGCAATGAGCACGACTGGATCGCGCATCGTGACCGATCAGAACCTCGATCTGAAGGATGGTCCCGACTCGCCGCAAGACACGCTCGATGCGCTGGCGCAAACCTGGCGCGATCCGCCCGGACTGCTCGGGATGCTGTCGGCCGTCAATCACAAGACCATCGCGCGCCGCTTCATCGTCACCACATTCGTGTTTTTTCTGCTCGCAGGATTGCTCGCACTCGCGATGCGCTCACAACTCGCGCGGCCGGACAACCGTCTGATTTCGCCTGACCTCTATGACCAGCTGTTCACGACGCACGGCTCGGCCATGATGTTCCTGTTCGCGGTGCCCGTGATGCAAGCTGTGGCCGCGTGGCTCGTGCCACTGATGGTCGGCGCGCGCAGCATCGCGTTTCCACGGATGAACGCGTACGCGTACTGGGTCTTCCTGTTCGGCGGCGTGTTGCTGTTCGGCGCGCTCGCGGTCGGCGCGGGACCGCGTGCCGGATGGTTCAGCTACGTTCCCCTCGCGGGCCCCGACTATTCGACGGGAAAGGGCTCGGACATCTGGGCGCAGATGATCACGTTCACCGAGCTGTCGGGATTGCTCGAAGCCGTCGTGCTGATCGCGACAATCCTCAAGATGCGCGCGCCGGGCATGTCGCTCAACCGTATGCCGCTGTTCGTGTGGGCGACGCTCGTCACGCAGTTCATGGTGCTGTTCGCGATGCCCGCCGTGATGCTCGCGAGCACGGCGCTGATTCTCGACCGGCTGATCGGCACGCAGTTCTACAACCCGGCGCTCGGCGGCGATGTGCTGTTGTGGCAGCATCTGTTCTGGTTCTTCGGTCACCCCGAGGTGTACCTGATCTTCATCCCGGCGCTCGGCTTCATGTCGTCGATCATCGCGACATTCTCGCGACGTCCCGTATTCGGTTATCCGGCGATGGTGCTGTCGTTGATCGCCACCGCCTTTCTCGCATTCGGGCTGTGGGTGCATCACATGTTCGCGACATCGGTGCCCGCACTCGGCAAGAGCTTCTTTACGGCGGCGAGCGTGATGATCGCCGTTCCTTCGGGCGTGCAGATCTATTGCTGGCTCGCCACGCTGCTGACGGGGCGGCTCAACCTGAAAGTGCCGCTTTATTTTGTGCTGGCGTTTTTCTTCAACCTCGTGCTGGGCGGCATGACGGGCGTGATGCTGGGTTCCGTGCCGCTCGATCTGCAGGTCCACGACACGTACTTCGTGGTTGCGCATCTGCATTACGTGCTGATCGGCGGGGCGGTGTTTCCGCTGTTTGGCGCGATCTATTACTGGTTTCCCAAGGTGATGGGCCGCATGCTCGATGAGCGGCTCGGCCGGTGGCACTTCTGGCTGTTTTTCATCGGCTTCAATGTGACGTTCTTCCCGATGCACCTGCTCGGCTTGCACGGGATGCCGCGCAGGGTATGGACCTATCCGCACGGGATGGGATGGGACACGATGAATCTCGGCGCGACCATCGGCGCATACATGATGGCCGCGAGTATCGCGATCTTTCTGTACAACGTGGTGCGCAACGCGCGGCATGGACGGCTCGCCGGCGCGGACCCGTGGGGCGGCGGATCGCTCGAATGGAGCGTGCCGAGCCCGCCGCCGCCGCACAATTTCGATGCACTGCCCGTCGTGCATGCGCAGGAGCCGCTGTGGTCGGCGCGCCGGGAGCCACGATTCGTCTCCGGACTGGCGGTGACGGCGCGCGAGGTGCTGACGACGTCCGCACTCGACGCGATACCCGACACGCGCCCGCTGTTTCCGTCGCCGTCGATCTGGCCGTTCATCAGCGCCATCGCGACGACAGTCTTTTTCATCGGCTCGATCTACACGCCGTCGGCTGTATGGTGGGGCACGGTGCCCGTGGCGATCGCGATGATCGTCTGGTTCTGGCCGACGCGGCGCGAGAATGCGGTTGCGCGCGCGCTCGAACGTTGGCCTGATGAGGCTGGGCGCGCGCAAAAGACTCAGGAGAATCCTGTCCCTGTTGCACCTGCGCGTAGTCGATCGTCGGACGCGCAGCCGTCGACGCTCGATGTGCGTGCATTGCCCAGCTTCGGCTTTGGCGCGCGAAGTCTGATGTGGTGGGCAACCGCAGCGCTGATGCTGATCGAAGGGACGGTGTTTGCGCTCGCGGTCGCCGTCTACTTCTATCTGCGCACGGTCAACGCGTCATGGCCGATGCATGCACCGCCGCCGTCGCTGCTGTGGGGTTCGCTCAATACCGTCGTGCTGATACTGAGTATGGTCCCCAACGAGCTCGCGAGACGTGCTGCCAACAAAGGCAATCGTGAACTCGCACGCGTGTGGCTCGCGGTATGCGTCGGCTTCGCGCTGATCTTCCTCGTGCTGCGCGGCTTCGAATTCACCGCGCTCAACGTGATGTGGTACGCGAACGCCTATGGGTCGATCGTGTGGACGTTGCTCGCCTTGCACACGACGCACCTGATAACGGACACCGTCGATACCGCCGTGCTCGCCGTGCTGCTGTTCACGGGACCCTACGAAGGCAAGCGGCTCGTCGATACGAGCGAGAACGCGTTCTACTGGTACTTCGTCGTATTGAGCTGGCTGCCGATCTATCTGGTGATCTATTTCGCGCCTCGGATGTCGCTATGAACCCGTCTTTTGTGTCGTGGGCCGGACTACTTGCGGCGCCGCTTGTCGTCCTCGGCGCGCAGAGTCTCAACTATGCGCTGGTGCATGTCGCGTGTGCTCAGCGCAACACTGTCGCGCTCGGTATCGTCAGTGCTATCGCGTTCGTGTTTTCGGTCGCGGCTGCGTGGCTCGCTTATCGACGCTGGCGGCACGTGTTGCAGTCCAACGACGCCGGTGCGTCGGCGAACGGCGGTCCCGCCGCCCGCGCCGCGTTCTTTCCGCTGATGGCGATGCAGGTGGCCGCGCTCTCGGCGCTCATCCAGTTGATGATGTGGTTCCCGCAATGGTTGCTGTCGCCCTGTCTATGAAACGCGCGGTCCATGCCCGTCTTCGCGTGACGCTCATATTTGCGCTGACGCTCGCGCCGGGCGTTGCCTGCGCGCATGGGCTCATTGCGTCTGGAAAGACGATGTCGTCGTTTGGATGGGCTTACGAGCCGTGGGTCGTCGCGTTGATGGCGCTCAGCATGGCCGCCTATGCAACAGGCTATCTGCGCTTGCGTAATCGCGCGTCGCCACGATCCCGCAGCACGCGCGTGCGAGCGACTCATCTGCTGGCTTTCGTCGGCGGCTGGGTCGCGCTTGCACTTGCGCTGTTCTCGCCGCTCGACACGCTGAGCGCAGCGCTCTTCTCCGCGCACATGGTGCAGCACGAATCGATGATGCTGATTGCCGCGCCGCTGCTCGTCACGGGCCGCCCGCTCGGTGTATGGATGTGGGCGTTGCCGCAGGGCGTGCGTTCGGGTGTCGGCCGGTGCGTCAGGGCGAACGCGTTTTCGTACTGCTGGCGAGGAGTGACAGCGCCGTTGACGGCCTGGCTGCTGCATGCCGCCGCGCTATGGGGATGGCACATGCCGGCGATGTTCCAGGCGGCGCTGCTGCATCCGTGGGTTCACTCGCTGCAGCACGCGAGCTTTCTGCTGACGGCGCTGCTCTTCTGGTGGACGGTCGCGGGCGAGGGCGCACGTCGGCAGACAGACGGTCACGCGATGCTGTCGCTCTTCACGACGATGGTGCATACGGGCGCGCTCGGTGCGCTGATCACGCTGGCGCCCGGTCTCTGGTATCCGCTGTATGTCGAACCTTGCAGCGCGCTGGGCGTCGATCCGCTTAATGACCAGCAGTTGGGCGGACTCATCATGTGGGTGCCGGCGGCCGCTGCGTATCTGATCGGTGGGCTCGCGATTGCCGCGCGCTGGCTGACGCATCGCAGTGCGCCCGCGCTGGCGACAGGGCAGGCGGCCATCGTGCCGCGGGACGGCTCGCCATGAAGCGCGCGCCGGTTCTTCTGCTGGCGGCTTGCGTTGTCGGCGCATGGGCGATTGCATTCGCGACCGCATCGCAAGATGAGAATGCTCGCTCGGCTTCATCATCGAAGATCGCCACCGATCGCGCGACGCTTCAGCGCGGCGAATACGTGGCGAAGGCGGGCGACTGCGCGGGCTGCCATACGGCTGTCAAAGGCAAGCCCTACGCAGGCGGGCTTGGTCTAGGCTCGCCGTTCGGCACGATCATGTCGAGCAACATCACTCCCGACACGCAATACGGCATCGGCCAATACACGTATGAAGAGTTCGCCCGCGCGCTTCGCGACGGTGTAGCGCGAGGCGGCAAACGGCTTTATCCGGCGATGCCGTACGCGTCGTTTGCGAAGGTGACCGACGACGACATGCGCGCGCTTTACGCCTACATGATGCAAGGCGTCGCGCCCGTCGCCCAGCCGACGCCGCCTTCGGACGTCGCCTTCCCGTTCAATCAGCGCTGGACGCTGCGCTTCTGGCAACTTGCCTTCGCGCCGACAGGCGTATACATACCGCGCGCCGAGCGAGACGCGCAATGGAATCGCGGCGCGTATCTGGTGCAATCGCTGGGACACTGCGGCGCGTGTCATACGCCGCGTGGCTCTGGCTTCCAGGAGCGCGGCTATGACGAGTCGGAAAAGACGTTTCTCACGGGCGGCGTCAACGATCACTGGTTCGCGCCGAACCTGACAGGCGACAACGGATCCGGGCTGGGCAGAATGAGCGAAGCCGACGTTGCGTCGTTCCTCAGGACGGGCCACGCCGGGGGCGCGATCGCCTACGGCAGCATGGTCGAACAGATCGAGGACAGCTCGCAATATCTGTCGGCCGCCGATGCGCAGGCGATCGCGCACTATCTGAAGTCGTTGCCGGCGCAGAATCCGTCCGGCACCTACACGCCACACGCCGATCCTGCGCGTTCGCCCGCCAACGGCAATCGCGTGCCCGATGACTTGTCGCTCGGGTTCAACGTGTACCGCGGATTCTGCGCGAGTTGCCATCGCGATGACGGGACGGGCGTGCCCAACGCATTTCCTTCGTTGGCGGGCAATCCTTCCGTGCTCACGGAAGATACAACGTCGCTAATACGGCTGCTCGTGGAAGGCGGCAACAGTCCGGCGACGCTCACGGGGCCGCCGCGCCAGTCGATGCCCGGATTTGCCGCGACGCTCGCCGACGTTCAGTTGGCCCAGGTGCTGACCTATATACGGAGCGCGTGGGGTAACAATGCGCAGCCGATTACGGCCAACGATGTCAGTTCGCTGAGGAGCAAGCTGCACAAGTAGCGATTTCTACGCGACGGCATTTACGAATCGCGCGAGGAAAGTGCGCGTGCTCCCGTCGCGAAACAAGGCCATCGGTTCCGCCGTTGCAAACGATACCTGCCCCCGTTGCCGTACTTTCGCGCGCGCACCGACTGGCCGCGCGCGAAACCGCGTTGCGCATCGAGCGTCTTGCGCGGGATCAGCATGCGGCCCTGCGCTGTCGCGGGCCTTTTCAGGGGTTCAAGTTCGGCATACGGGTTGCTGCATTCATCGCGTCAGCATCAGACGACGATGGAGGAAAATCGTGTCCACCAGACCCTATGCGCGGTATCGCGGTTGCAGCATCGAGGTCCACGTCACGCCAGCAAAGTCGCGAGGCATGGGCGGCATATCCCGGCGTTATCGTGTGTCGTGGACCGTCTCTTCGCCTGATATTCCACATCGGCACCTCGCAAGTTTTCCGGAGCAGTTCGATTTTCTGACGGAGCAGGAGGCCTTCAAGTACGGAGAGGCCCGGGCTCATACGTTCATCGATTCCATCATGTTGACCCCATCGAAGAAGCGGAGGGCGGGCGACAGTTCCGAGCAGACAGACGAAGCACCCGTGGTCTAGCTTTGTGCGCCGTATCGCCGTCGTCTGAAGACGCAGCGACTGCACCGTCGATGGCAGGGACGTCTGTACGCTCGTGGATCACGTGGATCGCGATCAGCGACAACATCAGATTGCCGTCGGATATCGGCAAGGCCGTCGCACGCATCGAGACGATCCAGGTCATACGCGACGGCGTGTGTGCTCGCGACAATCGAGTCGAAGCCCAGGAACGCCACATGCGGGCTCCCGCTGTGCGAACTCATCAAGGGAGACTCTTCATGGCCACATCCGGCGCAAAAAATCCGTCCATCCGCAAATTCATTGACGTGCAAAAGGCGCTCAAGGGCGCTTCCTATCCGGCTTCGAAAGATGAACTGTTGAAGGTTGCGAAGCAAAACGGCGCCGACGAGGATGCGATGGAAGCGTTGACGGCAATGGCCGACGACGAATATGAAAATCCTGCTCAGGTCTCGAAGGCGGTAGGCAACGAAGGTTGAGGCCCACGTCGTCTTGCGTCCGTATGGCCGGAAAACAAGGATGTCACACGAAAAGGCAGTCGGGCATCGCATCATTGCGTTGTGCCTCGACGCCGATATCCGGCGGCCATACAACTGCGTTGCAACACCCGTAAATTCCGGAGGACAATCATGACCGACGTTAAGCGGCCAGCGCCGCCGTTTCCACCACAGCAGCAGGACAACGTTCCGGGGCGCACCGCACCGTTGCAGCCGCAGCCCGACCACGGAGAAGACAGCTATGCAGGCAGTGGAAGGCTTGAGGGCAAAGTCGCCATCATCACAGGCGGCGACAGCGGCATCGGTCGGGCGGTGGCGATTGCATTCGCGCGCGAGGGCGCCGATGTTCTGGTCGCCTATCTCGACGAAGACGAAGATGCTGAAGAGACGAAACGGTGGATCGAAAAAGCAGGCCGGCGCGCAGTGCTGCTGCGCGGCGACATCACGGAGCCGGGCCATTGTGACCGGATCGTCGAGACGGCCCTGAAGGAATTGGGAAAAGTGGATATCGTCGTCAACAATGCCGCCTATCAGATGACGCACGACTCGCTCGACGATATCAGCGACGAAGAATGGGACCGCACTTTCGATACGAACATCGGCGCCATGTTCAGGATTACGCGCGCCGCTGTCCGGCATATGAAGGAAGGCGCTTCGATCATCAACACCACCTCGATCAATGCGGACAAGCCCAACCCCGCGCTGCTCGCGTACGCGACGACGAAAGGCGCGATCCAGAATTTTACGGCTGGCCTTGCGCAGTTGCTCGCCGAAAAGGGCATCCGTGTAAACTGCGTTGCGCCGGGGCCGATCTGGACACCGCTGATCCCGTCGACGATGCCCAAAGACAAGGTCGAGAATTTCGGCAAGCAGGTTCCGATGAAGCGACCAGGGCAGCCTGCCGAACTAGCGCCCGCGTACGTCATGCTTGCCTCTGACGAGGCGAGCTACATCTCGGGCGCAACGATCGCAGTGACGGGCGGGGCACCCATTCTTTAATTGATTGCGCGGCACGCCCGGGCCGCGATTGTTCGTGGCCGTTCGGTGGAACAACGGATGCTGGTTCATTAACGCGATCGTCCGGGAGTTAAGTCATGCGCATCGCGCAGGTTGCGACGCTTTATGAACGCGTGCCGCCCGTGGCATACGGCGGGACCGAGCGCGTTGTGTCGTGGCTGACGGAGGAGCTGGTCGCGCGCGGTCACACGGTCACACTGTTTGCCAGTGGCGACTCGATCACGCAGGCGGACCTCGTATCGGTATACCCGCGCGCGTTACGCGAAATCGAAGACAAGGCCGATCCGCTGGCGTTCCACGTCGCGATGCTCGAACAGGTGGTGCGCCGCTCTGACGAATTCGACATTGTCCATTTTCATACCGACTATACGAGCTTTCCGTTTGGCAGGCGTTTGCGGTGCCCTCAACTGACGACGCTGCACTGGCGGCTCGACGTCCCTGGACTTGAGACGATGTACCGTGAATTCGGCGACATGCCGGTGGTCTCTATTTCAGATGCGCAGCGCGCGCCGTTGCCCGATCTTGCGTGGCAAGGCACGATTTACCATGGCCTGCCGAGCCGGCTGCTCACGTTCCATCCGGTGCCGTCGGACTACCTTGCGTTCGTCGGACGTATCGCGGCGACGAAGGGGCCGGATGTCGCCATCGAGATCGCACGGCGCGCGAACATGCGCATCGAGATCGCCGCGAAAATCGATAATGCAGATCGCGCATATTACGAACGCGATATTGCCCCGCTGATGAAAGAGCCGCAGGTCTGCTATCGCGGCGAACTGGACGACCAGCACAAGAACGATTTTGTCGGGCAAGCACGCGCGCTGCTGTTTCCGATCGACTGGCCGGAGCCCTTCGGGCTCGTGCTGGTTGAAGCGCTGGCGTGCGGCACGCCCGTGATCGCGTTCGGGCGCGGCTCCGTGCCTGAAATCATTGACCACGGCGCGACGGGCTTCATTGTGAGAACGATCGATGAGGCCGTTGAAGCAGTGAAGAAGCTCGACGGGATCGATCGGGCACGCTGCCGCGCCGAATTCGAAAAGCGCTTCACGGTCGGACGTATGACCGACGAGTATTTGACGGCTTACGCAAAACTGATCGATGACGCGCAGCACTCTGTCCGGACACGCGCGCCGACGTAGCTATCGAAAGCGCGGCCGTGCGGGTCTGCCGCCTAAGATCGCGGCAAAAGGGGAACAGCAACGCAAGGGCCCCAACAAGAATCCCGATTTCCCGGCCACATCGGGATCGTGAGGAACGATGGTTGCTGCTGCTTCTGGGTGGCCGTAGCGCAGACCGCGCGCCGCTGCTATTTCCCCAATCCATATTTTACGGAGCCAATGATGGACAACCAGGCAAACATGGAACCCGCTGCCGGATCGGCGGCCGTCAACGCGGCCTCTGACGCGATTGAATTGCTCAAAAGCGATCACCGCAGCGTCGAAAAGCTGTTCGATGCATTCGACAAAGCAGGCGTCGACGATCTCGACGCACGAGGCACACTCGCGCAGCGCGCATGCGAGGAACTTACGGTGCATGCGATCATCGAGGAAGAAATCCTGTATCCAGCGGCCCACAAGGCACTTGAAAAGACGAACGAACTCGATGTGGACGAAGCCTATGTCGAGCACTACCTGGTGAAGACGTTGATCGAAAAGTTCGATTCACTCAAGCCTGGCGACCAGGGTTTCGATGCGACGTTTAGCGTAATGTCGGAACTCGTGCGCCATCACGTCGAAGAAGAAGAATCGGAGCTGTTTCCGGAATTGCGCAAGAGCGGTGTCGACCTCGCTGCGCTAGGCCAACAGATAGCCACGCGCAAGGCAGAACTCATGAAGAAGCTGGAAGCAGCGGGCAGCAAGCTCGTCGGTGACAGGTCGCTCTCGTTCGGCCGAGTTGCGTGAGTTGCATGGCCTCAGCGCGCGGTTGTGACCGCGCGCGTTGCACTTTGGCACGGCAGCATCATGCATGCGGTACCCGTGCGTCGTGGTTGGTTCGAAGGCCTCGTAATAGATCACGTCAGGTGATGGGCTGCCTGGGGTATGTCGGCGACCGGGATTGCCGAACGGCACCGTCACTGAAACGCAATAACCATTTCATTCCTCGCTGACTTCCGGCTTCAAGATCGAGTTGACCACCGATGGCGCCAAGCATGTGGCGGACTGTTCGCAAGCCCGTGCTTTCTTCAAGCATGGATTTGCCGAGTCCCCGCCCGTTGTCTTCGACGCAAACGACGCACTCATGCTGCGCGAAGCGATTCAAGGATACGGTGATTTGCCCACCCGCGTCCGCGAACGCGTGTTCGACCGAATTCGCGACAAGCTCGTTCACAACGGTTCCGACGGTGGTGCAAGTCTCAATGTCGACCACAATACCGAACTGCAGGTCGATTCTTAATGAAATGCTGCGATCTTTGAGGTCATAGAGATCGTCGAAATTTGCGGCCATCGTGCCCAGATAGCGTCCGAGATCGGTAAATTCAGACTGTTCGCTCAATCCGAGCAGATGGTCGTATATCGATGCCATCGCGAACAAACGGCGCTCTATTGCCCGAAGACTTTTGCGGTCGTCGTTGTCGTTGGCTTTGAATACGCTTCGCTGGACCATCGCAATGATGAGCTGAAAATTGTTCCTGATCCGGTGCTGCTGTTCCCGCAGAAGCAGTGCCTTCGCGTCCCGCTCAGCTGCCAAAGCGGCCCGAGCCTGGGTCTGTTCGATGTTTTCTGCTAATGCGCCGGCAACGGATGCCAGGAACGAGATGTGGAGCGCGCCAACCGCCGTTACCTGGTGAAAGTCGACTTCAAGGACGCCATAGGGCCCATCGTGGTTGATCAGAGGAAGATTAACCGACGTGACCACGTGATTGTCCTTAAAGACTTTCGGCAGCAGTTCTGGCGGTCGTTTGCGAACGTCGGAATCCACGACGGGGGCAGCCGCCTTCAATGCTTCCCCTGGCGGGTTGCCCGACACGGCCCTGCCTGCACGTTGACCAAGTACGTCGATGGCAAGCCCGTACTGACTTTTGATGATCAACGAATCGTCGGATGAGTCCAGTTCGAGAACTTTCGCCATGGGCGCGGAGCAGCCGTGTGCGGCCGTGAGCGTTGCGTCGTCGAGAAGCTTTTGCAACGGCGGATTCCCCTGCGCGGCCTCGATCATCCGGGCAAACAGTCGCCGTTGACGTAACACTTCGCTTAGCAAAACCGTATCGGCGTCGTCAGCAACGATGTGATTCATTGATGCTGCCAACGTCGCAATTTGCGCCGAAGTCATTTTCTTCTCCGTGCGGAAGGGTGGCGATGATAAGCGTTGGAACGCAAGCGCTATACCTTTTCCGCGATTTCGCGCGCACTTGTGGACGTTCAGCACTGCGGCGATGCTGGTCGTGTTTCAGGCACCGCTAATGCTGTGTTTGACCTGTCCAGAGCCTTTTTTGCTGGTACGAGAACGAAATTTCCCTGTGTTGACCAAGCCGATCAAGGGGGCACGATGCAGCGTAATTCGGAGGGAGGATAAATGGAGAAGAAAGCTGAGCCGAGCCGAATCGTGGTGATCGGGGCATCGCTGGGCGGACTTGCAGCGCTGCGCGGTGTGATTGCTGCCTTCCCGCCGAACCTGGACGCCATTGTGCTGATAGCGATGCACATTGGAGCAAATCACAGTCTTCTGCCTGAACTGCTTGCTCCGCATACTTCACTTCCGGTCGAGCACGCCCGGCACGACGTGGTCCTCAGATCGTCCGTGATTCTGGTAGCTCCGCCGGACCGACATCTCATGGTACAGGACGGTCGCACAAGGTTGAGTAACGGCCCTAAGGAATGCTTCACGCGTCCCGCCATCGATCCGTTATTCCGGTCGGCCGCGCTCGAGTTTGGACCACGAGCAATCGCCGTCATACTTACGGGCGACCTCGACGACGGGGCGGCCGGTGCGGTAGCAGTGCGTGCGTGCGGGGGAGCGGTAATCGTGCAGGATCCTGCCGACAGCGTTGCGCCCTCAATGCCATCCAGCTGTCTGCGAGCGGTTCCGAGCGCCGTCATCGCCCAACTGGACAACATCGGCGAGACAATCGTTAAGACGGTTGCGGCCCCATTGAAGGCGACAACCACGGAAGAAGACCGGAGCCGGCTAGAAATTGAGGCGCGTATCAGCCTGACGGGCGCGGCATCGCCGGACGACCTCGACTTCATCGGTAAACGCAGCACGTTGACGTGTCCGGAGTGCGGCGGCGTCATATGGCGGGTTGGCACTGATGCACCATTGCGTTATCGATGCCATACCGGACACGCGTTTTCGAATCTGGGATTGCGCTACGCTCAAGAGTGCGGCCTCGAAGAATCGCTATGGACATCAATGCGTAAGGCGGAAGAGTGCGCCGTGCTTGCGGCATGTCAGGCAGAGGTGGCCAAAGCAAAGGGTGACGAAGCCGGAGCCGATGCTGCAGAGAAGCAACATGTCAGGCACAAACTGCTGGAGGAGTCCCTTCGGCGTTTTCTGCGCGAAAACTCTAAACGGTGGAGAACTGGCGCGACAGAATGAGGGAAGACGTCAAGCTGCTCAGGCAAACGCTTGAAGATAAAACGGAGATCGCCAGGAAGCTTGGCGAGTTCGTCGAAAACGTGGCCCGTCCCGAAGCGGTGGTGCAGTCCCAAGCGAAAGCGGGCGCACGGTGAGCCAGCCAAAACTGTTATTGGTTTCTGGGTCCGATGCTTGCTGTGTCACTCCTGACAGTCCGCGGCCGCCGATGCGGGACGCTTCTGTCGATACCGTTGGTGCTAGATGCTGCGCGTGCTGCGTGCGCCGTGGTCTAGCGGCGTGTCATAACCCGGGAGTGACAAATGGAAACGACCAAAACGGAAGGCACCCTGCGCGAAGCTGCGGGAAGTGTCAAGGAAACGATCGGTTCGCTCGCAGGCGACGTTGGGATGCAGCTTGAGGGCAAGGCCAGCGAGTTGCGTGGCAAGGCACAGCAGCTCTGCGCGGACGCGACGGATCTGGCGCGCGACGCAATGTCGTCGCGCCCTCTGGCGGTTTTGGCGAGTGCGACCGCAATCGGCTTCGTGATAGGCGCGCTGTGGGCACGCAATCGTGACACGGATATGTAATCACTTGGGTTACGACTGAGGGGGCACATCATGTGCCTCTTCACGGGAGCCGCGCGATGTCGATTCAATCCAAAGTAAATCAGTGGGGCACTGTAAGCCGGTTCTGCGCGAACCGGATCGCGGACTATGGCGAACTCATTTCCATCGAACTCGCGCAGGCGCGTACCCAACTCGCGCGTGAAGTGGTTGCGCTTGTGGCACTCGCGGTCGCGGGACTGTTCATGCTGTCGTTCTTCTGCATCGCGATCATCGCCACGGCATTCAATACGCCGTACTTTCTCCACGTATCCTGGGCGATCGCGGGAGCGTGGTTCTTGCTGTGCGTCATTTCGCTTTTCGTCTTGCGTGCGCAAAAGCCGGCACGCTCTTTCCGCGTACTCAAGAATGAAATCCGCGAGGATCTGCAAACGGTCAGGGAGGCACTGAAATGACGTCACGAGTGGAGGTGCTAGCTGCGGCCGAATCGGTGGTGCTGGAGCGCATGGCCGTGTCGCGCGCGAATTTTTTGGCCGCGCGCGAAGCTGCGCGCGTGGATGAGACCGGCCAGCCGTCCTCGCTGCCGATGCGCGTTCGAGATCTGGTATCGACGGCACCGAACGTTATGCTGCTCGCCGCGATGCTTGTCGGATCGCTGGTGATCGGTCCTCGCAAGGTCGCCGGCGTCGTGGTACGAAACGGACTTGTCGCATGGATTGCAACAAGAGTCCGCCGCATCGCGGGAAGTTGAATGCATTCGCGTTTGCGGTGTGCTGCGGCACGGCGATCCTGGATGCGGATAATTTACCGAAGGCGCGACCGTGTGATTGCGCGGTCGCGGGCGAATCTCCAGGCGTGCCAGCGGCGTGACGCGAGGTGCCCGAGCGTCTCCTTTACCGCCGGCCTGCCGGTCCTCAACCGTTCGTCGCTAGATGCTTACTGCCGCGCCGCAACCCGCACGCGCTCGCCTGCGCCACTTCGCGCCGACGCGATCGACATGCCGAGACCAAGCAGCGTCAGGCAGACGACGGGCACCAGCATCGGGGCGCTCGCGTTGCCTGCGACCTTCCCGATGTAAGGCATCAGGTTCTGCGCGAAGAAGCCTCCGAGATTGCCGATCGAATTGATCGCCGCGATGCTCGCTGCAGCGCGGGCGCCTGTGAAGTATCGCGGGGGCAGCGACCAGAAGCACGGATAGAGCAGCGGAATGCATGCCCCGCCCAGCACGAGCGCGGCAAATTGCAGCGGCAGACCCGGCAGCACGAGACTTAGCGCGAAGCCGATCACGCCGACGCCTGCCACCATCGCCATCGCCTTGAGTACCACGCCCTCGCGTTTCAGCTTCGCGGGGAGCCACAGCAGAAGCAGCGCGGAGAGCATCCACGGAATCATGTTGAGCAGGCCGTTGAGCGACGAATGCGAAACGCCGCCACTTTTCAGCAGCGTCGGCAGCCAGTACGTCACGCCGTAGAGCGAGGTGGACATCAGCATGTAGCCGCACGCGAACATCAGCACGCGTTTGTCGACGAGCGCCCGCCACGGATGCTCGGCGGCCGCTTGCGCCGGCGCCTCGCGCCGGAGGGCCGCGATCATCAGGGTTTTCTCTTCGTTCGACAAGAACGGGGCGCGTTCGACGGACTCAGGCAGAAAGCGCAACGCAACGAGTGCGACGAAGACGGCAGGCATCCCCGTTGCCACGAACACCCATTGCCAGCCAGCGAGACCAAGATTGCCGTCCAGCGACAACAGCAAGCCGCCCGCGAGTGAGCCGAGCATATTGGCGAGCGCACTGCCTAGTGTGAAGAAGCCGAGCATGCGGGTGCGATGACTCTGCGGAAACCAGAGCGTCAGATAGAAGATCACGCCCGGATAGAAGCCCGCTTCGGCGACACCCAGTGCGAACCGGAACACATAGAAGAGTCCCGTTGAATGCGTGAATGCCATCGCCACGGTAATGGCGCCCCAGGTCGCCATGATGCGCGCGAGCCACAGGCGCGCGCCGAAACGATGCAGCGCAAGCGTGCTCGGTACCTCGAACAGTAGGTAGCCGATAAAGAAGAGCGACGCGCCCAGGCCATATGACGCTTCCGACATCCCCAGCGCATGCACCATCTGCAGCTTGGCAAAGCCGACGTTCTGCCGGTCGATGAAGGCGATCAGGAACATCACGATCAAAAGCGGCATGAGCCGCCAGGCGACCTTCTTCACGACAGCCTGCTCGGCAATCAGGGTTTGGCTCACAATCAATCTCCGGTCGAAAAATTCATATATATGTTTAGTTGAATTGGCTTTCGCAGCAATGGGTAGAAACCCGTTGACCCCGACAGATATAGGATGGTGAGGGTTATTACCGATCCATCGTCGGCCCTAATCATGAAAACATATATATGAATTCGAAGGAGGCTAAAATGCATGCCGATGACCGGTTGCCCCGTTACCAGCGTTTGCGCGACGAAATGGTTGCGCTGATCGCGGCCCGCCATTGGCGGCCGGGTGAAGCGATCCCTACCGAGCAGGCGCTCGCCAAAAGCTACGACGTCGCTGTCGGGACGGTTCGCAAGGCCGTCGAGCTGCTCGTCGCGGAAGGACTGCTGGAGCGCTTCCAGGGCAGGGGGACGTTCGTGCGCCGCGCGAGCTTCGACAGCTCCCTGTTTCGCTTCTTCCGCTTCCAGACGCGGCAAGGCGAACGGCGCATTCCAGAGAGCCGCATCTTGCGGCGCGAGGTGGTCGACGCGCCGTCGGCAGTCGCCGCGACCTTGCAGATTCCGAGTAGCGCGCGTGTGATCCAGATGTCGCGCCTGCGGCTGATCGACGGCGTGCCGATGCTCGCCGAAGAAATCTGGCTGCCCTACGTACGTTTTGCCGCGTTTGCGCAGATGGACCTGAATGAAGTCGGCGACCTGCTGTACCCCGTGTACGAGGCCAAGTGCAATCAGGTCGTGGCGTCGGCCACGGAAACACTGACCGTCGAAGCCATTGGCCCGTTGCATGCACGGCTGTTGCACATCGAGCCGGGTACGCCCGCCGTAGTCATCGAGCGTCTCGCGTACGGCTACGACAGACAGCCGCTCGAATGGCGCCGCTCACGCGGACCCGCCAGCGAATTCATCTATCAGGCCGAGATCCGCTAACGATCGCGCGCCCTCACAAATGCGTTGTTCCCAGGCAGGAACGACGACCTGGGAGACGTCAATGTTCAAGTGGTTCAGCGAGATTTCAGGCAATGAACGCCGGACGTTCTGGGCGTGCTTCGGCGGATGGGCGCTTGATTCGCTCGATGTGCAGATGTTCAGCCTCGTGATTCCGGCGATCATCGCCGAATGGTCGATCAGCCGCACGCAAGCGGGGCTCGTCAGCGGCGTCACGCTGGTGGCGTCGGCGCTGGGTGGCTGGATCGCGGGAATGATGTCAGACCGGCTGGGACGCGTGAAGACGCTGCAATGGACCGTCGCGTTTTTTTCCGTGTTCACGTTCCTGTGCGCGTTCGCGCAGAACTATCCGCAATTTCTCGTGCTGAAGACGCTGCAGGGGTTCGGCTTCGGCGGAGAATGGGCGGCGGGCGCCGTGCTGATGGCCGAGACGATCCGCAACGAGCATCGCGGCAAGGCGATGGGCAGCGTGCAGAGCGCATGGGCCGTTGGCTGGGGCGCAGCAGTGCTGCTCTATGCGTTGATGTTCTCGCTGCTGCCCGGGGATACCGCGTGGCGCGTGATGTTCGGGGTTGGCATCGTTCCCGCGCTGCTGATTCTGTACGTTCGACGCAGCGTGCAGGAGCCTGCCGCGCCGGCGCACGCAATACGTGATGCGCGGGCGCGTCAGCAAGAGCAGATGCCTGGCCTAGTCGTCGGCATCTTTTCTCCGCAAGTGCTACGCATGACGCTGATCGGCGCACTGCTCGGCGTTGGCGCGCATGGTGGCTACTACGCGCTGATGACCTGGCTGCCGACGTTTCTGAAGAGCGAGCGCCATCTGTCGGTGTTAAGCACGGGCGGCTACCTTGCCGTCGTGATCGTCGCGTTCTTTTGCGGGTGCCTCGTGAGTGCGCAACTGCTGGATCGCATTGGACGCCGGAAGACCATTCTCACGTTTGCAATTTGCTGCGTGATAACTGTCACCGCCTATCTGTTTCTTCCGCTCGGCAATGCCGCGATGCTGTTCTTCGGATTTCCACTGGGTTTCTTTGCAGCGGGCATTCCAGCAAGCATGGGCGCGCTGTTCAACGAGCTGTATCCGCGCGGGATGCGCGGCACGGGCGTCGGGTTTTGCTACAACTTCGGTCGCGTTGTATCCGCGGGATTTCCGGTGCTCGTCGGGCATATGTCCGCAAATATGTCGCTCGGGACGGCGATCGGCATCGATGCGGGACTCGCGTACGCGATTGTCGTGCTGTCCGTGCTGATGCTGCCGGAGACACGCGGCCGCGCACTAGGCGAAGCCACGCTTGATTCGGAACATACGGGCCCGCTTTCTCACGCGCAAAGGCATTAACGCGCGGCGCACTCGCCCGTAACCGCGCAAGACTGGTGATGAAGGAACGTCCATGATGGAGAAGTCGGGGATAGACGCGAGCCATCGGCAGGCTGCGTATCGTCCTGCCCACATTGCATCTGTCGATACCCATGCTCATGTATTCGAGCGCGGCCTGCCGCTCGCCCAGCAGCGCCGCTATGCGCCCGACTACGACGCCACGCTCGACGCTTACCTTACCCAACTGGATACGCACGGCGTATCACGCGGCGTGCTTGTGCAGCCCAGCTTCCTTGGCACCGATTGCAGCTATATGCTTGATGCGTTGCGCCGCGCGCCGGAGCGGCTACGCGGTGTCGCGGTGATCGAGCGCGATTGTCAGATCGACACGCTGACGGAGATGGCGAATGCGGGCATTGCAGGAATTCGGCTGAACTTGATCGGGCATGCCGATCTGCCGCTCGACAGATGGGTGAGTGCGCAAACGCTCGCACATGTTCGCGATCTGAATTGGCATGTCGAAGTGCATGCAGAAGCTGTGCGGCTGCATGGCATCGTCGAGCCGCTTCTGGATGCTGGCATGAACGTCGTCGTCGATCATTTCGGCAGGCCCGATCCCGATATCGGAGTACGTGACGCGGGCTTTCGCCGTCTTCTTGAACTGGCTGACACGCGGCGTGTGTGGGTGAAGGTATCGGCGGCATACCGGAACCGGCGGCGGCTCCGCTCAGATGATAATGATGTGCATGAGGCATTTCATCTTCTGAAAGCGGCCTTTGGCGTGCATCGCCTTATGTGGGGCAGCGACTGGCCGCATACGCGGTTTGAAGCGGACGAGAATTTTGCTTGCGCGCTGGAACTTCTTCGCGCGCTGCTTCCCGTTGAAGAGGAGCGCAGGGTGGTCTTGGCGGACACGCCTGCAAGACTTTACATGTTCGACGTCGCGTGATTCACATGGCGCATTGCAAGGGCAAGGACTGGCTAAATCTCCTCGCTTGCCGTGTTTGATCACCGCGCGGGCGCAGCGTCTAACGAGACTTGTCGATCTGTCTCGTGCGCTCGGGGGAGGTTGGATGGAGTGGTCCGGTGAAGAACAGCGGCCTGCCGACGCTCCGGGCATCGGCTAAGCGGGAGCCATGAATCCCTTCCGCTGCAGCGTGCGTACGTAATCTGAAGCTTCTTCAGCTCTTCAAATTCGTGCCGATCGTGGCCCGCCCTGCTACCGGGCACAAAATCGCGGCGCACGTCTGAGAACGCATTGGCGAAAAGCGCAGGTAGGCACGTCGTTTGCGGCCATTGAATATGCAGCCTTTCCCGTACCCCGGTCAGGACGCGCCGATATCGATGGCGACCGCGTGGCGTTTCTAGCGCCTCTTTTACAAGAGACGCGTAACTGCGTGACTCCAGCCCTCGTGCAGCAAAGCGGCGGACAGTGCCTCTCTATACCTCGAGAGGGCTCGTATCGATCTGGAGTTACATCATGAAGGTCATCTTGGCCACCCGGCAAGCGTTCTGCCTGGTCGGCAACATGTCGGTGGGCGTGACGGCATTTTTCCTCTGGTGTGCAATTGCCGCAGGCGCTGGCTGGATGCTCGTGCATCTGCCAGATGTCTGGTATGTGCATCTCGGGAATCAGTCGAGCACGGGCTTCGCTGTTGCCGCCATCACATCCTACGCTGTCGTTGCCGGCGCGCTCTTTCTCGAGTTTTCCTGCGGCGCCCTGCTAATGCTTGCAGACGCATATACGGAAATGCTGCTCTCCGCACGCAAATGGCGCTCGCGACATGCAGCCTCCGCAATACAGTGTCGTTAGCCGCTTGTTATCCGCAAGGCCGGGCTCGAGCCGATTTGCGCGACATCGCAAGCTCCCGGAACGGGTGAAAGTATTCCGCCGCCGGTCACAGCAGGCATGTCGGGACGACAACGAGCCGCGCAGGCAAAAGCAGCCAGTGCGTCCGTCCGCCTTTGGCCGGCGTTTTATCCTTGAGGAAGGCATCGGCGGGCGGAAGACTCTGGAAAGCTGTCGTTGCAGTCGGTTCCTCACCACGCGAGATCGCCTTGTGCACGGGGGCCCCGCAGTGCTGTCATCGCGGTCAAGGCTGGATTCCGTTCAGACCACGGATGCCAGCAAATATCACATCGAGTGTCTGGCTGGCGAGCTGCTCTGACGTCACTTTCGGTGCGCCCAAAGGATTGATTCTGTAGTCGACGGTCAATGTCGCGACGCCATGCATGCACATCCATGCGACGCGCGCGATGCTAAAGGCGTTCGCCTCGTCCGCCTTGCCCTGGGCGGCGAGGTAGTCGCTCGCAGCCCGCACGAGCGTGTGATAACACTGGCTCGCGGCATCGTCGAGTTCGGCATGTACCTGCGTCGAGCGGAACTGCGGTGAGAACATCAGGTGGAACAGCGTGGGATGAAGCGTCGCGAAGGCCACGTAGTTCGACAACAGCGAACGCAACCGCTGCTCGGCCGACATGCTGGGGCGAAGCCGGGCAAAGCGGAACTCGGTGAGATCACGGAAGCCGCTGGCCGCGATGGCGGCCAGCAAGCCTTCCTTATTGCCGAAGTGATGCTTGGGCGCGACCTGCGATACGCCCACGCTGCTGGCGATACGCCGCAAACTCAGCTCGGCCAGGCCGACCTCGCTGAGTTGCTGCTTGCCACAGCGCACCAGGACCTCACGCAGGTTGCCGTGATGATACGGGCGCGGCTCCGCAGTATCGGCCGCTTTGGTGGTTTTTGGCGCGCGGGCGCGCTTCGCAGCGGCTTGACCGGCAGCGTCCTGCTCGAGCGTCGCTGCGTTACGTGAGGTGCTCGTTCGGCCTCTGGGAGCGCGTTTAGTTCGTGCAGTGTCTTCCATGCCCGGAATCTTAACACTCAATCAATGGGACGCGACCTCCGTCGCGCCCAACGTCGTTGCTGCACGCGCGATCAATGCGGCCGTCGAGGCTGCAAGCCGAGTATCGAGCGGGCTTCATCGGGCGTGGCGACTTCGGCGCCCATGCTCGTGATGATGTCGACGGCACGTTTGACGAGCGCTGCATTGCCCGGTGCAAGTTCTCCTTTGCCGAGATACAGGTTGTCTTCCAGGCCGACGCGGACATGTCCGCCAAGAATCACGCTTTGGGCAACGATCGGAAACTGTGCTCGCGAAATGCCGAACGCCGACCAGCGCGCGTCATCGGGCAGATAGCGCTTCATCATCAGAAGGCTCTCTGTATCGGCATCCGCGCCCCACGGCACGCCGAGGCAAAGTTGAAACAGAGGCGCCTCTAGAACACCTTGCGTTTCGATCAGATGGCGGGCGAGCCGCACGTGCCCGAGGTCGAACACTTCGATTTCCGGCTTGACGCCCGCGCTTTCGACCAGCCTGGCCATCTTGACCAGATGATCAGGCACGTTGACGAACGCGCGCTTGCCGAAGTTCATTGTCGCGACATCGAGGCTGCAAATTTCCGGGCGCAATTCGAGCACATGCTGGACGCGCGCTTCAGGCGTCATCATCGTGCTTTCGTTGCTGCCTTTGTTCGGGTCCTCATCGCTTGGA
Source organism: Paraburkholderia sp. LEh10 (assembly GCF_017814945.1). GTDB lineage: Bacteria > Pseudomonadota > Gammaproteobacteria > Burkholderiales > Burkholderiaceae > Paraburkholderia. Next base: position 296,857 of record NZ_JAGIPX010000001.1, read on the forward strand.
TAGAAGCCGCCGCCCGGCCCCGTCGTCAGATTGATCAGGATCGGGCATCCGCTTTCGCGGATTCGCGAGACGACTTCCGCGTACAGCGCCAGTTCCGTACTGGGTGCACCCGTCTTCGGGTCGCGCACATGAATGTGCGCAATGCTCGCGCCGGCCTCGTAAGCCGCGATCGCCTCATTCGCGATTTGAGCCGGCGTAACGGGCACTGCGGGGTTGAGGCGCGGCGTATCGCCGTTTCCAGTCAGTGCACAAGTGACAATTGTCTTGTTCATCGTAGCGGTCGCTCAGAAGATGGATCGGAACATGGAATCGAAAGCGCTGTTGCTCGTCGCGTCATGCGTGGCGAGCGTGCAGAGGCGGCCATGCGCAGCGTCCGTATGCTGCCGCGCCGCGCGGCTGTGCTGACGCGATACTGCGCCCCTTTCTCTGCACGCGGTTCGAGATCGCCTGCGCACGCGGCGCAAAACGAAGTGTGATGTGCGGACGTGAAGCAAATGCAACGGATGAGTGCCTGGGCGCAGTGGCCTTCGCGGCGGGAATAGTCTTGTCAATCATGCTTCGTCTCCTTCTTTGTGGACCTGCGCAGCGCATGGTCCGAATTTCCGAGCAAATATTAACATCGTTATGATTGACGTCAAGACGGATTGTCGGCCGATCTGTCTTGACCAGGAAGGAACGTCTTTCCGCCACTTCACTAGACCTTCGTATCGTGCAGGGAAAGTCGCGTATTTGTCGGACGTGACGCGTCCATTCCTTTGGCAGTGCCCTTCGGACAGTCTGTGCCAAAAACCATCACTCGCTGCTAGGGGAATCCCCGTATATTGAGCGCAATATTAACGGCGTTAGGATTGGTTCCGTCGGCATCTCCAAAAGGCCGCACATCCATGCCTGTCGTCTCGCGCTCGTATCGACCGGGATGAACCTGTAATCAACCTGCCGGTAACACCACGGCCCTCATGCAGGACGAGAAATGAGCACTGTTTTATTTGAAAAGGATGGCGCGGTCGGCGTCGTGACCATGTCGAACCCGCCTCACAATCTGATCGGGAACACCTTCATGACCGATCTGATCGGTGCATATACACGCGCAGTAGAAGAGGGCTGTCGAGCAATCCTGCTGCGTAGCGCGATGCGCCACTTCTGCGCTGGCGCCGATGTCGGAGGCTTTGACGAGGGCGGCGGACGGCGACACGATCAGGCTTCGTTCGAGTCGCTGCTGGATTCGCTCGAAAACGTACCGGTTCCAACGGTCGCGGCGGTGCACGGGGGCGCGCTGGGCGGTGGCTTCGAGCTCGCGCTGACGTGCGACATGATCGTGGCCGCCGACACGGCATTCTTCGGCATGGCAGAAGCCTCGCTCGGCCTGCTGCCGCTGCTCGGCGGCGTGCAGCGCGTCGCTCAGCGCGTAGGCCCTGCGCGAGCGAAGGAAATGGGCATGTTCGGACGCCGGCATGACCCTGCCGTACTTGAGCGTTGGGGGGTGGTGAATCTCGTGACCGCGGAATCGGAGCTGCCTGCCGTATCGATGTCGTGGGCGCGGCAGCTCGCGGCGGGCCCGACCGTTGCACTCAGGGGCATCAAGCAGCTCGCGAATCTGTCGGCGCGCAACGGCATTGCTGCGGCGGACGCGCAGCAGATCGAGATCAGCAACGTCATGTGGGCGAGCGCGGACCAGAAACGCGGTCTCGATGCCTTCGCAAAGACAGGGCCGGGTTCGGCCGTGTTCGAGGGGAACTGATGATGGGCGCACCACTTGAAGGGCTGAAAATCATCGACTTCACGCGTGTACTCGCGGGTCCGCACTGCACCAAGACGCTGCGCGATCTGGGCGCGGAAGTGATCAAGATTGAGCCGCCGCGCGGCGATACTTCGCGGATAGGCGTTCCGCAAGTCGGCACCATGTCCGTCTATTACGCGCAGCAAAACGCGGGAAAACGCAATCTCAGTCTCGACCTGAACTGGCCGGAGGCACGCGAGATCGCAGCCGGGCTCTGCCGCGACGCCGATGTGATCGTCGAGAACTTTCGCCCCGGCACGCTGGGCCGCTTCGGCCTTGGGTATGAACAGGTAAAGGAATTCAACCCGTCTGTCGTGTACGTATCGATGAGCGGGTATGGTCAGACGGGTCCGTGGCGAAACCGGCCGGCCTATGCGCCGACGGTTCAGGCGGAGACCGGGCTGACCGACATCCTGCGTGACCACTATGGCTTCGATGATGACGCATTGCGAAACGACGCGTGCAGTCATGGCGACGTGTACATGGGCCTGCACGGTGTGATCGCCGTTCTCGCGGCGCTGCAGCAGCGGAACCGGACGGGCGAAGGCCAGCACGTCGACGTAGCGATGGCGGCGACGATGCTCGCAGTCAATGAGCGGGCGGCCGAGCAACTGTCGGGTATCGACGGCAATGGCGAGCCGCCCGCGTTGAGCGCGCCGGAGTCGCACATCTTCCATCTGCCGGACGGCCGTCATGTGACGATCGCGGCGAGCCCCATCTATTCGCCCGTATTCGTCAGCTACTGTTCGATGATGCGCCGCACGGATCTCTTGACGGATCCGCGCTTCGCAACGGCGAACCTGCGCAGGCAGAATCTCGATGCGCTGCTGGCCGAAGTGCGCGCGTGGATTCTGACGTTCAACGATCTGGATGAACTGCAGGCGCAGGTCAGCGAGCGAGGGCTGGCGATCGGCGTCGTGCGCAGCACGAACGAGCTGGCCGAATCGGAGTGGGCCAAACATTGGGGCGCAATCGTCGATGTCGACGACCGGGCGGGAGGCACGTTGAGGATGCCTGGGCCGCCGTGGCGTTTCAGCGGCGCAACTTTGCCGCCACCGGGCGTTCCCGCATTTCAGGGCGAACACAACGTCGAGTTGCTCGCGGAACGCAATATCGATCCAGCCGTGATTCAGTCGCTCAGAAAGCGGGGCGTTTTGTTGAGCCGGCGCACACCGCGTGGTGCATTCGACGAAGTCTGATTCTATTGAGGGTAATGAGGCACGTGGTTCTCTGATTCAAGTGCATGTGCACAGACAGTGTGTGCCTCGCGAACCTCGCATCATCCAATCCGCTATTGCAATAGCTTCGGAGGCAGTTCATGCCATTACCGCCAGTTCTCGCGAATCGGCTTTCGATTCCTGTCGTCGCATCGCCACTTTTTATCATCTCGAACCCGGACCTGGTCATTGCGCAATGCAAGGCGGGCGTCGTGGGTTCGTTTCCCGCGCTCAATGCACGCCCGGAGGGCGCGCTCGACGAATGGCTCGACAGGATTACCACCGCTTTGGCGGAACATGACGCGGAGCATCCTGAGCACCCATGCGCGCCGTACGCCGTGAATCAGATCGTTCACAAGTCGAACGATCGGCTCGAAACGGATATGGCGGTGTGCGAGAAGTACAAGGTGCCGGTCGTCATTACGTCGCTGGGCGCGCGGCAGGAAATCAACGATGCCGTGCATCGCTGGGGCGGGATCGTTCTCCATGATGTGATCAACGATACCTTCGCGCGTAAGGCCATCGAGAAGGGCGCGGACGGCCTCATTGCGGTCGCCGCGGGCGCCGGCGGCCATGCCGGCGTGACATCGCCGTTCGCACTTGTGCAGGAGATCCGCGAGTGGTTCGATGGACCGTTGTTGCTGTCGGGCGCAATTGCCGGCGGCAATGCGATTCTTGCGGCGCAAGCGACGGGCGCCGACCTTGCCTATGTGGGCAGCGCGTTCATCGCCACTGAAGAAGCGAACGCCGCCGAAGGCTACAAGCGGGCCATTGTCGAAGGCGCAGCATCCGACATCGTCTACACGAACCTGTTCTCCGGCGTGCATGGCAACTATCTGCGCAAGAGCATCGTCGCGGCCGGCCTCGATCCCGACGATCTGCCCGAATCCGATGCTTCGAAGATGAGCTTTGGTTCGGGTAGCAGCGCGCGATACAAGGTCTGGCGAGATGTATGGGGCGCCGGGCAGGGAATCGGCGCGATCAAGGAGATCGTTCCTGCCGCCGATCTGATCGATCGATTCAAGGCGGAATATGACCACGCGCGTCGCCGTCTGTCGCTCCCAACCTGACGGGGCGCAAGGCGGATCTCGGCGCAACGCGCATTCATGAGCAGCACATCGAGCAGGTACGGTTAGTCGACGCGCTGACCGTACTCACGCAAGTGGAGACAGATATGAGCAACACGATACACACGGCACACGCCGGTGCGAGCGCAACCGAAGGCGGTCACGAGCGCACGGCAAGCGATCGGCAGCGGCTGCGCAAAGCGGTGCTGGCGAGCGGCTTTGGAACGCTGGTCGAGTACTTCGACTTCAGCCTCTATGCGTTCTTTGCCACGGTAATCGCCGACACCTTCTTTCCGGCGCAAAACCCGACCAGTGCGCTTCTCTATACCTTCGTCATCTTCGGCGTTTCGTTCGTGATGCGGCCGCTCGGCGGCATCCTGCTCGGGCATATCGGCGACCGGATCGGCCGGCGGCCTGCACTCGGGCTGTCGGTGGGCGGCATGGCGCTGGCGAGCGCGTTGATCGGCTGCGTTCCGTCGTATGCGCAGATCGGCGTGGCGGCGCCGCTATTGCTGCTCGCTCTGCGTTGCATCCAGGGCCTGTCGGCAGGCGGCGAGCCCGGCGGCGCGGCAGCTTACGTGATCGAGGTCGCGCCCGCGCATTCGCGTGGTTATCTCTGCGGGCTCGTAAGCATGGGCGCGACGGCGGGCACCTTGCTGGGCGCGGCGACGAGTGCTTTCGTGCATACGGCGTTCGATGCCGCGACGCTTTCCGCGTGGGCGTGGCGCCTGCCGTTTCTCGTTTCATTGCCGTTGGGCGTCGTCACGCTCGTGTTGCGCTCGCGCATGGAGGAGTCGAAGGCATTCACCCGCGCCGAGGAAAGCGGCAAGCTGGAGCGCATGCCCGCGCTGACGATCTTGCGAGACAACCTGCGTGAAGTAATGACCGTCTGCGGTTTGTCGCTCGGCGGGCTGATGCTGTTCTACATCACGATCGCCTATATGCCGACGTACTTCCTGCGCGAACACCTGATGTCGCGCACGGGCGCGGCCTGGTCGACCACGCTGATGCTGCTCGGTTGCATGCTCGCGATACCGGTGTGGGCGCGATTGTCGGACCGGTTCGGCAGGCGTCCGCTGCTGCTCATCTCCTTCATTGGCACGGCATTGGGAGCGTACCCCGCGTTTCTCGTCATGCCATGGTCCGTTACGACCGCCGCGATTGCGCAAATCGTACTCGGCCAGATACTCGCGATCTGGTTGAGCATCGCGTTCGCAACTTACTGCGAGCAGTTCCCGACGCGTGTCCGTTCGAGTGGCGTCAGTCTCGGCTACAACCTCGGATCGATGATTGCCGCGGGCCCCGCGCCGTACCTCGCCACGTGGCTCATTCCCATCATCGGCCGGGTCCATGCGCCGGCGCTGATGCTGATCGTTTTTGCGCTTGTTTCCGTGGTTGCGACCTGGTTGACGCGGGAGACTGCCGGCCAGCCGCTCGTCGGAGATTGACGTTCGCTTCGCGCGCGAAGCAAAAACCCGTTGTTTCAGGCACTTTTGGCCGTACGGAAGCCTGATCGCTTCGCGCTTGCCAGGCACGGCCGCTCAGTCCGTCGAGCCGAGGCGGACGCGCACGTCAGGCCGGGACGCAGCGGGAATGAAGGTTCACGGCCCAATACCAGCAGACATCACAGGATCAGGAGCATTGCACCTGTAACCGGCTTCCCGTCAATTCACGAATGTCCGCGATCTCATCGCAGCGCGTGATCGCCTCGAACGTCTGTCTCGCTTCTTCCTGTTTCCAGTAGCTGGCAGTCAGACGGGCAAACTTGGTGGGCAGGACGTCTGGCGCAAAGGGGCGGTCGAAATCACCCATATAGCGGGCCGCCTCGCCACGGAGGATTTCACCGTTGTCGAGTGTCATTTCAATGCGCGTGCGCAACGCATCCGCCGGATCGCCTGAAGACAGGACGACCAATGAAACACGTCGCGCCAACGACCGGATGTCGGCGTTGGCGACGGCCTGCGCCTCGAACGCCTCGATATCGGCATGACCGTGATACAGCCACGTCGCCACCACGAACGGAATGGAAAACTTCGCTGCGATCGTATTGACCGGCTCGACGTTGTCCATTGCACGTGCGGCGGGCGGAACATAAAGCCGTATCTCCCGTACGCGCCGAAACAGCTTCGGGTGCCACGTCGAGGGCGCCAGGGCAACGTTCAAGGCTTCGAGCGCGCCCTGCGTATCCCGGCAGCACGCGTGGCGCTTCATGAAGTTCTCCGTAACCATCCAGTGACTTCCCAACCCTTCGACAAGCTTGCCCTCGTCGAACCGTTCGCCGAGAACGCGGCCGAATATCGTTTCGAGATCGTGCGAGCCTCCCGTTACGCCTGCTTCAGTCAACGTACAGCAGAGCAAGGCATTTGCGCCAGCAATCCCGGCATAGAGATTCCGGATGGTCCCGCCTTCGAGCGGCGCCTGCCGGCTCGTCGCGAGCGCGGTCGACGCGCTGATTGCCAGCACGCGCGTCGACTGCTCCTCGTCGAAACCGAGTAGTTTGCCCGCAGCCAATGCGCCCCCGCATCCGCCCCACGTACCATGCGGATGCACTTCCGGCCGCAGTCGGCTCGCGGCGCCGATGCGGGCGGCGACTTCGTAGCCCAGCACCAGCGCCGTGATCAGCGCCGCGCCGCTGGCAGCGCGTTGTTCGGCCACGGCGAGCGCAGCCGGAGTCACGTGGATAGCGGGATGGCCGCCCGAACCGTAGTGCCCTTCGTCGAGTTCGACCCAGGTCCCTGCCGCGCCGTTGAACAGCGCCGCGTGACCCGGAATCGTGCGCGCGCCTGTTCCGAGCATCAATGCACTGCCGGGCGGCGCATTAGCGATGAGCGCATGCAGTTCCGGCGCCCTTGCGCCCGCCATGCACGCGCCGACCGTGTCGGCGAGAACCACGGCCGCATGCTGCCGCACCGCAACGGGAATATCGCCATCGCGAAGTGAAGCGGCAAATTCGCCGAGGCGCGCCATGGCGCGCGGTGTGTCGACTGAACTCATCCTGTCTGTCTCCCCGTTCCAGTCAGGCGCGCACGCCGGACAGCCAGTCGTAGACGAAACGCGCAACGACTTCCGTCGCCTGGCGCAAGTCCGAAACGCGGATACGCTCGTTGGCGCGATGGACGTTGGCGTCCAACGGGTCCTTCGGACCCGTGCCGTAGAGAATGGTCGGCACGCCCGCCGACGCATAGTGGCGGGCGTCGGTGTAAAGCGGCACGCCGCACGTGCCCACTGACGTTTCAAAGACCTCCGACGCATGACGCTTGAGCACGTCCGCCATCTGCATCGACGCTTCCGTAGGCACGAGCGGATGAGCCACGATCAGGCGCGCGACGTCGACCTTAATGCCCGGACACGTCTTGACCGCCCCGTCGATCACCTCGCACAGCGCAGCCTCGACCTCGCCAGGACGCTCCTCGGGGATCATGCGCCGGTCCAGACGGAACGTCACCTTGTCCGGCACGACGTTCGTATTGATGCCGCCCTGGATCAAGCCAACCACGAGCGTCGGCGACTCGATGCCGGGCACGCCCGAGCGGATATTCCGGTACCCCTTTCGATGCTGATACAGGGCGTCGAGTACGCGCGTCGCGGCCTCCAGTGCATCGAAGCCCGTTTCCGGCCACGCCGCATGCGCCGACTTGCCGGCAACGGTCACTTCGAGATGCAGGACGCCGTCGTGCCCTGTCACCACGTCATAGGAAAACCCCGGACAGATCGCGTAATCGGGCCGCGTCAGGCCCTCGTCCAGCAGGCGTCTGGGACCGATGTAGCCGCCGGCTTCCTCGTCATAGGTGACGTGCAGCTCGAGCGTGCCGCCGGGCATCGGCGACAAGGCCTTGAGCGCGAGGATCGCATAGGCATACGTAGCGATATCGGACTTCGAGACCGCCGCGCCGCGACCATACAGGTATCCATCGGCGATCTCACCGCCATAGGGATCGAAGGACCATCCGTCGCCGGGCCGGACCGCGTCACCGTGCGCGCTCAGCGCAACGACGGGGCCTGGGCCGAACACCGTGCGGGCAATCAGGTTGGTCGCGCTACGCATGCTGTGGTCGGCGCACAGCGCGGGCGGAACCGGATGGCACTCGACCTGAAAGCCCAGGTGCTCCAGCAGCGTCGCCGTAAGCTGTGCATGCGGCGCGCAATCGCCGGGCGGGTTGTCGGCCGGCGTGCGCACGAGGGCGCGCAGAAAGTCGATCTGCTCCTCGGCGTGTTGGTCGAGAAACTGCGAAATGGCGGCGGTAATGGTGCTATTCATGGATGGGTCCGTGGTGGGAATCAGGCAGGCGTCTGGTCGGTATTGACGATCAGTTGCGGCTGGCAGGGCAACGCGCGGTGGCAGTGCTCGGCGATGTCGATGCGGCGACAAAACCAGACGCCCGAATGCCGCTGCGCATAGTCGAGAAATCGTTCGAGTGAAGGCAAGCGAGCCGGACGTCCGATGAGCCGGCAATGCAGGCCGATCGACATGATCTGCGGATCGCGTGCGCCCTCCGCGTAATGGGTGTCGAAGGCGTCCTTCAGGTACTGGAAGAACTGTTCGCCGCTGTTGTATCCCTGGTTGGTCACGAAGCGCGCATCGTTGACGTCCAGCGTGTACGGCACGACCAGCAGTGCGCGGCCGTCGTATTCCTCCCAGTAAGGGAAGTCGTCGGCATAGCTGTCGGCGCTGTAGCGGAATCCCCCTTCGGCCGCCACGAGCCTGCGCGTGTTGGGCGAGCTTCGCCCCGTGTACCAGCCGAGCGGGCGCTTGCCGGTCAGGCGCTTCTGGATCTCGATCGCCCGCATCATGTGCTCGACTTCCTCGGCTTCCGGGAAGTGCTGATAATCGATCCAGCGATAGCCGTGCGAGGCAATCTCCCATTGGGCGTCCATCATGGCCTCGACCGCGTGCGGATTGCGCTCGAGCGCCATCGCGACGCCGAACACGGTGGCCGGAATGTTGCGCTCGGTCAGCACCCGCAGCAGCCGCCAGAACCCGCGGCGGCTACCGTACTCGTAAAGCGACTCCATGTTGGCGTGGCGCGCGCCGACCACCGGTTGCGCACCGATGATCTCCGAGAGAAACGTTTCGGATGCCCGATCGCCGTGCAGCACGCAGTTTTCGCCGCCTTCCTCGTAATTGACGACGATCTGAACCGCGACGCGTGCCCCGTCGGGCCAGTTCATCCCCGGGCCGTGCGGGCCGTAGCCGAACATTTGCCTCGGATATTGCGCGCTCATAAAAGTCTCCTTGTCTCTCGTGAAAGGAACACCGGTGCGTACGCCTTGCCTACTCGCGCACCTGGCTGAAAAGCTCGACCAGGTTGATGTCGTTGACCTGATCGCGATCGCGCTGGGTCGATTGCTCGATGGCCAGCAAATGCTCATCCATCAATTGCACGGCGACGTTGGCGTCGCCCGATTCGATCGCCTGGAAAATGCGCTGGTGATCGTGGATATCGCAAAGGCCCCGGACATCGGGATGGAAATCCGATACCAGTAGCGTCGTCCTCGAAATAAGCACGCCCAATAAATCGGCGACGATGCGATTGCCGGCCGCCTGGGCGATCTTCAGGTGAAATCCGCCGGAGAGCTTCAGCGCGCTCACGGTGTCGCCGCGCAGACGCGCCTGTTCCTCCTGCGCCACCAGTTGCTTGAGCTCGTCGATCTGCTGGCGCTGCGCGTGCTGGCACAGCATCCGCACGGGGCCCACCTCCACCAACCTGCGCGCCGAGAAAACCTCGCGCAGATCGTTCAGGTCTGGCTCGGCCACCGACGCGCCCTTATTGCGCGTCAAGACCACGATCTTCTCCAGCACCAGCCGGTTGAGCACCTTGCGCACACGCGTGCGGCTCACGCCGAAGGCCTGCGCCAGCGACTCCTCCGGCAGCTTCGTGCCGGCCGGCAAGCGCCGCTCGATGATCGCGGCGAGGATCTGTGAATGCATGAAGGTGTCGCTCGGCGAATCGTCCGCGACATCCAGCTCGTCGAACTCCTCGCTTACCTCCGGTTCGCGCTTGCGGCGAGCCGTCGCCGCCTTGCCTACCGCAGGGTCCTTCTTCGGCTTCATCGTCTCGTCTTTGCTCATTTAACTGTCCTTTTATCTTACACAATAAAAATACAAAGTAAACTGAATTTCTAGCAACGACCCTGTCCCTTTGGCTATTCCTGAACCGCTCACTCTGCAACGCCCGCAGGCGCAATTGGGGGCCAGGCCGCCCGAGCCATGCCGTCCCAGCAGTATAAGCAGTTACCGCCGCGGCAGAGCCACATCCCCTCTCGCGCTTGCCCGGCAGGGCGGATTCCCGTCCTGACGGCCCAGGCATCTTTCCCGTGATACGCGTTTCCCCTAATACGTTTGAGTTTGACTTCTTCTTTTCCTCTTGCTGTACTCGTATGCAAGCTTGTTTGTACTTTTATCAACGCATCATTGTTCGTATAAAAGGTTTGCACCTCCGGAGCAGCGACCCGCTCCATTCCCAACGCAACTTGCGTTCTCAATCTGAAGACACGAGGAGTCGAAGTCCATGGATAGCCCTACCATTCCCGCACAAGCCGCCACCGTGCGCCCCTCATCGTTCGTCGACGCCGACCGCCTGTGGCAGCGACACGTCGCCATGGCCAAACTCGGCGGCACTGCCGTCGGCGGCGTCACGCGCCTTGCCTTGAGTACCGAGGACATCGAAGCGCGCGCCCTGCTGCGCGACTGGGCGTGGGAGAGCGGCTTCGAATTCGCGATGGACGATATCGCAAACGTCTACATCCGCCGCCCGGGGCGGCGCAACGATCTGCCGCCCGTGATGACCGGCTCGCATATCGACTCGCAACCCAAGGGCGGTCGATTCGACGGCATCTACGGCGTCCTGGCGGGACTCGAGGCGCTGCAGGCAATCGATGCGGCTGGGATAGAAACCTGGCGCCCCATCGAGATCGTCGGCTGGACCAACGAGGAAGGCGCCCGCTTCGAGCACTCGTTGATGGGATCGAAGGCCTACGCGTTTCCCGATCGTCTGGAAAGTCTTCTCGACATCAAGGACCGCGACGGCATTTCCGTGCGCGACGAAGTGCTGCGCGCGCGGCAAACGCTCGGACCGACGCCGCGCCGCGCGCTCGGCGTCGTGCCGGACGCCTATCTCGAAGCGCACATCGAGCAGGGGCCGATCCTCGAAGCGCGGGGCAAACGCGTCGGTGTCGTGACCGGCATCCAGGGCTGGCGCCGTTTCGTCGTGCGGATCGAAGGCGAGGCCGCGCATGCTGGCACGGCGCCGCAAGCGAGCCGCAAGGACGCGCTGATGGCCGCGAACCGCGTCATTGGGGCTTTGAGCCATCTGATGGCCGATCCGGACGACATCGTCCGTTTCACCGTGGGGCGCTTCAATGTCCTGCCCAATTCGCTCGCGGTTGTGCCGTCGCAGGTCGAGTTCACGATCGACTTTCGGCATCCGGATGAGCGGGCGCTCGTCGAGCGCGGCGACGCCATCGCCGGACTGCTCCACGAGCATGCCCAGCCCTGCGTCGCGACGCTCACCGAGATCTCGCGCGAAACCCCGATCCGTTTCGACGGCGACGCATTCGCCGCCGTGCGCGACGCCGCGCGCGGCCTCGATCACCCGTTCATGGAGATTTACTCAGGCGCGGGCCACGACGCGCAGAACATGTTCAAGCTGTGCTCGACGGGCATGATCTTCGTTCCGTGCGAAAGAGGCATTAGCCACAACGAAGCCGAGAACGCGAGCCCCGCAGACCTGGCCGCAGGGGCGCAAGTCCTCTGCGACGCACTCGTCACGCTCGCCGGACGATAAGCCCTCGCCCCCGAAAGCCCGAGAGATAGCCTGGTGACCACCAAGGAAAGCCAAATGGAACGCGAATCTGTCCCGAGTGCCTACAGCCCTCGTCTCTACAACGAAGATCTGGCTCCAGTTCCGGAGGAAAAGCGAAACTGGAAAACCTATAACCTCTTTGCCCTATGGATGACCGACGTCCACAACGTCGGCACTTATGTGTTCGCGGCAGCCCTGTTCGCGACCGGTCTGACCGGATGGCAGGTACTTACCGGCATGCTCGCGGGCATTCTGCTCGTCTTTCTGTTCATCAATCTGATGGGCAAGCCGAGCCAGCGCCTCGGCATTCCCTTTCCGGTCGCCGCGCGCATGTCCTTCGGAGTGTTCGGCGCCAATCTGCCCGCCTTGATGCGCGCCACGATGGCCATCGTCTGGTATGGCGTTCAGACCTACCTCGCATCCGTGTCTCTGCAGATCGTGCTGCTTCGCTTCTTCCCGTCGCTGCAGCCCCTCGCGACCCTACAGCACGGCTTTGTCGGGCTGTCGCCACTCGGCTGGGGATGCTACCTCGTCATGTGGGGATTGCAGTTGCTGCTGTTCTACAAGGGGATGGAGACGGTTCGATCGTTCATCGACTGGGCTGGCCCCGCCGTGTACGTCGTGATGTTCGTGCTGGCCATCTGGATCGTTTCGAAGGCCGGCCTCGGCAATATCGGACTGAGCCTGACGAAGAAAACCCTGAGCACGCCGGAAGTCGTAACCGAGATGATCAAGGTCGCGGCGCTGATCGTCAGCTACTTCTCGACGCTGCTGCTGAACTTCGGCGATTTCACGCGCTACACGCCGACGGCGCGCGACATGAAGCGAGGCAATCTGCTCGGCCTGCCGATCAACTGGATGCTGTTCTCGATCGTCACGGTGATAGTCACGTCCGGAACGACCGCCGTATTCGGCGAGGCGATCATGGACCCGATCGAAGTGGTCGGCCGCATCGACAACAGCACGGCGATCGCGCTCGGCTCGATGACGTTCATCATCGCCGCAATCGGCGTCAACATCGTGGCGAACTTCGTGTCTGCGGCCTTCGACCTCGCTAACGTCGCCCCCTCGAAGATCACCTTCCGCAAGGGCGGCCTGATTGGCGGCGGCATTGTCCTGCTCACGATGCCGTGGCACTTCTACGGCTCGCCGACGGCGATCAACTTCTTCGTGGGCACGATCGGCGGCGTGCTCGGCCCGCTCTACGGCATCATGGTGGCCGACTATTATCTGGTCAAACGTCAGCAGATCAAGCGCGATGATCTGTACTCGGATTCGCGCACCGGCTCCTATTACTACACGGGCGGCTGGAATCTCCTGGCGGTCGGTGCGCTGATCCCTTCGGCGCTGCTCTCGATGATCATCAGTCTCGTGCCCGCGCTCAGTTTCGTGGGTCCGTTCAACTGGTTCATCTCGGCAGCCGCGGGCGGTCTGCTCTACACCACGCTTGCGAGGCGGCGCCTGCATGTCTCGCAACGAACCCCCATCGTCGCCTCCCATACGGGCGAATAGCCGTCCGGCGCCTATCCCGGTAGCGCCCGGCCACGGCGCGCTGCCTCCGATTCATTCGACCAGCCAGCCAGCCAGCGCTGCGCAAGCCAGCTTGCGCAGCGCTGGCTGCTGCTTAACCCTATGCGATTCACCATGAAAAAAATCTTGATTACGTCTGTACTCCTTATTTCATTCCAGGCAGCAAGCGCGCAAAGCAATGCGACGCTTTATGGCTTCATCGACACCGGTCTGGTGTCCGCGAGTCAGGTCTACGATCGGTCGACCGGAAAGTCCGGCACGCAATTCATGATGGGTGACGGCATTTCCCAGGGCACATCCCGCTTCGGATTGACGGGAAGCGAGGACCTCGGCAGCGGACTGAGCGCCATCTACAAACTCGAGGCGGGGTTCGACACGCCCAATGGACAACTCGCGGGAACGGCTCTCTTCAACCGCGGCTCCTGGGTCGGCCTGAACGGCAAATTCGGCTCGGTCACGCTGGGCCGGCAATGGAACCTGAGCGATGACACGATGGTCGGCAGCTTCTTCCGTGGCGGCTACAACCTCTCGGTGTTCCGGCTAACCGGGTTCGACGAGGTCAGCGACCTGGTCGACAACGCCATCAAGTACAAGACGCCGACCATCGCCGGCTTGCAGGCATCGGCGCTCTACGCCCCCGGTGGTGTCCCAGGCAGCCGCGGTGCGAATCAGGTTGTGGAAGCGGCTCTCGCCTATGGCAACGGCCCCTTCAATTTCGGCGCGGTGTACCACAAGCGCAATGACGCCGTCGCACCCTTTGCCTCCGAGCTTTGGGAAATCGGTGCGAACTACTCCTTTGGAGCGGTACGGGTGCGCGGCGGCTACGCCAACAGCCGTTATCCCCTGGGCGACGGAACCTTCAGTCGTGCGATGGTGTACGGTGTCGGGCTCGACTACACGGTTACGCCGGCACTCGTGTTGGCCGGCGACGCCGTGCTCAGAAAGCGCGCTGGAACCTCGGACAGCGCCTCGTTTCTGCGTTTGACCGCCGATTACAGCCTCAGCAAGCGCACCGGCGTCTTCACCAACGTCGGCTTGCTGAAGAACCATGATCTATCGGCGGAATCGTTCTACGGGGATGGAATGCCCGGCCAAAGCCAGGTCGTTCTGAACGTCGGGATACGACACGGATTCTGAACGCGCCTCTCTGAGTCCTTTCCCGGAACCCATTGAGCCGGATTTCTGTCAGCGCGTTGCGGTGAGTCTCCAGCGTCGCTTGATCGATCATGCTTTACTCCTTCGCGTAGTACGAGTGGCAAGTCTGGATCAGGCGAAGCGCGGGAACAAGCCGCAATATCGCGTCGATCAATCGGAAAATTCGATCGATCTAGCGAGGCTTGAAAAGTGGCAGAGCAAACTGAAGTGTGACCGCCTCACGGCCGGTGGGCGCGCGCTTGCCGGCCAAGTTCCAGACATTCGCCCGCACGATCAAATGGTCACTCAACCGGCCGATCCGCTTCCGAAAGCAGCCGTTTACCGCAGATAGCGGATTGACGCGTTATCGGTGGGCTCCGTCTTCGTGCGAGCAGACACCCACTTGTTCGGAGGTTTGATGAGACGTTCAGACGTCGCCTCCAGCGCGAAAGCCGCCGGACGCCCTAGAACACCTAGCTCGGCTTTGGTTGACCGCTCGATATACATCGCGATTGGCACTGACGCTTGCGTCACGTCATGCTCAGCGTCGTGTCGATGCGCGTGCCGCGCTTGATGAAGAGCGTGACGGGCGTCCTTTCGCAGATTTCGGCAAGGCGCGCGCGTTGCGCCTCTTCAAGCGATCCTCCAACCGCTACATCGCGGCGGATGTACTGGATCCCGTCATGATCGGCATGAAGGCTGACCGCAACGGCGATCGTGGCGGACGGCCACGTCTTGCGCTGCATGTACATGCGCAGCGTTGCGGCTGTGCACGCGGCAAGCCCGGACAGCACGAACGCGAATGGCGCGGGGCCGCGATCCTGGCCGCCTTCGTGGGGGCCTTCGTCGCCCGTCAGCGGGTGGCGTCCGGCCTCGATGGCGACGAGATAGTCGGGCGCGTCGGCCGCAAGGTGAGCAGTAGCGGAGGCGAGCGGCATGAGTAACTCCAAGGCGTGGCGTGATATCGCGCGCGTCAGTTGAATGGCGTGATGCTTCCGGCTTCGCCGGGCACATGCGATGCACCGGCTCCTTGCTTGCATGTGCGGTAATGCTACGCCTCATTCTGAGGCAGTCGCCGTCCCAGAGTGCGTTTGGTAACTCCACGGAATGCGTGGCGTGGAGTCGCGAGCTGTCGAGATTCAAGACGAAATCACAGCCATATTCCGCACGATGATGAAGAGGCAGACCGGCTAGAACGAGTGCCGGACTCCAACCGTGGCGCCCAGAGTTGTGCCTTGTGAGCCAAAGAGCGCGCCATTCACAGACAGCCTGGCTCGCATTGAATCCGCGATGGGGCTTTGTTGTGCATGGACGAGAGCGGAGACGTCTTCGCTGATAGACGCATCTGACTGCTCGTTAGACGGCAGGGGTCGGCGGCAGCGCACCCAGCCGATCGTGAAAGTCCAGCCAATCGAAAGCGAGCAACGGGATCGTTGGATCGCCGCGCTTCCACAATCCTGAATGAAGTCGGTGTGTCCGATGTGGCGGAAGAGGCGCTAGCAAAAGCTAACCGACTGGTGCGGACGGCGCTTTCCGATAAGAGCGCGAGCGGGGCCGCGCAACTGCCGGATGCCGGGCAGAAAGCACTCGATTAGTGCTTGAACGCCCATGCGTATCGAGACTGCGCATCAAGCTTGTGCACGGGTTGCCCAATCGATACCGCGAACATCCGTATCGACGGCGATGGCACGCTTATCGCTTTATGACGCACAGGAGCCGGTGCAGCATCCGGTTTAGCAGTCACAATCTGGCAAATGGACGACTAGGGTTCCGGTCCCGTCTCGATGCGACAACAGCATTCGATGCGCGACGCTGGTCCGAGAGTTGTCGACCTCATCGAGGTTACACGGCGGGACAAAAGCCCGGGAGAGAACGCGATGCGTCGCGCCGCTCCTGCCGTCGATAACCGTCCCTGCGAGGTCAACCTCATGCGCAAGCTCCGTCTTTTCGCCGCTGCCGCCGTCGCTCTCTCCCTCTGCATTTCCACACCCTCATTCGCTCAGGCCAGAAAGGACTTCAAGGTCTGCTGGACCATCTACGCTGGCTGGATGCCGTGGGGCTACGCGAAGACCCAAGGCATCATGTCCAAATGGGCGAAGAAGTACGGCATCAATGTCGACGTCGTGCAGCTGAACGACTACATCGAATCGATCAACCAGTACACGGCCGGCAAGTTCGATGGCTGCGCGATGACCAACATGGACGCGCTCACCATTCCGGCAACGGGAGGCGTGGATAGCACGGCGCTGATCGTCAGCGACTATTCGAACGGCAACGACGGCGTGCTCATCAAGGGCGCGGGCAAGAAGGTCGCCGATCTCAAAGGCCAGTCCGTCAATCTCGTCGAACTCTCCGTCTCGCACTATCTGCTGGCTCGCGCGCTCGAATCGGCGGGCATGAGCGAGCGCGACATCAAGACCGTCAACACGTCCGACGCCGACATTTCCGGCGCGTTCGCCACGCCCGCCGTCCACAACGCTGTCACGTGGAACCCGATGCTCGCCGACCTGAAGGCGAAGCCCAACGTCAGCGAAGTGTTCGACTCGAGCAAGATTCCTGGCGAGATCATGGACATGATGGTCGTCAACACGAAGACGCTTCAGGACAACCCCGCGCTCGGCAAGGCGCTCACGGGCGCATGGTTCGAAATCGTGCAGACGATGCACGGCACTTCGCCCGACAGCCAGGCCGCGCTCGCGTCGATGGCCAAGGCCTCGGGCACGGACCTCGCGGGCTATAAGGCGCAACTGTCGACCACGGCGCTCTTCTACACGCCGCAACAGGCGCTCGACTTCGCGACCAGCCCGAACATGCCGAAGATCATGACGCGCGTCGCGCAGTTCTCGTTCGATCATGGCCTGCTCGGCAAGGGCGCGTCGAATTCGGGCGCGGTCGGCATGGCGTTCGACAACAACGTGGTCGTCGGCAGCAAGAGCAACCTGAAGCTGCGTTTCGATCCGACCTATGTGCGCCTCGCCGCACAAGGCAAGCTGTGAACGCCGCGTCAATCTGAGCAGGAGAGGCCCATGCGGCTCATCAACCGACATCCCGGCCGCACCGGCAGTCTGATGCTGTTGCTGCTGCCCTTCATCGTGCTCGTCGCGGTGTATTTCACGGGCTCGTCGCTGCGGCTGCAAGCGAACCCCGACGACAAGCTGCTGCCGGGCGCCACGCAGATGACGGACGCGCTGCGCGAATACGCGTTCACTCAGGACAAGCGCACGGGCGAATACGTGATGTGGGAGGACACGGTGTCGAGCATGAAGCGGCTCGGCATCGGGCTCGTCGCCAGCGCTGCAATCGGGCTCGTGTTCGGCATCGCGACGGGCAGCATTCCGCTCGCGGGCGCCACGCTGTCGCCGTTCATCACCGTGATATCGATGATTCCCCCGCTCGCGGTACTGCCGATTCTCTTCATCGTGTTCGGCCTGGACGAGTTGTCGAAGGTCGTGCTGATTGTGATCGGCATCACGCCGATGATGATCCGCGATCTGCAACAGCGCACGCGCGAGATTCCCGAGGAGCTGTGGATCAAGGCGCAAACGCTCGGTGCGTCGAGCTGGACACTGATCCTGCGGGTGATCGTGCCGCAACTGCTGCCGCGCCTTCTGATCGCATTGCGTCTCGCACTGACCTCGGCGTGGCTGTTCCTGATCGCGGCGGAAGCGATTGCTTCGACCGACGGCCTCGGCTATCGCATCTTTCTCGTGCGCCGCTATCTCGCGATGGATGTGATCCTGCCTTACGTCGCGTGGATCACGCTGCTCGCGTGGTTCATCGACGAAGCGCTGCGCCGTCTCACGCAATGGGCATTCCCCTGGTACAACGGAGGCCGCGCATGATCGAAATCCGCAACCTGTGGAAGCAGTACGGCGATCAGGTCGTGCTGGAGCGGCTCAATCTGCGCATTGCGGAAGGCGAGTTCTGTTCGATGGTCGGTGCGTCGGGCTGCGGCAAGTCGACGTTTCTGCGGCTGCTGCTCGGCCAGGAACGTCCGACACGCGGCCAGATCCTGCTCGACGGCGAACCGCTGCCGGCGGAGCCGGACCCGCATCGCGGCGTGGTGTTTCAGCGTTATTCGGTATTTCCGCATCTCACCGTGCTGCGCAACGTGATGCTTGGACTCGAACTGCCGCACGCACCCATCACAGGGCGGCTGTTCGGCGCGCGCCGCCGCCGCGCGCGCGATGAAGCCGTCGCGATGCTCGCACGCGTCGGCCTTGCCGATTCGCTCGACAAGTACCCGCATCAGTTGTCGGGCGGCATGCAGCAGCGTCTCGCGCTTGCGCAGGCGCTCGTGATGAAGCCGCGCGTGCTGCTGCTCGACGAACCCTTCGGCGCGCTCGACCCCGGCATCCGCCGCGACATGCATGAATTGCTGAGCGCGCTGTGGCGCGAAGCGCGGCTGACCGTCTTCATGGTCACGCACGACCTGAAAGAGGGCTTCACCCTCGGCAGCCGTGTGCTGGTGTTCGACAAGGTGCGCATCGATCCTCAAGCGCCGCAGGCTTATGGCGCGCGCATCACCTACGACATTCCGCTCGAACGCAACGGCGTGCGCGAGCCGCAGGCGGCCACGGCGATTGCGCCGCTGCTTGCCGTGCCCGCATGAACCGTGCAAACGATGCAAACGAATCAAGGACACGACATGAACGAAACACTGCTCGACGAAACCGTGCCCGGTGGCGGCCACGCGTCGTTGATACTCAAGCGCGGCCAGTTGCTGCGCGTCACCGACGTGCGCGGCGGCGCGAACGTCAGCATGCTGCTCTTCAACGCCGCCGAGAAAAGCGAACGGCTGAATCTGCCCGACACGCTGAAGTGCCAGCACACCGCGAAGCTGACCAAAGGTCATTGCATCTATTCCGACATGGGCCGCGTGCTCGCCGCGATCGTCGCAGATACGTGCGGCTGGCACGACAGTCTCGCGGGTGTCTCCAATGCCGCCGAAGTGCGGGAGAAATACGGCCAGGGCCGCTATCAGGAACTGCGCAACGCGTTCTATCGCAACGGCACCGACAACCTGCTCGTCGAACTCGGCAAATGGGGGCTCGGCATCGCCGATCTGCTGATGACGCTCAACCTTTTCAGCCGCGTCGATGTGACCGATACGGGCGCGATGAAATTCGTCGAGGGCAATTCGAAGGCAGGCGACTACGTCGAGTTGTACGCGCCGATGAACACGCTCGTCGTGCTGACGGCGATCCAGCATCCGCTCGACCCGAACCCGGAATACGCACCAAAGCCCGTGAAGCTCGCGCTGCGCGCCGCCGATCCGCAAGTGGCGGAAGTCTGCCGCACGTCGTGCGACGAGAACACGCGCGGCTTCATCAATACCGAACGATTCTTTCTCTGAGCAAGCGATGCGCGCCATGACGACAACCACACTCACAGCCAGCACGCGTGATCCCGCCGATGCCATCTTCCGCGAAACGTTGCCCGCGGGCGAACCGTGGCTCAAGGAACTGAAGGCGGGGCAGACGCTGCGTATTCGCGACGTCGAAGGCAATCAGGCCATCGACACGCTCTTCTACCGCCTCGCGAATCCGCGCGAGCGCTACGACGCGCAACGCACGCTGCGCCGCCAGCAGAGCCTTTATCTGACGACAGGCACCGTGCTCTATTCGAACCTCGGCAATCCGATGTTGACCATCGTCGCCGATACGTGTGGACGTCATGACACGCTCGGCGGCGCCTGCGCGCAGGAAAGCAACACCGTGCGCTATGCGCTCGAAAAGCGCTACATGCACAGCTGCCGCGACAACTACCTGCGCGCCTGCGCGCACGACGGCCGCCTGTCGAAGCATGACATCGCCGCCAACATCAACTTCTTCATGAACGTTCCCGTGACGTCCGAGGGTGGCCTGACGTTCGAAGACGGCATTTCCGCGCCGGGCAAATACGTCGAATTGCGCGCTGAAATGGACGTGATCGTGCTGATCTCGAACTGCCCGCAACTGAACAATCCGTGCAACGCGTACAACCCTACTCCAGCGGAGCTGACGATATGGAACTGAGCACGCTGCGCGTGTGGCTCTACACGATGATGAAAGTCCGCGCGGAGCGCCTGGTGACGACGAAGCTGCAGACGAAGCCGCCGGCGAAGCCGCGGACGAAGCCCGCAGAACAGCACACGAAACACTGAACATCGCGAGCAACCGACGCGACCTGCCGTGGACGACCTCGGCATGCATGCCCACGTGGCGGGACGACCCGCCCACGCATTGAACATCCACTCATGTTCGATAAAGTCCTCATTGCGAATCGCGGCGCGATTGCCTGCCGCATTCTGCG
The DNA here is from genome assembly GCF_017814945.1 of Paraburkholderia sp. LEh10. Lineage (GTDB taxonomy): Bacteria > Pseudomonadota > Gammaproteobacteria > Burkholderiales > Burkholderiaceae > Paraburkholderia. The sequence goes on from NZ_JAGIPX010000001.1 coordinate 317,678, forward strand.
CACGCTGCGCGACCTGCACGTCGAAGGCGTGGCCGTCTATAGCGAGGCGGATCGCGCGAGCCGCCATGTCAGTCTCGCGGGCACGGCGCGCAGCCTCGGCGACGGCGCGGCGAGCGTCACCTATCTCGACATTGGCAAGCTGCTCGACATCGCGCGCGAAGAAGGCGTGCAGGCGATCCATCCCGGCTACGGCTTTCTGTCCGAGAACGCGGCCTTCGCCGAAGCCTGCGAAGCCGCAGGCGTCGCGTTCATCGGCCCAACGCCCGCGCAATTGCGCGCGTTCGGCCTGAAGCACACGGCGCGCGCCATCGCCGCCGAACAGGGCGTGCCGATGCTCGAAGGCACGGGCCTGCTGGACGATCTCGAGGCCGCGCTCGAAGCGGCAGGGCGCGTCGGCTACCCGGTGATGCTGAAGAGCACCGCGGGCGGCGGCGGCATCGGCATGCGCGTGTGCCGTGCCGCCGACGAACTGGCCGCGCAGTTCGACAACGTCAAGCGGCTTGGCCAGAACAACTTCTCCGATGCGGGCGTGTTCCTCGAAAAGTACATCGAAAAAGCGCGGCATCTCGAAGTGCAGGTATTCGGCGACGGCAAGGGCGGGGCGATCGCGCTCGGCGTTCGCGATTGCTCGGTGCAGCGGCGCAACCAGAAGGTGCTCGAAGAGACGCCTGCACCCAATCTGCCCGAAGGCGTCGAAGCCGCGCTGTGCGATGCCGCCATCCGGCTGGCACAAGCCGTCGCCTACCGCTCGGCGGGCACGGTCGAATTCGTCTACGACAGCGACGCCGCGCGCTTCTATTTTCTCGAAGTGAACACGCGCCTCCAGGTCGAGCACGGTGTCACCGAACAGGTATGGGGCGTCGATCTGGTGCGCTGGATGATCGAGCTCGCTGCGGGCACGCTCGCGCCGCTCGACGTGCTGTCGCGCGATCTGAAGCCGCAAGGCCACGCGATCCAGGCGCGCCTCTATGCGGAAGATCCCGGCCGCGATTTCAAGCCCTGTCCGGGCCTGCTGACGGAAGTGTCGTTTCCTTGCGCCGATGGCCGCGCACTGCGCATCGACACATGGATCGAAGCGGGTTGTGAAGTGCCGCCGTGGTTCGATCCCATGCTCGCAAAGCTGATCGCGTGGCAGCCGACACGCGACGCAGCGCGCCACGCGCTCGACGCCGCGCTCGAAGCCTCGCGCATCTACGGTGTCGAGACCAACCGCGACTATCTGCGCCAGATACTGGCGGACGCGCCGTTCGCAAGCGGCCAGCCGTGGACGCGCTGTCTCGAACACCTGCGCTACCGCGCGTCGACATTCGAAGTGCTGAGCGGCGGCACGCAGACCACCGTGCAGGACTACCCGGGACGTCCCGGCTATTGGGCCGTCGGCGTGCCGCCTTCCGGTCCGATGGACGACCGCTCGTTGCGCCTCGGCAACCGGCTGCTGGGCAACGATGCGCAAGCGGCCGCGCTCGAAATCACGATGAGCGGACCGACGTTGCGCTTCAACACCGACGCTGTCGTGATCGTCACGGGCGCCACGCTGCCTGTCTCGCTCGACGAAGTGCCGCAGCCGATGAACACGACGCTCTACGTCGCAGCCGGTGCGACGCTCGCGCTCGGCACGATACGCGGCGCGGGCGCCCGCGCCTACTTGTGCGTGCGCGGCGGTCTCGATGTCGCGCAGTATCTTGGCAGCCGCAGCACGTTCACGCTCGGCCAGTTCGGCGGCCACGGCGGACGCGCGCTGCGTGCAGGCGACGTGCTGCATCTGCATCCACTCGTGGACCGCGAAGCAGGCGCGACGTTGCCCGCCGCGCTCGTGCACCATCTGGACGACGTGCGTGTACTGCGCGTGATCTATGGTCCGCATGGCGCGCCCGAGTACTTCAGCGCGCGCTATATCGAACAGTTTCTCGCTACGGACTGGGAGATCCACTTCAATTCGAGCCGCACAGGCGTGCGCCTCATCGGTCCGAAGCCCGAATGGACGCGCGCCGATGGCGGCGAAGCAGGGTTGCATCCATCGAACATTCACGACAACCCCTACGCGGTGGGCGCTATCGATTTCACGGGCGATATGCCCGTGATTCTCGGCCCCGATGGACCGAGCCTCGGCGGCTTCGTGTGCCCGGTCACGATCATCGAAGCCGACCTGTGGCAGATCGGCCAGTTGAAGGCTGGCGACAAGGTGCGCTTCGTTCCCGTCGACATCGCGACCGCGCGTGCGGCGGCCCTCGCACGCGGCAAAGAACTGGAAACGCTCGACGAACAGGAACGGTTGCCTCACCCCGGCGATGGCGCAACGCTGCCATCGCCCATCGTGCTGAACGTCGGCGAAGGCGATGAACGGCTCGTTGCGCGCCTTTCCGGCGATACGCATCTGCTGCTCGAAATCGGACCGCCCGAACTCGATCTGGTGCTGCGCTTTCGCGGCCACGCGCTGATGCAATCGCTCGAAGCGTTGCAATTGCCCGGCGTGATCGATCTCACGCCCGGCATCCGCTCGCTTCAGGTGCACTATCAGCCGGAGCAACTGCCGCTTGCCGCGCTGCTCGAACACGTGTCGTCGACGTGGCGGCGCGTGCTGCTGCAAAAGGATCTGCGCGCGCCGTCGCGTATCGTGCATCTGCCGTTGTCGTGGGATGATCCGGCGTGCCAGCTTGCGATCGACAAGTACATGACCACCGTGCGCAAGGATGCGCCGTGGTGCCCGAGCAATCTGGAGTTCATCCGCCGCATCAACGACCTCGACTCGATCGATGCCGTGAAGCGCATCGTGTTCGATGCGAGTTATCTCGTGATGGGCCTCGGCGACGTGTATCTCGGCGCGCCCGTCGCGACGCCGCTCGATCCGCGCCATCGTCTCGTGACGACGAAGTACAACCCGGCTCGCACGTGGACCGCGGAGAACTCGGTCGGCATCGGCGGCGCGTATCTGTGCGTGTACGGTATGGAAGGGCCGGGCGGCTATCAGTTCGTCGGACGCACGCTGCAAATGTGGAACCGCTATCGCGACGTCGCGGATTTCGCGGGGCGCCCGTACCTGTTGCGCTTTTTCGACCAGATCCGCTTCTACGAAGTGTCCGCCGACGAACTGCTGCGCATCCGCGAGGCGTTTCCGCTCGGGCGCTATCCGTTGCGGATCGAAGAAACCGAACTCTCGCTCGCCGACTATCAGGCTTTTCTCGAACGCGACGCGGACGATATCGCGCAGTTCCGCGCGCGCCAGCAACGCGCGTTTCAGGCCGAACGGCAGCGCTGGCACGAAGCGGGCAGCAACGAAGACGCGCTCGAACCGCCCACTTCCGCCGATGCCGAGATTGCGCCGCTCACGGACGGCCAGATTGCCGTCGATAGCGAAATCGCGGGCAACTTGTGGCAAGTGCGCGTCGAGACGGGCGCGACCGTCGAAGCGGGCGACGTGCTGCTCGTGATCGAATCGATGAAGATGGAGATTTCGGTGATCGCGCCATGCGCGGGCACAGTCGGCGAGATTCACGTGGCGCCGGGCTCGCCTGTGCGCGCGGGGCAACGCGTCGTCGTGATCGAACAGCACGCTTGAACCAGCACTGCCATTCAACGCATTCAAGGAACCTTTGACAATGGATTCATTCGACCTGCGTCTTCCCGCGCTGCGCGCCGCGTACCGCGCGGGCCGCACGACGCCGCGCGCGCTCATCGCCGCCTTGCGCGAACGCGCTGCAACGCTGAACCCGGAGTACCGGCTTTTCATTCATTTGCTGTCCGACGCGGAGATCGAGCCTTATCTCGCGGCGCTGGATTCGGCCGACATCGATTCGCTGCCGCTCTACGGCGTGCCGTTCGCCCTGAAGGACAACATCGATCTGGCCGGCGTGCCCACGACGGCCGCCTGCCCCGCATTCGCCTACACGCCGCGCGAATCGGCGACACTCGCAGCACAACTGATCGCGCTCGGCGCCGTGCCCATCGGCAAGACCAATCTCGACCAGTTCGCCACGGGCCTCAACGGCACCCGTTCGCCTTATGGCAAATGCCGCAACAGCGTGCATCCCGACTATCCTTCGGGCGGATCGAGCGCGGGCTCGTCGCTGGCTGTCGCACTCGGTGTCGCGAGCTTCGCGCTCGGCACCGACACGGCGGGATCGGGCCGCGTGCCCGCCGCACTGAACAACCTCTTCGGAACGAAGGGGACGAAGGGACTGCTGTCGACGGCGGGCGTGGTGCCTGCGTGCCGCACACTCGATTGCGTGACGTATTTCACCGCGACCGCGAGCGAGGCGAGCGAACTGCTCGCGCTCACGGCGCGTCATGATCCCGCGGACGCCTACAGCCGCGCCAATCCGCAGTGGAACGACGCGTCCGCATTCGGTGCAGTGCACCGCTTTCGCTTTGGCGTGCCGGCTCAACTCGAATTTGCCGGCTGCGACGAAAGTCCCGCATTGTTTGCGCAGGCGCGCGCGGCGCTCGAAGCGATCGGCGGCGAGGCAGTTGAAATCGATTTCGCACCGTTCGTGGAAGCAGCGCGGCTGCTCTACGAAGGACCGTGGGTCGCGGAGCGCTACAGCGTTGCGGGTGCACTGATGGAATCGCAACCCGACGCCGTGCTGCCCGTGATCCGCGACGTGCTGTCAAAAGCGCCAGGCGCGACGGCCGTTGATGCATTTCGCTCGCAGTATCGCCTTCAGGCTTTGAAGCAACGCTGCGATGCCGAGCTCGCGCAACTGGATTGCGTGCTGACGCCATCCATTCCGCGCCCCGTCACGCTCGCCGAACTGGAGCGTGATCCTATCGGCGCGAACTCGCTGCTCGGGCATTACACGAACTTCATGAACCTGCTCGACTACGCCGCCGTCGCGACACCCGCCGGATTCATGCGCGACGGTCTGCCGTGGGGCGTGACGCTGTTCGGCCGCGCTTTTACCGATCAATACTTGCTGAGCGTCGCCGATGCGTTGCATCGCAAGCTCGCTGTGCCGTTGATCGGCGGCGCGCGTGACGATGGCAGCGTGTCTGCGCGAAAAGCCCGCCACGACCGAATGAAGCTGGTCGTGTGCGGCGCGCATCTCGATGGGCTGGCGCTGAACGGCCAGCTGAGGGCGCGCGGTGCCCGGCTCGTCGAAGCAACGACGAGCGCGCCGCGCTATCGCCTGTATGCGCTGGCGGCACGACCGATGCAGCGCCCCGGCATGATGCGCGATACGGCGAATGGCGCGGCGATTGCCGTCGAAGTGTGGGAGTTGCCGAGCGCCGAACTCGGTTCGTTTCTCGCGGGCATCGACGCGCCGCTCGCACTCGGGAAGGTTGAACTTGCGGACGGACGTTGGGAGACCGGCTTCGTGTGTGAAGCATATGGTCTAAAAGGCGCAACTGACATCACAGGGTACGGTGGGTGGCGTGCGTGGCTGCAACATCTTGAGCGCGAGCGCATGAAAGCAACCACTGCATGATCGCCGCGCGGGCGGGCGCCGCTGTCAATGGCGGCGCCTTCGTTTGGCGATATCGTCAAGAACGCTACAGTCGTACGACGCGACGGGACCGAACACCGCCCCCTTTTGCGGACTGCCTTAGCCGTATTCGCCCTCGTGGCCGAGTGCGATTCGCATGTCAGGCATGAATGACAAAAGCCGCATTGCTGTCTCCTGCGCAGTTGCTGCAGAGCGCAATATTTATATGAGGCAAGTCCTTACGGGACCTGCAGGCCGGACACGGGTAACATTTAAATTGTTTTCGAACCCGTATCGCTTGAGGCTGAGGATGGCAGTGCCGACCCTCCGAAGGCAATGCAGCTTTGTTCAATCGCGGCTGAAAAAATCTGACCATGCGAATCCCTCCGTTGAAATCCATCATTGCCTTCGAAAGCATCGCGCGCACCAAGAGTGTCAACCGTGCCGCTGAAGAGCTCGACCTCACCGCGTCGGCGGTCAGCCATCAGTTGAGCAATCTCGAATCGATGATTGGTCAATCGCTATTCCAACGGACGGGACGTGGTCTTGTTCTGACGCCGACCGGCGAGCGTTATCTGTCTGACGTGACGGGGTCGCTGGCCGACCTCAGCCGGGCGACGGAACGGGCTTCAAGCCAGAAGGAGGTCGACATTTTGCGCGTGCATTCGAGCCCGAGCTTCGGACTTATGTGGCTGCTGCCGCGGCTGCCGTCGTTTCAGGAAGCCAACGGGGACGTTCAACTGAATGTAGCTTGCTCGTACGAGAACGTTTCATTTTCAAATGGGTACTACGACATCGACATCCGCCACGGATACGGCGAGTGGAGCAACCTCGAGGTACGAACCGTCCGCGGTGAATTCATTGCACCGCTTGCCTCGCCGGCCTATCTTGAGCGTCATCCGGTGAAAAACCCGGAAGACCTGCTAGACCAGCGGCTCGTTTATTCGGAGACGCCTCTTGTCCAATGGCGGCAGTGGTTCGGACGGGCCGGTGTAGCCGCTGCACATAAGACGTTCGACTTCTCTTTCGACCGTTCGTATATGTCCATCGAGACAGCTTCGCTAGGCCTCGGAATCGCGCTGGAAAGTGTGATGATGGCGTCCCGCAAGATAAGGGACGGTTCGCTTGTGCAAGTATTTGACGATAGTCATTCGGTCGAGGTGGGAGCCCATCATCTGGTTTACCCCCGCCAGAACGCCGACTTGCCTCGAGTTGCAAAATTCCTCTCTTGGATCGAACAAGAAATCGAGCGCAGCAGACCCGGTTCGCAGGGATAACCCTGGGGCTGAAAATTTCTCAGCTACGGTTGAAAGGAACTGCGTTGATGCAAGGCTTGCTGGCGGACAAACTTCGCCTACACCTAGTTCATCAACGGAGACACTCACATGTTGCTCGAGAATCAAGTCGTCATTATCACGGGCGCGGCGTCGGCACGCGGCATCGGTAAGGCAACAGCAAAGGTAATGGCGGCACAAGGCGCGCGCATTGCTATCCTGGACCTGAGCCAGTCAGATGCAGAAAGCGCCGCGCGTGACCTGGGCGAAGGCCACCTGGGCCTCGCTTGTGACGTTACCGATAAAGCGGCGTGTGTGGCAGCTGCAGATGCGGTGGCAGCAAAATACGGCCGCATCGATGCATTGGTGAACAATGCCGGAATTACGCAACCCATCAAGACGCTCGAAATCTCGAAGAACAATTTCGACGCGGTCATCGGCGTAAGTCTGCTTGGAACGCTGTACATGTCACAGGCTGTTATCCCGCACATGAAACAGCAGCAACGTGGCAGCATCGTTTGTATGTCGTCCGTTTCAGCGCAGCGCGGCGGCGGCATTTTCGGCGGCCCCCATTACAGCGCAGCGAAGGCTGGCGTCCTCGGACTTGCCAAGGCGATGGCACGCGAATTCGGTGGTGACCATATCCGCGTCAATTCTATTACACCGGGCCTTATCCAGACGGACATCACTGGCGACAAGCTGACCCCGGAGATGCGCGCTGACATCATCAAGGGCATTCCGCTGGGGCGCCTCGGTGAAGCAAACGACATCGCCAATGCTTGCCTGTTCCTGGCGAGCGACCTCTCTACGTATCTGACAGGCATCACGCTCGACGTCAACGGCGGCATGCTGATTCACTGACATCACCCACTTGTGTTCGCCCGTCGGCGCACACGATGACGCACGAGGTCTAGCCGAGGCGTCTTGCCGCGCAAGCGGCCCTAGAGGATGGAGCTGAGCCCGTCACCGCGACGGGTTCAGATGAAAGGAGACAACCCCATGAAGTCCAAACTGGCCACACCGGGTATCGGTGCAGACCTGCCCGCTTCCAGCGATATTTCAAGCTTCGAAGCGAGGACCTACGCAAAGGTCGCTCGGCGCCTCATTCCGTTCCTGATGCTCTGCTACCTCGGCGCATATCTCGACCGGGTGAACGTCGGCTTTGCGAAGCTGCAAATGCTCAATGACCTGCGCTTCTCTGAAACCGTATATGGCATCGGCGCGGGCATTTTCTTTCTGGGCTACTTCCTCTTCGAAGTACCCAGCAACGTGATTCTGCACAAGGTCGGCGCTCGCAACTGGCTCGCCCGCATCATGCTGACCTGGGCCGTGATTTCCGCGAGCTTTGTGTTTGTAAAGACACCCACAATGTTCTACGTTCTGCGGTTCTTGCTTGGCGTCGCAGAAGCGGGCTTCGCCCCGGGCGTGATTCTCTATCTCACGTACTGGTTCCCCGCAGCCCGGCGCGCCAAGGCGCTTTCCATGTTTTTCATGGCAATTCCACTGGCCGGTATCCTCGGCGGTCCGCTGTCAGGCTGGATTATGCACGCTTTCCAAGGCGCTCATGGGCTCGAAGGGTGGAAGTGGCTGTTCATGCTGGAGGCCCTGCCTTCGTTGTTCCTCGGCGTCGCAATCTTCCTGTATCTCGACAACGGAATCGCTAGCGCCAAATGGCTTTCCGACGAGGAGAAATCCCTGCTCAAACGGAACGTGGACAGCGACCGTACGAAGGCGACGGAACACGTTTCCATTAGCGCTTTCGTCGGCGACCGTCGTCTGTGGTTGATGGCCGGAATCTATTTCTGCGTCGTGCTCGGACAGTATGGACTTACCTTCTGGTTGCCCACTATCGTTCGGCGCACTGGTGTTGCAGACCCGTTGTGGGTAGGTGTTCTGACTGCAATTCCCTATATCTGCGCCATCATCGCCCTGCCCATACTCGGAGGTAGTGCCGACAAACGTCGCGAGCGCCGATTCCACCTCGCGATTCCGATGCTGGTCTCCGCGGCCGCTTTTGCAACGCTGCCGATGCTGGGAAGCGTAGGTGCGTCGATTGTATGTGTGAGCATCGCCGCGGCGGGCATCCTTGCCTCGTCTTCACTTTTCTGGGCGCTGCCCACTGCGGTTCTCGGCGGCATGTCTGCTGCTGCCGGAATCGCCGCGGTTAACTGTTTCGCCAACCTCGCCGGCTTTTTCTCGCCCGCCATCGTTGGGTGGCTCAACGACCTCACTGGCAAGGCGACCGCGGGACTCATCTTTATTTCGACGGCCGTAGTGCTGGGCGCGGTGCTGGTTTTCTTCGTGCCAGCCAAGACGGTCAATCGCTGACCAAACTCTTTCAAGGAGACGAGTAAATGAGTACAACCGTCATCGAGGATGTATCGCTCGCCGAGCGCGCTTATCGCATCCGACGCAATGCCCTGCTAATGGGCGAAGTGCAGGGCCAAGGTTATATTGGTCAGGCGCTGGACATCGCCGACGTTTTGGCTGTCTCGTACTTCGGCGCAATGAACTACCGGTCGGCCGAGCCAGATTGGGAGGACCGTGACCGATTCCTGCTTTCGAACGGTCACTATGCCATCGCACTGTACGCTGCGCTCTTTGAAGCCGGCATCCTTCCGCAGGAAGAACTCGAGACGTATGGCAGCGATGATAGTCGCCTACCGATGTCTGGTATGGCTAGTTACACCCCCGGCATGGAAATGTCTGGTGGTTCTCTCGGTCAGGGGCTGACCATTGCTGTAGGCCGGTGTCTCGGCTTGAAGCGCAAGGGCTCCAAATCCTTTGTGTACACGCTGTTTTCCGACGGCGAACTCGACGAAGGAGCAATTTGGGAAGGCCTTCTCTCTGCCGCTCACTGGAAGCTGGATAACCTCATTGCAATGATTGACGTCAACAATCAGCAAGCCGACGGTCCCTCAACGCAAATCATGGCTTTTGAGCCTCTCGTCCCTAAACTCGAGGCGTTCGGCTGGTATGTGCAGCGGGTCAACGGAAACGACATCAATGCCGTGAAAGACGCGTTCGATAACGCCCGGAATCTGACGGAACCGAAGCCGCGAATCATCGTCTGCGATACGAAGATGGGGTGTGGTGTTCCTTTCCTTGAGCAACGGGAAAAGAATCACTTTATTCGCGTCGATGCACATGAATGGAAACTGGCACTGGATGCACTTGATGAAACTTTCGCAGGGAGAAAAGCATGAACTCGGTTGTCGATAAAAAACCTCGTCTGAAAACGTCCGCGATGATCGCTTCCATCGCTGGCGAAGGTCAGGTAACCCGTTCAGCTCCATTCGGTCACGCACTCGTCGATTTGGCTCGCAGCAAGAAGAACGTCATTGGTATCACGGCCGACTTGGGCAAATACACCGACCTTCATATCTTCGCGAAAGAATTCCCGGAACGTTATTATCAGATGGGAATGGCAGAGCAGTTGCTAATGGGCGCTGCGGCTGGTTTTGCTCACGAGGGAGCGCAGCCGTTCGTCACCACCTATGCCGTGTTCGCAACTCGCCGCGCGTACGATTTTATCCACCAGACAATCGCCGAAGATGACCTCGATGTCAAGATCGTTTGCGCTTTGCCCGGACTGACAACGGGATATGGTCCGAGCCACCAGGCGGCCGAAGACCTGGCGCTGATGCGGGCGATGCCGAACATGACGGTAATTGACCCATGCGACGCGCTCGACATCGAGCAGATGGTACCTGCCATTGCCGCACATAAAGGTCCCGTGTACGCACGCCTGTTGCGCGGCAACGTTCCGGCCGTGCTCGACGAGTACAACTACAAGTTCGAACTCGGCAAAGCGAAAATGCTGCGTGACGGCAACGATGTGCTCATCATCTCTTCCGGCATTATGACGATGCGCGCCTTGGAGACCGCGAAGGCTCTGGAAGCCGACAAAGTGGACGTCGCCGTGCTGCACGTTCCAACCATCAAGCCGCTCGACGCTGAAACCGTTATTCGTGAAGCAAAGCGAACGGGGAGAATGGTTGTGGTCGCCGAGAACCACACCGTCATCGGTGGCTTGGGTGAAGCTGTCGGGACGACTCTCATCAGCGCCGGCGTGTCGTGTACGTTCAAACAGATCGCGCTACCCGACGCATTCCTCGATGCCGGCGCACTACCGACTCTTCACGACCGTTACGGCATCTCGACCAACGTCATGGCTGCCAACATCAAGCAGTGGCTCGCATAGTCGGAACTGTTGGCACCGGACAAAGGCATCTGAAGGCTGACAATAAGGCCTACTCAAGAGACTGGTAGATGCCAGCCTATGCGCTGCCAAGCGCTTACAAAAGCCCGCCATTGAAGGGGGCTATTTCGTTGAGTCTCCAGTCCGAGCCAATGCCCCGCGACCTTCTGCCTCGACAAGGCGCCTTCCGGGACTCAGCGCCGGCTCCCGTCCGCGACGGGAAATCGACACGCGAGTCAACGAAAGCGCTGATCTTTCACCTGGGGTAACCATCCGTCATGCAGGTTAATTGATCCGCTGATAATGGGCGGGTTACCTTACGAAACTCAGCGTCATCATCCGCTCGGAGTCGGGGCACTGGGCTCCGCGTTGGAGCAGCCTGCGGAGGTAGCACGCGTCAAGCTGATCGAGGAGGCAACCATGTACGACATCGAATCAATGAAACGAGATGGCCTGGTTTTTGATGTGCCGGAGGCATTTTCGACGCGGGCGACGATTGCAGGTATGGAAGCCTACAACGCGCTGTGCGCAGAAGCAGAAAAAGACTACGAAGGATTCTGGGCGCGCCTCGCCCGGGAGAACCTTTTGTGGTCAAGACCAAGATCATGCGGCGACTGCTACGCTCGCTGGCTAAAGGCGAAGCAATCACCCAGGATGTCTCGACTCTGGAAAATCCCGCTATTCTGGGGCAACTGGGTGAGGCGTTCTAGCGTCGACGTATACTGAGGGATCGTATCTGCGCCCTCGCGTTCGCGTGCGATCAACGAGTCACCATGGCAATCCCCCGCCTTTTCCCGGCGAAGCCGAATGAGCGAAGATCGCCGTCTGGCCACGGAAGGATGCGGGGCAACGCTATTGTTACCCGTTAGCGCGAATCGATCATCCCAATTCCGACACATCCAGAGCCAGAGATGCGCGACCGAATCGACGACGAGATCACTTTTCGCAAGCTTGAAGTCCTGCTCGCGTTCATGGAGACGGGCAACCTGTCAAAGGCCGCCGAGGCCCTGGACGTCAGCACGGTCAGTGTGCACCGGGCGCTGCACTCGCTCGAACAGGGCGTGCGCTGTGCGCTGTTCCGGCATGAGGGCCGCAATCTGAAGTCGACGGAAGCCGCGCAAATGCTTGCCGACGTCGCTGAAGAAGTGCTCACGCTGATGTCCGACGGCATTCGCGCGACGCGCGAGGCCGCGGGTTATTCGTCCGACCGCCTGAAAATCGGCTCGCTGTACTCGCTGACGATCAAGACCGTGCCGGGCATCATCATCGACCTGAAGGTGCGTCGTCCAACCCTTCAGGTCGAACTGGTGCTCGGGTCGAATGCCGAGTTGCTCGACAAGCTGAAGCAGGGTGCAGTCGATGCGGCGTTAATGGCCGTCCCCGAGGGCGAATCCGAAGTCGACTCGTTGCCGCTCTTCGAAGACGACATCTTTTTCGCGGCACCCGCAAACTCGCGCTTTGCAAATCAGGAGGCCGTCGACCTGAGGGATTGCCGCGACGAGACATTCGTTTCGCTCGGCGAGGGGTTCGTCACGTATCACGGCTTCCTGGACGCGTTTCGCGTGGCGGACTTCACGCCGAACGTGACGATGAAGGTCGGCGATATCTTCTCGCTGATGAATCTGGTGAGCGGCGGGGTCGGCTATACGCTGTTGCCGGGCCGCGTGCGCGGCGTGTTCGGCGACAAGGTGCAATTCATTCCGCTCAAGCCGCAATACCTGATGCGTCAGACGATCGGCGTCAGCTATCTGCGCGCACGTGAACGCGATCCGAATCTGCTTGCGCTGATGGCGGTTTGCCGTCTGCGAACCCGCCACGCCGACTGAAGCCCAGTCGGCGTTCAGCCGTCATGCGTGCGAGCGTTCGCGCTCGATCAGCATACGAAGATCCGGCAATGCGGTTTCGCTGCTGCTGACCGCGACGCCTTGATCGAAGGCTGCGCGAGTCATGCGGGTCAATACGCTGCCGCACGGCATCTCGATCGCGAGGCGGGCGCCGCGCTCCCAAGCGAGCCGCATCGTGTCGAACCAGCGGACCTGCTGCGCCATGTTGCCGGCGAGATCGGTCGAGATGCGTGGACCGTCGAACAGCGGCCGCGCAGCGCTGCTGCTCAGATACACCGCGCGAGGCGCATGCACGGTGACCTGCGCGAATGCTTCGGCGAGTGCGGCGGCTGGCTCATCGAGCAACGCGCAATGAGATGGCACGGCGACGTCGAGCCGCTCGCAGCGTTGCGCGCCGTGTTCCAGTGCAAGCGCAGCGAGCTCATGCATCGCAGTGTCGCTGCCGGCAACCACCATCTGTGTCTCGGCATTGAGGTTGGCCAGAAAGACGGGCGTGGCCGCGCGGTTGACCCGCGCGATCAAAGCTTCGAGCGGTCGCTGTCTGAGGCCGACGATCGCCGTCATCCCATAGCCGCGCGGGTACGCACGTTCCATCAACTGGCCGCGCAGTGCAACCAGCCTGACGGCATCCGCATAGCGCAGCGCGCCGGCTGTCACCGCCGCCGGGTAGGCGCCGATCGAAAGACCCGCGACGATGTCAGGCTCGCAGCCGCACGCTTTGAGCACCCGGGCCTGCGCGACGCCCGCCATCAACAGGCAGAGCTGAACGGCGATGGTCGAGCGCAGTGAAGCGGCGTCATCGAGCGAGCGGACATCGTAGCCGAGCGTATCACTGGCCTCTTCGAGTGCGCGGGACGTTTCGATGTGATCCGGCAGCGCATCGAGCATGTCGCTCTTTTGCGAGCCCTGGCCGGGGAAGGTGAACAGGATACTCATGACGTTCGCGATGGAGACGGGGCGTGACGGACCCACGGGTTAGCGGCGAGCATGGGCCCCTGACCCGTTTTCAACAGCACGCGGTCCGCGAGCCCTGCCCAATCAGCGAGCGCAAAGCCGGCATCACCCGTATCGACCTGTATGTCGACGCGTGTGCCAGCAGCCTGAACAACAGAAAGAATCGAGCGCGCATGGTCGCGAGACAACGGCTTTGCGGCGCACAGAAGCAGATCGAGGTCGCTGTCCGATCGCAGTGTGTTGATGCCGCTTGCTAACGCGAAGCCGACGCTGCCGGTGATGCCCCACGTCAGCTGCAAGCGGTCGAGTTCAGGCGCAACGCGGTTCAGCGCCCTCACGCAGGGAAGTTGCGCGAAGCCTGCATGACGGCGCCAGGCCCGTGCTTGCGCAAGCGATTCCGGTGTGACACGGCGCCGGACGCGCTCGCGCGGCACATACCCGGCGAAGCGCTCGCTGCGATCACTTCCGCGCAAACCGACAGGCACCATCCCATCGTCGACAACCGTTTCGCGACGCACCACAACCGGGGCAAGAGTCAGCCATGTGCGCGTGGCCCAGGCAGGAACCGGCGAAGTCGATCGAAGGTCGTGCCCGTCACCGATCCACAGCAGATCGTGCGGGCGGAACGTTGCGTAAGTGGCTCGAGCGGGGCGCATGCCGATTTTCCTTGAAGCTGCGCTCACGCGTTCATCAGCGCTCTCGTCGCAAAGAACAGTACCGACGGTCCGAGCAGGCAGCCGACGCCCGTATGGAACGTCGCGATCAACGCGCCATACGGCACGAGCCGCCGATCGGTGGCGGCCAGCCCCGCGCTGACGCCGCTGACGGTGCCAGCGAGGCCGCCGAAGATCATCGCCGAGCGGGGCGTCTTCAGCCCCATGAAGCCAGCCGCGATCGGCGTGCCGATCATGACGATGATCGCCTTGATCAGGCCCGTTGCGATGCTGAGCGCGATCACGTCCGAACTTGCGCCGATTGCCGCGCCCGTCACCGGCCCGACGATGTAAGTGACGGCGCCTGCACCGATGGTCGTCATGCTGACGGCGTCGGTATAGCCGAATGCATGCGCGATGCTCGCGCCGACGATGAACGGCAACAGCGTGCCGAGCAGCAGCGACACCGCGCCGATGAGCCCGGCCTTGCGCGCCTCGTTCGCCTGCACTTCGAATGCGGTGGCGACAATGGCGAAATCGCGCAGCATCGCACCGCCCATCAGGCCGACACCCGTGAAGAGCGGCAAATCGGCGAGCCCTTTTTGTCCGCCCGTGAAGAGGCCGCCGAGCCAGGCGAGTGCGAGGCCGATCACGATCGCGATTGCCGAGCCGTGCACGCGTCCGCGCGTCAGCGTGCGCGAAATCAATGACGACACCCACATGATCAACCCGACCAGCGCGAACGACGTAACCAGACCGTTCTGAACAAACACTTTCTCAAGCATGTGCAACATGACGGACTCCTGGTTCAGATTTCTTCGAGGTGCGGCGCGCTCACGAGCGAAGTGCTGTCGCGACCGGTACGGGAAAGAACGGCAATGCAGCATGCGCAGACGGCCGCCGCTCCTAGGGCCGAAAGCAGTGCGGCCGGGCCGCCCTTGATCGCCGCGACGACGTTCTGGTTCGCAGCCATTGCGACGACCACGGGGATGTACATCGCGCCCCAGAAGCCGACGCCCGCTTCCGTTTCTTTCGGCAGCAACCCTTTCCCATGCAGATAGAGGCGCAGAAAGATCAGCAGCAGCATGGCGATGCCGACGCCGCCGACATTCGTCTTGACGCCGATCGCGACCCCAAGCAGATCGCCCAGAAAAAGTCCGGCCAGATGGCAGAACGCGAGCAATGCGGTACCGTAGATGATCATGTGTTGTCTCCGATGATTGATTTGTGGACCTCTGATGGGTCGTTGCAGGCTCGGGAAGGTGCCCGACGTGGCCTCTGGTGCCACATCGGAGCCGAGGTCATGGCTGGTTCAGCGGCCATTGCTCGCGCAACTTCTGCCGTACCGTCACGGATGCCGCACGGTGGGGGCTTGCAAGCCGCCCGGCGAGGCCGTGCGACGGGTCGGCGCGAATGTCGGCAAGCGCATCGTGCAGGGCCTTTTCGATCGTTGTCTGGTCGGCGCCGCTGGGTGCCTCCGCGTTGCTCACGTGAACGAGCTTCCACAGCAGCCCGAGCGACGCGTAGTTGTCGATGTCGTAGGCCATCGGCGGCACCTTCGCGGCAAACGCTTCGAGGTCGGCCACCGTGCGCAGCGTGATGCGCGCGGCGGATTCCTTACCCATCGCATGCACCATGACCTGTGCATCGGCAAGCGCGATCAAACGGTTCGCCTGATAGCCATGCGCGAGAAACGCGCCTGACACCGCACGCCCGACGATCAGCCCGATCACGGGATGACCGGCCAGACGCGCACTTGCGTATGCATCGGCCGCGCCTGCCAGCGCCTGATGAATGCCGTAGGCTTCCTCGCGCCGCCCATACGCCTGGCTCGCGACATCGATGATCGCAACGATCGGGCGCTTCTCTTCGCGTGCCGCATCGGCGTCGATCACCTCGCGCACCGCGCGCGCCAGTTCCCATCCTTCGATCAACCCGACCTCGCCGCCGCGTACGCGCGGGAACGGATGGTCGGGCGTGGGCACCACCGCGATATAGCGGGCCGGGTGTTCACCGAGCCGCGCATCGACCACCCGTACCGAGGGCGGAAAGCCATGCTGCAACGGTGCGCTGTAGGTGAGCGCGTCGAGCCAGACGGCGCCCCGTGCGGAAAGCTGTTGTGTGCTCATCACTGAAACCCCTTGCCGTAGATTGCGGCCACTTGTTCCGGTGTTGCCTGCACGCCCGGATCGATTTCGGAAAGCCGCTGCAGAAAGCCCGCGACCCGTTCGCTGCGACACACGGGCGGCCGTCCCGTGCGAAACAGCTCGATGACGGCCGCGCGGATCGCATCGGTATCGTCGGCAGCGTAGACGTCGACGAGGCCGGTGCGATGACGCTGCTCGCAGCCGGTGAAGCTCCAGATCATCGGGCGGTCGCGGGAGTCGAACTCCGCGATGCCGGCCTCCTGTTCGATGACGGCCGGTCCGTTGAGCCCGAGACGTGCTTCGCGCGTGCCGATCAGATAGCTGCAGAGTCCCGCCGAGATCGACATGCCGCCGTAGCAGCCGATTGGACCGGCCGTGATCCCGATCACTGGTTGATAGCGCCGCAAGTCGACGATCGCGGCGTGAATCTCCGCGATGCCGGCGAGCCCGAGGTTCGCCTCCTGCAGGCGCACGCCACCCGTCTCGAACAGAATCACCGCGCGTGTGGGGATGCCGTTGCGGTTGTCCTCGGCGGCAAGTTCGAGGCTGCCCGCGATCTTCGCTGCCGACACCTCGCCCATGCTGCCGCCCTGGTAGCCGCCGTCGATGGCGAGCACGACAGCGGGCTGGCCGTCGATCAGTCCTTTGGCGACCACGGTGCCGTCGTCAGCCTGCGTGACGATTCCTTGCCGCGCGAGCCATGGTGAACGTACGCGTTCGAACGGATCGAGCAGTTCATTGCAGCTGCCCGCATCGAGCAGTCTCTTTGCGCGGCTGCGCGCGTCGAGCTCGATGAAGCTCCGACGCTCGAGCAGTTCCTGTGTATCCATGATCGTTATGCTCCGCCCGTTGATTGCAGTTGTTCCAGCACCTGGCCGATGCGCATTTGCACGACACCGGGCGTCGCGCCGGAATCGTTGATTTCGAGCCGTGCGGCGGGCAGTGAGCCGTCGCCGAAGATGCGCTCCAGCACGGCTTCCCAGATACGGCTCTTGCCGTCGACGGTCGTCGTGATGTTGACGACCGTGCGTTGCGCGTTGTTGGCTTCGAGCAGGACTTCGAGGTCACCCGACGCGACCACGCCGGCAATTGCGCGGCGTGGCGCGGGCTGTCCCGCCGGGAACTCAAAAACGAGGGTTTCCATGAACTTTCCTATGCGTTTGCCGCGTTGAGCGTCGTAGTGGCGGCGTTGACTTGAAGCCGGTCGAGGAACAGGGCTGCGGCGAGCAGATCGGCGGCGCCGCCGGGCGACACATGCAGTTCGACGAGACGCCGATCCAGCGCCTTCAGATCACGACGGCCAGCCAGCGCAGCGGCGCCGCCATGCGCGAGCACGCGCTGCGCGCCGCTCTGCATCTGCGCGAGCGCGCTGAGGCCGCCGCGTGCGAGCACGCAGGTGTCGTCGAGGCTTGCCATCACAGCGAGCAGCGCGTTCAATCGTGCGGCTGTCTCGCTGTCGCCGCGTTGGCGCGAACGGAGGAGTTCCGGCAACGCAATCTGCACGACGTGCGGGAAGTCGGCCTGAGCCTGTCCGCGGGCGCCGCCGACGTTGTATTCGACGCATGCCTGCTCGCCCTTGTGGCCCGTTTGCAGCGGCGCGCGCGGGTCTGCAATGCGCGCGATCTCGCCAGCGCGCGCGGCGATCGCATCGGCGGCAAGGTCGTCTGGATTGCGGGCGGCTGCCGTCACCAACAATCCGAGCGCCCAGATCGCTCCGCGATGCGTGTTGACGCCATGCGTCGCCTCCATCATCCGTGCTTCGCCGTCGCGGCCGATGGCGCCGATGCGCTCACGCAATTCAGGCAGCGGCCGCGTTTCGATGCCCGCCCGAGCCAGTTCGACGAAGGTCGGCTGCAGCGCCAACGCCGATTTGCACATGAGCTGCCAGTCGAGGTCGTGATGCGCGCCCTGACTGCGGATATCGACGAGTCCGGGTTTCGGCGCAAGCGTCACTTCGTCGATCAGCGCGCCGACCACCTGCGCGCCGAAATGCCCGGCAAAGTCGGCTGTAGCGCGTTGCAGCGGCGCATGGATTATTGCGAGGTTCTCGCGCATCACCAGCTCCGGTAGCGTGCGGGCGGCTCGTACAGTCCGTCTGACCAGTCGACGAGATCCGCAATGCTCTTCGCGGCAAGCAGCGAGCGGCTTGCTTCACCGCGGTGAACGCCGAGGTCCTCGGGCAGTGCGATCAGACCGTCGCGCCGCAGTACCGCGCGCTTCTCTGCGCTGCTCGAAAGGCCGATCGGCGTGACGCCCGCGACGGCTGCGATCATTGCCTTGCGTTGTTCGAGCGAATCCGCCTTGTACAGGTACGCAATGCCTTCCTCGGTCAGCACATGTGTGACGTCGTCGCCGTAGATCATCACCGGTGCGATCGGCATGCCCGATTCGCGCCCGACTTCCACCGCATCGATCGTCTCGACGATGGTCGGCTGGCCGCCCGCCTGAAACGTCTCCACCATTTGCACGACCAGCTTGCGGCCGCGCTCGAGCGGGCTGTCGGTTTGCAGCAGATCGAGCCAGGCAGGCGTCGCATGACGGCGGCCGTGCGGGTCGTGGCCCATGTTCGGCGCACCGCCGAAGCCGGCCAGTCGCCCATGCGTGACGGTCGATGAGTTGCCGGCTCCGTCCATCTGCAGCGTCGAGCCGATGAACATGTCGATCGCGTACTGGCCAGCGAGTTGCGACATCGCGCGATTCGAACGCATCGAGCCATCACGCCCCGTGAAGAACACATCGGGCCGCTGCGCGACATAGCCTTCCATCCCCAGTTCGCCGCCAAAGCAGTGCACACTATCGACCCAGCCGGTTTCGATTGCAGGGATCAGCGTCGGATGGGGGTTCAAGGTCCAGTGCCGGCAGATCTTGCCTTTGAGCCCGAGCTTGTCGCCGTAAGTGGGCAGAATCAGTTCGATCGCGGCAGTGTTGAAGCCGATGCCATGATTGAGCGATTGCACCTGATGCCGTTCATAGATACCGCGAATCGCCATCATCGCCATCAGGACATGAATGGGCGTGATCAGACGTGGATCGCGCGTGAACAGCGGCTCGATAAAGAACGGCTTGTCCGACTGGACCACGAAGTCGATCCATGAACCGGGAATGTCCACACGCGGCAGGTCTTTCGGATCGTCGACGATCTCGTTGACCTGTGCGATCACGATGCCATCGCGAAACGCTGCCGCTTCAACGAGTGCGGGCGTATCTTCGGTGCTCGCGCCGGTATACAGATTGCCGTCGCGATCGGCCTTGTAGCCGGCGACCAGCACGACGTTCGGCGTCAGATCGACATAGAGCCGGCCGTACAGTTCGACGTAGGTGTGGATGGCGCCGATTTCGAGAATGCCGTCCTGCAGGAACTGCGAAATGCGCAGGCTTTGTGCGCCGGCGAAGGCGAAGTCGAGTTTTCTTGCGATGCCTCGCTCGAACAGGTCCAGATGCTCGGCGCGGCTCACGCTCGGAATGATCAGTTGCAGGTCGTGAACGATTGCCGGGTCGACCTTGGCGAGTGAGCGTGACAGGAAGTCGGCCTGTTTCTGGTTGTTGCCCTCGACGACAACGCGATCTCCCGGCGCAATCAGGTTTTGCAGGACTTCGACGATGCGGTCGGTGGGTAACACCGCGCCGTCGGCGATCGATGCAACGCGCGCGAGGCGCCGTTGCTTTTCCGCCCGGCGGGTGGCCCACCGGGACTGGTTTGGACTGGACATGGGTTCTCTCGCTCAAAACATAAGGCGAGTCTAGGGAGCGAGGGGTGCCCATTCAATCAAGTCCAGGGTTCGACTGTTACTCCGACGCTAACGATCTTCAACGCGGGAAACGCAGCGTTTTGCGCGGTTAATATTTATATACGGGTCGAGTCGAGGCTGCGAACATTTCACGTTCCATCTGGGCGGCCCGACTGAGGTACTGCGTGCGGGCAGCGCCTTCGCCGCTAAAGGCTATGAATCGTACTGGGGTCCGGGCCGCCCGCCATCAGTTTGGTTCGAACTGGGTCGGCGTGAGCGGGGGCAACGCGCGGCACCCAGGAGTCATCGATTCGTTGCCGAAACCAAATGGCGGTCCGTAAAAGCGATCATATGGCCCGCGACAGTGCTCTATCTGGTTTCGCAGCTTTCCGTTCCACTGAACGTGCTGCTGATCGCGATCACCCGACATGGCTCAAGGTTTTCCAGTTTGAGGTGGAATGGCGCGAGCTCGTTCCGGCAAGCCGGGTCTGAGTCGGCAGATGTCCTGAAGCAGGCGGTCGTACAGGAGAGCCGCACGCAGCTCATGATCGCGGGCGCGAGCCGTTCAGCCTCCACGGATAATGCGCTCACAGACCTTGGTGCTCGCAATGAGCGGGCATCGCTGAGTTCGCGCCTGCCTGTGACGATACGGGCGCGTCGTCCTCTGTACCCGCCAGTTCCGCTTCGATCTCGCGCAAACGATGCGGCGCGAACACGCGCAGCGCGACGAACCATCCGAGTCCCGCCAGCAGCAGTGCAGCGAACACATAAGGCAAGATCGCGTAAGCGCCTGGCGCAGCCGGATAGACGCTGCCAACGAACGGAATCCCGATCAGCACGACGGCAATCACCGTGATCGCAATATGCGGCGGTTTCAGTTCACCGCGTTTGCGCAGGAACAGCGGCGCCGCGATTGCCACGACCACGTAGGTCAGCAGAAAGCCGAACGTGGCGATCGTGCTGAGATAGCCGTATGAATCGAAGAGCGACGTGCCTGCGAATTGAAACGCAAGACCCGTGACCAGCGAGAACAGCGCGACAAGCGTAACGGCGACATGAGGTGTCGCGTTGCCTGCGTGGGCACGGCCTGTTGCCGCATGCAACAGACCTTGACGTGCAAACGTATAGAGCAGGCGCGCGGCAGCATTGATCGACGAAAAGAACGCCGCGAAGAAGCTCAATGCGACGCCCACGTCGATAAGAATACCCACTGCGCCGAAGCCGATGCCATGCGCGACCGACGACAGCGGCGCGCTGACCTGATCGAGCGGTGTCGCATCGCCATGAAACAGCGCGACGAGACCATACGATGTCACGAGAAACAGCGCAGCCGGCCCGAGAATACTGACGATGACGGCACGCGGAATCAGCCGGAACGGTTCTTTCGCTTCGATCCCGAGCGCCGTCACGCTCTCGAAACCCGTGAAGCTGAAAAACGCCAGCACCATACCGAGGCGTAACTGATCGGGCTTCACGCCGTCGAGCGTCAACTGGCTGCTGTCCGCCCAGCGATGCTTCGCAAACAGCGCCACGACGATCACGAGCAGAATCAGTGCGACTGTCGTCAATTCGATCCACAGCGTGGTGCGGGTGGACAGGCGGATGTCGCGATACGCGATGAACCACGCCGCCAGTGCGATGATCGCCGTAAGCGCCACCGAAACTGGCAGCCATGCGCCCTTGGCCCCCAGCACGCCGACATCTTTCAGCAGGACCACTGTCTCGTTGACGGTGCCTTGCAGAATGCCGGCCGCGCCGATCGAGTAGGCGATCAGCAGCGACCAGCCTGCCACGACGCCCCAGATCGGTCCGATGCCGCGTGCGGCATAGGTGTACAGCGCGCCCGGCGAAGCGGTGCGTCTGGCGAATTGCGTGATGCTCCATGACGCGAACAGCAGCCCCACGGTCGCGAACAGATAGGCCAGCCATGTGCCGTTGCCGGCCGTGGCGAAGACAGCGGGCACGAGCAGGCCGGCGCCGCCCGCCGCGCCGACCAGACCGATCGATTGCGCGATCAGTTCCGACAAGGACAGGTAGCCGCGGCGCAGCGTGCCGCCGCGGTGCGTATCGACGGTAATGTGACTCATCTGTAGAGGTGCTCCAGGAATATGAACGGCTTAATGAATGAAATGCCGGGAAGCGCTTACCTCACCGTTTCGGCTTCGGCATGGGCAAGATTGGCTGTCACGAACTGCGCCTGTTGCGACTCGCGCTTGACCCGCTCGATATCGCGAAAGCGGCTGGCAGGATGGGTCTGCGGCAGGCGCGCGCCGCCGCCGAACAGCTTCTCGCGCAGCGTGCCGGGCGTGTAGGCAGTCGGATAGACGCCGCGGCGCTGCAACTCGGGTACGAGGTAATGCACGACGTCTTCGAACGTTTCGTGCGCGATCGCATACGCAAGATTGAATCCATCGACGCCCGTTGCCTCGACCCATTGCTGGAGGATGTCCGCCACCGTCGAAGGCGAGCCGACGAACACGGGGCCCATGCCGCCGACGCCGCCCCAGATCGCCAGTTCTTCAATCGTCCATGCCTTGTCGCCGCCCGCCAGATGCTCGACGGCCGAGACGATGGCGTTGGTTTCGACGCGTCTCACGAGATCGGTGGGCGCGTACTGGCCGAAGTCGATACCCGTCCATCCCGACATGAACACGAGCGAACCGTCATACGACACGTAGCGCTTGTACTCTTCGAACTTCGCCTGCGCCTTCGCATCGGTTTCGTCGACGATCACGGTGACGAGGTTGTAGATCAGCAGCTTGTCCGGGTCGCGTCCCGCTTCCGCTGCCTGGCGTCGCACATCGCTCACGTAGTGCTTCAGCACGGCTTGCGTCGGTGCGGCGACGAACACGCATTCGGCGTGTTGCGCGGCGAATGCCTTGCCCGGTCCCGACGCGCCCGCCTGAAATAGCACCGGCGTGCGCTGCGGTGACGGCTCGCAAAGGTGATAGCCGGGCACGTCGAAGTACTTGCCCTTGTGGCCGATTTCGTGGACCTTCTCCGGATGCGTGAACACGCGCTTTCCACGGTCTCGCACGACCGCGCCGTCTTCCCAGCTTCCTTCCAGCAGCTTGTACAAAACTTCGACGTATTCCGTCGCGACTTCATAGCGGTTGCTGTGATCGCGCAATCCGCCTTCGCTGATGTTCTTCGCGCCGCTCTCCAGATAGGACGTGACGATATTCCACGCGAGCCGTCCGCTGGTGTGATGATCGGCGGTCGAGAGGCGGCGCGCGAAGGTGTACGGATGCTCGAAACTCGTCGACGCCGTAATGCCGATGCCAAGGTGCTCGGTCACCATCGCAATCGGCGCGGCGAGTTGCAGCGGATCGTTGACGGGAATCTGCGCGGCCTGATGCAGCGCGTGATAGTTGTTGCCCTTGTAGACGTCGTAATAGCCGATCACGTCGGCAATGAAGATGCCGTCGAAAATGCCTTTCTCCAATACCTTCGCGAGATCGGTCCAGTATTCGAGATCCTTGTATTGCCACGAGCGGTCGCGCGGATGCGCCCACAAACCCGGCGACTGGTGACCTACGCAATTCATTTCGAACGCATTGAAGCGAATGGGTTTGGTCATGACGCTCACTTGCTCCCACGGCCAGGGCCGTTGCCGATGCTCCAGTTAAACGGCGGCTCCTTGCCGTTGATCACCCAGTCGCCGACGATGCGCGCCTTATAGACGAGCGGGTTGTGCGACGACACGGTGCGCGCGTTGCGCCAGTGACGGTCGAGCGCCTGCGTGGTGCTGGTCGCCGACGCACCGAGCGCATCGAACAGATGCGTCGCCGCGCGCAACACGAGATCCGACACGACTAGCTGGCTTTGCGCCGATTCGATTTCGGCATCGACGTTGGCGCGATGCTCCGCTTCGGCATCGTCGGAAAAACGGGCTTCGTACGCGCGTTGCAAGGGCTGCGCCGCCTGCCCGGTCAGAGCCTGTGCTGCATAGGCCCATGACGCGATTTCGCCCGCCACCTGCTGGATCTGCGCATCTTCGCTCACGTGCTGCGCGTTGCCGTGGCTATAGATACGCTTGCGTTGCCGCACCAGTGTGCCGACATCGCGCATGGTGGCCGCACCAATGCCCGCCAGTGTCGCGACGTGCACGAGCTGATAAAACGCGGTCTGATACTTGAAGCGCCGCTCGAATGGGATGACGTTGTGTTCATCGACGCAGGCATTGTCGAATACCGTAGTGCCGCTGCCCGTGGTTGTCTGGCCGAAGCCGTCCCAGTCGTCCTTGCGTGTCACGCCGGGCTGATTCGTGCTGACGGCGGCGATCACGTCGCTGCCGTCTTCCTCGCGTTTCGCGAGCACGTCGATCCATTCCGCAAAGATGCTGCCCGTGCTGTAGTACTTCGTGCCGTTCACCACGAACTGGCCATCGCGTCGGGATACCTTGGTCGACAGCGTGCCGACGGCGACATCGCCCACTTCGGACCACGCGCTGCCCACCAGTTGCCCGCTCACGAAGCGGTCGAGCCAGGTATTGCGTTCATTACCCGGCGGCACATTCAGCCAGTCTTCGACGAAAGCGAAGTGTGCGCGCAACGCCTGCGGCAGATTCGAATCGGCAGCGGCGAGTTCGATCAGAAGCCGAAACAGTTGCGGCAACGATGCACCGGCACCGCCATGCGCGACAGGTATCCGCAATGCGCCGAAGCCCGCGTCCTTGAGCCAGCCAATCGCTTCATGCGGCAATTCGCGTGAACGGTCGCGCTGTGCCGCACCTTCGGCGATACGCGCAAAGATGGGGCGAAAGCGATTGGCGAGTGATTCGTAGTCGGTTCCGATGGAAAGATCGGCGGAGTGCGATGAGGTCATGCAGATCCTTTGAAATAACGGTAACGAAGCCCACGATGCGCATTGAGCGCTGAACTCAGGTGAGTATAAAAATCACCGCTTGCCGCTCGTAAATAACGGATTGGCAGATCGTTATCCGTATGGCGACTTTTGTCGGCGATAGCGGCGGTATGACTGCGGAGGCAGAAGTCCCCATCAATCGATTCAGAATACTAAGCATATGAAGAGCGATTCGTTTGCCACATGGATGAGTTTGTCTAGCATGAAAGGTCATGCATCGAAAAGCGATCCTCTCTGCAATGAATCAGCCTGTCCTGAAGGTCGTCTCTGTGACGAAGCGATTCGGCGCGACGACTGCGCTGACCCATCTCGACCTCGACATCCATGCGGGAGAAGTGGTGGCGTTGATGGGCGCAAACGGCGCGGGCAAATCGACGCTCGTCAAGATAATCAGCGGTGTCTATGGAGCGGATGGCGGTGCGCTGTCATTGCGCGGCGAATCCTTCGCGCCATCGTCGCCGCAGCAGGCCAAACGGCTTGGTGTCGCCACCGTGCATCAGAGCATCGCTGATGCCGTGGTGCCGAGCTTGTCCATTGCGGATAACCTGTTGCTCGACCCGCTTTGCGATGGGGCGTCCGCGTGGCGCATGACACCAGCGGCGCGCGTCGATGCCGCGCGGCCACTCGCGCAACGCGTCGGCCTCGATGTGGACCTGTCCGCGCCGTTGCATACGCTGTCGCTGGCAGGGCAGCAACTTGTGACGCTCGCGCGTGCATTAGCGGGCAATCCTTCGCTGCTGATTCTCGATGAGCCTACGGCGAGTCTCTCTGCGCCGGAAGCGGAGCGGCTTTTCGCCTTGATCGAGCGTTTGCGTTCCGACGGCGCGGCGATATTGCTGGTGTCTCACCGGCTAGGTGATTTGCGCCGCATCGCGGACCGCGTGACCGTCATGCGCGATGGCCGCATCGTGGCGGATCTGCGTCCGCCCATCGATTTCGACGCCGCGATAGAAACGATGATCGGCCATGCGCTGCCCGCCGATCGCGCTGCGGCGCGTGACCGCGATACACCGGGCAATACGTTATTCAGCGTGCGCGATCTCAAGCTGACGCCTGCCTCGATACCTTTCGATCTCGAGCTCGAAGAAGGCGAGATCGTGGCGATCGCTGGACCCGTCGGCGGTGGCAAATCGCGTCTCGCGCGCGCCATCTTTGGCGAAACGCGAGCCGTGCAAGGCGACATGCAGTTGCTCGGCAAGCCATGGCATCCACGTTCGCCCGCTGACGCGATTCGCGCGGGTGTCTACCTCGCAGGAGAAGACCGCTGGCGCTCGTCGCTGTTTCCGGACAGCGTGCCGTTCGCATCGATCGCGGGCACGCTCAGTTTTCCGTTTCTGTCCCGCTGGCATAGAGGCGGCTTCGTGCGCCGCGAGACGGAGCGGGCGGCGGCCCGCGACGCGATTGCCGCATTCGGCGTGCGTTGCACAGGACCGGACGACCGGTTGTCGCGTCTGTCGGGCGGCAATCAGCAAAAAGTCGTGCTCGCGCGCTGGCACACGGAACCATCGAAGCTGTTGCTGCTCGACGAACCGTTTCAGGGCGTCGATGCAGGCGCGCGCGCCGACATCGTCGCGCTGCTGCGCAAGCATGCGGCAGGGCGCGCAACGCTGGTGTTCGTCAGCGATCTCGAAGAAGCATTCGAAATCGCTGATCGCGTCGTGCATTTCGACCGCGGCACGACACTCGAGCGCGCGGCACCCGCCGATTCTTTCTCTTTTGTTGCTTTCACACATTCATGAAATCGACCAACCCGCCTGTGACGACGAACGTCCCTACCCAACCGACGACGCGCCCGCGCGCGGGCAGTCTGCGCGAGCATCTGGAACGCACGGGCATCCTGCTGGTGCTTGCGGTGCTGATCGTCGTGTTCGCGGTGCGCGAGCCTGCCTTTCTGAACGTCGACAATCTGTTGAGCATTCTGCAGGCCGTTTCGATCGTTGCGCTGCTGGGCATAGGCGTCACGATCACGCTGGCCGCAGGCGGCTTCGATCTCTCGGTGGGTAGCGTCGCGGCAACGGCGCAGATGGCCGCGAGCTACGTGCTGATCGTATGGCACGGCGGGGCGTGGAGCGCCGTGCTGGCCTGCCTCGCGCTCGGCGTGGTCGCGGGCCTGTTCAATGGTTTGCTGATCACACGTCTGCGCGTGCCCGACCAGCTTGCCACGCTCGGCACGCTGTTCCTGCTGGCGGGTCTGCAACTGATTCCGACAGGCGGACGATCGCTTGCGACGGGCACTGTGCTGCCCGACGGCACTGAAGCAACGGGCAGCTTTCCCGATCTGTTTCTCGCGCTGGGACGCTCGCGCCTGTTCGACATCGTGCCGCTGCCCGTTCTGCTGCTGTTGGCGTTGACGGCAGTGGCGTGCTTCGTGATGGAGGCGACGCGCTGGGGGCGGGTGATCTATGCAATCGGCGGCAACGAAACGGCCGCGCGCCTCGCGGGTGCGCCGACGGCCCGCTACCGCATCGCCGCCTATGTCGCGTCGTCGACGATTGCAGCGTTGGGCGGCGTGCTGATTGCGGCGCGCGTCGGCCGGGGCGATGTGAGCGCGGGGCATTCGTTGCTGCTCGACGCCGTTGCGGCGGCACTGGTCGGCTACGCGGTATGGGGTGCAAAGCGGCCCAACGTGCTCGGCACGGTGGTGGGCGCAGTGTTCGTCGGTGTGCTGCTCAACGGCCTCACGATGCTGAACGCGCCGTACTACATGCAGGATTTCATCAAGGGCGTGCTGCTCGTGTTTGCACTGGCCTTCACATTCAGCGTCGGCTCGCGTTCGGGCGCACGTGTGTGAGACGAGAAAACCATCTGCAATCCGACGTCATATCCATTTTCAAATCGCTCAGTTTGTGTTCGTGACGAGCGTTGCTAGATTGTGCCGATAGTCATCAAAGGGAGACATTCATGGCCGACACGGACGTAACGGATCAACAAAAGACGGATGCGAATGCTCGCGGGGTGCGCGTGATCGCCGACGATGCACAAGCCATTGCCGTCGCGCATGAGCTGGCGCGGCGC
This sequence comes from Paraburkholderia sp. LEh10, assembly GCF_017814945.1. Classification (GTDB taxonomy): domain Bacteria; phylum Pseudomonadota; class Gammaproteobacteria; order Burkholderiales; family Burkholderiaceae; genus Paraburkholderia. The sequence goes on from NZ_JAGIPX010000001.1 coordinate 345,780, forward strand.
ATCGCCGCGGGTGCTTCCGAACGCGATCGCGAGCGCCGTCTGCCGCGTGAGGAAACCGAGTGGTTCTCGCAATCGGGCCTGTGGGGCATCACAGTGCCGAAGGCGTATGGCGGCGCGGGTGTGTCGTTCGTCACGCTGACGGAGGTTATCAAGATCGTCTCTGCTGCCGATCCTTCGCTTGGCCAGTTGCCGCAGAATCATTTCGGCCTGGTCGATGTGATCGCGCTGACAGGCACCGAAGAGCAGAAGCGCTATTTCTTTGCGGAAATCCTGGCGGGCAAACGCTTCGGCAATGGCTTCTCGGAGAAAGGCACGAAGAACGTGCTCGACCTCAGGACCACGGTGCGGCGTGACGGCGACGACTATGTGATCGACGGCGCGAAGTTCTATTCGACGGGTGCGCTGTTCGCGCACTTCGTGCCCGTGCTCGGCCTCGATGAAGAACGCAAGGCGTGGCTCGCGTATATCCCGAAGGGCACGCCGGGTCTCGAAGTCATCGACGACTGGTCCGGCTTTGGCCAGCGTACGACTGCCAGCGGCACGGTCACGCTGGAAGACGTGCGCGTGCCGGCTTCTCTCGTGTTGCCCGCGCAGCGCGTATCGGACGAACCGACGCTCAATGGCCCCGTCTCACAGATCATTCAGGCTGCCATCGATGCCGGCATCGCGAGAGCCGCGATTGCCGATACGCTGGCGTTCGTTCGCACGCGCACGCGCCCGTGGGTAGACAGCGGCGTCGACAACGCCAGCGACGATCCCCTCACATTGCGCGAGATCGGCCGCCTGCATATCCAGTTGCATGCAGCCGAAGCGCTGCTCGAACGCGCCGCACGCGTGATCGACGAACTCTCGGCCAAAGGCGCGACCACGGAAGACGATGTCGCGCGCGCCTCGGTGGCCGTCGGCGAGGCGAAAGTGTTGACGACCGAAATTGCGCTGCTGGCGGGCGAAAAGCTCTTTGAGCTCGCCGGCACCCAGTCGACATTGAGCGAACACAATTTCGACCGTCACTGGCGCAATGCGCGCACGCATACGCTGCACGATCCCGTCCGATGGAAGTATCACCTCGTCGGCAACTACTATCTGAACGGCGTGAAACCGGCACGTCACGCATGGAACTGACGCTGCCGGTTATCAGGCATCACACAAGGGGACTTTCGATGAAATCGCTGTTTAAAAGCCGTTCGGTCTGGGTGCGTGCGCTCGGCGCGCTGACGTTGTGCTCGGCTGCCGTGCTCTCTGCCGTCTGCGCGCAGGCCGAGCCGCTCAAAGGCGCACCGGCGCCGTTCGACAAGGGCGGTGTGCGGATCGCGCTCGTCAACTATCTGTCGACGGGCGACTTCTTCCAGGCTTACGAAGCAGGCGCGCAGAAGCAGGCCAAGGCGCTGGGTGTCGACTTGCGCATCTACGAGGGCCGCCAGGATGCGTCGGAGCAGCGCGAGCAGATCCAGCAGGCAATCAGCCTGGGCGTGTCGGCCATCATCGTCAATCACGGCTTGCCGGAGTCCCTGAAAGACGTCGTGCAGCGTGCGCTGGACAAAGGCATCAAGGTCGTCGCCTTCGACGTCGATCTCGCCAACCGCAAAGTGCCGCAAATCGAGCAGAGCGATCACGATCTGGCGTCGCTGTTGCTCGATCAGGCTGTGAAGGACAACGGCGATGCGTTCGCAGCAGGTTACGTGTACGTGGCGGGCTTTGCGCCGCTCGACAGGCGGGACGCCGTGTGGCGCGACTTCAAGCGCGCGCATCCCAACGTGCAGGAGAAGGCGCGTTGGGGCACGGTCGATAATCCGATCGCGCAGTCCGTTGCGAATCAGGCGTCGGCGGCGTATCGCGCGCATCCGGAGATTCGCGTCGTGTTCGCACCGTACGACGAATTCGCGCGCGGCGCCAAGCTGGCCGCCGACGAGGCGAAGCTGTCGTCGAAGCTGCGCATCTACAGCGCGGACATTTCGACTGCCGATATCGAAGCGATCCGCGCACCCGGCAGCGCATGGGTAGCGACAGCGGCGACCAATCCCGCCGTGGTCGGGGCCGTGTCGGTGCGCGCGGCGGCGTTGCTGGTGGCAGGACAGGATCCGGGTCATCACATCGTGGTGAAGCCGACGCTGATCACGCGCGACGATCTGGTGAAGAACGACATCAAGACGATTGCGGACCTCGGCGCGAAATTCCCTGCCTTCCGTTCGAGTGATGCAGCCACGGCTGCGTGGATTCCTGCTGCGCAGTAAGCCGCGAGGAGCGTGACACAGGCTGGCACGATCGAAGCGTCACTTCGAACCGCTGCAAAACGAAGGCGGCGCGCAACCTGGGAGACATCATGCTGTTTTATCACCGTGGTAAAGCCGTCGAGACGTCGGCGGCGAAAAGAGGCCGGCTGTTCGCGTCGCGCGTATCGATTCTCGAGGAAGATGGCGAAGCGACGTCGCTGGGCGACCTGGGGTACTTCGCCAACCGGCAATCGGCCCTGGCGTTTGCCATGCGGTGCGCAACCGCCTTTGCGGACGATGAGCCGATGCCGAAGCCGCCGTGCGAAATCGTGCGTGTTACTGGCGGACCGCAGGTGAGGCTCAGCGAGGACGGTGAAGAGGCTGCGCGGGCTGAACGCGCAGTGAGCGCACCGTCGTTCGACCTCCTTCTAGAGCGCGCGTTCGTGCGGCGCGCCGTACTGCGTGTTGAGCTGCTCGATGGTCGTGATGGCGTGTTCCATGTGCGTGACGGTCCGTGGAGCGAGGCGTCTCATGATATGCGCTCGCGCGCCTCATCGGCCCTTCCAGGGCACGAGCCGCCGTTCCAGAGCGCGCATGCCGAAGTCGAACAGCCACGCGATCGCCCCAATCAGCACGATGCCCATCACCACCACATCCGTACGCAGGAAGCTAGAGGCGTTGAGCACCATCTGACCTAGCCCGGCCGTCGCGGCCACCATCTCGGCAGCGACGAGCGTGGTCCAGCCAAAGCCGACGGCAATGCGCAGGCCCGTCAGTAGTTCGGGCAACGCTGCGGGCAGCACGACGTGCCACACCACCTGCCGGAAACTCGCGCCGAGCGACCATGCCGCGTTCACCTGCTCGGGCGTCGCACTTCTCACACCGGCGCGCGCGGCCATCGCGATGGGCGCGAAGCACGCGAGCCATATGACGACGACCTTCGCGGTTTCGTCGATGCCGAACCAGATCACCACTAGCGGCAGATAGGCGAGGGGCGGCAGCGGCCGATAGAACTCGAGCGGCGGATCAAGCACGCCACGCGCGATCCGGCTCACACCCATCAGAATGCCGACGGGCACAGCCGTCACGACAGCCAGCGCGAACGCACCGAACACGCGGATCGCGCTCCACAGCAGATGCTCGGACAGGGGCAGTCCGCCCTGAAGCCTGCCATGCAAGGCATCGACGAACGCACGCCACACGGCTTCAGGCGAGGGCAGAAAGAGCGGCGGCAGCCAATGGAAATGGGTCGCGGCCCACCACAGCACGGCGAGCGTCGCGACACACAGTGCGCTTGGCACGGCGGTTGGACCCGCGCCCGGCATGCCGCGATAGCGCGCGCCTCGCCGGGTGCGCCCGCTGCGCCGCAGAGTACGCGGCGCAATCGTCCGGGCGGACAACGATGCTTCCGACGCAGGTTCGGTCACACCGCCTCCGTTTCCGTGCGGTGCAAGCGGCGCGTGAGCCGCTCGCGCCATTCGATGAACGCGGGCGACGACTTCACGGCGCGCGCATCGCGATCGCGGATGTATTGGCGCGAGAACGGCAGTTCATGCACTTCGTCGATTCGTCCTGGACCGGGCGTCATCAGCACGAGCCGCGTCGCGAGGAAGAGAGCTTCCTCGACGCTGTGCGTGATGAAGAACACCGTCTTGCCGGTACGTGCCCACACGTCCAGCACGAGCTCCTGCACGCTTTCGCGTGTGAGCGCGTCGAGCGCGCCCATCGGTTCGTCCATCAGCAGCACTTCGGGATCGCTCGCGAGCGCGCGCGCAATTCCCACGCGCTGCTGCATGCCGCCCGACAGCGTGTACACGTTCGCATGCTCGTACTGTCCGAGGCCGACGAGGGCGAGCGTGCGCCGCGCGATTGCGTGCCGATCGCCGCGCCTGGCGCCGCGAAAGCGCAAGCCGAGCGCAACGTTGTCGAGCACGTCGAGCCACGGCATCAACGCATACTTCTGGAACACCACGCCGCGTTCCGCGCCCGGCCCGACGATAGGCTCACCGTTGAGCGACGCTTCGCCCTCTGTCGGATCGAGAAAGCCCGCGAGGCAATTGAGCAGCGTGGTCTTGCCGCATCCCGACGCGCCCAGCGCGACGACGAACTCGCCGCTGCCGATCTGCAGGTCGACGCCCTTTAACGCAGGCGTGCTCGCGCCGTCGTAGGTGACGCCGAGATTGCGGATGGACAACGAGGTCATTTCGCTGCCTGCTGCGCGAAGCGCGGATCGACACCTGTCGAATAGTCCGCGAGCACGTTCTGGATCGTGCCCTGTTGTTTGAGGAACTGTGCCGTCGCGGCGAGCGACTTCGCCGCGCCGGACTGCTTTCCGCCGCCGAGCCAGGTCGGCGATGCCTGTTCGACCGCGCTCGGGAATGCGTAGAGTGCGAGACTCGCGGGCACGTCGGCGGCGTTCGCGCCGGATTCCTGCGCGACCGCCTGCACCTGACGGGAGCCCGCCGTCCAGTCGGCCTTGTGGTCTCGGTACTGCGCATCCGTATCGGCGAGAACCTTCACCAGTCCCGTCATGAAAGCGGGATTGTCCTGCGCGAATTTGCGCGACGCGACGAAGCCGTCGAAGGTCGCCTTGCCCGATTCGCTCGCGACCTGGCCCGACGTGATCAGAACCTTGCCGTTCTGCTTGACCTTCGCGAGCACCGGGTCCCAGATATACGTCGCATCGATGTTGCCGCGCTCCCATGCGGCTGCGACCTCAGGCGGACGCAGGTTGACGATCCTGACGGTCGACGGGTCGACGCCCGCCTGCTGTAGCGCGACGAGCGCATGGAAATGCGAGGTCGACACATACGGTACGCCAAGCGTCTTGCCCTGCAGGTCCGCGAGCTTGTTCACGCCGGAGCCGTTGCGCGCGACGAGCGCCTCGGCGTCGTTGATGTTGTCGAGAACCCAGAACAGCGAAAGATCGACGCCTTGCGAGAGGCCGGCGGCGATCGGACTGGAGCCCGCTTCGCCCACCTGTATCGAGCCCGACGCGAGCGCGCGAATCACGTCCGCGCCGCTGCCGAGCTTGCGATAGGTGACCTTATAGCCCGTGGCCTTCTCGACGGCGCCGCTTGCCTGAGCGTAGCGCCAGGGCACCACCATGTCCTGATAGCCGATGACCACCTCGCGCGTTTCTGCCCGCGTCTGAAGCGGCACGAGAATAGCGGCGGCAAGCACGAAGGAAGCGGCGCCCGCGAGCAGCGCGCGGCGATGGATCGAATGTTTCATGGAGCGGACAAAGTGATGTGATGAAGCCTACGACTATAGCCACTTCGCGCGCCGCGCCTACGAATAAATTGTGCGTAGCAAATCATGCCATCAGCGCTGCATCGAGCGGCTGACTACAAAACAAACGACAGTCAGTTGATCATGAGAAATAAGGCATACGAACGGTTGACGTGTGCAGTATTGCTTCGGCAGGACGACCCGCTCAGGAGGAGAAAGCGATGTCGATTGTTGCGCCGGGCCGTCCAACGTAGCGATGCATATAACGCTATGGCAGCCGCGCTCATATGCTTTCGGTTTCAGCGGCATTCACTGGCTTCTCCTGCACGCGCGAAGTCCACGCCAAATCGCCACGCCTGCTTTCTACCTGAGAAAAACTTCGTTCCCTCGCGCATCTCACGCGGCTACAGTAGGCCGCGCCGACGCACCACAACGGCGCGCCGGCGCAACGAACGAAGGAATCTCAACAATGAAAATCAAGACTTGGGGCGCGGTTCTCGCAGCACTACTGTTAGCGGTATCGAATGCCGCGCATGCGGATCGTCTGGACGACATCAAGAAGGCGGGCGTGCTGCGCGTCGCGGCGTTCGACAGCAACCCGCCATTCGGCTACGTCGATCCGAAAGACAATCAGATCGTCGGACTCGACGTCGACTATGCGCGCGCCGTCGCGAAGAGTCTGGGCGTCAAGCTGGAAGTCCAGCCGACCAACCCGGCCAATCGCATCGCGTTTTTGAAGTCGGGCAAGGTCGATCTCGTGTTCGCCAACTTCACGATCACCGACGAGCGCAAGAAGGAAGTCGATTTCAGCACGCCGTATTTCGCATCGGGTACGCAGTTCATCGCGAAGAAGGGCGTGCTCAAGTCACCGGATCAGCTCAACAGCCTGCGCATCGGCGCGGACAAGGGCACGACGAACGAACAGCAGGTACGCGCGAGATTTCCGAACGCGACCATCGTGGCCTATGACGATACGCCGTTCGCATTCGCCGCGCTGCGCACGGGTAACGTGCAGGTGATCACGCAGGACGGTCCGAAGCTGGTCGCGCTGCTTGCGCGCGTGCCGGACAAGGGCAGCTACGAGATTCCGCCTTTCACGATCTCGAACGACTACGAAGGCGTCGGCGTGCCTAAAGGCGAGACGCGTCTGCTCGACGTAGTGAACGACACGCTCACGAAGCTGGAAGCGGACGGCGAGGCCTCGCGCATCTACGACAAGTGGTTCGGACCGAAGAGCGCTGCGCCGCTGCCGCGACTCTTCAAGATCGGCGATCCGCAAAAGAGCAGCTGAATCCAGTCGTCGCCTTTGATGCCCAGGGCGCGCCCGAACATCGGGCGGCCGGGGCTTTTGTTGTTTCCGCCTCTCGCTTGCCGATCATGCAAACCTGGCTTGAACCGAAATATCTCGCATGGCTGGAGCAGGGCTTTGCGCTCACGCTGATCTTGTCCGCGTGCGCGGGCATCTGCGCGACGCTGCTCGGCTTTGCGCTGGCCGTCGCGCGCACTTCACGGAGCGCCACGTTGGCGCGCGCCGCCGCACTCTATGTTTTCGTATTCCGCAACTCGCCGCTGCTTGTGCAATTGCTGTTCTGGTATTTCGGCGCTGCTGCGTTGCTTCCCTCCGAATGGATGACGTGGCTCAACACGCCGCATGCAACGAATCTGGGGCCTGTCGCATTGCGCTGGCCCAGCTTTGAACTGTTCGCAGGCTGGTTGGGACTGTCGTGCTACACGACGGCCTTTATCGGCGAAGAGTTTCGCGCCGGGATGCGCGGCGTGAGCCGTACACAGGAGCAGGCCGCCGCCGCGCTGGGCATGGGTCGCTATGCGACGCTGCGATACGTCGTCCTGCCCCAGGCGTTGCGCATCGCGACGCCGCCGCTCGCCGGGCAATACATGAACGTCGTGAAGAACTCGTCGCTGACGATGGCGATCGGCGTGGCCGAACTGTCGTACATGTCGCGTCAGGTCGATACCGAAAGCTTCAGGACGTTTCAGGCGTTCGGCACTGCGACGGTGTTGTACGTGCTGACCATCGCGGTCATCGAGGCCGCACTCGTCGTCTGGCAGCACACAGGCGTCCGTACGTCGCAGCGAGGCCGCGCATGAGCGACTTCAACTGGTTGCCGTCGCTGCGCTATCTGCTGCTCGGCGCGTTTCCTTCGGGGCCGCTGGGCGGCGTCGCGCTGACGATCGCGCTCTCGGTGGTCTCCGCGCTGCTCGCTGCCGTGATCGGACTCGCGGGCGGCGTCACGCTGGCGATGACACGCGGCTACGTGCATCTGCTTTTGACTGCGGTGATCGCATTCTTCCGCGCCATTCCCGTGCTGATGCTGATCTTCTGGACCTTCTTCCTGATGCCGATCCTGCTGCACGTGAACGTGCCCGGTCTCGCGGCAGTGATGTGCGCACTCGCACTGATCGGCGGCGCGTATCTGTCGCACTCGGTGCATGCGGGCATCGTGTCGATAGCAGATGGGCAGCGGCAGGCAGCGCTGTCGCTTGGCTTGACGCGTTGGCAGGCACTCCGCGAAGTGATCTTGCCGCAGGCCGCGCGCGTGATGATGCCTTCGTTCGTCAATCAATGGGTGTCGCTCATCAAGGACACGTCGCTCGCGTATATCGTCGGCGTGCCGGAGTTCACGTTTCTCGCGAACCAGCTCAACAACCGGCTGATGGTGTATCCGGCGCAGATCTTCCTGTTCGTCGGCTTCATCTACCTGTTGCTGTGCAGCGCGCTGCAGGGACTTGCCCGCATGCTGCTCGGGCGTCGCGAGAAGTCGATGAAAACGGAATCAGAGCTTCGTCGGCCGTTGCTTCGCGTGCTTCGGTCTTTCATCGCATCCGGGCGGATAACGTAAGTGCAATCGGTTGTTATCCGCGCGGCGGCGCGCCCCTTACGCGGGCAGGCGATCCCGTCTTGCCCTTCCGCGCGCAAGCGCCGCCGCCGCGCACAGCCAATCGCTCGGAACACGACCGGGGCTACCGGCGCCCCGCAGTAGCGGACCAGCCTCTACACGCGAGCGGGCGCGCTAAACGCTTCGATAGAATCCAAGTCGCAGCCCTCGTACTGCCAGACGGGGGTATGGCGAAGCGATAAGTTACGCAACTAACCGTCAGTTACGACGCATCCTTGGGCCACCAAGGAAGGTTCCATGATCCGTAGGCGCCTACAAATCTTTCTCCTGAAGCGATGTGCGCTGGCGCACAGTTCTCGGCTGATAATGCGAGCCTTCACGGAGCACCAGGCTATCGTATAGCTAGTCGGCGGGTAGAGCGCCTTCGCGTTCGCATCACCGAACTCCACCGGAAAATCCAAAAATCAATCCACGCCGATATCTCCGTCCAGAGGAGAATCTAAATGGCTACGAACAGATTTAACCGTCGCTCTTTTCTTAAGGGTTCCGCCTCGGCCGCTGCGTTGATGTCGCTACCCGTACGAGGGTTTAGCCAGACAACCTTGCTCACGCGGCTGGAATGGCAGCAGTTCAAAGCGACGCCGCAGTACGCGTCGTTTCTGAATGCGGTGAAATTGATGAAAGCGGTGACGGATGCCACCAAGCCCACATCATGGCAGTACTGGGTCAACGTGCACCTGAACTACTGTCCGCACATGGTGCCGTACTTCCTCGCCTGGCACAGAGGCTACCTGTACTATTTCGAGCAGCAGTTGAGAACGGTGTCGGGAGACAGCAAGCTCGCGCTGCCGTATTGGGATTACTACAAGTATCCCCATATGCCGAGCGAGTTCACTGATGCGGCCAGCGGCAATCCGCTATATGTCACCGGGCGAGTCAATACCAACGTGTACGGTGCGCTGACGATGGCGCCTTTCTCATCCAAAATCATCAACATGCAGCGTGGAACGTCGAACTCCTTTGAGGCGTCGTTCGAATCGGCTCCTCACAACCCGGTGCACAACATTATCGGCGGATGGATGGCCGATATGTCGTCGCCTACCGATCCCATCTTCTATCTGCACCACGGGAATGTCGACCGGCTGTGGGACGCGTGGTGCGCCGAGCCTCCGACAATCGTGCCGTCGCCAAGCAGCTCGTACTGGTCGGGGTCGTTCACCTATGCGACGAACCTCTCGATCGCGAAGTCGAAGTGCTATCGGCCCGGGCTTCTGAACTATCAGTACGCCCAACCCAACAATGTGCCGTCCGCGTTGCCTCCAAACGCCCAGGAAGGGCGCATCATCCGCGTCCAGGCGCAGCCTACACCGATCGTCGTCCGTCCTGCACTCGGCAACTTTGCGAATACGCCTGGGCGCACAATCTCGAGCAGCCGGCGTTCGCTGGGCGGCGTCGCGAACATGACGCTCAACGAGACATCGGTCAGCGCACGTTTGCCGCTGCAAGCGTCGGACATTTCTTCGTTGAAGGATGCGCTATCGGCGGCCGCGGCGGGTTCCGAGGCGAGCACGACCACGCTCCAATACCCGTACCTCGTGCTGGACAAGCTCGTTGTTACCGGACTCGGGAGACAAGGCGGCTATTACTACAACATCTATCTGAACCTGCCTGCCGCCGGCAACGCGGACGCCGCCAGTCAAGCGCATTTCATTGGCACGTTTGGCGCGTTTGAAGCATCTGAGGCCAATCACCACGGCGGTGGCACGCTGAGGCTGCCGTTGAGCGACGTGTTGCAGAATCTCGGTGTCGCGGATCTGAACGAGGCCGTAATATCGCTTGTGCGCGTGAATGGGCCGAATTCCCCGAAGGGGACCGCGTTAATTGTCGGTGAAATGCGCGTCGAACTGTCAACCGATAGACCCTGACCGGTATTGAGGTTTGCTGATGGTCCAGTGGTTTCTCCTGCAGCACCTTGATTTTCCACCCGGCGGTGAGTCAGTTCTTGTATGTGAACGGATGTCTAACTTAATAGCTGTCAACGAGTTGTGCGCTCTTGTCAGGAGCGCACAACCGATGCCTTTTCGTATATATAAAGAGTGGGAAGGAACGGGTAAGGGCGGCAA
>NZ_JAGIPX010000196.1 GCF_017814945.1 Paraburkholderia sp. LEh10
CCTGTTACGACCACGACGCTGGCCGGCGGTGGATAACCTGCTCGATCAGATGTTTTGCAATCCTCCATATCAGACAAGAACAGTAGTGAGGTCGGGGTGTCTGAAGTCCGGACACTTGACCGGACCAACTTCTATCCGTGCTGGCACGAGACCGGGCACCACATACCGCATGCGCAAGGCGCTGGAACCACCCCATTACGGACGCGCCCCATCTAGAACTACGGTTACCTGCGTAAGGTAACCCTCTTACTGTCCGGGCGCGCCGAACCTTCAAATGCTGTTGCCGCTCGACGTTGGCTACTCAGGTCGCTGCTGTCGCCTTCTTCGCAGTGGGCTTGAGGGTTGCCCCGAGGGGAATCTCGCCGAATTCCAGATAGCGCCATAGCGCGACCGCCAGACGTCTGGCAAGTGCCACAATGCCGATGCGGCGCATACGCTTGCCGCCGCCTGCAAAGCGCTCGTTGAACCAGTCGCTTAGCTGGCTGCTGCGCTGGAAGCGCAACCAGTTCCACGCCAGTTCCACCATCAGCCATCGGGCTCGCTTGTTGCCGATCTTGCTGATGCCCTGCTCAACTTCACTGGTACCGCTGGCATAGGGCGTCGGGGCCAGGCCCAGGCAGCCGGCCACTTCGCGTCGGTTGTGAAAATGCCGCCAGCCGAACAGTTCCCTGATCAGGGTCCAGGCACTGCCGTCTCCGATACCCGCAAGGCGCGCGAGCCGGGCAATCGCGGGTTGCGCACCGCTGCGCACCTCGCGCTGCTGCTGTACCTCGAGCGCCCTGATCTGCCTGGCAGCGAGCGACAGCCGTTCGAATTCGCGCTCAATCTCGGCGCGCAGGGCTGGCAACAGTTGCGGGGTGTGCTGCGCCCACCAGTGCGCCCACGCGCGGCCACCGATTCGCTCGGGCCGCAGGTTGTGGAGTACCAGCAGCGAGCGGATGCGGTTGCTATGGGCAGTGCGCTCCTGCCGCAGACGACCGAGTTCACGATGTACCCGCCGGTCATCTTCCTGTTCGGGGGTGGGGATGCGTGCGACCGCCCACACCCGGCGCTCACCACCGTAGTAGCGCATCAGCATCGACAGCAGCTTGTCGCTGTCAAGCCGGTCAGTCTTGGCGCGACGCCTGCGCCGGTTGACTTCGATACTCGCAGAATCGACCACCAGGTTCGTGATCTGATGTTCCTCAAGACAGCGGTGCAGCCAGAAACCGTCGCGCCCGGCTTCATAACAGCTACGCACCGGAGCATCGGCGGGCAGATGACAGCGCACCTTGGCCTTCGCAATTGCCGTGAAGACTGCGGCGGTATCGCCGGCGGCCACTGTGCAGCGGCTCGGCGCGCGCACCCCATCGCCCAGCGAGAGCTTCCAGCTCCTGTCACCCAGTTCAAAGGCGACATACAACGATCCGGTGATGGATGTATCCTGCCCGTGAAGGGCCGTGCGAGGCGCATTCATTTGCGTACTCCTCTCGGAAAACGGGTGTCGGAATCCTCGTTTTACTCTAGGAGGCTTATCTCCGCGGCCCCTCCATAGTATCTA
>NZ_JAGIPX010000197.1 GCF_017814945.1 Paraburkholderia sp. LEh10
TAGTCGGCCCTGAACAATTCGTCCTTTGTGCCGCCGCCGTCACACCATCAGGTCGGCGGCGATGCTGAAGTTAAGCAAAGCAGCAAGAATGAAGGAATAAAGAAGCCGCAGCTTCCTGAGGATCTTCCGCAGGTTGTAGCCAGCGCCGCACAGCACCGCATGGATCGCATCGCCCAAGGCGCCTTTGAGCCAGTTCCGATTGAGCTTCCCGTCCGCCTTCATGTGGCCAATGGCAGGCTCGTTTGCACTTCTCCGTTTGATCATCGCGCGTAGTCCACGTGTGATGCCGCGCCGCAGGCCGGGGTGATAGACCTTCACGCCATCAATCGCGACGCCCTTGTAACCACGGTCCACAACGGCGACTTCTGGCGTGACGTCGCTGAGGATCGCCGCCTGCTCCAACGCCTCAGCCAGCGTGTGGCCGTCGTATGGGTTGCCCGGCATTGAGCGCATTCCCACCACGAACCCTTCCTTGTGAGTCGTCGTGATCGACACCTTCACGCCGAATTCGTATGGCGTGCGCGCCTTGCCCTTGGCCAGACACTCGACTTCCGGCGCGTGCAGCGCATACAGCTTGTTCTTGTCCTTCGGCTTCTGCGACAGAATCCGCTTCGTGCGGCCAATCAGTTCCTGCAATCCCGCGCGGCTGCAATCGGCCACCGCGTCCAGTTGCCGCTCGACATCGCGCATCACCCGGCCCACACGCGAGCGCAATGTGCGCAGGGCCTTCTTCATGCGCTTGTACTGCTTCGCATGGGCGTAGCGGCCAATCTGACGCGCCAGGTGTGGTGCCTCGCGGTTGTAGTTCTGCCGCAGCTTCAATCCGTGCCGTGCCGCTGCCTTCACCAGGTGTTCGCGACACCGCTCGAGCAGGCGTGAATCGGTCGGATGCGCAATCGCCTTCTCCATGACCGTCGTGTCGACGATTACGCGTTTCACGCTCGAGGCCTTGATCACGCCTGCACGCTTTGCTGCCTCGATCGTCTCGGCCAGCAACTCTTCAACTCCGGCTTCGCCCAGCCGCTTGCGCCAGCGTGTCAGGCTCGATGGGTCGATTGGCGGCTCGGTCTGCAGGTACGTCTCGCCGGTGAACACCTGCCAGTAAGGATTTTCCACCCATTGCCAGACGACATCTTCGTCGGACAGGTCGAAGGCGTGTTGCAGGTAGAGCAGACCCGCAATCAGGCGCGGTGACGTCGCAGGGCGCCCTTTGCCGGAAACGAAACTCTCACTCATCGAAGCGCCCAGCCGATCCCAGTTGATCAGATCGGCCAGACGTACCAGCGGGTGCTTCAGGTTGATCTGCTCGCGCAGAGGATGTCGAAACAAATCGCCTTCGCTCACCGCTGTCTTCGGACCCATCCAGACCTCGACAGAATTTGCAGGAAACTACCTGTAATCTGCCAGGTTCCTGCAAATGCATCAACCACTTTCCGCTTCAAACCCTTGTTGTACAAGGCGCTTCGAATTGTTCAAGGCCGACTA
>NZ_JAGIPX010000198.1 GCF_017814945.1 Paraburkholderia sp. LEh10
CCATCTCGTTATACAGAAGTGTCGTACCCGTTGCGCAGGATCTGGATGGTGATCACCGCATCCATGACACGCTGCATGCCAATCCACAGTGTCTTCGCGCCGGGTTCACCATCGCCCTTGCGTCCGAGGAATCCACCCAGTGACGCGATCATCCGTATCATCTGGTTAAGCGTCGGTGGTTTTTTCGGGCGGGGTTTCTTTGAGAGCACGTGAGCGCCGTGTATCTCGTCAGCCTCAAAGAACAGCGAAGCATCCAGGTCCGGACAGGTCCTGCCCAGCCGCATGAGCCGTGCGATACGCCAGGACACCACCATATACAGCACAAGCGCCTTCTCGACGCGCTCCATCTGCGAAAGCTGCAACGTTTCAACCCGGCAGGCGTTCTTCAACACATTGAAGAACATCTCGATCTCCCACCTCGCGCGGTACCAGTCAATCAGTTCGGTGAGCGCATGTGCATCGGGCACTTCGCGATTGCTCAGCAGGCGCCAGACGACGGGCTTTACACCAGTGGGCGCATTCACTTCACATGCTTCAATGCAGCTCAGCTCGACGTCGCCGCGCCCGGGTAACGTCACGCGCTGTGCGCGTAGCTCCTGCGTCACTTCACGCGCCTTCTGGCCCGCCCGCCCGGGCAGCACGAAGCTGATATGACCGAGCACCTCGCTCGCGTGTACCGTCTCCCACAGTTTTGCTTCGCCCTCTAGTGCGCGGTTGTGCTGGGAGCGGATCAGCCAGTCGGCCGGTTCGCCCAACTCCTGCGCACGCTGCATGAGCGCGGCGATATCACCTTCGCGATCGGCCACATATACCAGCCGCGTGCCCGGCATGACTGCCGCCTGCTGCGCTACGATCTCGTAGCTTTCGATCCATCGAACGCTCTCGCATACGCCGCCACGCTGGCCGTTTTCGTCGCGCGGCTCGCGTGCCCACATCCAGGCGTTCATGACACCCAGCGCCTCGCGATCCGGTGTGACCGCATAGGTCGCGTGAAGATACATGCCCACCTGCGCTTCGTAACTGAGCGGGCCCGCCCCCTCGATGTCCTGGCCGTTGAAGTTCAGCTCGGTCGTGTCAGCCACGCACAGGACTACCGGTGACTCTCCCATGCGCACAGCGGTGCGCTCCCAGTGCGGCTGCATCATGTCGCGCCAGTCGATGTGCTCATTGCCCAGAAAGCGGTACGCCGCCATGGTCTCGGCCCAGCCCTCACAGGCACCCGGAATACTGGCCGTGGGACGCGCGGCAAACCGCTTTAGTAATTCCTTCGCGCGACGATCCCGTCTCGGGTCACCCAGATCCAGTGTTTCAAATTCCTCGTCCACCCACGCTCCCGGCTCATTACGAATCTGCATTCGAAAAGTCGAGAGTAAACGCGAAATTCCGACCGTTAACAACCCCCGTCACGCCGGTGCATCGCGCAATGCGCTTTCGGACAAACGTCTGCTACTGCGCCACTTCTGTATAACGAGATGC
>NZ_JAGIPX010000199.1 GCF_017814945.1 Paraburkholderia sp. LEh10
GGCAACGACGTCTTCTGCCTCGACGTCGATCCGCGCAAGATCGAGATCCTCAATAACGGCGGCATGCCGATTCACGAGCCGGGTCTGCGGGAGATCATCGCGCGCTCGCGCGCGGCCGGGCGCATCACGTTTTCGACGGATGTCGAGGCGAGTGTCGCGCACGGCGAGATCCAGTTCATCGCGGTCGGCACGCCGCCCGACGAAGACGGTTCCGCCGACCTGCAATACGTGCTCGAAGCGGCGCGCAACATCGGCCGGGCGATGAATGGCTTCAAGGTGATCGTCGACAAGTCGACGGTGCCCGTCGGCACCGCGCAGCGCGTGCGCGCGGTGATCGCGGAAGAACTCGGCAAGCGCGGGCTCGCGGACAGCGCGCAACATCGCTTTTCGATCGTGTCGAATCCGGAGTTCCTGAAAGAGGGCGCGGCCGTCGAGGACTTCATGCGGCCGGACCGCATCGTGGTCGGCATCGACAACGACGAGGACGGCAACCGGGCGCGCGAGAAAATGCGCCGCCTGTACTCGCCGTTCAACCGCAACCACGAACGTACGCTGTACATGGACGTGCGCTCGGCCGAGTTCACGAAGTACGCGGCCAACGCGATGCTCGCCACGCGCATCTCGTTCATGAACGAGATGGCGAACCTGGCCGATACGGTGGGCGCGGACATCGATGCGGTGCGCCGCGGCATCGGCTCGGACCCGCGCATCGGCTACCACTTCCTGTATGCGGGCGTCGGCTACGGCGGCTCGTGCTTTCCGAAGGACGTGCAGGCGCTGATCCGCACGGGCAGCGAGATGGGCCACAACCTGCGCATTCTCGAAGCCGTCGAAGAGGTGAACCACGAGCAGAAGGAAGTGCTCGTGCGCAAGATCACGAACACGCTCGGCGACGACCTGAGCGGCCGCACGTTCGCCGTGTGGGGCCTGTCGTTCAAGCCGAACACCGACGACATGCGCGAGGCGCCGAGCCGCCGCGTGATCGCGCAACTGCTCGCGCGCGGCGCGACGGTGCGCGCATACGATCCTGTCGCGACGACCGAGGCGAAGCGCGTTTTCGCGCTGGATCTGGCCGACGCCCCCGCCGATCAGCAGGCGCGCCTGCATTTCACGGGCACGCAGGACGAAACGCTTGCGGGCGCCGACGCGCTCGTGATCGTGACGGAATGGAAGGAATTCAAGAGCCCGGATTTCGCGCATCTGAAGGCCGCGCTGAAAACGCCGTTGATTTTCGACGGCCGCAATCTGTATGAACCGGAGGCGATGTCGGAGCTCGGCATCGACTATCACTCGATTGG
>NZ_JAGIPX010000200.1 GCF_017814945.1 Paraburkholderia sp. LEh10
GCTCCGTACTTCCGGGCTATCTGAATTGCGCTTTTGCCCTTGATGTACCCGACTACATTCGATACCGCATACTTCGGCGGAATGCTCAAACACATGTGAACGTGATCCCCCATCAGGTGCCCTTCGACAATTTTCGATTCCTTGTGGGACGCCAGCTCATGAAATATCTCTCCGAGCTGCCGACGCAACGCGCCGAATATCTGCTTCTTGCGCCGCTTCGGGATGAACACCACGTGATACTTGCAGTCCCATCTCGTGTGGCTCAGGCTCTGATACTCTTTCATCGTGAATCTCCTTCTCTTGGCAGAGACAGGAAATTCGCGCCGACCGTCGTAAAGGGTCGGGATAGAAGTGCGGCGCGCACGTGACGGCAGGGTCCGGTGGCCTGTCCAACAGTTTCCCGCTGGGCCTCAGTCCGGCTCCCATTGACACGACGATTCCGCAAGCCCCCCTACGATCCCGGACGGTGGGATTTCCCCAGTCCGGTTCTGACCTTGGCTTTCCTTCGTGGGCCTTCCCAGATTCGCGGCGAAGCTTAAGCACTGACCTGCATGCACCCCGCCCACGCTGGTTTACCAACCACGAACTCGTCCCCGCTTCGAGCGCAGCGTGATCCCGGCTCAATGTCCGGGCACTGCACTGGGACCGCCAAGTGCCCAGAGCCCCTTTGCTGCAGGCCGGTGTTACCGCCATGCAGGAGACGTCCAGCGTCTCCTCATAGGACATTACTCCCACTTCATCGCTCCTACGGGCTCATGCGCCAGACCTGTTGCCCTCCCTCCGGCTTCGGCCTTGGCCTCGCACAGAAGGTCTTTGCAGGTTGCTGTCAGCCCCTGCTGGGCACAGGCCCTTCCCGACGTTATCTCTGCCGATCTTTCTCCACGTGTCTGGACCACTACTCCGGCTGCCCCCAGGGTGCACGTACCCGTTTCTTCCCCTGAGGCGTTGGCCTTCCCCGAGTTTGAAGCGGGTCGGCGCTTTGCCAGTCTCCAACAGCTACTTCCGTTGGACTCACCATTTCGGAGCTGCAGTCATTCACTCATGTTCAGACCCATGGATTTGCTCGCCACTCCGGTAGCTCCCACCCCCCACCTTCCGGTAGCGAGCAGCCGTGGCTTTTACGTCCGCGCCTATCACGGTTCGTTACCTCCCCGTGCAGCGGATATGCTAACCGCCCAAATCCGGGCAACTGGCGGTAACGGGACTCACACCCGTCAAAATCGGCAGCCTTGTCGGCCGCTCCTCAAACCTTGGTGAGTCCACCGGCAGAGCCGGTGGCTTACCTCACTGAGTTA
>NZ_JAGIPX010000201.1 GCF_017814945.1 Paraburkholderia sp. LEh10
TGACCACGACGCCGGCCGGCGGTGGGCAACTCGCTGGTGACGCGAATTTGTTGTTCACAGCACGATCTTCCGCCTCTGCAGGCCGACTGGAAATCATCACTTCCTCGCTGACGTGCGCCCACGCCTTGGCTCGTGCTCTCGCTCGGGGGACGCGCAACGCGCGCCCGGTGCGCAAGCAGCCCACCAGCTCGCGCTTGAGCGCGCCGCGCCCTTCAATATAGAGCGCCTGGTAAATGGCTTCGTGAGAGATGCGCATAGACTCATCGTCCGGGAAATCTACCTGCAATCGATTGGCAATTTGTTCAGGTGACCAGCCGTTGACCCATTTTCGGGCACCGCGATGTGGTTTATTTCGCCCCTTGAACGGTGCCTGCCTGGGCCCGGCTATCTCACGACCATCAGCGTCATGTACTTTGCCCTCCAGGCGCTCCTGTACATATTGGCGCAGCCGTCCATTAGTCGCCAGCTTCGCTGGCTTTGGTCGTTTGGCGAACCGTTCCGCCTTCCACTGCGCGACCGAAGCACGATACTCGAGGCACCCACCACGTGTCGCCGCATTGCGCGTGAGCTCTCGTGAAACGGTTGATGGACTGCGTCCGATACGGCGGGCGATCTCGCGCACCCCGAGGCCTTGGACAGAAAGCATTGCTATCTCTTCTCGCTCAGCAAACGACAAGTACCGACCCGCAATAGGTTTCGACATGAATAGTGGCATGCCGCCACGATAGCGGAACCAGCGCGAGCCTACCGCTTGAGATGCGCCTACCGCCTCCGCTGCTTTCTCGCTTGTAATGCCAGTCGCGATCTGTTGCCAAAACCGACGCTCGATCTCATGTCCAAGTGAGGGCGCGCCCGGCGAGTACATCGCTCCTCGCCCTGTCAACCGATATACCTGCTTTGCACTTCGTCCCATGCAACACCTCCTCGATCAAAGGTGTTGCGACGACCGGTTGAATCCGCCCAATACACGTCCATTGCCTTCGGCCGACGTTGTCGCGAAGCGGGTGTGCGCCCTTCGATGGGCTCGGTCGGCGATTGTTTCGACAATGCCATGTGCGAGAGCTTCTTCGCCACGCTCGAATGCGAATTGCTTGCCCGTTCTCGCTTTGAGACGCATGACCAGGCTCGACGTGCTTTGTTTTCATTCATTGAAGGCTGGTACAACGCAAATCGCCGGCACAGCGGAATCGGCTATCACTCGCCGATCTACTACGAAAAACTTCATGAACAACAAATTCGCGTCACCAGCGAGTTGCCCACCGCCGGCCGGCGTCGTGGTCG
>NZ_JAGIPX010000202.1 GCF_017814945.1 Paraburkholderia sp. LEh10
GTACGATGCTTGCCCATAATCGGCACCTCCTTCTCCAAAGGATAGATGTCCGCTTTTCTGGGTCAACTTCAGTCAACGGTTTCCATCGCCGTTAGCAGCACGTCAGTAAAGTGGGACGTCGAATGAATTTTCACACCCAACGGGGATTTGAGTAGCTGAACAGGCGACTCGGGACCGAAAGGTCCGCCGACGCGACTCGTCTTTCCGGCGCCAGAACGCTTTTTGGGTTTCCCGATTTGAACCTGTCGCGCGGGGGTATCCCAAAAAAGAATGCCCGCACGAAGCGGGCTAAATCCATATCGGGAGGTGATACGGAGGAGACGGTTTGAGTATAGGCCCAATTGGGGGAAACCCGCACAAGAGGGGCGTCAGAACGTTGCTGCAGTGCAACGCAATGGACTGCCACGGACCAAGATCCGGTCATCAGCGATTGCTTCCTCTCGCGCGCCGGCCAGCCGAACAGGCACGATTGTCGGCGCAGAGTTCACACCGATATATTCGAGATTGCTTGGCGGGAAAACTGTTCGTCTCAGAGGCGCCCGGCGTAGCGCCGGGCCGGGCGTCTCACGACGCCGTGTTTCCCAGCGCGCTGCGCCACAGGTCGGAGTTCAAGCGGTGCGGTTGGTCGGCGCGACGAGACGCACTTGCCGCTAAAGCGGCATTCGACTGGACCGGTAAGTCGAATCAGCTAGCGGAGCAGGTCCGGGCGAGTCGGTGATGAAAGGCTACGAACACCGGCCGAGCGATTCCCACAAGCTATTGCACCCACTGATTGAATCGGCGGCAGACCGCGGATTTTCGTACGTCGACCGAGCCATTTCCGTCCTCGACTATACCGGTTACTCGCATCGTGCTTAGACGGATTCAAAAAGGCTGCTCCGTCCGTCTGAAGATGTTCCAGCAGACGAGGGAGCAACCGAGTTTGAGAAATGCTTCGTGATTGTCGGCCCGACGTTCGAAGCGAATGCGAAGACGACGGAAGTTCTGAAGCCACGCATGAGTACGTTCCACAACCCACCGGAATTTGCCCAGACCACTGCCCTGTTCTGTCCGGCGCCTGGCAATCCCCGGCTTGATTTCGCGCTCGCGAAGTTTCTGGCTTTTCTGGCGATGTGCATCGGAATCGTAGCCACGGTCTGCGTAGATGACCTTGGGTTTCTGAAGCGGCCGGCCACGTACGCCCCGAATCGGTGGAATGGCGTCTGAGGTTGACCCGGTTCGACGGACGGATTTGCAGCCAGCGATTTGATGCGATCTAACCTCCGTTGAGTGTTGAG
>NZ_JAGIPX010000203.1 GCF_017814945.1 Paraburkholderia sp. LEh10
GTTCAGATCGCGCCGCACGCCCTGAGCGCTTCGATCTGCGCGGACGAATAGCCGAGTTCGGCCATCACTTCATCCGTATGTTCGCCGAGCAGCGGCGAGCGCGTCACTTGCGTCGGGCTGTCCGACAGCTTGATCGGGTTGCCCACCGTCAGATACTTGCCCCGCACGGGATGATCGACCTCGACGATCGTGCCCGTGCGGCGCAGCGATTCGTCTTGCGCGATCTCCTTCATCGACAGGATCGGTCCGCACGGAATGTCGTACCGGTTCAGGATCTCCATCGCCTCGAACTTGGTCTTCGTCATCGTCCAGCGCTCGATCTCCGCGAAGATCTCCTGCAGCCGCGGCAGCCGTGCGTTCGGCGTCGCGTACTGCGGGTCCGTCGCCCACTCTTCCCGGCCGATCACGTTGCAGATCTTCGCCCACACGGGCGCCTGCGTGATGAAGTAGATGTACGCGTTCGGGTCGTGCTCCCAGCCCTTGCACTTCAGGATCCAGCCCGGCTGGCCGCCGCCCGACGCATTGCCCGCCCGCGGCACCGCCTCGCCGAACGTGCCGTTCGGGTACTGCGGGTACTCCTTCATCACGCCCGTGCGCTCCAGCCGCTGCTGGTCGCGCAGCTTCACGCGGCACAGGTTCAGCACGCCGTCCTGCATCGCCGCGAGCACCTTCTGGCCACGGCCCGTCATCGTGCGCTGATAGAGCGCCGTGACGATGCCCAGCGCCAGATGCAGGCCCGTGCCGCTGTCGCCGATCTGCGCGCCCGTCACCACGGGCGGACCGTCGTCGAAGCCCGTCGTCGAGGCCGCGCCGCCCACGCACTGCGCGACGTTCTCGTACACCTTGCAGTCCTCGTACGGCCCGGGCCCGAAGCCCTTCACCGACGCGACGATCATGCGCGGATTCAGTTCCTGGATGCGCTCCCAGCTGAAGCCCATCCGCTCCAGCGCGCCCGGCGCGAAGTTCTCGACCAGCACGTCGCACTTCTGGATCAGCGCCTCGAGCACCAGCTTGCCTTCGGGATTCTTCGTGTCGATGGTCACCGAGCGCTTGTTGTGGTTGAGCATCGTGAAGTACAGGCTGTCCGCGTCGGGGATGTCACGCAGCTGTTCGCGCGTGATGTCGCCCGCGCCCGCGCGCTCCACCTTGATCACGTCCGCGCCGAACCATGCGAGCAGTTGCGTGCAGGTCGGCCCCGATTGCACATGCGTGAAATCGAGAATGCGCACACCGTCGAGTGCCTT
>NZ_JAGIPX010000204.1 GCF_017814945.1 Paraburkholderia sp. LEh10
CGCTCGATGCGCCAGCGCATTTTGGTCACGAACACAAGCTGCTCGAGGGTCGCCTCCTCGGGTGCAGTAGTGAGAAAATATTTGAGCGGCTCCGTATCGCCATCCGGCCATTCAATAAGCAGCCATTCTTCTTCGCGAACGGTACTTCGCCAATAGTCGTGATGTGCGGGACGAACCCGTACGGCGGCAAAGCGTGAGGAAAGGGCTGCGTTGCTGCCTTCCCGCCAGGTTACGGTTTGCCAGGCGTTCATGGGTAATTGCATGGCCAGTTCCTTCACCACGAGCGGTTTATGGCCGGGCGCACGGCGCAACAATTTCGGTGGCTGACCGCGCCCACTCCAGGGTTTGGGCGGCAGCGGCGCCGTACCGGGCGCCCACACAGAGGTGCCCGGCCGGATCCCTACTGCATACAACAAACCCAGTTCAGTTACGCTTTCCCGGAAAGCGGTTTCGTCACCGTACCCGGCATCGGCAAGCACAATGCCCGGTGCAATGCCGGATGCGATAGCCTCGCGAAGTTGGGCCAGCGCAATCTGTGGCTTGGTCTCGAAGGTCAGGTCCTCAGGAATGCCTGCGCGACGCGCTCGTTCCCGGTCGTCAATCCATTCCTTGGGGACATACAGTTGCCAGGCAATCGGCAGGCTGCCGCGTTGCGTCGCGATCGACAGGCTCACGGCGATCTGGCAGTTATCCTGTTTCCCCAGTTGCCCACAGTATTGCCGCGCTACGCCGACCGAATGCCTGCCTTTCTTCGGGAAGCCCGTGTCGTCAATAATCCAGTAATAGCCAGACTCTTCGGCAGCGTGCAGGCCCAACGCGGGAATCACCCATTCGCGTACCCGCTGCAGGACCGCCCGGTCAGACCATTCTGCCTTGGCTACAAAATGGTGGAGTGACTGGTGTTTCGCACTCGCGTGAAGGGGGTCAATATGCGCAGCCATCGGCTCGACGCTCTTGCGTGACAACGGCATTACCAAGCCCGAACAGTAACCCTTGAGGCCGGAATGGCGATCGGCGTGCCCCAACGCCTGCGCCAGATGATTCAGATACGCGTCAAATTCGTCGACGTCTTCTTTCATCACGGTCGCCCAGAGTTTATATTATTCAATACTACAAGGTATCACTTTGCTGCAAACATCTTTTTGTGACACAGTGGTACTAGCAGGCTGCTGAAGTACCGCTGAAACACGTCATCGCGCAGAGTACGTGAAGCGTTGATAGAGGGAGCCCAACTGCCTG
>NZ_JAGIPX010000020.1 GCF_017814945.1 Paraburkholderia sp. LEh10
GCCGCGGCAAAGAAAGTAAGTGCCGCCCCGCACAGGGGCAACACCTGCGCCGCGAGGCGCTATCGCGGATGCCAGCGCCAGCGGCAAAAAAAAAACCGATCAGGCGTCGCAGACAGAAAAAACCGGACCAGGCGACGCCCCAACAAAGAGCCGCCGCCCGCAGGGCAAGATCAAACCCTTACCCGGTATTTCTCAACCCGGCCGCGATCCCATTGATCGTCAAATGAATTCCGCGCCGCACGCGCACATTCGAATCCCCCGCGCGATGGCGCTTCAAAAGCTCCACCTGCAGGTGATTCAACGGGTCGAGATACGGAAACCGGTTCTTGATCGACCGCGCGAGCAGCGGATTATCCGCGAGTCGCTCCTTATTGCCCGTGATCTCGGCGAGCACGTTCGACGTGCGCTCCCACTCGGCTACAATGCGCTCGAACACGTGCTTGCGCAGCTTCTTGTCGGTGACGAGCGCGGCATAGCGCGACGCAACCGCGAGGTCGGTCTTGGCAAGCACCATGTCCATGTTGGACAGCAGGTTCGAGAAGAACGGCCACGTCTTGTGCATCTTGCGCAGCAGGTTCAAACGACGCTCGCGCTCCACGTTCGATTCCGACGCATCGAGCCAGCCGGCGACGGCGCTGCCGAACCCATACCATCCCGTCAGCAGCAACCGGCATTGGCCCCATGAGAAGCCCCACGGAATCGCGCGCAGATCCTCGATCTTGCGCTGCTTCGGGTCCTGCAGCTTGCGCGACGCCGGACGGCTGCCGATGTTCAGCTCGGCGATTTCCGCAATCGGCGTCGACGAGAAGAAGTAGTCCGTGAAACCCGGCGTTTCATAGACGAGCGCACGGTACGACGCCATCGCCGCGTCCGACAGCGTCTGCATCACTTCCTCGAACTCGGGCAATTGCGCGGGCGCATTGCCATGCGGCAGCAGCGATGCCTCGAGCGTCGCCGCGATCACGGTCTCCAGGTTGCGGCGGCCGATCTCCGGATTGCCGAACTTGCTCGCGATCACTTCGCCCTGTTCCGTCAGCCGGATCTGGCCGTCGACGGTGCCAGGCGGCTGCGAAAGGATGGCCTGATACGTCGGGCCGCCGCCGCGTCCGACCGTGCCGCCGCGGCCGTGGAAAAGCCGCAGCGTGATGTTGCGCTCGTTGAAGAGCGACACCAGCGCCAGTTCCGCGCGATACAGCTCCCAGTTCGACGTCAGGAAGCCGCCGTCCTTGTTGCTGTCCGAATAGCCGAGCATCACTTCCTGCTCGTTGCCCTGGTGCTCGATGATGGCGTCGATGCCCGGCAGCGCGATCAGATCGCGCATGATGTGCGACGCGTTGCGCAAGTCGGGAATCGTCTCGAAGAGGGGAATCACCATCAGCCCGGCGCGCGCCGGATCGGCAGGATTGCCGAGCGTGCCCTGCAGCAGGCCCGTCTCCTTCTGCAGCAGCATCACTTCGACGAGGTCGCTCACCGTTTCCGTGTGCGAAATGATGTAGTTGCGCACGGCGCGCGCGCCGAACTTCTCGCGTGTCACGCGCGCCTCTTCGAGCACGCCGAGTTCGCTCTTGACGAGATCCGAGTACTCGACATAGGGCGAGCGCAACAGGCGCGGCTGCCCGAGTTCCGCGAGCAGCACGCGCAGCTTGTCCGCTTCGGACAGTGACGCATAGTCGCTTTCGACGCCCGCGCGCCGCAGCAGCTCCGCGATCACCGCTTCGTGGATGTCCGAGCTTTGGCGCAGGTCGATGCTCGCGAGGTGAAAGCCGAACACTTCGGCGGCGCGCGTCAGCGGCGACAGGCGCGGCGTCGCGAGCGACGCGCCGTGATGCTCGGCGAGGGAATCGATCAGCACATGCAGGTCGCGCGCGAACTCGGACGAGTCCGCGTACGGCGTCGCGCGAATCGGCGGCGCGCCGCGGCCCGCGCTGCGCACGGGCACGACGCCCTCGCCGAGGCGCACGCGCGCGCTCGCGGCAAGGCGCGTGTACATGCCGATCAGCGCGCGGCGGTAGGGTTCGTCGGTGCGGTGCGGCGAATGATCGGGCGACGCTTGCGCAAGCGCCTTCAGTTCGTCGCTTGCGCCCGCCAGCAGGTTCGACACCGACAGCTCCGCGCCGAGCTGGTGCACCTGTTCGAGGTAATGCTCGAAGATCACGGCGGCCTGGCGCGTGATCGCGTTCTCCAGCGTCTCGCCCGTGACGTTCGGATTGCCGTCGCGGTCGCCGCCGATCCAGCTGCCCATCTGGAAGAAGGGCGGCAGGCGCGCATCGATGCCGTGCTCGATCAGCGCTTCTTCGATATCGGCGTAGAGCGCGGGGATCTCTTCGAGGAACGTCGCGCGGTAGTACGACAGCGCGTTGTCGATTTCATCGGCTACCGTCAGGCGGGAATCGCGGATCATCCGTGTCTGCCACAGCGACGCCACGCGCGCGCGCAACAGCGAGTCGTTCTTCAGGCGCTCGCGCGCGGTGAGCGGCTGGTCGCGTTCCGCGAGCAGCCGCGCGATGTCGTGCTGCGCATCGAGAATGCTCTTGCGCTGCACTTCCGTCGGGTGTGCCGTGAGCACGGGAACGATCAGCGCGTCGTTGAAGAACTGCTGGAGCACGGGCGTCGCGGCCGCGTTCGCTTCGACGAGACGGTCGAGCGAATGCGCGATGGTGCCCGGCTGCGACAACGAGCCGGCGAGGTCGTGAATACGGTGCCGGCGATTGCGGTGGCGGTCTTCAGCGATGTTCGCGAGATGCGAGAAGTAGCTGAACGCGCGCACCACGCTCACCGTCTGCTCCGGGGACAGCGCGCGCAGCTTCTTGTCGAGCGTCTGCGCGGCGACGCTGTCGTCCTCGCGCCGAAAGCGCACGGCCGTCTGACGAATCGCCTCGACCACCTCGAACACTTCGTCGCCTTCCTGCTCGCGCACCACGTCACCGAGCAGCCGCCCCAGATAACGGATGTCCTCGAAAAGCGGCTGGTCCTTGTCCTCGCGCGTGCGGGCGCTGTCCTTCAGCGCGCCGTTCTTCATCGCTTGCTGCGCGGCTTCGGGCTGGCCGTCGCCGTCACCCCTGATGCGTTTCGAAGCGCCGTTGATCTCCACCTTGGGCGCCTTGGCCGCTTTGGTCGTGGCGGCCTTGGTCTTCGTGGATTTGCCGGTTTTGGCGGAGTCGAGGGCTTGGGTTGCTTTCAGGGCCTTGGCGGCCTTGGCGGCGGAGGCGGCCGATGCCGTGCTGGCAGCGTCGGGCGAGGCAGTAGTGCGGCGGGCGGGGCGCGCCGATCCGGAAGACGTCACGATGTTTCCTCAGGAAAAGCCAGGGTCAAGAGAATGGTGAAATGCAACTGCGGTTACTGCGGGCACTGCGGCAAACAGCCGGGCAATGAAGCAGACGCCCGGCGGCAATGCGGCGCGCGCGGCGGAGAAAGGCCGGTTGCGCGTGTTGCGCCGCATAAAATGATCGCGCATGCGGCGCATCGACGCGCGCACGACCGTGCTGGGGCTTCTGGCGGCCACGCGGGTCACGATCGGGTCGGCTTCGGAACGGGCTGCCAGACAGACCGGGGCAGGCTCGTTTCCTCCGTCGAACTGCTTCGGCATGGCCGTGCGGCCAGCGAGAGGTTGCCAAAGCGCGTGCTAACATTGTTTGTTATTACATCCCGTCGTTCAATGACTCAAACAATGAATTCCGAGACGCTTGCGCCCACGCCGCCCGCCACGCTCGTCATCGCGTCGCGGGAAAGCCGCCTTGCGATGTGGCAGGCCGAGCACGTGCGGTGTGCGCTGCACAAATTATATCCATCTTGTGACGTAAAAATTCTCGGAATGACGACCCGCGGGGATCAGATTCTCGATCGTACGCTGTCGAAGGTCGGCGGCAAGGGACTGTTCGTGAAGGAACTGGAGAATGCGCTCGCCGACGGCCGCGCCGATCTCGCCGTGCATTCGCTGAAAGACGTGCCGATGGAGCTGCCCGAGGGCTTTGCGCTGTCGACCATCATGGAGCGCGAAGACCCGCGCGACGCCTTCGTCTCCAACGCATACGACTCGCTTGCCGCACTGCCGCCCGGCAGCGTGGTCGGCACCTCGAGCCTGCGGCGTGAAGCGATGCTGCGCGCGCGTTATCCAGAGCTCGACGTGAAGCCGCTGCGCGGCAATCTCGATACACGGCTCGGCAAGCTCGACCGCGGCGACTACGCGGCCATCATTCTCGCCGCCGCCGGCCTCAAGCGACTTGGCCTCGGCGGGCGCATCCGGTCGCTGCTCGATCCCGCCGACAGCCTGCCCGCAGCGGGGCAAGGCGCGCTCGGCATCGAGATCCGCGCGGACCGCGCCGATCTCGCCGCGTGGCTCGCGCCGCTGCATCACGAGCACACGGCAGCCGCCGTCGAAGCCGAGCGCATGGTGTCGCGCGCGCTGGGCGGCAGCTGCGAAGTGCCGCTGGCCGCTTACGCGACGTGGCATGACGGCGCGCTGCATCTGCGCGGCATCGTCGCGACGCCCGACGGCCAGCGCGTGCTCAGCGCGCAGGCCTCCGCGCCCGCGCCGACGACGGGCGCAGCGCTCGAACTAGGCCGCGAAGTCGCGAGCCAGCTCGAAGCGCAGGGCGCAATGGACATCGTCCGCGCGCTCAGCACGGCGAGCGGCCCGGCGACCAGTACGTGATGGCGGCCGGCTCGAACCCGACATCCGCCGATTTCCCGTCTCGCGACGGCGCAGGCTCGCCGCAGACGACGGGCTCGCGCCTCGTCGTGGTGCTGACGAGGCCGGCGGGGCAGTCCGATGGACTGGCCGGAGCGCTGCGCGACGCGGGCGTCGGCATCGTCGAATTTCCGCTGATCGAGATCGCGCCCGCCGACGACGAAGGCCCGCTGCGCGCGGCGCTGGCGTCGCTCGACAAGTACGCGCTCGTCGTGTTCGTGTCGCCGAATGCCGTCGATTACGCGTTCGCGAGCCATGACGCGATCTGGCCGCATGCGCTGCCCGTCGGTGTGGTCGGTCCGGGCAGCGTTGCTGCGCTCGCGAAGCACGGCGTCGAAGCGCCCGCGTACAACGTGATCAGCCCGCACGCGGTGGCCGACGACAACGACGGCGCGCGCTTCGACTCCGAGGCGCTCTATGCGGCGCTCGAAGCGTCGTTCGGAGAAAACGCGTTCGAACGCAAGCGCGTGCTGATCGTGCGCGGCGACGGCGGGCGCGAATGGCTCGCCGACCGTCTGCGCGAAGCGGGCGCAGAAGTCGAGACGGTCGCCGCGTACCGGCGCCTCGTGCCCGAGCCGTCGATCGGCGCATGGTCGCGCATTCACACGCTGCTGTCGGGCGAATCGAAGACGCCGCACGCGTGGCTCGTCACGAGTTCCGAGGGCGTGCGCAACCTCGGCGAACTCGCGCAAGAGCATCTGACCGCGAGCGAGCAGGCGCAACTGAAGCGCGCGATGCTCGTCGCGCCCCATCCACGCATCGCGGAAACCGCGCGGGGATTGGGTTTTGATAGCATTACGGTGTCCGGTGCGGGCGATGAACGTATCGCGCGCACGCTGTTGTCTCTCGCGGCTCCTCCCGAAGTTCAACCGGTCCAGTCCAACCCGGCACAAGAACGCATGTCTGATACCAACGCATCCACGAACCCCACGCCGAATCCCGCGCCGCGGCCCGCCACCACGCTGCCGCCGAATCAACCCTTTACGCCCTACGAAATGCAGCAGCCCAAACGCGGCAAGGGCGCAGGACTGCTCTGGGTTGTCATCGCGCTGGTGTTCTTCGCGGCGGTCGCGGGCGGCATTGCGCTGAACCGCAGGGTCATCAAGCTCGACCAGCAGCTGTCGCACCGGCAGCAGATCAACGATGCGCAGACGGCCGAGCTGCGCGTGAAGACCGATCAGGCCGTCGCCACCGTGCGCCAGGCCGACGCGCAGCTGGCGCAGCTCGAAGGCAAGCTTGCCGATGCGCAGAACGCGCAGCAGGCGTTGCAGCAGCAGTATGCGGACCTCGCGCGCAACCGCGACGACTGGACAATGGCCGAAGTCGGCCAGATGCTGTCCGCCGCGAGCGAGCAGTTGCAGCTGACGGGCAACACACAACTTGCACTGTTCGCGCTGCAAAGCGCCGACACGCGCCTTGCCGCGTCGGACGGCGCGCAGGTGCTGGCTGTGCGCAAGGCAATCGCGCAGGACATCGACAAGCTGAAGTCGGCGCCGTCGACGGATCTGACGGGCCTCGCGATCAAGCTCGACAACGCGATCGACCAGATCGACCAGTTGCCGCTTTCGGGCGAGGCGCCCATCGCCCACGCGACGCCGCGCGCGGCCGCGCCGAAGGACGTCGACCGGGTCGCGGCCGCGACGGGCGAGCCGAAGTGGAAGGTCTGGTGGAACCAGCTCGTGACGGGCGTCACGCAGCAGTTGACCAGCCTCGTGCAGGTGCGCCGTATCGATCACGCCGATGCGATGCTCGTGTCGCCGGATGAAGGCTACTTCGTGCGCGAGAACCTGAAGCTGCGCCTGCTGTCGGCGCGCCTCGCGCTGCTCGCGCGCAACCAGACGACCCTCAAGTCCGACCTTCATGCCGCGGACGGTGCGCTCGCGCGCTACTTCGATGCATCGTCGAAGAAGGTGCAGACGGTGCGCGATCTCGTGAAGCAGGTCGACGACAACTCGGGCGCCGTCGATGTGCCGAACCTCGACACGAGCCTGCAGGCCGTGCATCAATACCGGAACCGGGGTTAATCATGGCGCTGCGTGGACTTCTCTGGCTCGCTTTCCTGTTCGCGGTCGCCGTCGTGCTCGCGATCGTCGGGCGGTTCGATACCGGCCAGGTGCTGCTCGTCTATCCGCCGTATCGCATCGACATTTCGCTGAACCTGTTCATCGTCGCGATCATCGTCGTGTTTATCGTGATGTATGCGCTGATGCGCATCGTGCGCAACATCTGGCGCATGCCGCAGCGCGTGGCCGCGTATCGGGCGCGCCAGCGTGTCGCGAAGGCGCACTCGGCGCTGCGCGATGCGATCGCCAATCTGTATGCGGGCCGTTTCTCGCGCGCCGAGAAGGCCGCGCGCGATTCACTCTCGAATCCTGACAACAAGGGCGCGGCGGGCCTGATCGCGGCGAACGCCGCGCACCGGATGCACGAGTACGCGCGCCGCGACGAGTATCTCGCGCAGATCGACGCACCGGACTGGCAGGACGCGCGTCTGATGGCGACGGCCGACATGCGCGCCGACGGCCGCGACGCCGATGGCGCGCTGCTCGCGCTCACCGAAATGCAGTCGCAGGGCGGCCGACGGATTCACGCGCAGCAGATCGCGCTGCGTGCGCAACAGCAGCTGAAGAACTGGAGCGAAGTGCTCAAGCTCGTGAAGACACTCGAAAAGCGCGAGGCGATTCATCCCGCCGTCGCGGTGCGGCTGCGTCAACTGGCGGCGGAAAACCTGTTGCGCGATCGCCGGCACAACGCTGACGCGCTGCTCGAACTTTGGCATTCGCTGACGCCTGTCGAGCGCCATTCACCGCGTCTCGCCGATCTGGCCGCCGAGTTGCTGGTTGCGCTAAACCGTCCGCAGGAGGCGCGCAGGATCGTCGAGGAAGCGCTTGCGCAAAACTGGGATGCGCGCCTGTTGCGGCGTTACCCGGACACCACGGGCGGCGACGCGTTGCCGCTGATCCAGAAGGCCGAGGCGTGGCGCAAGGAGCGCCCCGACGACGCCGATCTGATGTTCGCGCTGGGCCGTTTGTGTCTGCATCAGCAGTTGTGGGGCAAGGCGCAGTCGTTCCTCGAACAGGCATTGAAGCTCGCCGACAATGAGACGCTGAAGATCCGCTCGCACCGTGCGCTGGCTCGTCTGCATGAGCAATTGGGCGATGCGTCGAAAGCGGGCGAGCACTACCGTCAGAGCGCGCTGGCGATGAATATCGTTTGAGGTTTGTTTTCGTCTGCGACGCTGGTTTTTTGCGGTTTGCGGTGGCGTTCGCGATGTGGTTTGTGATTTGCCGCTGTCGCTGGTATGCGCTCGCATCCGCGATGTTTTTTGCCGCCTTCGCTGGCATCCGCGATAGCGCCTCGCGGCGCAGGTGTTGCCCCTGTGCGGGGCAACGCCCGCGCCGGTAGGCGCATCGCGGATGCCAGCGATAGCGGCAAAGCAAACCGCATCGCGGACGCCAGCGATAGCGGCAAAAACAAACCGCATTCACGGATGCCCGCGCAGAGGCAAAGGGGCAAAAAGCAAGTCCACGCCGCCGCGCAGGCAAACCCCAAACGCTATTTGTTCACCAGCCGCGCCGGCACACTGACCGCGAGCAACGCGCCCAGAATCATGAACGCGGCGAGCATATACATGCCCGAATCGGTGGTGGAGGTCAGCTGCTTGAGCCAGCCCACCGCATACGGGCTCAAAAAGCCCGCAAGATTGCCGATCGAGTTGATCATCGCGATGCCCGCCGCGGCGCCTGTGCCCGCGAGAAACGACGTCGGCAGGCTCCAGAACAGCGGCAGCGTCGTGATGATACCCATGGTCGCCAGCGTCAGCGCGGCCATCGCAAGCGTCGTGTCGTGCGCCCAGACGACGGACAGCACGAGACCGAGCGCCCCCGCGAGCCCCGGCAGCGCGACGTGCCAGCGGCGCTCGCGCATGCGGTCCGCGCTGCGCGCGACGAGCACCATCGCGATCACGGCGGCGGCGAACGGGATCGCGGAGAGCAGGCCGATCATGAACGCATCGGTGACGCCCGTCGATTTGATGATGGTCGGCAGCCAGAAGCTCACGCCGTACAGGCCCATCACGAACGAGAAATAGATCAGGCTCATCAGCAGTACGCGCGGACTCATCATCACCTTGCCGACGGAATGATCTTCCTTGGTGGCGTCTTCGGCGGCAATATTGCGCTCGAGCAGTTCGCGCTCTTGCTGCGTGAGCCACTTCGCCTTCGAGATGCGGTCGTCGAGCACGATGAACACCAGAATGCCGACGATCACCGAAGGCACGCCCTCAAGCAGAAAGAGCCACTGCCAGCCGTGCCAGCCGTTCACGCCGTTGAACGCCTTGAGGATGTAGCCCGAAATCGGCCCGCCGATCACGCCCGAAATCGCGATGGCCGTCATGAACCACGTCGTCATGCGGCCGCGCCGGTGCGCCGGATACCAGTAGGTCAGGTACAGAATGATGCCGGGGAAGAAGCCGGCTTCCGCAAGCCCGAGCAGGAAACGCATCACGTAGAACATCGTGGGCGTGGTGACGAACATCGTCAGCATCGAGACGATGCCCCACGTCACCATGATCCGCGCAATCCACACCCGCGCGCCGACACGATGCAGGATGATGTTGCTCGGCACTTCAAAGATGAAATAGCCGATGAAGAAGATGCCCGCGCCGAAGCCATAGACGGCGTCGGAGAGGCCCAGATCGGCGCTCATGCCAAGCTTCGCGAAGCCGACGTTGACGCGGTCCAGGTACGCGACGACATAGCTGAGCATCAGCAGTGGCGTGAGGCGCCAGGCGACTTTTCTGTATGTGGCCTCTTCGAAAGAGGAAGGCGGCGCCCCTGCGCCGGGACGGTGAAGTGGATTCGCAGGACTCGACACGCTTGTCTCCTATCGACCGGCGTTGGCGCTGGGCGTCTAACGCTGGTCCTATCAAAGGCTCGTTGTTGTGGAAATGTCGTACCGCCGTTCGCGATTCTAATCTTTCAATAAGCGCTGAAAAGCCGCTCGGTGTCGGGGAAAACACCGAGCGCTCAGGCAATGAGGCTGCGCCGTGCGCGCATTGCACGCGCACGGGCGGTGCGCCGCCGTTACACGCAGCGCCCGCCATCCACTTCGAGACACACGCCCGTGACGAACTCCGCTTCGTCGGAGGCGAGATAGAGCGCGGCGTTCGCGATGTCCTGCGGCGTCGAGAAGCGGCCAAGCGGGATGCCCGCCAGAAATTTTTGCCGGTTCTCGGGCGTGTCCTCGACGCCCATGAACTCCGTCAACAGCCCCGTCTCACCGATCACGGGGTTCACGCAGTTCACGCGGATGCGGTCCGGGCCTAGCTCGACGGCGAGCGCCTTGCTCGCGACGATCACGGCACCTTTGCTGCCGTTGTACCAGACGAGCCCGGGGCGCGGCCGCACGCCCGCCGTCGACGCGATATTGACGAACACGCCGCCGCCGCGCTCGCGAAAGTACGGGACGAATTCCCGCACGCTCCAGTAGATGCTCTTCACGTTGACGGCGTACACGCGGTCGAATTCGTCCTCCGTGACATCGAGCACGGGTTTGTTGCGATGCGTGGTGCCTGCGTTGTTGACGACGATGTGCACGCTACCGAAGTCTTCTATCGCGGCGGCGCGCAACGCGCTCCAGTCGTCCGCGCGCGTGACGTCGCCCGCGACGGCGATCGCCTTGCCGCCCGCCAGCGCGATTTCGCTCGCGACGCGCTCGGCCGCCGCGCCGTTCAGGTCGTTGACGACGACGTTCGCGCCTTCGCGCGCATAGGTCTTCGCAATGCCTTCACCAAAGCCCGAGCCGCCGCCTGTGACGATGGCTGTTTTGCCGGTCAACCGCATGATGTCTCCTGTTTTTGTATGAATCAGTAAGGTTTGCGCGTCAGCCGTGCCTGATCGCGATGGTTTTCAGCACCGTGAAGCCGTACAGCGCTTCGAAGCCTTTTTCTCGGCCGTGTCCCGAATGCTTGACTCCGCCGAACGGCAATTCGACGCCGCCGCCCGCGCCATAGTTGTTGATGAACACCTGCCCCGAGCGCACGCGGCGCGCGATGCGCAACTGGCGTGCGCCATCGCGCGTCCAGATGCCGGCGACGAGTCCATAAGGCGTGCTGTTGGCGAGCGCGACGGCTTCGGCTTCGTCGTTGAAGGGCAGTGCGGCGAGCACCGGGCCGAAGACTTCTTCGCGCGCGAGACGGTGAGTGGGCGGCACGTCGCGCAGCAAGGTAGGTGCCTGATAAAACCCGGCTTCGGGCGCTTGCGCGATCACTTCGCCGTGAGCGGCCATCGCGATGCCGTCGTGCTGCGCATCGGAGATGAAATCCCACACGCGGCGTTGCTGCTTCGCGCTGATCAGCGGTCCGCAGTCGAGGTCCGCTTGCGCGGGGCCCACGCGCAGCGCATTGAACGCCGCGGCGAGCCGTTCGAGCAGCGGCTCGTAGATGCTCCCCTCAATCAGCACGCGGCTGCCCGCCGAGCAGGTTTGCCCTGCGTTCTGCACGATCGCGCTGACGAGCGTGGGCAGCGCGGCGTCGAGATCGGCATCGGCGAAGACGATTTGCGGCGACTTGCCGCCCAGTTCCAGCGTGACAGGCACGTGGTTCTCGGCAGCCATCTGCGTGACGAGTTTGCCGGTTTCAGGCGAGCCGGTGAACGAGATGTGATCGATGCCGGGATGCCGCGCGAGGGCGGCGCCTGCCTCGTGTCCATAGCCGGTGACGACGTTCAGCGCGCCTGCGGGCACACCCGCTTCCGCCGCGAGCTCCGCGACGCGCAGCACCGACAGGCACGCGTCTTCGGCGGGCTTGACGACGCACGCGTTGCCGGCGGCAAGCGCCGCGCCCACGCTGCGCCCGAAGATCTGCATCGGGTAGTTCCACGGCACGATATGGCCAGTGACGCCGTGCGGCTCGCGGATCGTGAAGACCGTGTAGCCGTTCTGGTAAGGCAGCGTTTCGCCGTGCAGCTTGTCGGCGGCGCCCGCGTAGAACTCGAAGTAGCGGGCGAGCGCGGCCGCGTCGCCGCGCGCCTGCTTGAGCGGCTTGCCCGTGTCGCGGGCTTCCAGTTGGGCCAGCTCTTCATGGCACGCGCCGACCAGCAACGACAGCCGGTGCAGCACGCGCCCGCGCTCGGCCGCGCTGGCGGCGCCCCACGCGCCGTCGAACGCGCGGCGCGCGGACTGGACGGCGGCATCGATGTCGGCGGCCGTGCCGCGCGCGAGCGTCGTGAACGGCTGGCCGTCAGAAGGATCGACGACGGGGATCGGGTCCCCGCCCGACGACGCGGCCCATTCACCGCCGATGAAGTGTTTCGCTTCTTCCACACAGGCTCCTTGCCTTGCTCAGGCGACAAAGAAAAGGGACAGAGGGTGCGGCTGTTCCCCGCGCGGGGCGTGCCGCGTACGCAGTGATGGGCGAAACGGCTGGCATAGCGCGCAATGCGCGGCATGGCGCGTGAGACAGCCCATCACGAGACGAACGCAGGCCAAACGGCGAGTCAAATCCGCGACGACTCGAGCCCGTCCGCCCGTCGCCCACGCGGCAAGCGCCGGAACAATCTGAATCAGCCAGACGCAGGACGATTATCGCGCCGATCGCCACGAGGGTGTCATCGGCCGATTGGCTATAATGGCGCATTCCGCAGTGTCCGGGTCGCGGCGCCGCGTCTTTCGCGAGTATCGGAGGCGCATTGCGCGCCGCGCGCCACGTTTCACCTTTCTTCCTGATCAGAGAGCGCCATGAGCTTCAATCACGTTCCCGCTGGTAAAGACCTTCCGCAAGACTTCAACGTCATCATCGAAATTCCGGCGCAAAGCGATCCGGTGAAGTACGAGGCCGACAAGGAACTGGGCCTGCTCGTCGTCGACCGCTTTATCGGCACGGGCATGCGCTATCCCGCCAACTACGGCTTCATCCCGCAGACGCTGTCGGGTGACGGCGACCCCGTCGATGTGCTCGTGATCACGCCATTCCCGCTGCTGGCCGGTTCCGTGGTCCGCGCGCGCGCGCTGGGCATGCTGCAGATGACGGACGAGTCGGGTGTCGACGCGAAGCTGATCGCCGTGCCGCACGACAAGATCTGCCCGATGACGGCGGACCTGAAGTCGGTCGACGACGTGCCGCAATACCTGAAAGACCAGATCAAGCACTTCTTCGAGCAATACAAGGCGCTCGAGAAGGGCAAGTGGGTGAAGGTGGATGGCTGGGCGGGCGTCGACGCCGCGCACAAGGAAATCAGCGAAGGCGTCGCGAACTACAAGAAGTAACCGGCAAGCGATGGCTGATTGAAAAACAAAGACGCTCCCTCGGGAGCGTCTTTGTGTTTGCACGATGGGATTTGAAGGGCTTTCGTCCGGCTCGCGTCTGCCTCATGCGACACACGATGCGCCGCGTGGTTCGTCGTCACTTCATCGTTGCCAGACGGCTGCCGGCGAACGGGTCGTTGCGCCAGTCGACGGCCTCGCGTGCCGCGTTGGCCTTCTTCAACGGCTTCTCGATAGCAAAGTGCTGTACGGATTGGCCGGCGCTGACGGCCTGGTCAAGCCACTGCGGCATCGCGCCGTTGCCGTCCCACGTGTCGCCCGTTGCATTGCGATAGCGCGCTGTTTTCTTACGCTTGCGGTCTTCGGCAAGTGCCACGGCAAGATCGCCGACCTTGATGCCGACCTGAGCCATGCGCCGGCGCAGATAGGCAATCATGCTTTCGCGCTTTCTCTCGTCCATTTGCTTCACCTTAGCGGGTTCGTGCGGGGTATCGGTAACCACATCGGTTAGTGCGTCGCCTTCAGGCCGTGCGGCCTTCATCTGGATGCGAAGCGGGCGACGCATTGGGAGTGAGGAAAGTATCTGTTCGCGCGAACACGGCGTCGAGGGGCATTTGCTGAAAACACTGTTGCAGCGAATACAAAGACGCGTCGCCGCGCGTGTCAGGTTTGCTCTTGATCGGCGGCTTCTGCTTCGATCGCGGCGGGCAGCACCGATTCGAGCGTCCGCGTTCCCGTCGCCAGTTCCCACTTCTGCATCGGCGCAAGGCGCTTGACCCGGTACTCGGCGCGCAACGCGCTCGAACGATCGGTCAGTTCGAACGATGCCAACAGCCGCACCGGCTTGCGCGAGCGCGTGTAGCGCGCGCCCGTGCCGTTGCAGTGCTTGTCGAAGCGGGCCTGCACGTCGGTGGCGATGCCCGTGTAGACGCTGCCGTCCGAGCATTCGATCAGATACAGAAACCACGGCATGGCGCGCGCCTACCCCTTGTTATTCCCTGAAAGGATTGTGTTCGCGCAGTTCGTCGACGTACGCGTGGATGTGATTTTTCTCGTTGTCGAGAAAGTGCGCAACGGCGTCCGAAAAGGCGGGATGTGCGAGCCAGTGCGTCGAACGCGTGACGGTCGGCATGAAGCCGCGCGCCATCTTGTGCTCGCCCTGCGCGCCGCCTTCGAACACGCCGAGCTTCTGCTCGATGCAGAATTCGAGCGGCTGATAGTACGCGGTCTCGAAGTGCAGGCAGGGCACGTGTTCGAGCGCGCCCCAGTAGCGGCCATAGAGCGTGCCGCCCGCGTTCACGCCGTCGCGCTGATAGACGACGAGCGAGCTCGCGATCGGCTTGCCCTCGTATGCGGCGATCACCATCATCAGATTGTCCGGCATCGACGCGCCGATCGTCCGGAAGAAGTCGAGGTTCAGATACGGACTCGAAAAGTGCTCGCGGTACGTTTGCCGATAACACTTGCTGAAGAAGCGCCAGTCGGCATCGCTGATGTCTTCCCCGAGCATACGGCGAAACGTGATGCCCGCATCGCGCACCTTGCGGCGCTCGGCGCGGATGTTCTTGCGTTTTTTCTGTTCGAGCGTCGAGAGGAAGTCGTCGAAATCGCGGTAGCCGTCGTTGATCCAGTGAAACTGCACGCCTTCGCGCTGCATCATGCCGAGCTCCGTCAGCGCTTGCGCTTCCCGTTCCGTCGGAAACAGCACGTGCAGCGACGACACATCGGCCTGCTCGGCGAACGCGACGAGCGTGGCGGCGAGATGGCGCAGCGCGTGCTCGTCGGCGGCGATCAGGCGCGTGCCCTGCACGGGCGTAAAAGGCACCGCGCACAGGAGCTTCGGATAGTACGGCAGTCCGTTGCGCTTGTATGCGTCGGCCCATGCCCAGTCGAACACGTATTCGCCGTACGAGTGGCCCTTCGCGTACACGGGCGCGGCGGCCGCCAGCTTGCCCGTGCGCGGATCGGTGAGCGTGACGAATTGCGGCGCCCAGCCCGTATTCGCGACGGCGCATTGCGCCGTGTGCAGCGCGCTGAGGAACTCGTGCCTCAGGAATGGCGTGGGTTGCGCCTGCCGGCTGAGCAGCGCGTTCCATTCGGCGGCGTCCACTTCGAGCGGCGAAGCGAGAATGCCCGCGCGGTAATCAAAACGTTCCTGGTTCAATCTGTTCGACCGTTGGCGATTCTGTTTGCTGCGTGCCTGCGTGGGCGCGCGGCGTGATGGGGCGGGGGGCGGGTGATGCCGACACGCGAGGCTTGCGCGTCCGGCGCCGCCGCCGCTTGATGTCCCGCGCGACTTGTCCACGACGCCATCGCTGCGATGGCGTTGGGCGCTGAACGGACCGTGGCGCGACGAACGGCCATGTTAATGCAAATGCGCCCGCGAAGCGCGCGGCGTGGCTCGCGGGCCGCTTCGTGATCGGCGTGAGACTGTCCCGCCCGCGCATTGATCGAGACCTGGAATGCGCTTACGGCTTATCATCTACGCTGACCGATAGCAGCCGTTTCGCGTGTGCCGTCCATGTGTCCGATCTCGTTCAATCGCCGGCACGCGCGCCCGAAGGAATCTCTGACATGAAAGGCAACTTCTTCAATCTGTATTCGCACCGCTTCGCGCGCGTCGCGGTCGGCGTGCCGCGCTGCCGTGTCGCGGACCCGGCCTTCAACGCTGACGAGACGCTCAAGCTCGCGCACGATGCGGCCGCGAAGGGCGCGGCGCTCGTCGCGTTTCCCGAGCTCGGTTTGCCCGCCTACACCTGCGATGACCTCTTCCATCAAAGCGCGCTGCTCGACGCATGCAAGACAGCGCTGGCAAAGATCGTCGACGCGTCGAAGAAGCTGCCTGTCGCGTTGATCGTCGGCATGCCGCTGCAGGTGGACCACAGCCTCTACAACTGTGCCGTCGTCGTCGCGCGCGGCGCCGTGCTCGGCGTGGTGCCGAAGAGCTATCTGCCGAATTACGGCGAGTTCTATGAAGCGCGCCAGTACACACCCGCCGACAGCGCCGTCGCACGCGACATCGAACTGCTCGGCAAGCAGGTGCCGTTCGGCGCGTCGCTGCTGTTCGAACTGACCGACGTGCCGGACTTCCGTTTTCATGTCGAGATCTGCGAGGACGTGTGGGTGCCGATTCCGCCGTCGTCGTTCGCGGCGCTCGCGGGCGCGACCGTGCTCGTGAATCTGTCGGCGTCGAACATCGTGGTCGGCAAGTCGGGCTACCGGCATCAGCTCGTCGGCCAGCAGTCGGCGCGCTGTCTTGCCGCGTATCTGTACACGTCGGCGGGACGCGGCGAATCATCGACGGATATGGCTTGGGACGGCCAGGCGCTGATCTGCGAAAACGGCGAGATGCTCGCCGAGTCCGGGCGCTTTCTCGATGACTCGCACATGATCTTCGCGGACGTCGATCTCGAGCGTCTGTCGCACGAGCGCATGCGGCAGACAACGTTCGGCATGTCGGTGCAGCGTCACAAGGAAGAGGCCGCGAAGTTTCAGATCGTGCGCTTCGCGATCGGGCA
Source organism: Paraburkholderia sp. LEh10 (assembly GCF_017814945.1). GTDB lineage: Bacteria > Pseudomonadota > Gammaproteobacteria > Burkholderiales > Burkholderiaceae > Paraburkholderia. Next base: position 16,468 of record NZ_JAGIPX010000020.1, read on the forward strand.
CGACACCTCGCACGCGCTGCCGCTCACGCGCAAGGTCGAGCGTTTCCCGTACGTGCCCGCCGATACGCGCCGCCGCGACGAGCGCTGCAACGAGGTCTACAACATTCAGGTGCAGGCGCTCGTGCAGCGGCTATCGGCATCGAATATCCAGAAGGTCGTGATCGGCGTGTCGGGCGGGCTCGACTCGACGCATGCGCTGCTCGTCTGCGCGAAGGCGATGGACCGCCTGAATCTGCCGCGCACCAACATCATCGGCGTGACGATGCCGGGCTTCGCGACCAGCGACCGTACGCTGAAGCAGGCGCGCGAGTTGATGGACGTGGTCGGCTGCACGTCGATGGAAATCGATATCCGGCCAAGCTGCGAGCAGATGCTGAAGGACCTCGGCCATCCGTACTCGGCGGGCGAGGCGACGTACGACATCACGTTCGAAAACGTGCAGGCGGGCGAGCGCACCAATCATCTGTTCCGTCTCGCGAACTTCCACAACGGCATCGTGATCGGCACGGGCGATCTGAGCGAGCTGGCACTCGGCTGGTGCACGTATGGCGTCGGCGATCACATGTCGCACTACAGCGTGAACGCCAGCGTGCCGAAGACGCTGATCACGCATCTGGTGCGCTGGGTCGCGGAGACGGGCGCAGTCGGCAAGGACGGCTCGGATACGCTGCTCAACGTGCTCGCCACCGAAATCAGTCCTGAGCTCGTGCCTGGCAAATCGGCAGGCGCGATCGAACAGAAGACGGAGTCTTTCATCGGCCCGTACGAATTGCAGGACTTCAATCTGTACTACATCCTGCGTTATGGTTTCGCGCCGTCGAAGGTCGCGTTCCTCGCGCTGCACGCATGGCGCGACAGGGAGCAGGGCGGCTGGCCGGAAGGCGCGCACGTCGTGCGCAACGAGTACGATCTCGCTGCCATCAAGCGTAATCTCGGCATCTTTTTGTGGCGCTTCTTCAAGACGAGCCAGTTCAAGCGGACCTGCGTGCCGAATGCGCCGAAGGTCGGCTCGGGCGGCTCGCTGTCGCCGCGCGGCGACTGGCGTGCGCCGAGCGACTCGGAAGCGACCGTATGGACGGATGATCTCGCAACCGTTCCGGACAAAGCCGCCTGAAAGCTGTCTCTATCTGCCTTAAAGCGCGCGTTGCTGCACGCGTTGTCATGCGCAGTGCTGGCAACGTGTGCGGTGCGGCGTAGAATCAACGCATCTGAACCTTCCTTTTTTCGAACCGAGACGAGGCCCGCCATGAAACGAATCACAGCCATCATCAAACCGTTCAAGCTCGACGAAGTCCGCGAAGCGCTCGCCGAAGTCGGCCTGACGGGGCTGACCGTCACGGAGGTCAAAGGCTTTGGCCGCCAGAAAGGGCACACGGAGCTCTATCGCGGCGCCGAGTATGTCGTCGATTTCCTGCCGAAAGTGAAGATCGAAGTCGTCGTCGCGAACGACCAGACGGATCAGGTGATCGATGCCATCATCGGCGCGGCGCGCACGGGCAAGATTGGCGACGGCAAGATTTTCGTCGCGGACGTCGAACGCGTGATCCGCATTCGTACGGGTGAGGAGAACGAAGCGGCCGTGTGAGCCGTTCAGTTTCAACGTAGAGCGCCGGCGTTGCACCGCGCCGGTGCCCCGATGCACGAGCGATGGGCCTCACGATGCTGTCGCATTGCCGCTCGCTGAAATAAAAAAAGGTGCGACACCCTTTCGGACATCGCACCGATACGCGCCTCTCGCAGCAGCGTGAAAACTGTTTCTGTTAAAGCCGTTCTGTCGACACCGTTCGATTAGAACGAGTGCTGGATACCTGCGTACACGCCCGTCTGGCTGTGGCCCGGCAGCGGGTTGTCGGTTGCGACTGCCGTACCGGCGTTGTTGGCGTTCAGGCCGAAGTTAGCCGTCTTGCTGTTCTGCGTCGTCGCGACCTGGAGGTCGAGCAGCGTGCGCTTGGACAGGTTGTACGAGCCGCCAACCGTGTAGATCGTCGCGTTGCCGCCGCCGTTGTTCGCGTTCACGTGATAGACGGCCGCGATCAGAGCTGCAGCCGGCGTTGCTTGCCACGTGATACCGCCCCACTCGTGATCGAGCGTGGTCGGCGTACCCGGCAGATAGTTCGTCGCGCCCGACGAGCGGATCGCCTGGTAAGCGGCCTGGATCTTGAACTGGCCGAGGAACACGTTCACGAGAGCCGAGTACTCACGCGATGCTGCGAACACGCCCGTACCGATGTTGCCGGTGTTGGTCGGGTCTGCTGCCGCCGGGTTCGGGCCGAACAGGCCGCCGTTTGCCGGGTTGCGGATTTCGTCATAGATACCGCGAACCTGGAACAGCGACGAGGTGTAGGTGACCTGCGCGCCGGCTTCGCGGCCTTGCGGAGTCGTGCCGTTACCGTTCCAGTTCGTCGCGTTCGACAGCGCGTATTGACCGTAGAAGTCAAAGCCAGCGATCTTCGGCGACTGGTAGGCTACGTTGTTGCTCGATTGCGGCCAGTTGCGGCCACGCACCAGCGACGCCGACGACCAGTTCGACTGACCGAACGGGTCGAAGTCCCACACGCCGTTCGAGATGTAGAGCATGCGGCCCATCGTGAACGTACCGTACTGGTCGCTCGCGAAGCCGATGGTTGCCCAGCGATTGAAGAGACCGCCGCCGCCAGGACCCGCGCCCGTCATCGTGTTGAACGAGCCTTCCAACTGGAACACGGCCTTGTAGCCGCCGCCCAGATCTTCAGCACCCTTCAAGCCCCACAGGCTGGTACCCCAGTCGCCGCTTTCCGCGCGGAAGCGGTGCGTGCCGCTCGTTGCCGAGCCATTTACCTGGTTCGTCGGGACACCATTCATGTACTCCAGACCAGCGTCCAGACGCCCATACAGCGTCACGCTGCTCTGTGCGTGTGCAGCAACGCCAAAGGTCAGCAGCGCTGCGGCGGCCAAAACTTTCTTCATCTTCTCCTCCATACCCTGTCAAAAAGTAACGCCAGTACTGCGAGTAGTGCCCGGACGCCATCGGCGCCGAGCAGGAATCTTGCTGCGGGAGATGGGCGGGTGATCGGTGGTGTTATCGACGCACAGCCTCGGGAGCCGTCTGATCGTCTTGCCGATCCTTCGCGACCGGTATCTCCTGTTCGTTAGTTTTGAAGTGAAACTACTTTTCTTGAACTTTGTTTTGCTACTTTCGTTACTAATTTAGCAAAATACCCCTCGGTTGGCGAATAAATTAGTGATGCTCGGTAAAGGTGTCTCTAAATTGCAATACCATTGCAAGACAAGTGGCTTGCAGGTGGCCGCAAAACGGGCCCAAAGCCTTATCCGGCAAGGGATTCACCGTTGTTAATGGCTTGGGTCAAGGATTGCCACTATTGACGGGAGAAATCGGCGGGAGTATGCGCATTTCGCGCTGTCGTTCGCGCAGATGTTGGGACGCCGAAGCTTTGAGGCCGTGTGAAAAGAGGAACAAGCGTGCCGCGCGGGCATCGCACAGGCATGAAAAAGGGCGCCGGTAAGCGCCCTGTAATACTACATAGACTACATTCCTGAAGCCTTATTTGAGGCTTCCCGACAGGAACTGCTTGAGGCGGTCACTCTTCGTGTTCCTGAACACTTCGTCAGGATGCCCTTCCTCTTCGACACGCCCCTGATGCAGGAACATCACGTGATTCGACACGTTGCGCGCGAACGCCATTTCATGCGTGACGACGATCATCGTGCGGCCTTCCTCGGCGAGCGTCTGCATGACCTTCAGCACTTCGCCGACGAGCTCGGGGTCGAGCGCGGAAGTGGGCTCGTCGAACAGCATCACGTCGGGGTTCATCGTCAGCGCGCGGGCGATCGCCACACGCTGCTGCTGGCCGCCCGACAGATGCGACGGATACTGCTTCTCGACGCGCGGCGCGAGGCCCACTTTCTCGAGATACGTGCGGGCGCGCTCCTCAGCTTCCTTGCGCGGAATGCCGAGCACGTGCAGTGGTGCTTCGATGATGTTCTCGAGCACCGTCATGTGCGTCCACAGGTTGAAGTGCTGGAACACCATCGAAAGCTTGGTGCGCATCTTCTGCAACTGCTTCTGATCCGACACGCGTAGCGCGCCGTGCTTGTCCTTCTGTGTGCGGATCTCCTGGCCGTCGACGAAGATGCGCCCGGAGTTCGGCTGCTCCAGGAAGTTGATGCAGCGAAGCATCGTGCTCTTGCCCGAGCCGGACGAGCCGATCACGCTGATCACGTCGCCGCGGTTCGCCTTGAGCGAGACGCCCTTGAGAACTTCGTTGTCGCCGTACTGCTTGTGCAGGTTGTCGACGAAAAGCATTTGCTGTGTGGCTTGAGGAGTGTTCATCGGGTTCCTTGACTTGCTTATTCGCCGTACTTACTTGCCTTGCGGGCGCAGATAAGCGAGCCAGCGGCGCTCGGCGCGGCGGAACAGCCAGACGAGCGCAAAAGAGATGATCAGGTAGAGCAGCGCGGCGATGCCGAACGCGTCGAACGATCGGTAGGTCGCCGAATTGACGTCGCGCGCGATCTTCAGGATGTCGGGCACGGTCGCGGTGAAGGCGACCGTCGTCGCGTGCAGCATCAGGATCACTTCGTTGCTGTAGTACGGCAGCGCGCGGCGCAGCGCCGACGGCAGGATGACGCGCCGGTACAGCGTGAACTGCGACATGCCGTACGCGCGCGCTGCTTCGATTTCACCGTACGGCGTCGCCTTGATCGCGCCCGCGAAAATTTCCGTCGTGTACGCGCAGGTGTTCAGCGTGAACGCGAGGAGCGTGCAGTGCATGCCGTCGCGGAAGAACGCGTTGGTCAGCGCGTTCGAGCGGATGATTTCGAGGCTGTAGAGGCCCGTGTAGCAGAGCAGCAGTTGCACGTACAACGGCGTGCCGCGAAAGATATACGTATACAGCCACACGGCGCTCGCGAGCCACTTCTTCTTCGACACGCGCGCAACCGCGAGCGGCACGGACAGGCAGAAGCCGAGGCCGATCGACACGACCAGCAGCCACAGCGTGATGACGACGCCCGTAAAGCGGTAGCCATCCGTATATAGATAGTTGCGCCAGTATTCCTGGATCAGCTCGATCATAGTTCCGCCTTGCGCACGCCAGTCGAGTAGCGTTTTTCGAGGTATATCAGCACGAAGTTCGACGCCGTCGTAATCAGCAGATAGATGGCGCCCGCCATCAGCGTGAAGAAGAAGAACCGCAGCGTGCCCTTGCCGGCATCTTGCGACGCCTTGACGACGTCCGCGAGGCCGATGATCGATACCAGCGCCGTCGCCTTGACCATCACCTGCCAGTTGTTGCCGATGCCGGGTAGCGCGAAGCGCATCATCTGCGGGAACATGATCCGCGAGAACACCTGCCAGCCCGTCATCCCGTAAGCGTGGCCCGCTTCGAGCTGGCCGCGCGGCACGGCGAGAAACGCGCCGCGGAAGGTCTCCGTGAAGTACGCGCCATAGATGAAGCCAAGCACGGCGACGCCGGCGACGAAAGGATCGATGTCGATCTGGTCCCAGCCGAGCATGTCAGTGAGATTGTTCAGCCAGATCTGGATGCTGTAGAAGAGCAGCAGCATCAGCACGAGATCGGGGACGCCGCGTATCAGGGTCGTGTAGATGGTGCCGATGCTGTATGACACCCGGTTTCTCGACAGTTTCGCTGCCGCGCCGAGCAGGCCCAGCAAAAATGCGAGCGCGAGCGACAGGATTGCCAGTTTCACGGTCTGCACCGTGCCAGCAAAGATGAGTGGGCCGTAGCCTTGAAAGAGCATAGTGAGTCCTTGACGACGCTCCCGCGCGCCGCGAAAGACGCGGACTGCGTACGCTGCGGCGGTTCGTCCGAAGGCGGGTCCAGCCGTTGCCTTCGATGTCTCCCGTGCGGCGCACAGCATGCCGCTGTGCGAATCATGACTGCCTGGCCGTTGCCGGCGGCAGCGCGTTTTCCAGCTTGTTGCTGCGTTGTTGCTACTCAGGGTCCGACTGTATTACGAAGCCCGGCGGCGAGCCCATTCGGGCGAGCCCCGAGCCTGTGCCGCGCGACGCCGATGTTCCGGGTTTCGCTGACACGACGTCTAGCGGCTCTCGTAGATATCCACGTCGAAATACTGCTTTTCGAGCTTGCTGAACGTGCCGTCCTGATGGATGTCGGCGAGCGCCTTGTTGAGCTTCGCCTTCAGCTCGCCGTCTTCCTTGCGTACGCCGATAGCCGTGCCTTCGCCGATCGTCTTCGCGTCCTTTACTTCCGGGCCCGCCCAGGCGAAACCCTTGCCGCGCGGCGTCTTCAGGAAGCCGGAGTCGGCCTGCAGCTCATCCTGCAACGCGGCGTCCAGACGCCCCGTCGCCAGATCCGCGTAGACCTGATCCTGGTTCTGGTACGGCACGATCGTCACGCCCTTGGGCTCCCAGTACGCCTTCGCGTACGTTTCCTGCGTCGAGCCCTGCTCGACGCCGACGCGCTTGCCTTTCAGCGATCCCGCCGTCGGCAGGAGCGTCGAGCCCGCCTTCGCGATCATGCGCGCGGGCGCGTCGAACAGCTTGTCGGAGAAGTCGATCTGCTCGCGGCGCTTGTCGGTGACGGTCAGCGACGACACGATGATGTCGAACTTCTTGCCCTTCAGTGCCGGAATGATGCCGTCGAAATCCTGGGCAATCCACACGCATTTGACGTTCATCTTCGCGCACAGCGCCTTCGTCAGATCGACGTCGAAGCCGACCATCTGGCCGTTCGGCGCCATCGATTCGAACGGCGGATAACTGGCGTCGACCCCGATGCGCACGGTTTTCCATTCTTTTGCCATGGCACCCGTGGCCGCGGCTGCGAGCGCTACGCACAGTGCGAGCTTCTTCATGTTTCTCCTGACTTCCCCGATCGCCGCCGTGTCCGCCTGCGCGGGCGAGAGCCGCCTCGCAGCCGGCCGTCGCCATTCTAGGCGGACAAAAATATGCCGCCTGAATTGGCGGCGGTTTTACGGCCGGCCCGGCTTCGTCTCGCCAGTCCGTCCGTTCCGCCGGGCGCTTTCCCCTGTGCTGCCTGGCCGTTGGCGGCGGGCGCGGCCATTCGTCCGGGAGCGGTGCGCGCGTCGACCCGTTCCCAAAAAGCGCGGTATTTTACCCGAACCCGCGCGCGGTGCCAGTGTTCGAGGCGCGAGAAAGCCCTTTGCTTCCAGAGACATGCGCGCGCGGCGCAGCATTGCGGGATGCCGCCCGCGTTGTCCGGGCGCACGGTTGCCTAGGCGGCGCGCATCGCATGGCTGCTGCATTGCCGTCATTTGCGAAACGATGCGGTGCAGCGGTGCGGATTGTCCAGGGCGCCCGCAGCCCATACATTCCCGTCATCGCCAATTTTTACGGGAGAGTCACATGATGACGATTCGCCGCTCCGACGAACGAGGCCACGCAGACCATGGCTGGCTGAAGGCGAAGCACAGCTTCTCGTTTGCCGATTACCACGACCCCGAGCATATGCACTTCGGTCCGCTGCGGGTGATCAACGAGGACAGGATCGCGGCGGGGCAGGGCTTCGGCACGCATGGGCACCGCGACATGGAGATCGTCACCTATGTGCTCGACGGCTCGTTGTCGCATCGCGACAGCATGGGCAACGGCTCGACCATCCGACCCGGCGACGTGCAGCGCATGAGCGCGGGCACGGGCGTGATGCACAGCGAATTCAACGGGTCGCGGGAAGAGCCGCTGCACTTGCTGCAAATCTGGATCATCCCGAAGCGCAGCGGCGACCAGCCGGGCTACGAGGAAAAGCGCTTTAACGACGCTGACAAGCGCGGACGGCTGCGCGTGGTCGTCTCGCCGGACGGACGCGACGGTTCGGTGACGATTCACGCGGACGCATCGATTCACGCCGGTCTGCTCGACGGCGCGGAGCGCGCCGAGTATGTGCTCGAAGCGGGGCGCCAGGCCTATGTGCACGTCGCGCGCGGCGGCTTGACGGTGAACGGCGAAGCGCTGAAGGCGGGCGACGCGGCGATGATCACCGACGCATCGACCGTCACGCTGGAAAAGGGTGAAGGCGCCGAAGTGCTGCTGTTCGATCTCGGGCAGTTGCGCTAAGCGCGCTGTCGTTCAGCTGTGCATCGGCATCGCCGATGAAGAAACGCCACGCAAGCCTGTTCCGTGGCGTTCTGTTTTTCGTGGGCCCGGCATCCGACTGTCGCGTCGGCCCGCAACCGCACGCTCACGCGCGTGCGTGCCTGAACGCAGCGGCGCACAGCGCGCCGCTGCGGCCGACCTCGCCGCTGCGCCCGCGTCGAACCAGCAGCACAACGCTCAAGGCTTGACCGCGGAAGCCGCTGCGTCGCCGCGATGCTTTTCCCAACGCTCGCGCATCTTTTCGTGGCGCTGCTCCATCTTCGCGAAGTGCTGCTTGAGCGCGGTGCTCACGGTGGTCTTCTGCTGGTCGTTCAGGCCGTTATAGAAGTTCAGCCATGCCGTCGCCGTCTGCTCGCGCAGTTGCGCATCTTTCTGCTCGATCTGCTGGTGCGCGGCATGCATCGCGTTGAGGTCGAGAATCGGTTGCTGCTGCATCTGCTTGAACTGCTGGCGCATCTGCTCGTGGTTCGCGCGTTCCGCTTCATGGCTTTGCTTCATCGTGTCGAGCGCGGCCTGCCATTGCTTTTCCTGATCCGCGTTCAGCTTCAGTTGCCCGTGCAACTGGTTCAGTTCCTTCATGAAGCCGCCGTGGTGCCAGCCCGGGCCGCCATGGCCCATGCCGCCTTCGCCGCCCTGAGGCTGTGCGGCGAACGCGGTTCCGAGACTCAGTGCGAGCGATGCGGCGGCAACGGCGAGAAAGCGTGAAGTTTTTTTGGACATTTCAATCCTCCTTGATCAACTGGCCGAAGGTGCCACCCGTCTCGAAGATGAACGGGCGTGCATCCGGTAAGGCACAGCGTAGAGGTATCGAATGCGGACCGTGTTACGCGTATCCTTTCGGAAGTTACGCGACATTACGCGTACCTTTCGCGGTAACACCCGGTAACCCTTTGGGGGCGGCAAGGGGCGAATACGCAATGACGCGCGCGTTACACTTCAAGCCATGGCTACTCAAATTCTTGTCGTCGATGACGACGTCGAACTGCGCGACCTGCTGCGCGACTATCTGGCCCGGCAAGGCATCGAGGTGTCGGTGCTGCACGACGCCGGCTCTCTGGAGCGGCGCATCGAGCGCGAACGCCCCGACCTGATCGTGCTGGACCTGATGATGCCGGGCGTCGACGGCCTCACGGCGCTGCGCAAGCTGCGCGCGTCGGGCGACGATATTCCCGTCATCATGCTGACGGCCCGCGCCGATGACGTCGACCGCATCGTCGGGTTGGAGCTTGGCGCGGACGATTACCTCGGCAAGCCGTTCAATCCGCGCGAGCTGCTCGCGCGCGTGCAGGCGGTGTTGCGCCGCCGCAAGACGCTGCCGTCGGCAGCCGCGCCTGAGCAGCGCGAGCCGTTTTCGTTCGGCCGCTTCACGCTCGATTTCCAGTCGCGCACGCTGCATCAGGAAGGCAAGCCGCTCACTCTGTCCGGCAGCGAATTCGCGCTTCTGAAGATCTTCGTCAATCACCCGATGCGCACGCTTACGCGCGAGCGCCTGCTCGAACTGCTGCACGGTCCGGAATACGACGGCACCGACCGCGGTATCGACGTGCAGGTCTGGCGCCTGCGACGCATTCTCGAAACCGATCCGTCGGTGCCGCGCTTCATCCAGACCGTGCGCGGGCGCGGATACGTGTTCGTCCCCGATGGCGAACAACATGCGCCGTCCAATTGATTCTCTGTTCGGGCGGCTGGCGCTGCTGGTCGTTTGTGTCCTGCTCGTGTCGCATTTCGCGTGGTATCTGCTGGTGCGATTCGAGCGCAACCAGTCGCAGACGCGTTATGCCGTCGAAGAAGCTGTGTTTCTCGTCGACGCCGTGCGCGATCACGTGCGGCGCGAGCCTGACCAGCCGCTGCCCTCGCGCGTGCGCCTCGTCGATCCCGCGAGCGCCGACGTGCCGCCCGACTCGACGAATCTGCCCGCTCCACTCGACCGTTTCCTCGACGACGTGCGCGACCGTCTGCCCACCTCGACGCAGGTGCGCGTCGGCGTGCCCAGCAAGCCGCCCGCGTTATGGGTCCGTGCGGCAAGCGACGCAAGCTGGATCGTCGTCCCCGTGCAGCCGTTGCGACCGCCCCGTCCGCTCGACCGGATGGTGTTGTGGCTCGGCATCATTTTTTCGGCGGGCGTAATGGCGGCGCTGTTTGCCGCGTGGCAGCTGCAGCAGCCGTTGCGCTCGCTCGCGCAGGCGGTCGCCCGCTTCGGGCGCGGGCAGCCCGTGCCGCCGTTGCGCGAGCGCGGGCCGCGCGAGCTGCGCCAGTTGACGCATGGCTTCAACCAGATGGTGCAGGAAGTCGCGCGCACGGAGAACGACCGCGCGGTGATGCTCGCGGGCGTCGCGCATGACCTGAAGACCCCCCTCGCGCGACTGCGGCTGCGCGCGGAGATGATGGAAGAAGCGAAGATGCGCGATGGCGTTGTGCGCGATGTCGATTCGATGACGCATATCGTCGAGCAGTTTCTCGTGTTCGCACACGACGGCGCGGATCGCAGCGAGCCCGTCGAAGTGGACAGCCAGTGCGAGCGCGTGGTGCGCAGCTATCGCGCGGTGTCGGGCGGCGCGCCGACGGTGCAGACCGAGCTGCGCGCCGGTCCCGGCTTCAGGCTGCCCGCCGCGACGCTCGACCGCATCCTGTCCAACCTGCTCGACAATGCGCATGCATACGGCGCGCCGCCCGTCGTCGTCGCGACCGCGCGCACGCAACAAGGCTTCACGCTGACGGTGAGCGACCACGGCAACGGCATCGCCGCGCAGGACCTGATCAACGCAAGCCGTCCGTTCGTGCGGCTCGATCCGGCGCGCGGCGGAAACGGGCACAGCGGCCTCGGGCTGGCGATCGTCGAGCGGCTCGTCCGACGTGTGGGCGGCGAATGGCAGATCGGCAACAATGATGAGCCCAACGGCGGGCGAGGGCTGCGCGTGCAGATGACGTTCCCGCTGGAAGCGGTGTCGCGCCCGGCGGCGGCATCGGAAAGCGTCTGGTGATGCGCCGCGCGGTACCGCTGTGCGGCTGATGAAGGGGCAGGCGTGAACGTGATTGAAGCCTGGGTTTGAAGCCCGGGATGGAAGCCGACCGTCCGTGGCCGTCCGGCCATTCCCGGTCGTTTGAATGAGCGCCGCGCCTATTCGGTGAACAGCGTGTTGAGCGCGGCGGCGGCTTCGCTATCGACGGTATTCCACGTCACCGTGTCTGCTTCGAAGATGTAGTGCGTCGTGTACTTGCCGAGACGCGCGAGGATTTCTTCCTGGATCACTTCGGGCGCGACTTCCAGCTTCAGATACCACGTGGTCGACGACAGACGCGTCTGAAACGCGCCGTACTCTGCCAACAAATGATCGAAAGCGTCAGCGTCCTGATCGCGGCAGACGATGACCAGATTTCCCTTCATATGAACCTCCGGGGAGCTTGGGCGGTGATCACAACTTTCGTATGAAAGCCGATGATACCTGCTTAAGCTCTGCTCGCCCGGCGGCTTCGACATGCGCGATGCGGCGTGCATCGCGCACCTCGCGCCGGCAGGCTTTTCACAGGTTACCAGGCGTTGACAGGCGCACGCGCGGGTGGCGCGGTATCGCCGGGCGGCACCGCTTCGCTGCGGTCGCGGCCGCCCTGTTTCGCGGCGTACAGCGCCTGGTCGGCGCGGCTGATGATGCGCTCGGGCAGATCTTCAGCCGACAGCTCCGTGATGCCGATGCTCACGCTCAAGCCGACGGAAGACGGCAGTTTCGACGACGGCATCGCCTTCAGGCGCACGCGCAGGCGCTCGACCACTTCGAGACCGGCGCCGAGCGCCGTCGCGGGCAGCAGAATGCCGAATTCCTCGCCGCCCAGCCGCCCGATCGCATCGCTGCCGCGCAATTCGGTGCGGCAGGTATCGACGAAGTGCTCGAGCGCGCGGTCGCCCGCGGCGTGGCCAAAGCGGTCGTTGATCTGCTTGAAGTGATCGAGGTCGGCGATCGCCATGCATAGCGGTTCGCCCGTCGCATGCGCGCGGTCGATCTCATGGCGCAGCAGATCGAGGAAATAGCGGCGCGACAACGCGCCCGTCAATGCATCGTGGCGCGCTTCGGCGGACAGCAGCGTGTTGGCCGATTGCAGTTGCTCGGCCAGCACGCGCGTCGCGCGATGGTGACGGCGCTCGCGCAGGTACGACACCGTGATCACCCACGCGAGCGCCACTGTGCCCGCGAGCGTCAGAAACACCAGCAGATGATCGCGCTTGTGATTGCGCATCAGTTCGGGCCAGGCGGCGAGGGGATCGACGAGATGCGCGGAGAGCCCCGAGTTCAGTCCGCCGCGCGACTGGTAAAGCGTCGGAATCGGCTGGCCCGGCAGTTCGAAAAGCTGCTCGGCGATCGCCAACGGCACCCACGGCATCGCGCGGTGCACCTGCTCCTTGACCGGCCGGATCTGTATGGACGGGAACTGATCGCGATGATAGGTGCTCATGCGCTCCGTCTCGCTCATCTGCATGACGCGCGAGTTCGGCATCGCCTCGCCTTCGAGCGCGGCGTTGTGCGCCATGATGATCACGCCATTGTCGTCGGTGACGAAGGTGCCCGCATGGGCAACCCAGTGACGCAGCCGCGCGATGCCGACCTTCGCGACGATCGCGCCGACCAGCAGCCCGTCGTCGTAGACGGGCGCGGAAATGAAGATGCCCGGCTCGCCGCTCATGCGGCCTACCCCGTACGCTTCGCCGAACGCGCCGAGCAGGGCGTTGGTCAGATAGCTGCGCGAGCGCATGTCGAGTCCGACGAACGAATGCGCGTTTTGCGCGTTGCTCGCGGCGACACACAAGCCGTTCGCGTTGACGAGCCAGATGATGTCGAGACCGGAGAAGCCTTGGGCATCGCGCAGGAAGCCATCGATGCCCGCCAGTTCGGGCGATTTGAGCAATTCGTCGCGGTGCGCGGGTTCCCCCTCGGCGCCCGAAGCGGCATAATTCTGCGAGTGCGTCAGGGCCTGCTGGATCACGCCGAGTTCGGCCATGGTGGCGGGTATGGCGCGCGACATCGCCAGATCGCTCGCGATCACTTCCGCCATGTTGTAGACGATCGAGCCGGACATTTGCCGCTGCTGGCGCAGGGCGGCCTCCAGTTCTTGCTGTACCATCCGGTCGGCGACCAGGCCGGATGCGAACCAGCAAGCGAGCACGACCAGTACGAAACTGGCCGGTCCCAATGCCTGGCGCAAGGTTGTCCTTTTCATCGACCCTCTGATCCGTCTGACTGATTCATGCAACAACGTCTTTCGTTGCAACGCGCTGGCGCCGGGCCGTTCCTGCCGCTCGTCGCCGTGCGCCGCACGGAGCCAGGATAGGTACGCCGTGCCGCCGTCCTCGTTGCCGGCGGCCAGCTAGATTCGCCGCCTCAAGATTTTAACCGCCGCGCGGCCCGACGCCAGTCAGGATTTGCGCGTGTGAAAGTCCCGTGTGTGGTTTTAACGGCTTCGGACGGGACTTTCTGAATAGCGGCATGACCATTTGGATGTGGCTCGCGCGCGACGGTTGGTGCGCACGGTTGCGCAACCCGTCTTTTTCAGCCAGGTGACGCTGGCTGGCGGCCTGTCGCTTACAGATTCATTCCGGGAGGCATTCAACGTGTCATTTGAATGTCAATGGTTGTTTCTGTCACACAGGTTGTAGTAGTGTCGTGCCGTCCAAAATGAGGAAAGCTCGCCGGCCTGCCGGCGGCGGCGCGCGCAACACGATTGCGCGGGCCGTAGGTGCAGGCCGGCACGGGGCGCCGTGCAATCTGTCCGTTGCCGGCCAATGCTATTCAACGCCAACGATTTACCGCGCATTAAAGTCTTGCCATGCCTGATTTCCGCTTTCCGGATCGATCCACGGACCGTCGCGCCGCCGCGAACCCTGATGGCGCGAGCGTAGCCATCAAGGCTTGCGGCACGTTCGCGTCCTGCCGCCACGGGAGGGCCGCCTGATGGATCTGTTCAGCTTCACCCTCAATCGCACCGCCAATGCGTCGGCATGGCGCGTGCTGCCCAACCGCTGGGACTTCGTTGCGTTTCCGTTCATCATCTGCCTGATCGCGATGGCCGTCGTCGGCTTCCACGAGACGATGGCGCCCATCTCGACGTTGCAGAACGAGGTGATCTCGCTCGATCCGGCGAACCTGCCCGAGTACGCGCTGCGCACCACGTTGCGCATGCTCGCCGCGATGGTCGCGTCGCTGGTGTTCACGCTGGTCTATGGGACGCTCGCGGCCAAGAGCCGCCGCGCGAGCCAGGTGCTCGTGCCGATTCTCGACATCCTGCAGTCGGTGCCCGTGCTCGGCTACATCTCGTTCACGGTGACGTTCTTCCTCGCGCTCTTTCCGTCGCGCGTGCTGGGCGCGGAGCTGGCCGCGATCTTCGCGATCTTCACGAGCCAGGCGTGGAACATGACGTTCAGCTTCTATCAGTCGCTGCGCACGGTGCCGCGCGATCTGGACGAAGTGTCGAAGGGTTTTCACCTGACGTCGTGGCAGCGCTTCTGGAAGCTCGAAGTGCCGTTCTCAATGCCGGGCCTCATCTGGAACATGATGATGTCGATGTCGGGCGGCTGGTTCTTCGTGGTCGCGTCCGAGGCGATCACGGTCGGCAATCACACGATCACGCTGCCGGGCATCGGCGCGTATCTGGCGCAGGCCATCGCCGACAAGAACCTGCACGCGATCGGCTGGGTGATCCTGACGATGACGGTCGTGATTCTCGCGTACGACCAGTTCCTGTTCCGTCCGCTCGTCGCGTGGACCGACAAGTTCCGCATGGAGAACACCAGTTCCGGCGACGCGCCCGAGTCCTGGCTGCTCGACCTGATCCGCCGCACGCGCCTCATTCACCGTTTGCTCGTCCCGCTCGGCTGGCTGTTCGCGAAGGCCGCGCGCGTGCCGTTCCGCTGGCCGAGCGTCGGGCCCGTGAAATTCGTGAAGCCCGCCACGGACAAGCCGTCGAAGACGGGTGACATCGTGTGGACGGTAATCATCCTGCTCGCCACGTTGTACGTCGTCTATCGCGTGGTCATGTTCGTGCGCACGGGCGTGACGCTCGACGAAGTCGGCCATGTGTTCGTGCTCGGCCTGCTGACGCTCCTGCGCGTGACGGTGCTGATCGCGATCGCGTCGGTGGTGTGGGTGCCCGCGGGCGTGCTGATCGGGCTGCGCCCCGCGCTCGCCGAGAAGATCCAGCCGCTCGCGCAGTTCCTCGCCGCATTCCCGGCGAACCTGCTGTTTCCCGTGTTCGTGATCGTCATCGTCAAATTCGATCTGAATCCGGACATCTGGCTCTCGCCGCTGATCGTGCTCGGAACGCAGTGGTATATCCTGTTCAACGTGATCGCGGGCGCGAGCGCCTATCCGAACGACTACAAGGAAGCCGCGAAGAACTTCCGCATCCGCGGCTGGCAGTGGTGGCGGCAGGCGATGCTGCCGGGCGTGTTCCCGTACTACGTGACGGGCGCGATCACGGCCTCGGGCGGCGCGTGGAACGCGAGCATCGTCGCGGAAGCCGTGCAGTGGGGCAATACGAAACTCGCCGCGCACGGACTCGGCGCGTACATCGCGCAGTACACGGCGGCAGGTGACTATCCGAAGATCATTCTGGGCATCGCGGTGATGTCCCTGTTCGTGTCCCTGTTCAATCGTCTGTTGTGGCGTCCGCTGTACGCCTACGCCGAAAGCCGTCTGCGGCTCGATTGAGATTCATTGAAGGCAAAACGCGATGCAAAATCCAAAAGCGGTAACCGCCGCGCCGATCCAGACGCCGCCGATGCCACCGCGTCTCGGCGAAGAAATCCTGCGCGTCAAGGACGTGTGCCGCGGGTTCAACAAGGCGCAGGGCGAACTGCTCGTCCTCGACGACGCCAACCTGTCGCTGCGTGAAGGCGAAATCGTCGGGCTGCTCGGCCGCTCGGGTTCGGGCAAGTCAACGTTGCTGCGCATCATCGCCGGGCTGATCGAGCCGACGGACGGTGAAGTGACCTATATGGGCAAGCCGCTCAAGGGACCGGCCGAAGGCGTCGCGATGGTGTTCCAGACCTTCGCGCTGTTCCCTTGGCTGACCGTGCTGCAGAACGTGGAAGCCGGTCTGGAGGCGCTCGGCGTCGGCGCGCGCGAGCGCCGTGAACGCGCGCTGGCCGCGATCGACCTGATCGGCCTCGACGGTTTCGAGAACGCGTATCCGCGCGAGCTGTCGGGCGGCATGCGTCAGCGCGTGGGCTTTGCGCGCGCGCTGGTCGTCGATCCGACGCTGCTGCTGATGGACGAGCCGTTCTCCGCGCTCGACGTGCTGACGGCCGAAACGCTGCGTACCGATCTGCTCGACCTGTGGACGCAGGGCCGCATGCCGATCAAGTCGGTGCTGATCGTCACGCACAACATCGAGGAAGCCGTGTTCATGTGCGACCGCATCCTCGTGCTGTCGTCGAATCCGGGCCGCGTGATCGCCGAGATCAAGGTGCCCTTCAAGCATCCGCGCAATCGTCTGGACCCGGCGTTCCGGCGACTGGTGGACGACATCTACGCGAAGATGACCGCGCGCCAGAAGGACGAGACGACGAAGAAGGGGCTGGAGCTGCACAGCTGGCTGCCGCATGTGTCGACCAACCTGATGGCGGGTCTGATCGAGACGCTCGCGGCCGCGCCGTACCACGGCCGGGCGGACATGCCGGAGATCGCGCGCTCGCTGCATCTCGAAGTGGACGACCTGTTCCCGATCGCCGAAGTGCTGCAGCATCTCGGGTTCGCCGATGTGCGCGAGGGCGATATTTTCCTGACGCCGCCCGCGCGCGTGTTCGCCGAGTTCGGCACGCAGGAGCGCAAGCTGATGTTCGCCGACCACCTGCTCAAGCACGTACCGCTCGCGGCGCGAATCAAGAAGGTGCTGAATGAGCGGCCCGGACATCGTGCGCCCCGCGTGCGTTTCGAGCAGGAGCTGGAGGACTTCCTGTCCGACAGCGCCGCTGAAGAGACGCTCGATGCCGTCATCAACTGGGGCCGTTATGGCGAGATCTTCTCGTACAACGACCAGACGGAAATCTTCAGTCTCGAAGATGTCGAATCCTGATTCGCAGCACGCTTGCGGTTGCGTCATCGCCTCATGAAAAAGGGGAGCCGCGCGGCTCCCCTTCGTATCTGATCGCCGCGCATCGCGCAAGCGCCTGCTTTACCGCGCGATGAGGCTGCGCGGTGTCACGCCAACGTCATTGCAGATTGCCCCAGCGCTCGACGGCCGGTTCCGCCGACGCCCACTTCCAGTAGCCCTTGTTGTCCTGCTGGCACGCGGCAGCCGTGAACCAGAAGACCTTTGCGTCCGGCTTGTCGCCGTCGACGACGGAGAACACGAACTCCTTGCAGATCGCGAGCGACGATGCGAACGCGCGCGTCACGCGCACCTGGCCGTGGCCGTTCTCGATGGGCAGCGCATGCTTGACGCTCCAGTCGCGCGTCTCGCCGACGGGCATCGTGCCCGCGAGCGCCGCGATCACGTTCTGCTGATCCGAATGCATCACGCGCAGATAGCGCGAGACGGCCTCGTCGGTGGCCGCCTGCACGGCGATGCCGACGCCGATGCCCACGGCGGGATTGGCCGTGACGATGCCCGTCGCCGCGCCGGCGCCCGCGCCTGCCGCCGCGCCGACGGAAGCGGAGCTGCACCCGCTCACGATCGCGCCCGCGCTGATGCACAGCGCGCCGGCCAACGCGAGCCGGGCAGCCGTTGCCGCGCTCACGCGTCCCAGTGCCGAGCGCGCGTTCATTGCAGCGAACCCCAGCGTTCCGTCGCGGGTTCCGCCGACGCCCATTTCCATGCGCTGCCGTCACGGCAGATCGACGCGACATAGAACGCGCTCGATGCGGGCACGTTGTTCGTCGCCGTCTTGTCGACGGAGAATACGATCTCCTTGCAGTCGAGCTCGCCCGCGCTGATCGTGCGGCTGACGGTCACGCGTCCATGCTCGTCTTCTTCGAGCGGCACGGAATGCGTGATGCTCCACGGCGCGACGGCGCCGACCGCGAGCGGGCCGGCCGCGATTGCAATGCTGTCCTGAGTATTGCGATGGATGACGCGCTCGGAGTACTGCACGCCCGCGCGCGCCGCCGCGACGGCGCCAAGGCCGATGCCCGTCGCGACCGCGGCGTTGTTGGTGACTTTGGCGGCAATCGCTGCGCCCGCGATACCGGCGCCCGCCGTGGCGCCTTCCGAGTAGAGCGAACTGCAGCCGCTCAGCGCCGACGTGACGGCTACAGCGAGGCCGGCAAGCAGCGCGACGCCAGGGAAAGTCGAACGCCGCATCGTCGCGGGCTGCGCAGTGTGCGGTTTGCGGTGCGTTGCTTTTTGCATTTCTTCGTCATTGCTCCTGCTCGTGCCTCCGGTGCGTGAAGCGCGCCAGCGCGAAGGCAGACTGCGTCTGTTTTTCGCTGCCGCATTGTGCAGGATGCCTTTTGTAATTGGCATAGGGAAAATGCAAGCAATTGCAAAAGATGCTGCGGGGCTATTGTCTTTCTGCTTTGCGCTCTCAGCAGTTGGCGTGCCTGATGCAATGAGTGAACGCCACGCCGCGTACAGCGATGCGCGCTCGTGCGGGAATGTCGTATGAAGCCGCGTTGGAAGGCCGCGCTAACACCGCCGTGACGTCACGAACGCGCGCAAGGAAACGAAAGGAAACGGAAACGCTTGAATGACGGCACGCACGCGGCGCAACGCGCACCGCATGCACATCAGTCGTCGGAATTCGACTCTTCGTCGCCGTATGCGCTGAGGCGGTTGTACAGCGTCTTGAGACTGACGCCGAGCGCCTTGGCCGCGCGCCGTTTGTCGCCGCCGCAATACTTGAGCGTGCCGAGGATGATCTGCTTTTGCGCATCGGCGAGCGGCGTGCCGATCCATACGCTCATCGAGTCGCCGAGCGTGACGGGCTTCTTCACGCGCGTCATCAGATGCGGATGCGGCAACTCGACCGACTTCTCGGCAAGAATGAACGCGCGATACACCGCGTTCTTCAGCTCGCGCACGTTGCCCGGCCACGACCAGGTGCGCAGCGTTTCCAGCGAGCGCTTGCTGAAGACCTTGTTCGTGCCTTCCTGCCGGTTGAGCTCATCCAGAAAATGCAGCGCGAGCAGTTCGCGGTCGCCTTCGCGTTCGCGCAGCGGCGGCGCACGCAACGGAAACACGGCGAGCCGGTACATGAGGTCTTCGCGCAAGCCGTTTTCCTTGACGGCGACGGCCGGGTCGCGGTTGGTCGCCGCGATCACGCGCACGTCGCCGCGAATCAGCTCGGTGCCGCCGACGCGATAGAACGTGCCTGTTTCGAGCGCGCGCAGCAGTTTCACTTGGCGCACGGGCGCCATTTCCGTCACTTCGTCGAGAAACAGCGTGCCGCCGTTCGCATGCTCGAAATAGCCGACGCGGCCCTGCACCGCGCCCGTGAAGCTGCCTTTCTCGTGGCCGAACAGCTCGGCCTCGATCAGCTCGTCGGGAATCGCGCCGCAATTGACGGCAACGAACGCGCCGCCCTTGCGCGCGCTGTGCTCGTGGATCGTACGGGCAATCAGCTCCTTGCCCGTGCCCGATTCGCCGATGATGAGCGCCGTCGCATCCGTCGCGGCTACACGATCGATCTGTTCATAGAGATCCAGCATGACGGGCGACGAGCCGTACAGCGTGCCGTACGACTTCAATCCCGCGACGTTTTCGGTCGTGCGCGGCTTCGCCTGTGCCGAGGCTGCGCTGCTGCCGGCTTCAGCCGCGGGCGAGTCGAGATCGGTCGTTGCCATAACCAGGGGTGTCCTGTGCAATTGCGGGTGGATGTCGTGAATGGCGCAGGCCAGTATCGGTGCGTGGACTGCCTTGTGAGTCGGTCCACTATCTCACAAAAGGTAATTTAACCACTGGCGCGGCAGTTCCGGCAAGGCGACTGCAAGATTGGCGTTCGCTGGCAAATCGCCAAGGTTGGCGTACGATCGACACGCGATACCGGCAAAAGTTGCGCGTGCGTTTCGTCCGCCGGCGACTTCGTACGCGTGGCGCGTGCCCGCCGCGCCGTATCGAAAAGCGGAACTCGACTCGCACGCGAGGATCGCACCAGCAGGCGGGAACAGCCGTTGCAAGCATCGACGGACAGGGGATGCACGAAGCGCATCGGCCAGGATTTCACGTGGCGCCGCGCGCAACATGGGCGCAACAGGCGGTGCAGGTGCGCATGCGTGGCGTTTGCCCGCAACCATCCGCCCCCCAACCAGGGATCAATCAGCCCCGCGCGGACAAGCAGATTGGGAGATTGCGATGACAGAAACCACCGAACAGCTCGCGCTGGGCCGACAAAAAATCGTCGAGGATCTCCGCGTGTTGTTGACCGATTCGGAAGAAATGCTGCGGCTCGCGGCCGTCGTGCCGGGCGAAGGTCTCGACGCGCTGCGCGAGCGGCTGCGCACGCATGTCGATTCGGTGCAGACGGCGCTGGCGGATGCGCAGTCGTCAGCGCAGCGGCGCTACCGCAGCGCGACGCTTCAGACGGAGCGCTACGTGCGGGAGAACCCGTGGCAATCGCTCGGCATCGCAGCTGGCGTCGGTTTTCTGGTCGGCCTGCTCGCCGCGCGCTGAGCGGCGCCGAGCGATCTCGAGCCGACGTGAGCACGCCCCAACCATTCACGACAACAAGGAGTTCAAGATGGCACGACCCAAAATCGGCGTTTTCGGCGCTCTGTTCGCCGTGGGCAGCGTCCTTGCATGGCGCTGGGTGCAAAGGCAGCGCGCCGCGCAGGCGCCACTCGCGCGCGACCTGACTCGCTGGGAAGGCGAAGGTGGCTCGGTGACGGAGCCGCAACATGCGCCTGGCGCCGAAGTGGCGCCCGCTGCGCATCTGCGCAGTGGCAATGGCGCGGATCACGGCGCGAGCGGCGATGCGTGGCCTTTCCCGCGCGGCTGACATGAACGGCGCGGCCGCGGCTTGCCGCGCCGTCCGTGCGCTGCCGCATGAAGGCCGCCCGCTACTTTATGTTTTTTCGATGCAAGCCCGTATAATGAGTAAAAACCACAACAATATGTGGGTTTGACAGCAAGATTTACGGCAATTGTTGCGCAGATGCGTTAATTCGGGAAGTTTTTCCGGTTGGGCGTCCGGTGCTGCGAGCGAGGCGTATGCTTGAGAGTCGCACCGCGCGGACGCTTTTGTCGTCGCAATTTTGTGGCGAAGCGCAGGCTGCGCGTATCCACTACCAGCACTTTCGAGCTTTCCATACGCGATGCCACATGTATTGATTGTCGATGACGATCTGAGTACCCGCGACGCACTGGCGGCGATCATCGCGGAAGACGGACTGACGACGGCCACGGCGGGCGATCTGCGCGAGGCCCGCATCCAGCTCGTGCGGCAGATGCCGGACGTGGTGTTCACCGATCTGAAGCTGCCCGACGGCACGGGGGTCGACCTGTTCGAGGATCTCGATCCGCGCTCGGGCGTCGAGTTCGTCGTGATCACGGGTCACGCGACGGTCGAATCGGCCGTGAGCGCGCTGAAGATGGGCGCCGCCGACTACCTCGTGAAGCCGATCAACATGCAGCGGGTGAAGGCGATTCTCAGCCGCCTGCCCCGCCCGGGCGACCTGAAGGCCGAGATCGGCACGCTGCGCGGCGAACTGCGTCGCATGGGCCGCTTCGGCCTGATGCTCGGCAATTCGCCCGTCATGCAGCAGGTGTACGACCAGATCAGCCGCGTCGCGCCGACGGCCGCTTCCGTAATGCTGGTCGGCGAGTCGGGCACGGGCAAGGAAGTCGCCGCGCAGACGCTTCATCAGCTGAGCCTGCGGCGCAAGCATGCGTTTCTCGCGGTGAATTGCGGCGCGATCTCGCCAAACCTGATCGAATCGGAGATGTTCGGCCATGAACGCGGCGCGTTCACGGGGGCGGACCGTCAGCACAAGGGCTATTTCGAGCGCGCGAACGGTGGAACGCTGTTCCTCGACGAAATCACCGAAATGCCGATCGAGCTGCAGGTGAAACTGCTGCGCGTGCTGGAGACGGGCATGTTCATGCGCGTCGGCACGACGAAGGAAATCGAGACCGACGTGCGCCTGATCGCCGCGACCAATCGTGATCCTGAACAGGCGGTGCTCGAAGGCAAACTGCGGCTGGATCTCTACCACCGGCTCAATGTGTTCCCCATCAGCTTGCCGCCGCTGCGCGAGCGCGGCAAGGATGTCGAACTTCTCGCGCAATCGTTTCTCGACGACCTGAACGAGCAGCACGCCACGAAGAAGCACTTTCCGCCCGCTGTGAAAGACATGCTGCTGTCGTACCCGTGGCCCGGCAACGTGCGCGAGTTGAAGAACTACGTGCAGCGCGCGCACATCATGTCGGGTACGGACTCGGACAGCACGGCCACCGTGCCGCTGCAGATCTCGTTGTCTAAGCCGACGGCGGGCACGGCGATCACGATACCGTTCGGCACGTCGCTGGCGGAGGCCGACCGCCAGCTGATTCTGGCGACACTCGAGCAGTGCGGCGGCGTCAAGACGCGTGCCGCCGAGATTCTCGGCATCAGCCTGAAGACGCTGTATAACCGGCTCGTCGAGTATGGCAACGACGCCGGCCGCGCCGACGGCGACGACATCAGCGACGAGCCTCAGGCGCTCGGCAAGGCGGACGCCTAGTCCGCCGCGCAGCACGCAGCGCGGCCTTCGCCCGGCGCGGCGTGCGGACGGCACATGCCTTGCTGATTTCAGTTGGAGCAGCCGGCTGCGCAGCAGCCGAAACTGCGTCGAACGAAAACAGCACTTGCATGGAGCCAGGGCGGGCAGGCGGCCGGGCAGGAGCGCCGATTCCCTTCGGCACCCAAGCCCCGCCGGCATGCCGGCCCTGGCCGCCAGGAGCCCATCATGCCGGACCACGACGCCGAGCGCGATCTGTACGCGCATCGTCCCGAACCCACCACGCCGCCTAACGCGCCCGAACCCGGCCAGCCCGATACCGTGCCCGATCCGACGCGCGAACCCGTCGAACCCGATACGCCGCCCATCGGCGATCCGCCGCCGCAGCCGTCGCAGACGCCTCACACGCGTGGGCGCATGGCGCTGCTCCCCGAATTGTGACGCCGCTGATCGCCGCAACGCTGGTGCGCGCGAGCGCGTGTGCAATTCGTGGGCCTGAGAGATGTACTGGTTACAAAACGGGCGAACTTTTTACCCGCAATTTACGTTCATCGGCTCTAGACTAAGGTGATGCGGCCCGGACGAACCCCCGTCCGGGTAGCGGCCTTCCCTTGGAGGCGTCCATCATGAGACATCCCGCATTGCGGCGCTCCGCGCGCCATTCGAAGCGCGATCAGCGCCCAGCCGGCGGCACGGGCAATTCACCCACACCAGATCCGGCGCACGAGAACCGCGCCGCGCCGGGCGCCCCGCCAGACGGGGAACACAACCAGGGCGGCGTGCGCCAGGAAGGGCTGGATTACCAGCGCGATCTAGGCTCCGAACAGGACGCCTGAGTTCTCTTTACGTCGGTTTTCAACCGGTTGACGAGCGAAAAATCTGCTGCGCGGCCGCCAGCGCGCAGCGCGTTTTTGCTCGCTTGTCACATTTGCATACATTTTTATTCCGCGTTTTCGCGCGATGCGGCATAAGACTTGCGTGCCGACAGTCGGAGTATCACCGCATGAAACAGTCAACTGAATGAGGTGGAGCCGCAATGAGCAGATTGATCGTCGTTTCAAACCGCGTCGCGCCGACTCAGGAAGGACGCCCGGCAGCGGGCGGTCTGGCAATCGGAGTACTGGACGCGCTGAAGGAAACGGGAGGTGTGTGGTTCGGCTGGAGCGGCGAGATCGCCACCGAGCCGTCGGAGCCCGTCATCGAGAAGCAGGGCAACGTGACCTATGCAACCGTGGAATTGAGCAAGCGCGACTACGACCAGTACTACCGCGGCTTTTCGAATGCGACGCTATGGCCGACATTCCACTACCGCAACGATCTGTCGCGCTATGACCGGCAGGAATATGCCGGCTATCTGCGGGTGAACCTGACGCTCGCGAAGCAGCTCAAGGAGCTCGTCAAGGCCGACGACATCATCTGGGTCCACGACTATCACCTGCTGCCGTTCGCGCGCTGCCTGCGCGAGCTCGGCGTGAAGAATCCGATCGGATTTTTCCTGCATATTCCGTTTCCCGTGCCGGAAGTGATGCGCACCGTTCCGCCGCACGAAGAACTCGTCAAATGCATGTGCAGCTATGACGTGGTCGGCTTCCAGACGGACGCGGACCGGCAGTCGTTCGTCGACTACATCGAGCGCGGCCGCCACGGCACGTCGAGCGACGAGAACATGATTCACGCGTATGGGCGCTTCCTGAAGGTCGCCGCCTATCCGATCGGTATCTATCCAGACGCGATCGCGAAGGCGGCCGAGCAGTACAGCGACCGCAAGCCGGTGCGCAGCCTGCGCGACGCGATGCGCGGCCGCAAGCTGATCATGAGCGTCGACCGGCTCGATTATTCGAAAGGCCTCGTCGAGCGCTTCCAGGCGTTCGAGCGTCTGCTGCAGAACGCGCCCGGCTGGCATGGCCGAGTATCGCTCGTGCAGATCGCGCCGCCGACGCGCTCCGATGTGCAGACCTATCAGCGCATCCGTCAGAACCTCGAAGGCGAGGCGGGCCGCATCAATGGACGTTTCGCGCAGCTCGACTGGACGCCGATCCAATACCTGAACCGCAAGTACGAACGCAATCTGCTGATGGCGCTGTTCCGTCAGTCGCAGGTCGGCTACGTGACGCCGCTGCGCGATGGGATGAATCTCGTCGCCAAGGAATACGTCGCATCGCAGGACCCCGCTGATCCGGGCGTGCTGGTGCTGTCGCAGTTCGCGGGCGCCGCGGAGCAATTGCCGGGCGCGCTGGTCGTCAATCCGTTCGATCTGTCGCAGATGGCCGAGGCGCTGGAGCGCGCGCTGTCGATGCCGCTCGCCGAGCGGCAGGCGCGTCACGCGGACATGATGGCGCCGCTGCGCGAGAACAATCTTTCCGTATGGCGCGACACGTTCCTCGCCGACTTGCGGCATGTGGCGACGGCTTCGTCGGTGACGGAGAAAGCCGTCAAGCGCGCCGATGTGACGGTCTAGCGGAGCGCGCTTTCTGACCGCGCGTTCGCGGCGCGCCCGTTGGCGACGTCAGCACACCCGCGACGGCAGCCTGCAAAGGCTGCCGTCTGCGCTTCATCCTCGCGTGATCACGCCTGCTGCTGGTTTAGTTCGGCGAACGGCACGGGCGTCTGACGAGGATCGAAATCCGACCACTTGCCGTTCTGCCAGCGACCCGTCGCGCGCTCGACGTCCGCGCCGCCCGCTTCGCGCAGGATGCGCGCCGCCTCCCTCTGATTTTCCGGGCACACATGCACGGCGACGAGCACGCCCGAGTTGCACAGCTCGTGATGCACGACGTCGTGATGCTCGCGCGGGCGGGTGCGCGCGTGCACCATCCTGCCGACGAGCACGCCCAGATACGCACCCACACCCGCCGCGATCACGATGACGGGCATCGATGCCGCGAAGGCCGAGAACACCACGACGCCAATCACCGCGCCCGCGACCGCGCCGATTGTCACGGCGTGATGTTGGCGATGAAGTGGCGGCGTGCTCGACATGACGGGCGGTGCGCCCGCGTGTTCATCGAGTGCGTGGCGCGCGTGCTGGCCGCGCGGGTTGACGAAGAACAGCGTGACGTCTTCGCCCAGGAAGCCGTTGTCGAACAGCTTTTGCGCCGCGTCTTCAGCGGCGGGGAAGGTGGTGAAACGTCCAGCGACGATGAGTGACACAGGCGGGAAGTTCAAGGCCAGAGCGACACCCGCCCGGCGTCGCATCGAACGCCGGCGGGTTGCGACCTTCGACTACAAGCATCGGCGGAAAGGGCGGCGGCTAAGCGGCGAGCGGGCAGCGCGGCGCAGCCCGCGAGGGCGCAGGCTGTTGCGCCAGCCGCGCAGGATTACGCCGCGGCCGGCGCTTGCGTCACGCGCATCGTGCTGACGACAGCGGCGGCCGCCGCGAACCCTGCCGCCACATAGAGCGTGATCACGGGGCCGTGCTGCGGCGCGATGCCGAACACGAGCGCGACGAGTGCCGAGCCGAGCGTTTGTCCCGTCAGGCGCGCGGTGCCGAGCATGCCGCTCGCGCCGCCGCTGCGGTGGCGCGGCGCCGCCGACAGCATCGTTCGGTTGTTCGGCGACTGGAAAATCCCGAAGCCCGCGCCGCACAGCGCCATGCGCCACACGATGTCGGACGCCGTCGGGTGCTCGCCGAGTGTGGCGAGCAGCAGCAGGCCGGCCGTCAGCGCCGCGAGACCGAGGCCACCGAGCCAGCCCGCCGAGATCCGGTCCGACAACACGCCTGACAACGGCGCCGCGCCGACGATCACGAGCGGCCACGGCGTCATCAGCAGGCCCGTCTCGACCTGCGACATGCCGAGGTGGTTCTGCAGCAGGAACGGCAGCGACACGAACGCGAGCATCTGCGCGCAGAACGAGCACACCGACGCCCCGACCGATAGCGCGAACACGGGAATGCGCAGCAGATCGACGGGCAAGAGCGGCGCGGGCTGCGTGCGCTGTCGCCGCACGAAGAAATAGCCGATCACGATCGCGCCGATCAGTTCGACGGCGACGAAGCCGTAGCGCTCGCCGTGACCGAGCCCGTCGACGGCGAAGATCACCAGGCCAAACACGAACGCGTTCATGACCGCGCTCGGGAAATCGTACGGCGAGTCGTGGCGCTCATTGCGGGGCAGCGAGCGCAGGCCGACCGCGAGCGCCGCGACGCCGATCGGCACATTGATCGCGAAGAGCCACGGCCACGGCGCGACGGACAGCACGCCCGACGCCACCGTCGGCCCGACCGCCGACGAAATCGCCACCACCATCGCGTTGATCGCGATGCCGCGCCCGAGGCGCGCGGGCGGATAGATCATGCGCACGAGCGCCGTGTTCACGCTCATGATGCCCGCCGCGCCGAAGCCCTGAATCACACGCGCGAGCGCGAGCAGCGGCAGCGACGTCGCGAGCGCGCAGCCAAGCGACGCGACCGTGAACAGCGCCATCCCGCCCAGGTAGACGCGCCGGTAGCCGATCCGGTCGCCGAGCGACGACAGCGGCAGAAGCGAGATCGTCACCGACAGCTGATACGCATTGACGATCCAGATCGAGCTGGCGGCGCTTGCATGCAGGTTGCGGGCGATGGTCGGCAAAGCGACGTTGGCGATCGCGCTGTCGAGCACGGCGAGCGTGATGCCGAGCGCGACGACGAGAATGGCCCAATAGCGTTGCGGCAGCGGCAGTCCGTGCTCGGCATCCGGCGCGGCGGCTGAAGTCGCGGCGGCGGGATTGGATGCGCCCGATGCAGGGCGGCTGCCCCTCGATGAAGATGCTTGCATTGTGTTGTTGTGATGGACGGCGATATGGCGGCAGTCATCCGTAGAGTCGAGACGGGCGATGCCTGTCGCCATGATGATGAGCGGCCGCGACGGCCCGGCAGACTGGCGGCAAGGGCGGCAAGGGCGAGGGCGCCTTGCCGCGCAGCCGCTGTCACTTCAGTTCGTACAGGCCCGTGTACGTCGCCGAATCGATTTCGTTCAGATGCACCATGAAGCGGGCGACCGCGTTGGTGGTATCGGCGGCAAGCGGCAGGTTCGCGACTTTCAACGCGTGAATGCGAAAAATGAAGCGATGTGGCTTGTCGCCGCGCGGCGGCGCAGCGCCGCCGAAGCCGACCGTGCCGTAATCGTTGCGAAACTGCAGCGCGCCTTGCGGCAGCAGGCTGCCGTCGGCCTTGCCCGCGTTGCGCGGCAGCGAGCGCGCGTCGGCGGGGATATTGACGACGACCCAGTGCCAGAAGCCACTGCCCGTATGCGCGTCGGCATCGTAGACGGTGAGCGCGAGGCTTTGCGTGTCGGCGGGCGGCGCGTCCCATTGCAACGCGGGCGACACGTTTTCGCCGTCGCCGTCGACGCCGAACGCCTTGTCGTTCATCTCTTGCGCTTTCGGCATGAAGCCGTTGGCAGGGAAGTCGTCCGACCAGATTCTGAAATCAGCCATCGTGTGCCTCCTTCTAGGTGGTTCTTGGATGGACGGGAGCCGCCGAGAGACCGCTTGAGGGACTCCAGTGAGCCAATCGAGTGTAGCACCGGCGCAAGGCAATATTCGCCGCGCGCGTGAGTCGAAAAGTGCGGCGCGACGGGTCCCGCGGCCAGCGCGGGCGATCGCCGACGGTTGCGCTCAGGCGCGCTCTTCGTGCAGCGGCGCGTCGGCGTGCAGCCAGTCCACGAGCCGTTGAAGCACGCCGTCGATATCCCGGTTCGCTCCGCGCAACGCGCATTCCCACACCGTCGCGACGCGCCAGCCGTGTTCGAGCAGCGCAGCCTGAGCTTTGGCGTCGTTGGCGCGGTTGCGGCCGATCTTGTCGCGCCAGAACTCCGGGCGCGTCTGCGGCCATTTGAAGAGCGGGCAGTCGTGACCATGCCAGAAGCAGCCGTGCACGAAAATTACAGCGCGATAGCGCGGCAAGACGATGTCGGGGCGGCCGGGCAGATCGCGCGCATCGAGCCGGAACCGGAAGCCGCGCCGATGCAGCAGGCTGCGGATCAGGATCTCGGGCTTCGTATTGCGTCCGCGGATGCCGGACATCATTCGGCTGCGCGTGGCCGCGTTGACGATATCGACCATCAGGCCGCCAGCTCCGCCGCGCTTTCTTCATCCGCCGCGCGCGTGAGCGCCAGCACATGCGGCAGCATGATCCGCGCGACTTCGCGCATCACCGGCACCACGACGCTGTTGCCGAACTGGCGGTACGCCTGGGTATCGCTGACGGGAATGCGGTACGTGTCGGGAAAGCCCATCAGCCGTGCGCACTCGCGCGGCGTCAGGCGGCGCGGGCGCTGATCCTCGCCCTGGTAGACGAGAATTTCCGAGCCGTCCTTGTGATACCGCGCCGAAAGCGTGCGCGTCACGCTTTGCGGATACGCCATCCCGTAGCCGAAGCCGTTGCCCGCGGCACGATGTTTGTCCGCGTAGTTTTGCAGGTAGGTCCAGAGCTTGGGCGTCAGCGTGTATCTGGCCTGAACCCGGCGCGCGGCGTGATCGAAGAAACGGTCGCCGTCCCACGGCAGGGTCGGTTCGCTGCCGTCGGTCTTGTGCAGGATCGATGCGAGGCGCGGCCCTTCTTCCGGCAGGCGCAGATCCTCCCACGAAAACGACGTCTTGCCGCGAAAGCCGACGATGATGATCCGCTCGCGATGCTGCGGCGTGAAGTGCGCGCCGTCGATCACGCGGTAATGCACTTCGTAGCCCAGTTCGTCGCGCAGCGTCTGCAGGATCACGTCGAAGGTGCGGCCTTTGTCGTGCGACAGCAGGTTCTTCACGTTCTCGAGCAGGAACGCGGCGGGGCGGCGCGCGGCGATGATGCGCGCGACATCGAAAAAGAGCGTGCCTTGCGTCGTGCATTCGAAGCCATGCGGGCGGCCGAGCGCGTTCTTCTTGCTGACGCCCGCGATCGAAAACGGCTGGCACGGGAAGCCGCCGAGCAGGATGTCGTGCGCGGGAACGGCTTCGGCGGGGAACGTGACGATGTCACCGATCAGCGTGTGATCCGGCACGCCTGCCTGCTGTGCGCGAGCGTCGCCGAAATTCTCCTGATACGTCTTTTGCGAGAACGCGTTCCACTCGCTCGTGAACACGCATTGTCCGCCGTGCGCCTCGAAGCCCATGCGAATGCCGCCGATGCCGGCGAACAGATCGATGAAACGCACGTGAGATCGGCTGGCGCCGGCCGGCGTCCGGGCGGCGCGCCTGTCCGCGGGAACGAGCAGTTCGCGCAATGCCGCTTCGAGCATGGCCGGGCAGGGCGTTTCGCCCTTTTCCCAGCGGCGCACCGTCTTGATGTCCTTGCCGACATGCGCGGCGATTTCTTTTTGTGTGAAGCGGGTGCGCGCCTGCTTCAGCAGTTCAAGCGGTGAAGCCTCGGTCACAGGAGTCCTTGCTGGGTATTTTTGCGGACATTATGACCTATGAACGTTCCCAATTTGCGACTGTCGCGCATTTGCGCGGACAAATTTCCCGGTTTGGCTCTTCTGGAGCGGCAGTCGTTCGAAACGGAAGGGATGCAGCTTGGGCGGCGTCGGCTCGCGCCCTCGGGGTGTCGCCGGGTGGTCGCGCTGCGGGCAGCAGCATCGGGGAAGAGCGCGCGAGGGATCAGCGAATGTCAAATGCGCGGCGCGCATCGCCCCCCGCAGCGGGCGTGCCGCGGCATTCGCTTGCGTCTGCGCGACCGCTCGACGGCTCGACGGCTCGACTGCTCAGCGCTTGCGGCGCACGCGATGGCGGTTCGCGTCGCGCGACGCCGGGGGCCGCGCGGTCGTCACGGGCAACGGCGAAAGCTCTTTCGCGCACAGTTCGTCGAGCTGCAGCAGCAGATCGTCGATCGCGCAAATCTGCGAATTGGTCAGATGATCGGCTTCGAGCAACCCGAATAGCCGCTTGCGCCAATAGGCGGCTGGGAAAATCGCCCCGCCCAGATCGCCATGCATCGCAGGCCGCATGACGCGGGCTATGTGCGCGATGTCCTGATCGATCAGAGTCGATTTGAACGATCCCGCCGACGGAGTGAGGTAATTGTCCATGCCCGCACTACGGCAGCGGCACGCAAAACTTTAGGGTTCGATCGAAAATATTTTCTGGCCGGCGAGGCAGCGCGCCGGAAGCGACTGCGGCGCGTGCGGGCGGCGAGGCGGGGAGCGGCGCGCGGCGGCGCGACGCGCAGTCGGCGGCCTCCTCAAGGTGTCATCTCATGTCAGCGCCAGTGCGATGCTGCAGGTGAGCACGATGATCATCAGGCCAGCGGCGAGAACCAGGTTGTACGGGTAGCGCATCGATCAACCCGAGGTATCCGAAGGGTCACGAAATGATAGGAGGACGCCAGGCGCCCGTCCGCAGACAAATGGCGGCTTAAGTGGGAGAGCGCACACTTGTTTTGCGCGCCGACACCAAGATCCCGCCAGACGGGGCTTCGGCGAATGCCTGGGCGCCCGGGCATGTGGTTTTTTCGCATCGCGTGGCGAAGCGCTGCTTGGTCGGATGGATGGCGGTTCGGAGCGTCTCGCGGCGACGGCCGCAACGCGCCGGATTGACGTGCGGTCGGGCGATTCGCGCCGTAAGGCGAAGTCCGGCGTCAGGGCTGCTTGTCCGGGCTCGCGGGCGGCTGGGCCGCGCCTTCGAGAAACCGGCGCGTCGCTTCGAACGACTGCAGCATCTGGTCAGGCCAAGGAGTTTGCAGCATGACGGCCTGATGATTTTCGAATGCCGAGCTCAGCAGCTTCGACAGCTCCGGCGAGCTCAGGTGGCGCAGCAGCACACTGACGGCGATGGCCGTCGCCTGGCTGGCGCCCGCCGTTTGCAATTCCGAACTGGTGAGGGCGGCGACTTGCTTGTTGAGGTCCATGGGAAGTCCTTCGTTGTCTGGCTGGTCATGCGCGGGACGCGTGATTTTGTCACGGGCGGACGCAGCGGGGAGACGCTGCGCGATCGGCGAACGTGTCCGCCGTGGGCGTCAGGCGGACGTGTCGCCGCTCCATGTCAAAAAAGGGAACTGTGTTTTGGCGATTCCGATAGTTTTCTTTGTGTAACGAGCCGGTACACTCAAATCAGACGTTTTCGCATTGGAGTCGTTCATGCTCGCTACATTCTTCGTGCTTTGGCCATTTGCCGCTGCTACGCTTTTCGTGCTCGCCCGATTCTTCGATCGGCGCGATCAACAACTGGTCAAGGTTCAGGTCGAACGCCGCCGCTGATCGGCAAGTCGATACGGAAATCCTGGCGCGCTCTGCGTATCGCTCTGCGTATGTGAGCCGTCAGCAAATAAAAAACCCGCAAAGCGCAAGCTGTTGCGGGTTTTGTCGTCGCGTCGTCCTCGCGTCGTCCATCACCGGCTGGTGTGGTCCCCCCGACAGGAATCGAACCTGTATCTAGCGCTTAGGAGGCACTCGTTCTATCCATTGAACTACGGGGAGGAGCCGCCGACGAGCGCAGAGTATAGCAAATCGCCCGGGTGTCCAAAGCGGCTTTCGACATGTCCGCGGGCTGCCCGCAAGCCCATCAAAAGCAAACGGTCCGCAGGGCTTTCACCCGCGGACCGCAGAAGCAGGCACGACGGACGCCGGAGAATCCATCGACGCCCACGGGCGCGCCGTATCAGAACTCTACGACGGCGAACTCTGCCTTGCCCACGTCGCACAGCGGGCAACGCCAGTCATCCGGGATATCGGCGAAGCGCGTACCCGCCGCGATACCTTCCCCGGGCAAACCTTCCTCTTCGTTGTAGATCCAGCCGCAAATCAGGCAGACCCAGCTCTTGTATTCGATCACTTCACTCACGACACACACTCTTCATCGGTTCAATGCAAAATGCGCACGGTCTGCTTCTTTCTTGTGCATCCGGCGGCGACCCGCAATCTTACCGGAAATCCTTGGACTGCTTCCGCGCTCTGCTGTGTTTATCGTTTTAAATCAATGCAAAGCGACGCGCGTCCGGGCAATTTGGCTCGCGGGCCGCGCAGCGCCCGTCGAGTCGCGTATGACAAGGAGGAACACGATGCTGAACAACAGGCGGTGGGTCGGCGCAGCGTGCTCGGGCATGCTGGTGGTGTCGGGCATCGCGCATGCCGCGGGCGTCTCCTTTATCGAGCCGTAGGACGGCGCGATCGTCAGCAATCCCATCCACGTGAAGTTTGCCGTCGACGGCATGAAGATCGCGCCCGCCGGCACGATGACGGAGGGCACGGGGCACCATCATCTGATCATCGACGGGCAGCCGTTGCCCAAAGGCGAAGTGGTTCCCGCCAACGACAAGTCCCTTCACTTCGGCAAAGGACAGACTGAAACGCGGATCACATTGCCGCCGGGCGAACACACGTTGACGCTCGATTTCGGCGATGGCGCGCATCGGTCGTACGGTCCCGAGATGAGCAAGACGATCGCGATTCACGTGAAGTAGCCGTCGGCGCGCATGCTGCGCGCTCACGCGGCAAGCGAATCCGCGCCGGGCGCGTTTGCGCAATGTTTCCCGGCACGAACGCTGCCGCGAGGAACGCCGTTCGTTTTCGCTGCAAGGCTCGCGTGCCGATTCATGGGAGCGGCAACGAGGCGCGCGATCCGCAGGCGCCGCAGACGCGCTGCGCAACCGTCATTCGTCCTATACCGTCCGCCGCGCCGCTCCCCGCCAATGTCAGAGCCGCCGATGGGTACAATGAGCGCTTCCGACTCATCGCTGGTTTCTTCAATTTTCCATGTCGCTTTACACCATCACGGGCGCGCAACTGGCGTTCGGCCACGTCGCGTTGCTCGATCACGCGGATTTTTCCCTGGAAGCCGGCGAGCGCGTCGGGCTGATCGGCCGTAACGGCGCGGGCAAGTCGTCGTTGCTGAAAATCGTCGCCGAACTGGCCAGGCCGGACGACGGCCTGATCACGCGCCAGCAGAACCTCGTCACCGTGTACGTGCCGCAGGAGCCTGAGTTCGACGCCGACGCGACGGTGTTCGACAGCGTCGCAGCGGGCCTCACGCACGCGAGCGCGCTGCTCGACGAATACAACACGGTCGCGCACGAGCTTGCGGAAACGCCGGAAGGCGCGCAGCACGATGCGCTGCTTGCGCGCATGAACGCGCTGCAATCGTCGCTCGATGCGACCGACGCGTGGAACTGGCGCACGCGCGTCGCCACCACGCTCGCGCAGATCGGTCTGGACGGCGAAGCGCGCGTCGGCTCGCTGTCGGGCGGCATGCAAAAGCGTGTCGCGCTGGCGCGGGCGCTCGTCGTGCAACCGGACGTGCTGCTGCTCGACGAGCCGACCAACCATCTGGACTTCGACGGCATCCGCTGGCTCGAGGAACTACTGATCGCGCAGCGCGCCGGCCTGCTGTTCATCACGCACGACCGCGCGTTTCTGGACCGCGTCGCGACGCGTATCGTCGAGCTGGATCGCGGGCGCCTGTTGTCGTATCCGGGCAATTTCTCAGCGTACCAGACGCGCAAGGCGCAGCAACTGGAAGTCGAGCGCGTCGAGAACGAGAAGTTCGACAAGCTGCTCGCGCAGGAAGAAGTGTGGATCCGCAAGGGCGTCGAGGCGCGGCGCACGCGCAGCGTCGGGCGGATCGCGCGGCTCGTGCAGATGCGCAAGGAGCGCGAGGAACGTCGCAACGTGCAAGGCAACGTCAAGCTCGACGTCGGGCAAGGCGAAAAGTCCGGCAAGATCGTCGCCGAACTGACGGACGTGACGAAACGCTACGGCGCGCGCACGGTGGTTGACCGCTTTTCGACAACCGTGATGCGCGGCGACAAGATTGGATTCGTCGGGCCGAACGGCGCGGGCAAGACGACGCTGCTGAAGCTGATTCTCGGCGAATTGCAGCCGGACGAAGGCAAGGTGCGCATCGGCACCAACCTGCAGGTCGCTTACTTCGACCAGATGCGCGCGCAACTCGATCAGGAAAAGAGCCTCGCCGATACCATCAGCCCGGGCAGCGACTGGGTCGAGATCAACGGCCAGAGGAAGCACGTGATGAGCTATCTCGGCGACTTCCTGTTCGCGCCCGAGCGCGCGCGTTCGCCCGTCAAGTCGTTGTCGGGCGGCGAGCGAAACCGGCTGCTGCTCGCGCGTCTTTTCGCGCGCCCGGCAAACGTGCTGGTGCTCGACGAGCCGACCAACGACCTCGACATTCCGACGCTCGAACTGCTCGAAGAACTGCTCACCGACTATGAAGGCACCGTGCTGCTGGTGAGCCACGACCGTGCGTTCCTGGATAACGTGGTGACGTCGGTGATCGCATCGGAAGGCGAAGGCAGATGGCGCGAGTATGTCGGCGGTTTCACCGACTGGCAGATTCAGCGCGAGCGCTCGGAGCAGATCGCGCAGCAGGATGCGCCAAAAGAGCCGCCGAAGGAAGCCGCGCCCAAGGAAAGCGCGGCGGGCCGCAACGCGCAGCGCACCGTCAAGCTTTCATTCAAGGAACAACGCGAGCTGGAAGCGCTGCCCGAGCGGATCGCCGCGCTCGAAGCAGAACAGAAGACAATCGCGGCGCAAATCGAGGATGGCTCGATCTTCGTCAAGGATGCGCAGGAAGGCGCGCGGCTCACCGAGCGCTATGCGGCGATCGACGATGAATTGCTTGTGGCGCTCGAACGGTGGGATGAGCTGGAGAGCAAGCGGAAGTGACGAAGAGGCGGCGCTCGTCGAGCGCTACGACGTTGGCCGCCGGATTTGCGCCAGTTGTTCCTTGAGTACGGGAAGGTCGCGCACGACCGTCTGCCAGACACGATCTGCATCGATCGAGAAGTAATCGCGCGTCAACCGGTTGCAGGCGAGGCACGTCTTTTCCCATGGGACGTGCGCATGCGCGGCTGCGAAGTCCGGACGCTTGCGCGCGACATCGCATGCGACACTGCCGATAATTCCCAGGTTGAGGATGACAGCATCCTGCACGAGCGAATCGATGCGGAACGTATCGTCCGTCAGGTCCTCGGTGTAATGCTCGATTCTCGCGATCGCTTCCAGCATGCGTTCGAGACAATCGGCGATGCTCAGATCCGAGTTCTTCACACGGGTATCGCTTTACCAAAGGCGGGTTTCACATCGATACTCCAAGGCTTGCTTCGCAAGCGGGAAGTCTCCAGATTATATGGGGCATGTTTCGCGCCGTAACGCGTTGGACCTCACGAAACGTCCTATCCCCTTCATCTAAATTGCCCCGCGCATTGAAATCAGTAAAATACCCGCGAACCTGCTTCCCACGGTCGTTCCAGCGCGTTGCTCCCGTTGTGGGCTCGACGGAAAAACTGTGGCGGGCAGAAAGGGCAAACCGATCGCGCTGCACGCAAGTCGCGCAGCGCGCACACTCCGTTGTTTCGTTTCGCCTTTTTTGAAAACTCAACGCATTGTCCACGCACCTGTCCACAAGACATGTGGACAACGATGAACCGACGGACCTCAGCAAGCCATGTCAACGAAAAAGCCTAACGCCGCATATAGCGAAGCATCGATCAAGGTGCTCAAGGGTCTGGAGCCGGTCAAGCAGCGGCCCGGCATGTACACGCGCACCGAAAATCCGCTGCACATCATCCAGGAAGTCATCGACAACGCGTCCGACGAAGCGCTCGGCGGCTATGGCCGTCAGATCACCGTCACGTTGCATGCCGACCATTCCGTGTCCGTCGAAGACGACGGCCGGGGGATTCCGTTCGGCCTGCATCCGGAAGAGGGCGTGCCCGTCGTCGAAATCGTCTTCACGCGCCTGCACGCGGGCGGCAAGTTCGACAAGGCGGCGGGCGGTGCGTACACGTTTTCGGGCGGCTTGCACGGCGTCGGTGTGTCGGTGACGAATGCACTGTCCACGCGCCTGGACGTGACCGTCTGGCGCGACGGCAAGATCGCCGAACTCAGTTTCTCGCATGGCGACGTCATCAAGCCGCTGCAGGTGCGCGCCGCGACGAAGGCCGACAAGAAGTCGGGCACGCGCGTGACCGCCTGGGCCGATCCGAAATACTTCGATTCGCCCAACCTGCCGCTTGGCGAACTGCAACGCCTGCTGCGCTCGAAAGCCGTGCTGCTGCCGGGCGTCGAGGTCATTCTCGTCAACGAAAAAACGGGCGAGCGCCAAAGCTGGAAATACGAGGACGGCCTGCGCGGCTATCTGATGGAAGGCATGGCGGGCAGCGATCTGCTGATTCCGCTCTTTGAAGGCGAGCGCTACGCGGAAAGCTCGCGCTCGAACGAAGAG
Organism: Paraburkholderia sp. LEh10; assembly: GCF_017814945.1. GTDB lineage: Bacteria > Pseudomonadota > Gammaproteobacteria > Burkholderiales > Burkholderiaceae > Paraburkholderia. The sequence continues at coordinate 53,347 of NZ_JAGIPX010000020.1, forward strand.
ACCTTCGCCGAAGGCGAGGGCGCGGCGTGGGTCGTCGCGTGGAGCGAGGAGGGGCCGCTCACGCGCGAGTCCTACGTCAACCTGATTCCGACGCCTGCAGGCGGCACGCACGAAGCGGGCTTGCGCGACGGTCTTTTTCAGGCCGTGAAGAGCTTCGTCGAATTGCACAACCTGCAGCCGAAGGGCGTGAAGCTGCTCGCGGAAGACGTATTCGCGCGCGTGTCGTTCGTGCTGTCCGCAAAGGTGCTCGACCCGCAGTTCCAGGGGCAAATCAAGGAGCGCCTGAATAGCCGCGACGCCGTGAAGCTGGTGTCGTCGTTCGCGCGTCCCGCGCTCGAACTCTGGCTGAACCAGCACGTCGAGCACGGCAAGAAGCTTGCCGATCTCGTCATCAAGCAGGCGCAGGCGCGCACGCGCGCCGGCCAGAAGGTCGAAAAGCGCAAGAGTTCGGGTGTCGCGGTGCTGCCCGGCAAGTTGACGGATTGCGAATCGACGGAAATCGAACGCAACGAACTGTTCCTCGTCGAAGGCGACTCGGCGGGCGGTTCGGCGAAGATGGGGCGCGACAAGGAGTATCAGGCGATCCTGCCGCTGCGCGGCAAGGTGCTGAACACATGGGAAACGGAGCGCGATCGTCTGTTCGCCAACAACGAAGTGCACGACATTTCTGTCGCGATCGGCGTCGATCCGCACAACCCCGACGACAACGTCGATCTGTCCAATCTGCGCTACGGCAAGATCTGTATCTTGTCCGATGCCGACGTCGACGGCTCGCATATCCAGGTGTTGCTGCTCACATTGTTCTTCAAGCACTTTCCGCAATTGATCGAGCGCGGTCACGTGCATGTCGCGCGTCCGCCGCTCTTTCGCGTCGACGCACCGGCGCGCGGCAAAAAGCCCGCGCAGAAGCTCTACGCGCTGGATGAAGGTGAACTCGAAGCGATTCTCGACAAGCTGCGCAAGGACGGCTTGCGCGAATCGCAATGGACGATCAGCCGCTTCAAGGGCCTCGGCGAAATGAGCGCCGAGCAGTTGTGGGACACGACGATGAACCCTGACACGCGGCGCCTGTCGCCCGTCGCGCTCGGCGAACTCGACTTCGACGCGACCGTCGCCAGGATGACGATGCTGATGGGCAAGGGCGAAGCGGCGTCGCGCCGCAGCTGGCTCGAAGAGAAGGGCAATCAGGTCGAAGCGGATATCTGAGCGCCGCCGCGCTTCGTGCTTTCACATACGAACACGAAGCGCGCGCCACCGAACAAGGACACGGAATCTAGATGGACGACAACACTCCCGATCTTTTTGCCGAGCCCACAGCGCCCGAGGGCGATGTGCTGACGCTTGGCAACTACGCGGAACGCGCGTACCTCGACTACGCGGTGAGCGTCGTGAAGGGCCGCGCATTGCCCGACGTCTGCGACGGCCAGAAGCCCGTGCAGCGCCGTATCCTGTATGCGATGAACGAGATGGGCCTTGCCGACAACGCAAAGCCGGTGAAGTCGGCGCGCGTGGTCGGCGACGTGCTGGGTAAATATCACCCGCACGGCGACCAGTCGGCGTACGACGCGCTCGTGCGTCTCGCGCAAGATTTTTCGATGCGCTATCCGCTCATCGACGGCCAGGGCAACTTTGGCTCGCGCGACGGCGATGGCGCGGCGGCGATGCGCTACACGGAAGCGCGCCTCACGCCGATCGCCAAGCTGCTGCTCGATGAAATCGACCAAGGCACCGTCGATTTCATGCCGAACTACGATGGCTCGTTCGACGAGCCGAAGCTGCTGCCTGCGCGTCTGCCGTTCGTGTTGCTGAATGGCGCGTCGGGCATCGCCGTCGGTCTCGCGACGGAAATTCCGTCGCACAACCTGCGCGAAGTCGCGGCCGCCGCCGTCGCGATGATCCGCCATCCGAAAATCACGCACGCCGAACTGATGCAGCACGTGCCAGGTCCCGACTTCCCGGGCGGCGGTCAGATCATTTCGAGCGAAGCGGAAATCTCGCAAGCGTACGAGACGGGGCGCGGCAGTCTGAAGGTCCGCGCACGCTGGAAAATCGAAGACCTCGCGCGCGGCCAGTGGCAGCTCGTCATTACCGAATTGCCGCCGAACACGTCGGGCCAGAAGGTGCTCGAAGAGATCGAGGAACAGACCAATCCGAAGATCAAGCTCGGCAAGAAGTCGCTGACGCCGGAGCAGTTGCAGACGAAGCAGACGCTTCTTGGTCTGCTCGACGCCGTGCGCGACGAGTCGGGCAAGGATGCGCCCGTGCGTCTCGTGTTCGAGCCGAAGTCGCGCACCATCGATCAAACCGAGTTCGTCAATACGCTGCTCGCACATACGAGCCTCGAATCGAACGCGACGCTGAACCTCGTGATGGTCGGCGCGGATGGGCGCCCGCGTCAGAAGAGTCTCGGCGAGATGCTGCACGAATGGATCGGCTTCCGCTTCACGACGGTCACGCGCCGTTCGCAGCATCGTCTCGGCAAGGTCAACGACCGGATTCACATCCTCGAAGGCCGGATGATCGTCTTTTTGAATATCGACGAAGTCATCCGCATCATTCGCGAATCCGAAGAACCCAAGACAGCACTGATCGAAGCATTCGGTCTGTCCGATCGTCAGGCCGAGGACATTCTTGAAATCCGGCTGCGCCAGTTGGCGCGCCTAGAGAAGATCAAGATTGAGAAGGAACTGTCCGAGCTTCGTGACGAAAAATCCAGGCTCGAAGAACTGCTCGGCAGCGAACCGGCGATGAAGCGTCTGCTCATCAAGGAAATCGAAGCAGACGCGAAGCAGTATGGCGATGACCGCCGCACGCTGATCCAGCAGGAAAAGCGCGCGACGTTCGAAGCACGCGTCGTCGACGAGCCGGTGACGGTCGTCGTGTCGCAGAAGGGCTGGGTGCGCGCATTGAAGGGCCACGGGCTCGATCCCGCCGGCTTCACGTTCAAGGCGGGCGACGGTCTCTATGCCGCATTCCAGTGCCGCACGCCCGATACGCTGATTGCGTGGGGCTGCAAGGGCCGTGTGTATTCCGTCGGCGTGTCGCAATTGCCGGGCGGGCGCGGCGACGGCGTTCCCGTCACGTCGCTGATCGAGCTCGAATCGGGCACGCATCTGATGCATTACTTCGCGGCGTCGGCGGAGCAGGCGTTGCTGCTCGCGTCGTCGAATGGTTTCGGTTTTGTCGCGAAGGTCGGCGACATGGTGAGCCGCGTGAAAGCGGGCAAGGCGTTCATGACGATCGACGAGGGCGCGACGCCGCTCGCGCCGATGCCGATGCTGCCCGACGCGACGCAGGTGGCGTGTCTGTCGGGCGGCGGGCGTCTGCTCGTGTTCGGTCTCGACGAAATGAAGACATTGTCGGGCGGCGGACGCGGCGTAATTCTGATGGCGCTCGACCCGAACGAGGCGCTCACGCAGGCGCTGGCGATCAGCAACGCGGGCGTCGTGCTGCAAGGCATATTCCGTAACAAGCCGAGCGAAGAACTGTTGTCGGGCGCAGCGCTGGCTGCGCATGTCAGCAAGCGCGCCCGCAAGGGCCGCACGCCCGATACGAAGCTGAAGGTGACGTCGATGCGTCCGGTGCTGGGCGAGTAAGCACGGCGAACGCCGCGCGCAATGTCGCAAGCGCGAAGCCAACGCGTATCAAGGCCTTCGTTTGCGGCTTCGTTTGCTGCGCATGGTTCGGTCGCAGGGCCTTACCATCTTCACTGCGATGCACGCCTTTCACAACGTGCGTCGCAGTGAAAACCGTGAGCGGGGTCTCTCACGGCGCAACACGCAAGAAGTCAGCGCGGGAATGAACTGCGCATGACGTGATGGGTCGAACGCGGTCATTGGATCGTGTCAGAGCCGACGCACATCGACAGGACAAAACGGCAGCGCGCCACATCGGGAAAGGAAAACTATATGAACAAGGCGATCGAGGTTGCGCTCTTTCTGCATCTGCTGGGTGTCGCCGTATGGATCGGCGGCATGGTGTTCGCGCATTTCTGCTTGCGTCCGGCGCTCGAAGATCTCTCGCCGCAATTGCGGCTGCCGCTGTGGGAATCGGTGTTCGGCCGCTTCTTCAACTGGGTCGGCGTATCCGTGCTGGTGATTCTGCTGACGGGCGGCTTTCTGCTGATGCAGTTCGGCGGCGCTCACGCGACGTGGCAACTGCACGCGATGGCGGGCATCGGCATCGTGATGATGCTGATTTTCGGGCATATCCGCTTTGCGCTCTTTCCGCGCGTGCGCCGCGCGGTGCAGGCGCAGAAGTGGCCGGACGGCGCGCGCGCAGTGGGCGCGGTGCGGCGTCTCGTTGTCGTGAACCTGGTGCTGGGTATCGTGACAATCGGCGTCGCGGTGCTGTCGCGCGGATTGTGAACGAAGCGGCGCTTGTGACGCTGCAGCAGAAAGCGCCGCGAACTGCGGCGCTTTTCACACGGTTCACATGATCCGCCGACGCAGCCGCGTCAGCCCACGTGACCGAAGTACATCCACACGCCGCACGCAACAGCGACCGTCCCATACACCGCATAGACGGGCAGTTTCAGCTTCGCGAAGCAGAGGCCGGAAAACAGCGCCGTGACGAGGTAAGCCGGATCGAGCGGCACGTGGCGCGCGATGCGCAATACGGCCACGGCCAGGAACGCGGTGGTCACCGCGCGCAGCACGCGCATCCCGTGCTCGAAGCGCGGATTCGTCTTCAGTTGACGCAAATGCCGCTGCGCGAGCACGACGAGGCAGCCGGACGGCACGAACAACGCGAGCGTCGCGATCAGCGCGCCGCGCCATCCTTCGACGAGATAGCCGAAGAACGGCACCACATTCAACAGCGGCCCCGGCGACAACGGCGATAGCGAAAAGGCCAATGTGAACTCGTTGTCGCTGATGCCGACAGTGGGCGTGACGAACAATGTCTTCAGCACGGGCAGCGCGGAGAAGCCGCCGCCGAACAGCGTCAAACCGGCGCCCGCGAGCCGCGGCCATAGCAGTGCGGCTTCGTAGCGGTGCGGCAACGGCAGCGCGAAGATCAGCAGCAGCACGCACAGGACGATCAACAGACGCCAGTCGCCCGCGCTGAGCGTCGTCGCGAGGCGCGCGCCGCGCGCGTCGCTGCGCACCCAGCCCGACATGAACGCCGCGCCCAGCAGCCCGATATAGGCGGCCGGCGTGTGCGCACCGACGAGCGCGATGCAGCCGAGCACGGCAGCCGTCCATTCGAGCCGTCCGCGCACGAGCGCGCGCGTCTGCTTGTACCAGGTCACGCCGATCAGCGTCGCGAGCACGACGCTGAAGTGATTGAGCAGCGCCTGCGACGCGACTTCGCGCACGAGCGGCGTGCGGTAGAACATCGCGAATGCCGTCATCAGCACGAAGAACGGCAGCACGCTCGCGACGCCCGCGACCCATGCGCCCGCGCGCCCGCGCAGCACGTGGCCGAGCTGCACCGCGACATTGCAGCCAACGGGTCCCGGCACCATCCATGCGAGCGCAACGATGTCCGAGTACGCGAGGTGCGTCAGGCGCTCCTCGCGCTCGACGTAATGGTTTTCGAGTTGCGCCATCAGCGCGAGTCCGCCCCATGAAAGCGCGGACAATCCGAACACGACGCGAAAGAGCGTCCAGAGCGGCTCGCGCTCGTTGCATCGTGCTGCTTCATCTGTCGTCGGCGTGGGGAGCGCCGTCATATGCCGGGCTGGCCGCATGCGAACACCTTTGGGCTGGATTCTTGTGCGGCGCGCGCTGTCGATGTCCGCGACGGCGCGCGCCGAGGGTTATGCGCGGTCGAGCGGGTATGCCCGAGATGCGTTGATACCGTCCATGTGCTGCGTGAGTTTTGCGCGAGTCGCGCATGAGTCCGCGTGGATCGCGCGCGCCGGCTCGCAGACGACAGGCGAACGCGTCGATGCGGCGTGCCTCGCCTCAGGCCGACTCGTTGCTCGTGCTCGATGCGTCGCTGGTGCTGTCGGCGTCATTGCTGTGCACGATGCGCATGCCATGCGCTCCGCACACGCCGAAGCGCTCGAGCAGCGCCGGGATGCCGTCGGCGGGCACGGGCCGCGAAAACAGAAAGCCCTGCGCCTCGATATGTCCGAGCGCCGCGAGCCATGCGATCTGCTCTTCCGTCTCGGTGCCTTCGACGACCACCGTGAGTCCCAGCGAGCGCGCGAGGTTGACGATGGCCGTCACCATCACGCAGACGCTGCGATCGCCGGGAATCGCCTGCACGAACGAGCGATCGACCTTCAACGTGTCGACCGAGAAGCGGTTCAGATACGACAGCGACGAATAGCCGGTGCCGAAGTCATCGAGCGCGATGCGCACGCCGAGCCGTTTCAACGCGAAGATCTTTTCGGAGACGAGATCCGGATACTCCATCATCGCCGTCTCGGTGATTTCGAGTTCGAGGCGGCGCGCGGCGATGCCCGTTTCCTCGATTGCGTGCGAGATCGTCTGGTACAGATCGCCGCGCCAGAACTGTACGGCCGAAATATTCACGGCGAGTGACAGCGTGTCGTAACCCTGCTGTTGCCACTGCGCGAGCTGACGGCATGCGGTGCGGATCACGAAATCGCCGATGGGCACGATCAGGCCCGTCGATTCGGCGACGGGAATGAACTCGTTCGCGGGAATCAGGCCCTGCTGCGGATGGTTCCAGCGCACGAGCGCTTCGAAGCCGGTGATGCAGCGGCGCGTGAGGTCGATCTTCGGCTGATAGGCGAGGAACAGCTGCTGGTCGGCGAGCGCGACGCGCAACTGCTGTTCCCACTTCATCAGATGGTCCGCGCGATGCGACAGATGCGGCGAGTAGAACTGGTAGCAGTTCTTGCCCGCGTCCTTCGCGCTGTACATCGCGAGGTCGGCTTTCTTCAACAGGTCGATTTCGCTTTCGTTCGCGACCGAGTAGAGCGCGATGCCGATGCTCGCGTGCAGCACAAACGAACTGCCGCGCACCTCGAACGGCTTCGAGAACACATCGGAGATCGCTTCCGCGAGCGTCACCGCGCGCTTCTCGACCTCGTCGCCCTTGATCACGACCACAAACTCGTCGCCGCCGATGCGCGACAGCGCGCCCGCATCGGCGACGGCGTCGGCGAGACGCGCGGCTGTCATTTGCAGCACGATGTCGCCGGCGTTGTGGCCGAGCGTGTCGTTGACGGTCTTGAAGTTGTCGAGGTCGATGAAGAGGATCGCGAGGCGTCCGACGTTCATCGGCTGCGCGACGTCGTGACGCAAGCTTTGGAGCGTCGAGTAGCGGTTGCGCAGGCCCGTCAGCAGATCGAATTCGACGAGATGCGTCATCTCGCGCTCGCGGCCGAGCAGCTTGCCGATGAGGCCCGTGGCGACGGCGAAGAAGCCGAGCATCGCGAGCGAGATGAAGCTCGCCATCAGCAGGTAGACATTGCGCGTGTGGTTGTAGTCGGCGAATTCTTCCGCCTGCGACAGACCGACCAGCACGCCGAGCGGATAACCGTCGATATGCCGGTACGAGACGATGCGCGTCACATTGTCGATCGAATCGACGTAGGTGCCCGATACATGCTCCGAAGTCGGATACACGCCCGACGCGGTGAATACGCCTTGCGAACGTTCCGTGTTGCCTGTGCGGCGCGCGAGCACGGCACCGCTGTCGGAGATCACGGCGATCACGCCGTCGCGCCCGATGGCGGCATTGTTGTAGAAGTCGCTTGTGAAATAGCTCGGGTCTTCCGACACGACCACGACGCCCGCGAACGAGCCATCGGGATGATTCAGGCGGCGCGTCATCTGCAAGGTCCAGTGGCCCGATACGCGGCCGAGCACCGGCTTGCTGATGAACAGCTGGTCGTCGTTCTCGTGCTCGTGCACCCTGAAGTGCTCGCGGTCCGACAGGTCGATCGGTTTCGGATTCGCCTCGGCCGTATTCGCGGTGAGCTTGCCGTGCTCGTCGATCAGCGACACCTGCACGAGCGTTTCGCTTTGCACGACGCCTTTTTCGACAGTGCTTGCGAGATCGAAACGACCGGGCGACTTTTCGAACTCGTACTTGACGAAGCGCGTGATCTGATCGACCTGGTGAATGGCCTTGACCGTGTGCTGTTCGAGCGCCGCCGAAAGAATGGCGGCCGACGCCATCGCCTCGCGATAAGTGGTTTCCTTCTCAACCGACAGACGCGCGAAGATCACCGTCCACAACAGCACGAGCACGAGCACGCCGAGCGCGGGAATCGCGAGCAGCGCGCGGCGGCGCGTGCCCGCCGGATCGAGGCGGTGCCTGACGTCGCGCGCGGTGGAGTGGCGGAACTGATTCATCGGATAGACCGTGACCCTGTGCCTTGCGGCTGTGCTTGCGTTGCGATGCTTGTGTTTCGATTGACTGCGCGACTGTCGATCCGGCTGCGTTGACGTTGATATGCCGCAACTGCCGCGTAGGCAGGGGCGTGGTGGCGAGCCAAACCACCCGGTTGGTCATCGGTTACGTTTTGATATTACTGAATGGCCAAAAATTAAGGAAGGGCTCGTGCATCGGGTATACGCTCGGCTCGGCGGGCATGCGCGCGGGCGTTCCGCGCGGTCCGCCCGCTGCCCGGACGGGCGCGCCAGCCGGGCGTTTGAAAGATCTTGTCGAAAAGTGCGCAAGCCGCCGATGTTGTAAGAATGGAGGATCGACAGCCATCATGTCGACGCGGCTATTCATGCAGTCTGCATGAATAGCCGCGTATGCGTGGAATTGGGGCGTTGTGTGGATGTACATCCGATGGACTTTTAGAACATCCAGGTGACGTGGAAATGTCAATTCCGCCAGCCGTCGCGCGACTCGTCACGCGTGCGGCGTTTCAACGCAGACGGAACGTGCCGTCCACGATCGTCACCGATGCGCCGCCAATCCACGTCTTGCCTGCCGCGTCGTCGTAACGGACAGAGACATCGCCGGCGCGGCCGAGCGCAGTGCCCTGGCGCACCGTGTATTGCGCGCCGGGCCGCCGGTTCTGCGCGGTGAGCAGCCCCGCGAGCGCCGCGTTCGCGCTGCCTGTCACAGGGTCTTCCCCAATGCCGAGCCCGCCGCCCATCATCAGGCAGCGCAGCTCGAACGTCGCCGGTCCATTCGAATCGTGCGGGCCATAAGCGGCAACGCCGTGCACGCCGACCGTCTGGGCGACGCGCGCGAACGCGGCCGCATCCGGGTCGAGCGTAAGACACGCGCTCGCTGAATTCATACGGACGACGAGCCATTGCGGACCGTTGTCCACGCCGCAGGGCTGTGCCGTGTAATCGATTGCATCGCTGCGCAGGGCCTCGTCGAGCGCCGCGTACTGGCTCTCGTCGAGCGGCGTGACGCGCGCGGGCGGCGCGGCGAATGCCCATACGTTGCGTTGGCTGTCTTCCTCCGCGAGTTCGATCAGCCCCGCCGCGCACTGCTGCACGAGCCGGCCCGGCTGCTTCGGCCGATTGCCGGCTTCGCGCCATGCGTGCGCGGTGCCGAGCGTCGGGTGGCCGGCGAACGGCAACTCGCCGCGCGTCGTGAAGATGCGTACGTGATAGTCGGCGGACGGGTCGGTTGGTCTGAGCAGAAAAGTGGTCTCGGACAGATTCGTCCAGCGCGCGATCGCCTGCATCTGCTCAGTGCCGAGTCCGTCCGCGTCGAATACCACGGCGAGCGGATTGCCTTTGAACGGCACCGATGTGAAGACATCGACCTGTTTGAAGCGAACGATTTGCTCTTGCATCGCCTGTTTCCTCTTCGATGATCTGTTGTGGCCGTGCAACGTGGAGCGCCGGCATGCCGCGCGCCGCCTCGTGACCGAGGACGCACAAAAAAGCACGCCGCCGATGACGCGTTCACATCATCGACGGCGTGCCGGCATTGGAGCGCGCGATGAAGGCATGTGCAACCAACGCCTTCAATCGCTGACGTTCGCAAGGTGCCGCTTACTGGACCTCGGCGATCAGTTCGATCTCGACGCACGCGCCGAGCGGAATCTGCGCAACGCCGAATGCCGAACGCGCATGCTTGCCGCGCTCGCCGAACACGTCGGCGATCAGCTCCGATGCGCCGTTCGTCACGATATGCTGCTCGGTGAAATCGAGCGTCGAGTTCACGAGGCTCATCAGCTTGACGATGCGCGTCACGCGGTTCAGGTCGCCGACGTGCGCATGCAGTGTCGCGAGCAGGTCGATCGCGATCGAGCGTGCCGCCGCCTTGCCTTCTTCCGTCGTCAGGTTGTCGCCGAGCTTGCCGGCCCATACCTTGCCGTCCTTTTTCGCGATGTGGCCGGACAGATACACCGTGTTGCCGCTTTGCGCGCTCATCACGTACGCGGCAGCGGGCGCGCCCGCCACGGGCAGTTCGATGCCCAGTTCCTTCAGCTTGTCATACACATTCGATTGAGCCATGACGTGTCCTCGTCGATGAATGGAAACAGTGGTTTAGCTTGCGCGCGACAGGCGTCGATTCGATGTCGCTTCGACGTTGGTGCCGCGCTGACGGCGTGAGCGGACGCGTTGCGAACGCGTCCTTGTGCGGGCGCTTCAAACGCGCGCGCGGATCAGTTCCGCGAGACGCGCAACGCCTTCGTCGATCTTCTCGGGCGGCACGGTCACGAACGAAAGACGCAGCGTGTTGTGCTGCGCCTCGTTGGCGAAGAACGGACCGCCCGGCACGAACGCGACGTTCTGCGCGACGGCTGCTTCGAGCAGCTTCATCGAATCGATTTTCTGCGGCAGCGAGACCCAGATGAACATGCCGCCTTCCGGGCGGTTCCACGTCACGCCTTCCGGCATGTAGCGTTCGAGCGAGCCGAGCATCGCTTCGCACTGGTCGCGATAGAGCGCGCGGATTTTCGGCACGTGAGTATCGAGGAAGCCGTCCTTCACGACTTCGTGCACGATGCGCTGCGTGAAGCTCGGCGTGTGCAGGTCGGTGGCCTGCTTGGCCTGCACGAGCTTGAAGTGCAGTTCCTCGGGCGCAATGATGTAGCCGATCCGCAGACCCGGCGCGAGCACTTTCGAGAACGAGCCGAGATGAACGATGTGATCGGGCGCCATCGACAGCATCGTCGGCAGCGGCTCGCCCTTGTAGTCGAGCGCGCCGTACGGATCGTCTTCGATGACGGGGAAGGGCGCCGACTTCGCGAGCTCCGCGAGCGCGCGGCGGCGCTCGACGGGCAGGCGGCGTCCCGTCGGATTCTGGAAGTTCGGCTGCGCGTACAGAAGGCGCGCACCCTTCGTCAGTTCGGGCGTGAGGCCTTCGGGGATCAGGCCGTGGTCGTCGGTCGGCACCTGTACGTAGTGCGGCTCGTACAGCGAGAACGATTGCAGCGCGCCGAGATAGGTCGGCGTTTCGACGAGCACGGGGCTTTCCGGGCACACCAGCACCTTGCCGAGCAGATCGAGCGCCTGCTGCGAGCCTGTCGTGATCAGCACCTGCGACGGGCGGATTTGCGCGCCGTTCACCGAGTAGCGCTGCGCGATCCATTCGCGCAGCGGCAGATACCCTTCCGTCGCGCTGTACTGGAGCGCGGCGGCGGGGGCGTCGCGCAGGATGCGGTCGCTTGCCGCGCGCATCGCTTCGGCCGGGAACGTGGCCGGCGACGGCAGGCCGCCCGCAAACGAAATGACCTCGGGCCGCTCGGTGACCTTCAGGATTTCGCGGATCGCCGAACTGGTCAGCTTGCGAGCGCGTTCGGACAATTGCCAGGCCGGGGCATTGAGGTCGCTTTGATTCATGGTCTCCTCGTCGTGTTGCTTGAACAGTGGTCGGTCAAAAAGGTGATTATCGCGCGAACTCGTCAGGCGGCGCGAACGGGTCGCACGGCCGTGTGCACGGCGGCGCGGCGGCCCAGCATCACGGTGGCGATCACGGCGGCCGCGAAAATCCACGTGATGGGCGCGACGTGCTCGCCGAAGAAGAGCGCGGAGAACGCCATCGTGAAGAAGATCTGCAGCAGTTGCACCTGGCCGACGCGCGCGATGCCGCCCATCGCGAGCCCCGCATACCATGCGAAGAAGCCGATGAACTGCGAGAACAGCGTCACGTAGCCGAACGCGAGCCAGGTCTTCAGCGCGACTGGCGCGGGGTGCGTGACGTGCTGTTGCCAGCCGAGCCATGCAACGGGAACGAGCAGGAACGGCGCCGACACGACGAGCGCCCAGCAGATCACCTGCCAGCCGCCCATCTGCCGCGCGAGCCGCGCGCCTTCCGCATAGCCGAGTGCGCCGATGCCGACGGCGACGAGCATCAGCAGGTCGCCCGCCTGGAACGCGCCGCCCCCCGCCTGCAACGCAAACGCGACGACGATCGCGCTGCCCGCAACGGCGCTCGCCCAGAACGCCTTCGACGGCCGCTCGTGCGACAGCCACGCCGCGTAGATCGCGACGCACAGCGGCTGCAAGCCGTTGACGACAGCGCCATGCGACGCGGGCACGCTCTTCATCGCCCACGCCGAGAACACCGGAAAGGCGATGATGACGCCGAGCGAGACGACGGCGAGCGCCTTCACTTGAGGCCACGTCGGCAGCTTTTCGCGGCGGATCGCGAGCAGCACGGCAGCGGGAACGGAAGCGGCGAGCGCCCGGCCAAGACCGTTCAGCAGCGGGCTGAATTCGGCGACGACGATGCGGGTCATCGGCAGTGTCAGGCTGAAAATCATCACGCCGATCAGGCCGAGCAACATGCCCTGGGTTTCACGCTTCATTGCTTTTCGTCTCTTCGTGTGTGGTTATTTGAGCGTGCGCAGCCCGCCCGGTGTTTCGATGTCGGCGGCGAGCGCGGGCGTGCCACTCGTGCTTTCCAGCTTGATCAGGTGCGCCGCGCCGAGCCATTGCAACTGCTGCGCGACGATTTCGGCGTGCGGATGCCAGCCTGTGAGCGACTTGAGCGCGAGCCCCGTTTCCGGCAGCACCGCCGACGGATGACGCGGCGTATCCCATTGAATCAGCGACGGCACGATGCCATCGCCGGCGCCTTGCCACGCGGGGAATGCGCCGTCGTCGGCGACCGTCAGGCTCCATGTGAAATCGCCGCGCGTCAGCGGCACGACGGTCGAAATGCGCTGCGGATACTGCTGTTGCCACAGCGCCAGATTCTTCGGCCGCTCGACGCGCGCGACCCAGTGCGACAGATACGGGCCGCTGGCGAGGCGCGCGTGCGTCGCGGGATCGTCGAGGGCGAAGAGGCGCGGACGGGCGCCGTTGGAGGCGTCGGCGTCGGGATCGATCGCGATCACTTCGAGGTATGCGCCGCCCCACAGGTTGAGCAGCCGGTTGTGCGTGCGCATCGACGGGTGCGTGCCGCCGCCCGACGGCGCGACGCCGAGCGTATCGGCGACGTATTGCGTGCCCTCGTCGAGGGTACGGGCGGAAACAACGAGATGATCGAGGTGTAGCGTGTGTGCGGTCATGGCTGCGAGAGGACGGTCGTTCTGCTGGATGCCGCTGCGGCAGGCAACTGTCTGCCGTATGCCGGGCGATCGGGGTTGGTCTGTAAGAATAACCGTTTGGCTTGCGGCCGGACCATGCGCAGTCCGGCAAGGCCGGAATCAGCGGGCATTGCGCCGCCGTCATGAAGCGGGCAAGTGAATCGGAAACGGCATCGGAAACAGCGTCGAATCAAATGTACCGACAGTCACCGGCACAGTAACGGTACAATCGGTTCGATACTGTTCGGTACAGTTGTTTCGCCTTGCCTGTCCCGTCGCGCGGGGCGGACGCAACGCCGTCCGCCTGCGCCGAATGCCAGCCGTCCCGACGTCGCCCTTGCAGCACCCAGCTGGAGCCCGCCATGTCCGTTCCGCTCGACCTGATTCCCGCCCCTCACGATGCCTCGGCGCTCACGCTCGTCGACCAGCTCGTCCAGTGGGCGCGCCGCCGCATCGAGGAGCGCGTGTTTCGTCCCGGCATGCGCATGCCGTCGATCCGCAAGCTCGCGCTCGACAAGGGCGTGTCGCGCTTCACGGTCGTCGAGGCGTATGAGCGGCTCGTCGCGCAGGGCTATCTGGATTCGCGGCGCGGCTCGGGCTTCTACGTGCGCGAGCGGCTCGCCGTCGGTCCGATCGCCGTCGAACGCCGCGCGACGCAGGATGCCGCGCCCGCGCCCAGCACCATCGACGTGGTCTGGCTGCTGCGCAACATGCTGCACACGTCGACGCGTCCCGAACGCGGGCCGGGCCTCGGCTATCTGCCGTCGCGATGGCTCGACGGCGAGCTGATCACGGGCGCGCTGCGCACGCTCGGCCGGCAAAGCGGCGCGCAAATGCTCGGCTTCGGCACGCCGCAAGGCTTTTTGCCGCTGCGCCAGCAACTGCAGACTCGCCTTGAAGAACTGGAGATCGGCGCGTCGCCGGACCAGATCGTGCTCGTGTCCGGCATCACGCAGGCCATCGACCTGATCGCGCGGCTCTACGTGCAGCCGGGCGATACGGTGATCGTCGGCGATCCGGCCTGGTTCCAGATGTTCGGGCGCTTCGCATCGCAAGGCGCACGCCTCGTCGGCATGCCGTATACGCCCGACGGCCCCGATCTCGACGCGCTGGAAACGCTCGTGCAGACATGGCGGCCGAAAATGCTCGTGATCAACTCGGTGCTGCAAAATCCGACGGGCACGTCGCTTACTGCCGCGCAGGCGTTCCGCATTCTGCGGCTCGCGGAGGAATACGACTTCATCGTCGTCGAAGACGACATCTACGGCGACCTGTGCCCGCCGGGCTTTCCCGCGACGCGCCTCGCGAGCCTCGACCAGCTCAAGCGCGTGATCTATCTGGGCAGCTTCTCGAAGACGCTCGCGGCGAACTTGCGGGTCGGATTCGTCGCGTCGTCGCTGGACGTGGGGAAGGCGATCACCGACCAGAAAATGCTGGTCGGCATGACGACGCCCGAACTGAACGAGCGCGTGCTTTACAAGATCCTGACAGAGGGACATTACCGGCGGCACGTCGAGCGGCTGCGCGCGCGGCTCGACGGCGTGCGCGACAAGTCGGTGCGGATGCTGGAGAAGACGGGCCTGCGCATGTTCCAGACACCCGCTGCGGGCATGTTCGTGTGGGCGGACACGGGCGTCGATGCCGACGCGCTCGCGGCTGCCGGGCACGAGGAAGGCTTCTTGCTGACGCCGGGGAGCCTCTTTTCGCCGCAGCAGTCGCCGACCACGTGGATGCGCTTTAACGTTGCGAATTGCGGCGATCCGGCGCTGCCCGCATTCCTGTGCCGCTATCTGGACAGCGTCGCGCGCCGCGCGTCCTGAACGCTTGTCGACGCCTCTTGAATCCGGCGCGCACGCCCCCATCTGGAGCGGCAACGTCCGTATCGCACGCCGACACGGCAGGTACGGGCACCTGCTCCGAATCAACCTGCAACAAAAAGGGAAAACTGACCATGGCACAAGAAACCATGAGCTTTCAGGCGGAAGTGAAACAGCTTCTGCACCTGATGATCCATTCGCTGTACAGCAACAAGGAAATCTTCCTCCGCGAACTGATCTCGAACGCATCGGACGCCGCGGACAAGCTCCGGTTCGAAGCGATCGCGAACAGCGCGCTGTATGAGGACGATCCGAATCTGCGCATCCGCGTGTCGTACGACAAGGCGGCGCGCACCATCAGCATCGACGACAACGGCATTGGCATGAGCCGCGACGAAGCGGTGTCGCACCTCGGCACGATCGCGCGTTCGGGCACGAAGGAGTTCTTCGGCAAGCTGTCGGGCGACCAGCAGAAGGACGCGGCGCTGATCGGCCAGTTCGGCGTCGGCTTTTACTCGGGCTTCATCGTCGCGGACAAGATCACGGTGGAAACGCGCCGCGCCGGGCTGCCCGCGTCGGAAGGCGTGCGCTGGGTGAGCTCGGGCGAAGGCGATTTCTCGGTGGACACGATCGAGCGCGCGCAACGCGGCACGACGATCACGCTGCATCTGCGCGCCGACGAAGACGAACTGCTGTCCACGTACAAGCTGAAGTCGATCATCCAGAAGTACTCGGATCACGTCGCGCTGCCCATCCTGATGCAGAAGGAAGAGTGGGACGCCGAGAAGAGCGAGATGGTCGCGAAGGACGAAGACGAGACCGTCAACCAGGCCAGCGCGCTGTGGACGCGCGCGAAGAGCGACATCACCGACGAGCAGTACAAGCAGTTCTACCAGCATCTGTCGCACGATCACCAGGACCCGCTGACGTGGACGCATAACCGCGTCGAGGGACGCAGCGAGTACACGCAACTGCTGTATGTGCCGTCGCACGCGCCGTTCGACCTGTGGAACCGCGATCATCGCGGCGGCCTCAAGCTGTACGTGAAGCGCGTGTTCATCATGGACGACGCCGAGCAACTGCTGCCCGCCTATCTGCGCTTCGTGAAGGGCGTCGTCGATTCGAGCGATCTGCCCCTCAACATATCGCGCGAACTGCTGCAGGAAAGCCGCGATGTGAAGGCGATCCGCGAAGGCGTGACGAAGCGCGCGCTATCGATGCTCGAAGAGCTGGCCAACTCGGAAGAAGCCGCCGACAAGGAAAAGTACGCGACGTTCTGGAAGGAATTCGGCCAGGTGCTGAAGGAAGGCATCGGCGAAGACTTCACGAACAAGGAGCGCATTGCGAAGCTCGCGCGTTTCGCGTCGACGCATAACGACTCGTCGGAGCAGAACGTGTCGCTCGCGGACTACATCGCGCGCATGAAGCCCGAGCAGACGAAGATTTATTACGTCACGGCGGATACGTATCAGGCCGCGAAGAACAGCCCGCATCTCGAAGTGTTCCGCAAAAAGGGTGTCGAAGTGCTGCTGCTGACGGATCGCGTCGACGAATGGATGCTGTCGTTCCTCAACGAGTTCGACGGCAAGCCGCTGCAAAGCGTCGCTCGCGGCGACCTCGATCTGGGCCAGCTGAACGACGAAGAGAAGCAGGCGCAAGAGAAGGTCAGCGAGGAGCTGAAGCCGCTCGTCGAACGCATGAAGGAAACGCTCAAGGACAAGGCGAAGGACGTGCGTCTGACGTTCCGCCTGACCGACTCGCCGTCGTGCCTCGTCGCCGACGAAGGCGACATGAGCGGCTACCTGCAGCGCATGCTGAAGGCGGCGGGCCAGAACGCGCCGACGTTCCATCCGATTCTCGAGGTGAATCCGGAACACGCGCTCGTCAAGAGCCTGCAGACGGACAACGCGAATTTCGACGACTGGTGCCACCTGTTGTTCGATCAGGCGTTGCTCGCGGAAGGCGGCTCGCTCGAAGACCCCGCGAGCTTCGTGAGACGCACCAACACGCTGTTGCTGGCGCGTTGATCAGCGCGCTGGTGTCGCAGTAACGAATCAAAAATGCGCTGCTTCGGCAGCGCTTTTTTTTCGTATGCGTCGCGTGGCGCGGCGCTGTGTTGGCGCTATATCAGCGCTGTGGTGAGGCGCCATTGAACTTGCGCACCTGCGCGAGCACCGAGCCAGCCAGTTCTTTCGCTTCGGCGGACGCTTGCCTGTCGGTGAGCACATGCCCGGCCACCTTGCCGATTGCCACGCTCGTGTGTTTTGACGTGTGGTGCTGCGCGAGTGCGGAGCCGGCAAGTTCTTTTTCGGTCTTCGATGCGGCCGGCTGCCTCATCACGACAGCGGCGAGATGTGCGATGCGATCCGATGTGGCTTTGTCGTCAGCGGTCATGCGAACCTCCTTGGCGGTTGATGGATGAATGAGCGGATGGGCTCGCCGACTATCTTCAACGGCGTCGAGCGGCAGCGAAAGCAGCGCGGTCCGAACTGCGCGTTGGATCGGTCCGCGAGTCAGTCAGGAAATTTCGGGCACGAAGCGGCCGACATGCGGCGCGCCCTATAATGCGGCCCATGCCTATCCGTTTCGATGCAGCCGACGCCCACTGGCGCGTCGCGCCCCTTCCAGGGTTCTCGCCCGATCAGAAAGACTGGCTCACGCGCGGTGGTTCGTTGACCGCGCATTTGCGCACGCTCGGCGCGGTGACCGTGCGAGTGACGCGCGAGGCCGTCGACTTGCCTTTCGACGACGAATACGCGGCGCTCGGCATCGCGCCGCGCACGCCTGTGTGGGTGCGCGAAGTGGTGTTGTCGGTGGACGGCACGCCGTTCGTCGCCGCGCATAGCGTCGCGCCGCTCGCCGCGAGCACGGGCGTATGGCAGGCGATGCGGCGTTTGCGCACGCGTCCGCTAGCCGAACTGCTGTACAGCGACAGCAGCGTGGCGCGCTCGTCGCTGGTGAGCCGCCGGGTGACGGCGCGGCATCCGTTGTACGGGGTGGCGTCGAACGCAACGGCTGACGCGCGCGTCCATGCGCTGGCGGCGCGGCGCTCTGTGTTCGAGCGCTACGGCGCGCCGCTGATGGTCACCGAATGCATGCTGCCCGCGCTGTGGACATGTCTTGCCGCGCGCGGCCATCGGCACGCCGCGCAGTCCGTGCCGCGCGACCACGGGCAGGCGCTCGATCACACGGCGTCGCGCGCCGACGCCCATGCGCGCCGCGAAGCAAAGGGCGCGGGCAAGCAGGCAGAGGCACGCTGATGCTGCGCGGCTTTCCACCCGTCGTCGCCGAGAGCACCCATACGCTGATACTCGGCAGCTTTCCCGGCGAGGCGTCGCTGGCGGCGACGCAGTACTACGCGCATCCGCGCAACCAGTTCTGGCGTTTGCTCGGCGCGGTGACGGGTGAGCCGCTTCCCGAACTCGATTACCCGACGCGCCTCGAGCGCGTGCTGAAGCATGGCATCGGCGTGTGGGACGTGCTGGCCGCGTGCACGCGTGAGGGCAGTCTCGACGCGGCGATCCGCAACGCGACGCCGAACGACTTCGCGTCGTTGCGCGAGTACGCGCCGAAGCTTGCGAAGGTCTGCTTCAACGGCAAGACGGCGGGGCGGTTTGCGCCTGTGATTGCGGCAGCGGGCTATGAGACGCTGGTGCTGCCGTCCTCCAGCCCCGCCAATGCTATGCTCTCGTTCGACCAAAAATTGCGCCTGTGGCGCGACATCCTTACATGACGAAACTGATCAAGCGCGCTTCGGCCGAGGCGCGTGCTTTCCGCAGTCAGCAATCCGCTGGATCGAAGCAAAAAATCTCGCGCGCGAAAACGCGCGCCTCGCGCGAGCACGGCGACGACGACTTCGCGGACCGCGCAAAAGCCTCGACGATCGAAGCGCCGCGCAAGCCGCGCTTTGCGCCCGTCACGTTCTCGGAAGAGCGCGGCGTGCGCTATCTGCACTTCGGCACGGAATGGGTGCAAGGCGCGATGCGTCTGTCGAAGCCCGAGCACATCGAACTCGAATACGCGCAGCAGATGATGTGCTGGCTGCTGTTCCTGGAAACGCCTGAGCGCATCGTGCAACTCGGACTCGGCACCGGCTCGCTGACGAAGTTCGCGCATCGCTTCCTGAAGCGCGCACAGGTCGAAGCCGTCGAGTTGAATCCTGCTGTCGTGATCGCCGCGCGCACGATGTTCGGCCTGCCCGCCGACGACGCGCGCCTCACCGTGAACGAAACCGATGCATGGGAATTCGTCAACGACCGCGCGAATCACGGCACGATCGGCGCGTTGCAGATCGATCTGTACGATGCGACGGCGCGTGGCCCGGTCCTCGACAGCGTCGCCTTTTATCGAGCGGCGCGCGCGTGCCTGACGCAGGCGGGGGTCGCGACGATCAACCTGTTCGGCGATCATCCGAGCTTCGTGCGCAACATGAAGCGCCTGAACGAAGCCTTCGACTCACGTGTGGTCGCCTTGCCCGAAGTGCACGACGGCAACCGCATCGCGGTTGCCTTTTCCGGCCCCGCGATCGATGTGCCGTTCAAGCAGCTTCAGGAGCGCGCAAAGCTGATCGAAGCGCAACTCGCGTTGCCCGCGCGTAAGTGGATCAAGGGTCTGCAGGAATCGACGGGCCAGAGCGCGACGTTCTCGATCTGACGCATCGATACCGGTCCTTCAAGCCGCCCGCTGGTGCAACGCCGGCGCGGTGGCCCGCCGTTGCGCCAGCCGGCGCAGCATCAGCCGGCGCCGCAGCATCACTCGTCCCAACGAAGCAGCCGATGGTCGCGCTTTAGTGTCAGGTCCCACACTGCGCGACGTTTCGCCTATTGACAACACCATGGCGTTTAGGGTCAGCCCTGCTTGACCGGTCGTTCGCCACTCCGATACTCTTTCGATGCTTTCGGGGCGCCCAGGCTGCTATCCGTAGCCGGGTCCATCTGCCCGCCAGACGCGGGACACAATTCAATAAAAGGAAAGAGGAGACGTCATGGCTCACGACGCCGACGCCACCAAGGCCAGCAAGCACTGGCTGTGGCTATTGCTGTTGCCCTGGATCGCGATGATCTGGGTGCCGTCCTACAACAAGATCGAACCGCAACTGTTCGACTTCCCGTTCTTCTACTGGTATCAGCTCCTGTGGGTGTTGATCAGTGCAGTGATCACGGCCGTCGTGTACTTCAAGACAAAGACGCGCTCGAAGGGAGGCGCGCAATGAACGCAGTCGCAACTTTTGTTTTCGTTCTATTTTTCATCGGTGTCACGATTCTCGGCTTCATTGCCGCGCACTGGCGTCGCGGCGATCTCGCGCATCTGGAAGAGTGGGGCCTCGGCGGCCGGCGCTTCGGCACGATCGTCACGTGGTTCCTGCTGGGTGGCGACCTGTACACCGCCTACACGTTCATCGCCGTGCCGGCGCTCGTGTTCGGCGCGGGCGCGACGGGCTTCTTCGCGCTGCCTTATACGATCCTCATCTATCCGTTTGCGTTCGTCGTGTTCCCGAAGCTGTGGAGCATCGCGAAGCGTCAAGGCTTCGTGACGTCCGCCGACTTCGTCAGCGCGCGCTACGGCAGCCGCATGCTCGCGCTCGCCGTCGCCGTGACGGGCATCGTCGCGACGATGCCGTACATCGCGCTGCAACTGGTCGGCATCGAAGTGGTGATCGGCGCGCTCGGCTTCGACACGAAGGGCTTCGTCGGCGATCTGCCGCTGATCATCGCGTTCGCGATTCTCGCCGCCTACACGTACACGTCGGGTCTGCGCGCGCCGGCGATGATCGCCGTCGTCAAGGACGTGCTGATCTACATCACGATCGCCGCCGCGGTCATCGTGATTCCGCCGCAACTGGGCGGCTTCGGCCATATCTTCGGCGCAGTGCCGCCCGCCAAGTTGCTGCTCAAGGCGCCGGACGTGTCGAGTCTCAACGGCTATAGCGCGTACGCGACGTTGGCCATGGGATCGGCGCTTGCCCTCTTCCTGTATCCGCACTCGGTCACGGCGATTCTGTCCTCGTCGTCGGGCAACACGATCCGCCGCAACATGGCGATGCTGCCCGCGTACTCGCTGGTGCTCGGCCTGCTCGCGCTGCTCGGCTTCATGGCGCTCGCCGCGGGCGTGAAGGACATGCCGGAGTTTGCGCCGTACTTCAAGGCCTTCGGCCCGAACTTCGCGGTGCCGGCGCTGTTCCTGCATTACTTCCCGTCGTGGTTCGTCGGCGTCGCGTTCGCGGCGATCGGCATCGGCGCGCTGGTGCCCGCCGCGATCATGTCGATCGCAGCGGCGAACCTGTACACGCGCAACATCCACAAGGAGTTCGTCAACCGCAACATGTCGCATGAGCAGGAGACCAACATCGCGAAGCTGGTGTCGCTGATCGTGAAGGTCGGCGCCGTGGCGTTCATTCTGGGCCTGCCGCTCACGTACGCGATCCAGCTGCAACTGCTCGGCGGCATCTGGATCATCCAGACGCTGCCCGCGATCGTGCTCGGCCTGTACACGCGCATGCTCGACTATCGCGGTCTGCTGCTCGGCTGGGCCGTCGGCATTGCCGTCGGCACATGGATGGCGATCTCGCTGAAGCTTGCGGGCTCGATCTACACGATCCATATCGGCGGCTTCGCGATTCCGGGCTATGCGGCCGTGTGGTCGCTGATCGTCAACCTCGTCGTGTCGATCGTCGTCAGCCTCGCGGTGCGAGCGGCGGGCATGAAGCACGCCGAAGACCGCACGCGTCCGGAAGACTATCTGGACGTGCAGGAAACCTGATCCCGCCAGGCGGTTCTCCGCCTGATACGAAGCCCGCAGCAGACGCTGCGGGCTTTTTTGTTGGCGCGGCGGCATGCGCAATCGGGATGCAGGAAATGGACACAGGACGCGCACGCATGCCGCCCAATACGACACTCGATCCGCGCATCGTTTATGCTCGTGGGATGGCGCTTCGCACGTCCGACGGCTCGCACGCCGAACCAACCGAGATAACCGATGGCTCTCGCCGACCCGCAACCGAATCCACCTGGCAAGCGCGCCGGCACGCCGCCGGGCTCGAACGACGCTGTCACCGCGCGCCTCGCGCCGCGCCGCACGCGGGTCGGACGCATCGTGCGAGCCGTTACGTCGCCGTTCTACCGTTACCGGCACGCGAAGCTCTTTCATAGCCTGCGCGTCGGCCTGGCAATGCTCGTGTCGATCCTCGCGACGACGGGCATCGATATTCCGCATGGCATCTGGTCGTCGGTGACGCTGCTCGTCGTGATCGGCGGGCTGCAGCATCACGGCAACATCCGCAAGAAGGCGGCCGAGCGCGCGGCGGGCACGTTGCTCGGCGCCACGCTCGGGCTCGCGCTGATCCTGCAGCAGAACCTGTTCGATTCGCTGCCGCTCACCTATGTGCTGATGTCGCTGATCGCCGGCGTGTGCGCATGGTTCGCGATCGGCACGGCGGGTTACGTCGCGCTGCTGACGGCGATTACGATGTGCATCGTCGCCGGCCACGGCGACAACATGATCGATACGGGCCTGTGGCGCACGTTGAACGTGCTGATCGGCATCGTGATCGCGCTCGCGTTTTCGTTTGCTTTGCCGTTGCACGCGACCTATTCATGGCGCTATCTGCTCGCGGACAACCTGCGCGAATGCGCGCGCCTCTATACGCGGATGATGACGGGCGTGCCCATCGGCAGCGACGAGCAGCTCGCCGCGTTTATCCGCATGGGCAAACGCCTCGTGCAGTTGCGCTCGCTGATGCCGTCGGTGGCGAAGGAGATCGACCTTCCCATCGGCCAGCTCGACGAGATCCAGCGCCTGCACCGTTCGATGTTGAGCGCGCTCGAAATGCTGTCGACGGGCACGCTCGCGCACGCGGAGTTGCGTGATGCGTTCGCGCAGCAGTGCGCAGCGGAAGCGAATGCCGTGCGCATGACGCTGCTCGCCACGGCGCGCGCATTGCGTTTCGCGGGCGCGACGCATTTCCGGATGCCGGATGCGGTCGCTGTGTCCGGTTCATCGGTCGAGGCTGCGACGCGTGCCGATTCCGGAATGGGCGGGCGGTTCGCAGCGGATGAGCAGGGCGCGCCGCGCTCGTGCAAAGAAATGGCCCCTGATCTTCAGGGGCCATACTGGCTCGCACAGCGATTCGCGGAGCAGGTCGAGCGCATGCGCGCGTTGCTGGCAGGCGCGGAGCCGAAGTGGAATATCGAAGGCGGCGCGCCCGCGAGCTGATCCGCGTATCAGCTCGGGTGCTTGTCGCCTTCGTGCGGGTTGGTGACCATCCACATCACGCCGAACCGGTCGACGGCCATGCCGAAGCCGCTGCTCCAGAACGTCGCCTGCCACGGCATCATGACGTTGCCGCCTTCTGAAATCGCGTTAAAGGTCTTTTCGCCTTGCGACGGATCGTCGACGGTGATCGACAGGCTGTAGCCCGCGTGCGTCGCCGCCTGGCCGTCGCAATTGCCGTCCGACGCCATCAGTTCCGTCGAGCCGATCCGGACGCTTGCGTGCATGATCTTTTCTTCGGTGCCGGGACGGATGGGCTGCTCGGGATTCGGCGGCGCGTCCTTGAAACGCATCTGGAACAGCACTTGCGCACCGAGCTTCTCGCCGTAGAACTTCAGCGCCTCTTCGCAACGGCCATTGAAAAACAGATAGGGTTGGATTTGCATCGATGCCTCCTTTCAATTGACACATCGTTCCATGCGAACGATGCAATCATCGACTGCAATGGAACGAATACGTGCGAACGATTGTAGTCGCCGCTGCCGCATCGGATGTGAAACTGTGTTGACCGAAGTAGAAGGTGCCGCGCACCGGCAGCGCGCTTACGGATTGAGAAAAGATTGCAGAAGAAAAGGGCGGGCGACGAGCACGCAAAAAAGCGCGCGCGCCCTTGCGGGCCGCGCGCGCTTGCCTGCTGATCTGGCAATCGCTACGGAGGACGCTTAACGCAGCCCTTCGATCACCTTCTCGAGCTTGATCGCATCTGCGGCGAACACGCGAATACCTTCGGAGAGCTTTTCGGTGGCCATCGCTTCGTCGTTGACGAGGAAGCGGAACGACGGCTCGTCCGTCGGCACGCGGGCGATCTCCGCGTTCTTGCTCGCTTCCGGCGACAGCTTGCGCTCGACCTTGTCCGTGCTGTCGTGCAGCTTTTGCAGCAGGTCCGGGCTGATCGTCAGCAGATCGCAACCCGCCAGTTCGAGAATCTGGCTCGTGGTGCGGAAGCTCGCGCCCATCACTTCCGTCGGGTAGCCGAACTTCTTGTAGTACGCATAGATGCGGCGCACCGATTGCACGCCCGGATCGTTCGCGCCGCCGTCGCGCGCTTCGTCCCAGTTGCTGCCCGCGTTCTTCTTGTACCAGTCGTAGATGCGGCCGACGAACGGCGAAATCAGTTGCGCGCCCGCTTCCGCCGCGGCGACGGCTTGCGCGAGCGAGAACAGCA
This sequence comes from Paraburkholderia sp. LEh10, assembly GCF_017814945.1. Lineage (GTDB taxonomy): Bacteria > Pseudomonadota > Gammaproteobacteria > Burkholderiales > Burkholderiaceae > Paraburkholderia. Next base: position 77,981 of record NZ_JAGIPX010000020.1, read on the forward strand.
GTGTCATGTTGCACCTGATGCCGTCCTTCTGCAGGACTTCGGCGGCGCGGATGCCTTCCCACGTCGACGCGAGCTTGATCAGCACGCGCTCGCGGCCAATGCCTTGCGCTTCGTACAGCTTGATGAGTTCATGCGCCTTGTCGATCGACGCTTTCGTGTCGAACGACAGGCGCGCGTCGACTTCCGTCGACACGCGGCCCGGCACGATCTTCAGGATTTCGGTGCCGAAGGCGATGAGCAGGTGGTCGATGATCGCGCCGACGGGTTTCGATGCGTGATCGCGCACGGTCTTTTCGAGCAGCGGCTTGTATTCGTCCTTCTGCACGGCCTTCAGGACCAGCGACGGATTCGTCGTCGCGTCCTGCGGCTTGTATTGCGCGAGTTGCTGGAAGTCCCCGGTGTCCGCGACGACCGTGGTGTATTGCTTGAGTTGATCGAGTGCAGTAGTCATGTCGAGCCTTCGCTTCGAGGCGCACGCGCGCCATGGTCCAGGAAATGATGATGCCGCGCGATGCCGTCACGACTGAACTGCACGGCCTGGCGAACGTCATCCGCAGTGTCCACGTTGCAACCGGAAAGCTTACCGTGGAACGCCGCCCGATACTTCTATTCTATGGCGGATTGATTGACGCTGGTTTGACAGGGGCGCCCGCCCGTCCGTTCGCGCCGGGCGGTCATGCGCGTTGCGCCGTCGGCTCGTGCCTCGTTTGCGCATGCGCGCTCGTGCGCTTTCGGCGCGGGCGCGCCGGACTTGCAGCATCATGCGCGCCGCGCGTTCAGCACGACATGCGTCACCAGTCCTGCGACGAGTCCCCAGAACGCGGACCCGATCGACAGCAGCGTGAGCCCCGACGACGTCACCATGAAAGTGACGAGCGCTGCTTCCCGTTGCCGCGCGTCCTGCATCGCGTTCGTAAGGCCGCTCATGATCGAGCCGAACAGCGCGAGCGCGGCGACAGACACCACCAGCGCCTTCGGCAGCGAGCCGAACAGCGCGGCGATCGTCGCGCCGAAGATGCCCGCGACCAGACAGAACACGCCGCACCAGACGGCCGCCATATAGCGTCTCGTCCTGTCTTCATGCGCTTCGCGGCCCGTGCAGATCGCGGCCGTGATCGCCGCGAGGTTCACGCCATGCGAGCCGAACGGCGCGAGCAGCAGCGAGGCGACCCCCGTCGTCGCGATCAGCGGCGCCGATGGCGTCTGGTAGCCGTCTGCGCGCAGCACGGCGATGCCCGGTACGTTCTGCGACGCCATCGCGACGACGAAAAGCGGAATGCCGATGCTGACGACAGCCGCCAGCGAGAACGACGGCATCGTCAGCACGGGCGCGGCGAGCGCGACGTGAAAGCGGCTGAAATCGAGCAGGCCGAGCGCGCCTGCAACGGCCGTGCCGACGACGAGCGTCGCGGGAATCGCGTAGCGCGGCGCAAGGCGCTTGATCGCCAGATAGGTGAAGAACATCGCCAGCACGAGCGCCGTCTGGAATTGCGCGGCGCGGAATATCTCGATGCCGATTTCGAACAGGATGCCCGCCAGCAGCGCCGCCGCGATGCCGGCGGGAATCTTCTTCATCAGTGTGTCGAACCAGCCCGTCAGTCCGACCAGCGTCAGCAGCAGCGCGCACACGACGAATGCGCCGATCGCTTCGGGATACGCGACGTGCGGCAGCGACGACACGAGCAGCGCCGCGCCGGGCGTCGACCACGCGACCACGATGGGCGCGCGAAAGCGCAGCGACAGGCCGATCGTGCCCAGCGCCATGCCCATCGACAGCGCCCAGATCCACGACGAAATCTGCGCATCGGTGAGATGCGCGGCGCGGCCTGCCTGAAACATCAGCACGAGCGAGCTCGTATAGCCCGTCATCATCGCGACAAAACCGGCGACGAGCGCCGACAGCGACGTGTCGGCGAAAGGCTGCAGCGGCGCGCGGGCGGGAGAGAAATCGGGGGAAGAAGGGGATGTCATGCTGCGTGTCTGTTGTATTGCGTTATTGGGTGTATCACGCGCCTTTTGCGCGCGGCGAGCGCGACGCCAGACGGGCCGCCGGCGCCCGCTTTCGCACGGCGGGCGCGGCGCGGTGCGGTACCGGGCCGAATGGCCGGGGTCTTACTTGCTTAGCATGCGCATCGCGGTTTCGAGGCCGGCGAGCGTGAGGGGATACATCCGGTGGCCGAGCACCTCGCGTATGACGGAAACCGACTGCCGATACTCCCACAAGCCTTCCGGCTCGGGGTTCAGCCACGCGTGATGCGGGAAATGATCGGCGAGGCGCCGCAGCCATACGGCGCCCGCTTCTGCGTTGTTGTACTCGACGGAGCCGCCCGGTTGCAGCACTTCGTACGGGCTCATCGTCGCGTCGCCGACGAAGAGCAGCTTGTAGTCGGGCGTGAACTTGTGCAGCATGTCCCACGTTGCAATCCGCTCGACGTGGCGGCGACGGTTGTTCTTCCACAGGAAGTCGTACACGCAGTTGTGGAAGTAGTAAAACTCGAGGTGCTTGAATTCGGCTTTCGCGGCCGAGAACAGCTCCTCCGTGCGCCTGATGTGATCGTCCATCGAGCCGCCGACATCAAGCAGCATCAGCACCTTCACATTGTTGTGCCGCTCGGGGACCATTTTCAGGTCGAGCCAGCCGGCGTTTGCGGCCGTGCTGCGAATCGTGTCGGGCAGATCGAGTTCCTCGGCTGCGCCTTCGCGCGCGAACCGGCGCAGCCGGCGCAGCGCCACCTTGATGTTGCGCGTGCCGATTTCGACCTGATCGTCGTAGTCGCGATATGCGCGCTGGTCCCACACTTTCACGGCCGTACGGCTACCCGACGTCTCACCGCCGATGCGGATGCCTTCCGGGTTGTAGCCGCCATTGCCGAACGGCGACGTGCCGCCCGTGCCGATCCAGCGGTTGCCGCCTTCGTGACGGCCTTTCTGTTCGTCGAAGAGTTCTTTCAGGCGCTCCATCAGTTTGTCGAGGCCGCCCATCTTTTCGATCTGCGCTTTTTCTTCTGGCGTCAGATCGCGTTGCAGCTTCTTTTTCAGCCAGTCGAGCGGCACGTCGAGCGCAAGATCGGCCTTTTGCGCGACGCCGTTGAAATACGCGCTGAACGCCTGATCGAACTTGTCGAAGTACTGCTCGTCCTTCACGAGCGTCATCCGCGCGAGGTAGTAGAAGTCGTCCAGCGACGGCCGTATCACGCTTTCCTTCAACGCTTCGAGCAGCGTCAGATATTCCTTCACGGAAACGGGCAGCTTCGCGGCTCGCAGCGTGTAGAAAAAATCGATCAGCATGCCGTGGTCTCCGGGGTGTGTCGCGCGGGTGTCCGCTGATGTCTTTGTCGGCGCGTTGTCAGCCGCCGATCAACGGTTGTTGCGATTCATGAACACGAGCCGCTCGAAGAGGCCCACGTCCTGTTCGTTTTTCAGCAGCGCGCCGTGCAGCGGCGGCACGATCTGCTTCTGATCCTTCGAACGCAACGCTTCGGGCGGAATATCCTCGGCGAGCAGGAGCTTGAGCCAGTCGAGCAGTTCGGACGTGGACGGCTTCTTCTTGAGACCCGACACGTTGCGCAATTCGAAGAAGCTTTCCATCGCCGCGCGCAGCAGGTCCTGCTTGATGCCCGGATAGTGGACTTCGACGATCTGCTGCATCGTCGACGGGTCGGGGAACTTGATGTAGTGGAAGAAACAGCGGCGCAGGAACGCGTCGGGCAATTCCTTCTCGTTGTTCGACGTGATGATGACGAGCGGCCGGTGCTTCGCTTTCACGAGTTCGCGCGTCTCGTACACGTAGAACTCCATGCGGTCGAGTTCGCGCAGCAGATCGTTCGGGAATTCGATGTCGGCCTTGTCGATTTCGTCGATCAGCAGCACCGCCTGCTGGTCCGACTCGAACGCCTGCCACAGCACGCCCTTCACGATGTAGTTGCTGATGTCTTTCACCCGCTCGTCGCCCAGTTGCGAATCGCGCAAACGCGAGACGGCGTCGTACTCGTACAGGCCCTGTTGCGCCTTCGTCGTCGACTTGATGTGCCACTGCAGAAGCGGCATGCCGAGGGCCGCCGCGACTTCCTCCGCGAGCATCGTCTTGCCGGTGCCCGGCTCGCCCTTGATCAGAAGGGGACGCTTGAGCGTCATGGCGGCGTTGACCGCGAGCTTGAGGTCGTCGGTGGCGACGTATTGCGATGAGCCTTCGAAACGCATGACTGGACGCTCGTTCGGGAAAAATTCCAGTATAAGTCAGAAGCCCTGTTGTGCCGAATTGGGCTCACGTATGGTGTCAGCCGCGCCGTACGATGCTTGCTGTGCGTATTCGGGCGGTCGGTCGGCACGTCGGCCTGTGTGTCGGGTCGCGCTGACGGAAACGCGGCGGAAGTGCGCCTGAAGTGCTCAGAAAGATGGGCGCGGGTGCCGGAAACGCTAAACAGCTGCCGCTTTGAGCATGCGGCAATCTGCCGCGCCCGGGTGCGCGCCAGATGTGGCAGGCAGCGCCGCTGCACATGCGTGCGCCTTGCCTCGCGGCGGATTGGCGGCAAAGGGCGCGGACACCCGTCCGGTGGACGTCCGGCGCGGCGTCGCGGTACAATTGGGCCGATTTTTTTGGCCTGCGTGGCTACCCAAGAAGAACAATGGCGCAGGCCGTTGCCTTTTTGGGCGCCCGTTCCCCCTCAAGCCAGGTTATAAGAGCTATGAACAAATTCGTCGGCAAACATGTCGTGATCGCAGCGATGTCGGTGCTCGCGGGATTTGCGGCAACTTCGGCGGTCACTGCGCAGGCAGCGGATATCGTGGGCAATGCCAAGGCGGGCCAGGGCAAGGTCGCGATGTGCATCGGCTGTCACGGTATTCCCGACTATCGTACGGCTTACCCCGAGGTCTATCGGGTGCCGATGCTGGGCGGCCAGAATCAGACCTATATCGAAAACGCGCTGCACGCATACAAGAAGGGCGACCGCCATTTCGACACGATGCGCGCGATCGCGGTGTCGCTGTCCGACCAGGACATCGCTGACATCGCCGCGTACTACGCATCGCAGACTGCCACATCGAAGAACAACCCCGACAAGTGATCGTCGTTGCGGCACGCACGAGTCATTTGTTCATCCAATTCGCGGGCGCAACCGGTTGCATGGGATGGCAGTAAGCGCTAAAGCGCCGACTGCCGTCGACAAGGAGAATTCATGAAGAAGCACCCCCACGCACTTCATACGGTGGTCAAGGCTGCATGCGCGACGCTCGCGCTGGCCGGTTTGGTCGTCGCGTCGAACGCGGCGCGCGCGGCGGATGCCGGCAACGGCAAGGTGCTTTCCGAGAGCCACAACTGCGCGGCTTGCCACGGCCCGAACCTGAACAAGCCGGTAAGCCCGGAATATCCGAAGCTCGCGGGGCAGCATGCCGACTACATTTACTGGGCGCTGCGCCAGTATCAGATGGGTAACGGCAATCCGCAACTCGGCCGCAACAACGCGATCATGCAGGCGCAGGTGCAAAGCCTGTCGCAAAGCGACATGAAGGACCTCGCCGCATACATCGAATCGCTGAACGGCGATCTCGTGCAGAAGAAATAAGCCGCTTCATTTTGCCCGACGGATCTCGACAGACACCCCGCCCCGGCGGGGTGTCTGTTTTCATGCGACGACTTTTTTCGCGTGATCGTTCTGAATGCGACGCGCGACGCGTTCGATGCGTCAGTCGCGCGACGCGCGGCGCTCGATACGCTGCAGGTAGGCGTCCGTGTCGGGCGGCGTGTTGGTACGCTGCGCTTCCCAGATCGTTTCGCCGAGGCATTCCATGATCGCGTGCTGCGCGTCGTGCGTCGAGCCGAGGCGCGCGGCGAGCCGGTCGTGCGCGGCGCGAATGCCGGGCGGCTGATCGATCGACAACTGTTCGCTGATGGCGAGATGCATCGACAGATGCAGGAACGGATTGGTCTGTCCGCGCTCAGGCGAATAGTCCTGCGCCGAGGCCGCGTCGGGGTCCGTGAGATCGGCGTGATACTCGGGGTGCTCGATGATCCAGTCGGCGGCGATTGCTTCGAGCGGCGTCAGGATGTCACCGGCGCGCTGCTTGCGCCAGGTGTCGGTGAAAAAACGGCGGACTTCGTCGCGGCTGGGATTGAACATCGATGGACTTCGTACGGTGAAAACAGATGGGGCCTGGGTGCGAGCCGTGGATCGCGCAGCGCGCGTGGCGGCCGCCGGGCGGGGACTTTATGCGCGAGGGTTCATTTTACGCCGTGGCCCGAGGCCTCGCTGACGGGCAGCACGGGCACGAGCGGTGCGGTTCAGGGTTTGCGAACCCGTCCCGCAAAAACGCAGACCTTGGCGCACATCAAAGATCGGGCGGCGGCGTCTTCTGCCTGAACTCGCACAGCGGCTCGATCACGCAATGCCAGCATTCGGGCCGGCGCGCCTTGCACACATAGCGTCCATGCAGGATCAGCCAATGATGCGCATCGTGGCGGAATTCGGCGGGCGTGAATTTTTCCAGCGCGAGCTCAACGGCGCGGACATCCTTGCCGGGCGCGAGTCCCGTTCGATTGGCAACCCGAAAGATGTGCGTATCGACGGCGATGGTCGGTTGGCCGAACGCCGTGTTCAGCACCACGTTCGCGGTCTTGCGTCCGACGCCCGGCAGACTCTCCAGCGCCTCGCGATCGGCGGGCACTTCGCCGCCATACTGGTCGAGCAGGATGCGGCACGTCGCGATCACATTCTTCGCTTTCGTGCGATAGAGACCGATCGTCTTGATGTAGTCGGCGACGCCTTCTTCGCCGAGGTCGAATACCTTCTGCGGCGTGTTCGCGATGGGAAACATCCGGCGCATCGCCTTGTTCACGGAGACATCCGTTGCTTGCGCCGACAACATCACCGCGAGCAGCAATTCGAATGGCGTCGAGTACTCGAGTTCCGTCGTCGGATGCGGATTCAGGCTCTGAAGCGTCTCGTAGATCGCGCGTCGTTTATTCGCGTTCATGCGGCGAGTTAGGACTTTTTACGTTGATCGTCGTCTTGCTTGGGCGCTGATTCGGAATTGCCGTTTGTGATGCCAAGCCGACGACGGCGCGATTCGGCCTCGTCAATTTGCGCCTGCGTTTCAGCGCTGACGTTCGTCGTATTCTTCGGCCCGAAGCCCTGCTCTGCGTTTTCCTCTTTCTTCTTGCGCGCACGTTCGAGCGCGGCCTGGATGATCGCGCGTTTTTTCGCTGCGGCGTCGTCGGCGGGGGCGGGAGGAGGCGCGCTCGCCGACGATGCTTCAGACGTTTCGTGTGTCGGCTCAGAGCCGCCACTTGCCGCCGATGCGCGCCGCGCCGCGGCGCGTGCTTCGGCAGCCTCGCGTTCCGCCGCGAGCCGCGCGCGGCGACGGTCGTGGCGTGCGCGCGCGGCGTCGGCCTGCTGCTGGCTCCATGCGTCCCAGCCTGTCTTGTCGCCCGTGACGGGAATCATCGCGATACAGTCGACGGGGCAGGGCGGCACGCACAGGTCGCAGCCCGTGCACAGCTCGGCGACCATCGTGTGCATCTGCTTCGGCGCACCGACGATGGCATCGACAGGACAAGCCTGCATGCACAGCGTACAGCCGATGCACAGGTTCTCATCGATGAACGCGACGGGGCGCGGCCGCTCGACGCCGTTCGCCGGATTGAGCGGGATCACGGGCTTGCCGAGCAAGCTGGCGAGCCGCACGATGCCTTCGGCGCCGCCAGGCGGACACTGGTTGTAGTTGGCGTTGCCGTTTGCAATTGCTTCGGCGTAGGCACGGCAATCGGGGTAGCCGCACTTCGTACATTGCGTCTGGGGAAGCAGATCTTCGATCTGATCGGCGAGTGTTTTGGACTGTGTCACGGTCGAGGCGTGGGGACGTGCTGCTGCCCGTCACTGACGGACGGATGCTCGCGGTTCATTTGGATGCTGCTGCGCCATTCAAACAGGCATGACGCGTGCCAGCTGACAGTGCGCAAACCGTGCCGGAAAGCTGAATCTGGCCGGCGACCCAGCCAGCGTGATCGGCGATCGGTCAAAAACACATTATCGCCGATTTCCCCAGTTGTTATTACTGAAGCATGTGCCATAATCAAAACGCTTTTTTGTATGACCGCAGGAGGGTGTTCCCACCAACCAGCCCGCGCAGCGCCGCCGTTGCATGGCCAGGCAACTGGACGGCGAGCGATCCGGATTACGCGGCTCACGAAGCACATGCCACCATGAATCAGCCGAAAATCAAAAGAGATCCTGAAGGCACCCGTCGCCGCATCCTGCTCGCGGCGGCCGAAGAGTTTGCGAATGGTGGGTTGTTCGGCGCACGCGTCGATCAAATTGCCCGCCGCGCGGAGACCAATGAACGCATGCTCTACTACTACTTCGGTAGCAAGGAGCAGCTTTTCACCGCAGTCCTCGAACACGCGTTCAGCGCGCTCACGGAAGCCGAGCGCACGCTCGATCTCGCAGGCGTTGCGCCTGTTGAGGCCGTGACGCGGCTCGCGCATTTCGTGTGGGACTACTATCGCGACCATCCCGAACTGCTGAGGCTCGTGAACAACGAGAATCTGCACGAGGCACGCTATATGCAAAAGTCCACGCGAATCCGCGAAATGATCTCGCCGATCGTCGCCACGCTAGGCTCGATACTCGAGCGTGGCCAGCGCGCGGGGCTGTTTCGCACGAATGTCGATCCGCTGCGCTTTTACGTGACGCTGTCGGGCATGGGCTACTACATCGTGTCCAACCGCTTCACGCTCGAAGCGACGCTCGGCCGCGATTTCAGCGCACCCGCCGAGCGCAGCGAAGTGATCCAGATGAACACCGAGATCCTGCTCGCGTATCTGATGCGCCGCTAGGTTCGCGCTCGACATGAAAGAAAAACGGCCTCGCAAGAGGCCGTTTTCGTATGTGTGCGCGTTGCGGCGCCGCCAGCGGATGCAGGCGCAACCTTACGGTGCGCCCGCTGCCCCGCGCAGCGCTTACGCTTCGACGCGCTCTTCCGTCTTGCGCGTCGTCTTCGAGCTGTGCTCGAGGATGAAGTCGCGCAACTGCGGATAGATGATCGTGCGCCAGCGGCGGCCCGAGAAGATGCCGTAGTGCCCGCACTTTTCCGCCGTGAAGTGGCGGCGGTTCTTCTCCGGAATGCCCGTGCACAGTTCATGCGCGGCGCGCGTCTGGCCGCTGCCGGAGATGTCGTCGAGCTCGCCTTCGATCGTGAAGAGGGCTGTCTTCCTGATGTCCTGCGGGCGCACCAGCTCGCCGCTCACTTCCCACGTGCCCTCGGCGAGACGGAACTCCTGGAACACGACCTTGATGGTCTGCAGATAGTACTCGGCGGCCATGTCGAGCACCGCGTTGTATTCGTCATAAAAACGGCGGTGCGCTTCCGCGTCTTCTTCGTCGCCGCGCAAAAGGCTTTGATAGAAGTCCCAGTGCGAGGCGGCGTGGCGTTCCGGATTCATTGCGACAAAGCCCGTGTGCTGCAGAAAGCCCGGGTACACCTTGCGGCCGAAGCCCGGATAGTTCGGCGGCACGTTGTAGATCACGTTGTTCTCGAACCATTCGATCGAGTGCTGCGTTGCGAGCGAGTTGACGGACGTGGGACTCTTGCGGGCGTCGATCGGGCCGCCCATCATCGTCATCGTGCGCGGCGTGTCCTCGCCGCGGCTTGCCATCAGGGAAATGGCGGCGAGCACGGGGACGGTCGGCTGGCAGACCGAGATCACATGCAGATTCTTCGCGCCGATGTGGCGGACGAACTCCTGGATGTACGCGATGTAATCGTCCAGATTGAACGGGCCGTCTTCGAGCGGCACCATGCGCGCGTCGATCCAGTCCGTGATGTACACCTTATGGTCTTGCAGCAGCGTGCTCACGGTGTCGCGCAGCAGCGTCGAATGGTGGCCCGACAGCGGCGCGCATACCAGCACGATGGGCTCTTCCTTCAGCTGCGTGACGGCTTCGCTGTCGTCGGAATAGCGCTTGAAGCGCAACAGCCGGCAAAACGGCTTTTCGACGATCGTCTGCTCGACGATGGGAATGTTGCGCCCATCCTTGACGATCTGATGCAGGTTGAACTCGGGCTTCTCGTAGTCCTTGCCGAGTCGGTACAGCAATTCGTAGCCGGCGGACAGGCGCGTCGCACCTGGCACGTAGGCTAGCGGACTGGCCGGGTTCGCAAACGATTTCGAGGCAGCCTGAGCCCAGGCGGTGAGCGGGCTCAAAAGTGCCCGCTGGAATTCATGGAATTGATAGAGCATGGGGGCTCCGGCGTTATAGCGGTTCGCGCAGGGCAGCGTGTTTTGACGCGCCGCGACGAGGCGGGCCGTTTCTGGTTACGTGTGTTGTTGGTGGCGACGATTATCGCGCGTCCCGTCGACTTGATGATATAGAAGGCATATGATTTGTGCAATGCAACAACAGTGCGCTTGCGCACGCGTAGACGTCATATCCATGTCATCGTCAAATCGTCCCGTTTCTTTAGACGACGGGTGATGATTCGACATCAGCATCGGACGTGCCAGCGGGCGGCTGGCCGCCTTGTCCGTCATGTGGAGGCTGGCCGGCCGCGCTCGCCATCGCCTGCTCGTGCTTCATCAGATTCAATCCCGTATGCACCAGCGCCACATGGGAAAACCCTTGTGGAAAATTCCCGACAAGCCGCCCGGAAGCGGGATCATATTCCTCCGCGAGCAGGCCGACGTCATTGGCGAGCGACAATAATCGTTCGTACATCGCGCGCGCTTCTTCGACGCGGCCCTGCAGCGCGAGGTTGTCGACCATCCAGAAGCTGCACGCGAGAAATGTTCCTTCGCCCGGCGGCAGGCCGTCGTCGAACTCCGTCGTGCGGTAGCGCATGACGAAGCCGTCGTGCATCAGATCCTTCTCGATTGCGTTGACGGTGCCCGCGATGCGCGGGTCCGAGGGCGGCAGGAAGCCGAGCAGCGGCATCAGCAGCACGCTCGCGTCGAGCTCGTCGCCGCCGTACGTCTGCGTGAACGCGTTGAGTTGCGGGTTCCAGCTTTTTGCGCATACATCCGCGTGAATTTGCGCGCGCACCGCATACCAGTGATCGAGCGGCGCGGGCAGATCGAACGCTACCGCCGACTTGATCGCGCGGTCGAACGCGACCCACGCCATCACCTTCGAGAACGTGAAATGCTGACGGCCGCCGCGCGTTTCCCAGATGCCTTCGTCGCGCTCCTGCCAGATCGTTTCGAGATGCCTGAGCATCGCACATTGCACGTTCCAGGCGGTCTCGTCGGCCTGCAAGCCGCCGACGCGCGCCAGATGCAGCGCGTTCATCACTTCGCCGTAGACGTCGAGCTGCAACTGCCCGACCGCGTTGTTGCCGATGCGCACCGGCTTCGAGTTCTCGTAGCCAGGCAGCCAGTCAATCTCGAATTCGGGCAGACGCCGTTCGCCCGCGAGCCCGTACATGATCTGCAACTGCTCGGGCGAACCCGCCATCACGCGGCCGAGCCACGAACGCCATGCGCGCGCTTCGTCGTAGTAGCCGCCGCGCATCATCGCGAGCAGCGTGATGGTCGCGTCGCGCAGCCACACGTAACGGTAGTCCCAGTTGCGCGCGCCGCCGACCTTCTCGGGCAGCGACGTGGTCGGCGCGGCGACGATGCCGCCCGTCGGCTCGTAGGCGAGCGCCTTCAGTGTCAGCAACGAGCGGCGTATCGCGGGCGCGTAGCGCCCCTCGACGGTGCCGCGCGCCGACCATTCGAGCCAATGGTTCTCGGTACGGGCGAGCGCCGTATGCGGATCGCGCGTGGGCGGGATGCGCAAATGCGATTCGGAGTAGGTGAGTGAGAACGGCACGCGCTCGCCTTCCGACACGGTGAATTCGGCGACCGTCTTCATGTTCTCGCCGCGCAGGTCGACGGGCGTGCGCAGCGCGACGGTGTCCGGGCCGGCGATCGCCTTGATGCCGCTCTCGTGCGTGAGCCGGCTGACCCACGGAATCGAGAAGCCATAGTCGAAGCGCAGCACCAGTTCCATGCGCATCTTCACGGTGCCGCGCCTGCCGACGACGATGCGGATCATCTCCGACCAGCCGTTGCCGGGCGGCATGAAGTCGATCAGCGTGACGGCGCCGTCGGGCGTTTCGAAGTCGGTTTCGAGAATCAGCGTCTCGCCGCGATAACGGCGGCGCGCCGCGCGCGCGAAGCCGGGTTTTTTCTGCGGCGTGGCGTCGCGGGTTCCCGTGGCTGCTTTCGGGTCGTCCGCCACATCGTCTCTTCGGCTGGCGCGCGTGGTGGGCGCAGCGGCCTGGCGCGGCACGGGCTTCGCGTTGGTCTTCGCGCGCTGCTCTTCTCGCGAAGGCTCGGGTGACGAATCGGGCGGCGCGCTCCGCGTGTCGCCGCCAGCGTCGTCAGCGCGTTCGTCTTGCGCCGGCGCGATCAGCCAGCGGCCGTTGTCCTCGGTGCCGAGCAGCGCGGCGAAGCACGCGCCCGAATCGAAACGCGGCCAGCATAGCCAGTCGACGGAACCATCACGAGAGACGAGCGCGGCCGAATGGCCGTCGCCGATGAGTGCATAGTCTTCGATCAATGCGGGCATGGTCTTGCGATTGGTCAGCGTGTAATAAGTGCGCCTTCGTGCGGCGCCGAACGGAACGCGCGCGTCATTGTTACCCGACTCGCGCGGTGCGTTTTGGTTCGCACATCTGCGCGCGTCAGGGGTATTGGCAATCCGAGTTTTGCCTGCTTACAATCGGATTTGAACGTGAACTCCGACGAATAGCAGCCCACCGGCGCCCGGTGTTGCAGCATGCAGCTACGGTGCCGTTTTCGAGGATAAGCCATGCTGAACCCGTCGAAATCCGACTGCATCACGATTCTCTCCGCCGCGAGTCAATTGCCTGACGACTCGCTTCTTCCACTCGACTTCCGCACGCTCGGCATTTCACGCAACGGGATGGAAACGGCCGCAGCGTTTCTGATCGAACGTGCCTGCTTCAAGCGCTATAGGGAAGCCGACGGACATTATGCCGTCGGTGGCCTGTCGCTGCAGGGGCGGTGGCGTCTCGAACAGCTTTCGAACGGCTGACGCAGCGAGACGTCGTTGCGCAGCGCGGCGACGCGCACGGACCCCGCACGCATCCCGCATGCACCCATTCGCGGACGGCGCAAGGCGCCCCGCGCGTTCGCCTTCACGGCAGCGGCCCAACGCCGCTCGCCGACGAACTCGCGCATGCGTCAGAAATGCGCGGAGCCTCCGACGCCGAACAGCCCGATCACCCCGATGATGATCAGATACAGCGCGACGATGTAGTTCAGCAAACGCGGCACGATCAGGATGAGAATGCCGGCGATCAGCGCGACGAGCGGGCCAAGGGTGATGTGGATGTTCATGGCGACTCCATTGTTCGAATGGACGGCTGCAGGAGACAACCTGCGGATCACTCGCGTTCGCCCGTGGGACTGGGCGAAACGCACGCAGCGCTTCTATACTTGCCCAACCATCACATCGACGACGCGCGCAGCGCGCCAGCGGCCGCCGTCATGCATCCGTCACGGGTCCATCACGGGGCGATTACGGGTGGATGGCTATAACGGCACGCTACGATCGCGCCGCGCGGCAGACCAGCGACACACACGATCCGAATAACCGTTTCGCGAGGAGGTCGTCATGCAGCGCCGTACACGAGCCGTAGCGCATGTCGTGCCAGAGTCTTTCAATTGCCGGTTGCATCGTTGCCTGCCGGCCGGGTCATCCCGCCACCGGGCAAGCCCATCTCTACGTTCGATAATAAGAGGTTTGACACTCATGGTATCGATTGCCTCGTTTGCCGCTCCGCAGGCCTTTGCTCAAGGCACGGCCGCCGTGCCCGCCGATGGCGTCTACGATCTGATCGTCGGCACGTACACGGGACCGAAAAGCGAAGGCATCTATGTGTACCGCTTCGACACGAAGTCGGGCGATGCGACGCAAGTATCGTCGGCGAAGACGGACAATCCGTCGTACGTGCTCGCGTCGCGCGATGGCCGCTATGTGTATTCCGTGAACGAGCAGCCCGGCGACAACCGGCCCGCCGATCAGCGCGGCGGCATCAGCGCCTTCAGCTTCGATGCGAAGAGCGGGCAATTGACGTTCTTGAACCGCGTGTCGTCGGACGGCAACGACCCGTGTTATCTGAGCATTTCGCCCGATGGCAAATATCTGACGACGGCCAACTATTCGGTCGCGGCGAATCCCGGCGGCAGTTTCGCCGTGTTTCCGCTGCAAGCGGACGGCCGCGTGGGTCCGTCCGTGCTGACGGTGCATCACGATGGCGGCGGACCCGTGAAGGGGCGCCAGGACAATGCGCACGTGCATTCGACGGTGTTTTCGCCGGACGGCAAGTATCTGTTCGCACAGGATCTCGGCACGGACAAGCTGTATTCGTACCGCTACACGCCCGATGGCAGCCGCGGCCTGTTCGGCCCGACGCAGCAGCGCTACACCGAGATGAAGGCCGGCTCGGGGCCGCGCCATCTCGTGTTCGGCGCCGACGGCAAATACGCCTACCTGACGAACGAGTTGACGGCGACCGTCATCGTGTTCCGCTACGACGACGGCAAGCTCACCCAACTTCAGGTCGTGCCGATGACGAAGCCGGGCTTCAAGGGTCAAGTCGGGGCGGCCGCGATCCATTTGTCGCCGGATGGCCGCTTTGTCTACGCTAGCAACCGGGGCGATGCGAACGAGATCCTGATCTACGCGGTCGACCCTGCCAACGGCCATCTCCGGGAAGTAGGGCGTCAGTCGAGTCTCGGAAAAGCGCCGCGAGAGTTCTCGATCGATCCGACGGGGCAATGGCTGATCGTCGGCAACCAGAACAGCGACGCGGCTTATGTTTTCCGCCGCGATCGGCAGAGCGGCCTACTGGAAGCGAATCCGAAGCGGATCGATCTCGGATCGCCCGTCGATTTCAAGTGGGTGTCGCCGTCGTAATTGGCGCGGGCCGCGCGAACCGCCCGCCCGTCATGTTGCCGTCGGACGGATCCAGGACCGCGATCCGCGACGATAACCACAGCGAAGAGGCGTCGCTGTTGCGGGCCGAAATGCGTCTGACATTTCTGCTGCTCGCTCGCGGCCCGTCTTCTGAAGTGCGCCTACTCGGCCGGCCCCGGCGCGAGCACTTCGCGGCTGCCGTTGATGCCCATCGCCGACACGAGGCCCGCCGTCTCCATCTGCTCGACGAGCCGCGCCGCGCGGTTATAGCCGATACGCAACTGCCGCTGCACCGCCGAGATCGACGCGCGGCGCGTGCGCACGACGAACGCGACGGCTTCGTCGTAAAGCGGATCGGCTTCCGCGTCCGGCGTCTCGCCGAACAGGTCCTGAGCGCCGCCGCCTTCCGTCGTGGGGCCGTCAAGAATGCCCTCGACGTATTCCGGCTCGCCGAACTGCTTCAAATGCTCGACGATCCGATGCACTTCCTCGTCCGCGACGAACGCGCCATGCACACGTTGCGGATAGCCCGTGCCTGGCGGAAGGAACAGCATGTCGCCCTGGCCGAGCAGCGACTCGGCGCCCATCTGGTCGAGGATCGTGCGCGAGTCGATCTTCGACGACACCTGGAATGCGACGCGCGTCGGGATGTTTGCCTTGATGAGACCCGTGATCACGTCGACGGAAGGGCGCTGCGTCGCGAGAATCAGATGGATGCCCGCGGCACGCGCCTTTTGCGCGAGACGCGCGATCAACTCTTCGATCTTCTTGCCCGCGACCATCATCAGGTCGGCCAGTTCGTCGATCACGACGACGATCAGCGGCAGCGGCGACAGCGGCTCGGGGTCGTCGGGCGTCAGCGAGAACGGATTGCCGATCTTCTTCTCTTTCGCGGCGGCGTCCCGGATCTTCTGGTTGAAGCCTTGCAGGTTGCGCACGCCGACGGCCGACATCAGCCGGTAGCGCTTCTCCATTTCGCCGACGCACCAGTTGAGCGCGTTCGCCGCGAGCTTCATGTCGGTGACGACGGGCGCGAGCAGATGCGGAATGCCTTCGTACACGGAAAGCTCCAGCATCTTCGGGTCGATCATGATGAGGCGCACGTCCTCGGGCGTCGCCTTGTAGAGCAGCGAGACGATCATCGCGTTGATCGCGACCGACTTGCCCGAGCCTGTCGTGCCCGCAACCAGCATATGCGGGGCCTTCGCGAGATCGGTGACGACGGGGTGGCCGGTGATGTCCTTGCCCATCGCGAGCGTCAGATTCGACTTCGAGTGCTGATAGACATCGGCATGGAGAATCTCGGAAAGGCGAATGGTCTGGCGCTTCGCATTCGGCAGTTCAAGACCCATGCAGGTCTTGCCTGGAATCGTCTCGACGACGCGAATCGACGTTAGGCCCAGACCGCGCGACAGATCCTTCATCAGCCCGACGATCTGGCTGCCGCGCACGCCGAGGGCCGGCTCGACCTCGAAGCGTGTGATCACAGGGCCCGCCGATGCGCCGACGACCGTCACGGGCACCTTGAATTCCTGCAGGCGTTGTTCGATCAGCGCGCCCGTTTCGGCGAGCTTTTCTTCGCTGATGGGCTCGACATCGGACGACGCGGGCGCGAGCAGGTCGAGGCTCGGCAGTTCGATGTGCGAGGCCGAAGGCGCGTGGAATTCGAACGCTGGACCGCTGTGGCCGCGCACGGCGGCGCGGGGCGCCGGAGCGGGTGGTGCGTCTTGCGCAGCTTGCGCGTCGGCGGATTCGGGCTGCGGCTGGTCTTGCATGTCGGGCGCGCGGCCGCCGACGATGTGCTGCGCGGACGGCTGCGCGTGCGGGACGGCGGCCGCGCCGGGGAAGCGGACGATGTTCGACGAGGCTGGCGGTGCAGGCTCGTTGGCGGCGTCGGCGGGTTGTGCTGGCGTAGCGTCGTCGTCGATCGACAGGGGCGCGTTGGTATCGACGTAGATGGGCGCGTTCGATACGGGCGCAGGTCGCGCTTGCATCGATGAACCGCTTGCCGTGGCCGTGCGCAGCAACGCGACGGATTGCGTCATCGCGTCCCACGGAGCGAGCGATGAGGGAACGACTTCGACAGCGGGCGCGTGAGCGGGTTGCTCCATTGCCGATGAGGCGTCTTCTGCGGCGATGTGCGTGGGCGTCGCCACCGGCGTATCGATGTGCGGCTCGATGTGTGGCTCGATGTGCGGCTCGATGTGCGGCTCGATGTGCAACTCGATTCGCGGCTCCGATGCGGTGACGGTGGCAACGGTCGCCGCCTGCTGCGCAACAACGTCCTGCGCCTGTGCTGCTGGCTCGTACACGTCGTCTTCGGCGTGAGTCGCGGAAGCGGGCTGCACGGCTTGCAGGGGCGGCATGATGTCGCCCGTGGGCGTCGCTTCGACGGCGAGCGTCGTCAGTTGGGGCAATGGAGCCAGGTCTGCTTGCCCGTGTTCGACACTGCCGGTCGCGACGTCGTCTGCAATGGGTCGAATGTGGGGCCCGGCATTCGCAGCAACTGTTTTGCTGTCGGACGCGGCTGGCGCGGAGCCGATTTGCGCTTGAGCCTGAAGATGCGCGTTCGTGTCGCTGACCACGGGCGTCGGGATTGCTGCCGCAGCAGTTTCAGCCGTTGCCGTGACGGACTGCGCGCTGCCCGGTTGCGCTTGCGCTTCGACGCGTGGAGTCGCGCCTTCGACTGGCAGCGTCGACTCGGGCGTGGCGACCTGTGCTTGCGCGTCGGCCGGCTTCGACGGTGCTACGGAGGAAGTTGCGTCTCGCGTCGCCGGTGCGGGCGGCACGGTGTCTTCGTCGTACAGCGTCGTGCTAGCCGCTGCCGGCATCGCGTTCGAGACGAGGGCGGCTGAGGCAAGGGCGGCTGAGGCAAGGGCCGGTGAGACGAGAGCCGGTGAGTCAAGGGCCGGTGAGCCAAGGGCCGGTGAGACGAGGGCCGGTGAGTCAAGGGCCGGTGAGTCAAGGGCCGGTGAGACGAGGGCCGGTGAGACGAGGGCCGGTGAGACGAGGGCCGGTGAGACAGGGGCCGGCGACACAGGGGCCGGTGAAACAGGGGCCGGTGAGCCCATGTTCTGCCGCGAGCGCGAAGCCGACTCACCGCTTTCGGGCAACGAATGGTGACGGGTTGTATCAGTGGGCGTGACTTCAGCCATGCCCGAGCCCGCGCGTTCGGCTTCGTGTTGGGTATCGGCGAAGCTCACACGTGGAGTGTCCGCCGAAACGCTACCGGTCGGATGGGCAGCGTCATTCCGCGATGCAGGCATCGCGTCCATTCGAGCCAATGGCACGGTAACGACCTCCGTCGCGGCGGGCCCAACGGCCTCGACCGGCGACTGAACGGGTGCGATCGCTCCCGCCGCGTCCGGCTGCCGTCTGACGGTTGCCGTATCGGCGGCACGGGCGCTGCCAATGGCTGCTTCCAGCGCCGAGACGGCCTGATCGACGGCGGCGACAGCGGCCGCGCCTGCAACCACGGGACCGCCTGCCATGCCCGCAAAACCGGTCAGGTTTGCCTGAGTGGCGTGCCCGGCTGCTTCGTTGCCAGACTCCGCCGGGGGCCAGGCTTCGACGGCCTTCGCCGGATCACCGGCTGTCCGCCGGGCAAGGCTCGCACCAGCGAGCTCCGTCCAGCGCGCGGCGTTTTCCTCGATGCTGCGCAACGTTTCCTGCACGCTCGCCGCGGGCTCGACGGGCTGCGGCGATGATGAGTTGGCGCGGAAATAGGCTGGAACCCGGAGATTCGATGTGCCGCGGCGCACAGCCGGCGAAGCTGGCGACGCAACGGGGCGCGCTGGCTGCGCTGCGGATGAAGCGGCGTTGGCCGCAACGGGTTGCCGGCCCTGCGCGAGCGACGCCGCGCGCAAAGCCGCCGAGCGTGCCGAAGACACGGCCGGATTCGCCGACGCGCCGCGCGCCGCAGCCGCCTTCGACGATTGCAGCGCGGCCGTGCTGCCGAACACGGCGGGCGGCGTGGCCGTGACGCGCGCGCTTTCCATCGACGCGGGAGCGCTTTCACGCGGATGCGCGCGCGGCGCATCGGTGCTGAGCCAGCCGGAGGGCGCGACAGGCTCGGCGGGCGTCCACGGCGCGGGGCGCCCCGGCTGGCGGCCGGCGGCGTGTTGGCCTGAGTCGGCGCGTGCGGCATTTCTCGAATTGTTAAGGCTGGAGAGCGAACCCGGCGACGAACCAGGGGGCATACCCGCCGCATGTCCCGCGACGCCCGCAGCGGCCGTCGCCGCCGCGCCTGCCGCACCCGCGCCTCCGGCGCGTGTCGTCGTTGCAGGCGGCCGCCACACGGTCGGCCGCGCGTAACGGCCGTTGGCCTTCGGGGCCATCGTATTGATGGGCGCGCTGCTGTGCGCGGGCGCCGCATCGGCGGCACGCGGGCGTCCGCGCGGTTCGTCGTCGCGCGTGCGGCGCGACAGGCCGAGT
This sequence comes from Paraburkholderia sp. LEh10, assembly GCF_017814945.1. GTDB lineage: Bacteria > Pseudomonadota > Gammaproteobacteria > Burkholderiales > Burkholderiaceae > Paraburkholderia. Next base: position 97,339 of record NZ_JAGIPX010000020.1, read on the forward strand.
CCGAACGCATCATTGGCCCACGCGAAGAACGACGGCCACCGGAATCCGATCAGCCACGGCAGCGCGAGTCCGAGCAGGCCGAGCATCGCGATTGGCGCCGCGACGCGCCCGATCAGATGCGTGAGCCCTGCCGCCAGCGCATGGCCGAAACCGTCGAGTCCCTGCACGTCGACGAGCGACGCCTCCAGCGTGCAGCTCGCCACCAGCACGCAGATGAAGCCGAGCCACAGCCTGATCGTGCCCGGGCCGCGCAGGCCGGCGCCGCCCGGCAGCGCGGACTTCACGAGACGCCACAACAAGGGAAGAAACCAGACGGCGGAAGCGCCGAACCAGCCGAAAACTACCGTGTGCATGCTAGACATCAACGTATGACGGGCGCGCGCCGGCGCAGCCCGTCGAGTTTAATCGGACGAAGCATCGTGCCTCGAAGGCCGGCGTCGCGCGCCGCACATGCGCGGCCGCGCGTCATCGCGGTCCGCGCCGCGGTTGCGCCGATGCGCTCGGCGATTGCCGGCGGCGGCGCGATCATTGGCCGCGCCGGGCGAACACGAGCGTGTCGCCGTTATCGAGGATCAGTTGCAGCTGCTGCGGCTTGCGCATATCGACGCCCGAGTGCTCGATATGCGCAAGCGCATCGAGATACGCGCCCTCGATCTTGCCGCCCGGCGTCGCGCACGCCATGCGCGTCCCCGCGAGCGGGCCGAAGCCCAGCTTGCCGTCCTTCAGCATGTACGCGCCCGTGTAGCGGTTGCAGCCCGAGAAGCCGCTGGCGCGGCGCTGGCCGCTTTGCGTGGACAGCACGAGGGTGATCGGCTCGCCGCTGGCGCCGTTGGGCACTTCGCGCGAGGCGCCGCCCTTGACTTTCCAGCCGCTCAATTGCCAGTCGGTGTTGTCGAGCAGTTGCGTGGCCGCGGGATTGAACGGGTCGGGCGGCGGGGCGTCCGTGTCGAGGTGTTTCGGCAGCGCGCAGGCGGCGAGCAGCGCGGCAGCCGACGCGGCCATCGACACGGCGCCGAGCGTCGCGCCCGCGCGCCGGCGGAACGAGACCCGCGATGCAGTGTCGGATGCCTTCGACGGCGCATCGGATGTTGCGCTCGTGCGTGCGTCGCGTTGCGTGGCAGACGTGGGCTGCATATCGTCGTTCCTCTCTAGACTGGCGAAGGCGTAAGGGTATCGCACTACGCTTGCCGCACGCGAGCGCAAACGCGGTCGACGAAACGCATAGGCGAAATGCTGAAGCGGCGAGCCAGTTCCGCATGCCGTCCGCTTGCAAAGCCTCGACAGCGTATCGGTCGCGTGTCGGTCGCATGTCGGCTGCATGTCGCCCGGTTCGCATCATCGCCGGCGCACAGCTTGACAACCGGGTTATCGGCACGCGGCGGGCAGAGCCGCAGGGGCCGCGCATGTTAACATCGCCGCACTGATCCATTCCACCCGCTTTCGTTAAATTCTCTGGAGTCTCCATGCAGATCGGCCAACGCATCGGCACACCGCTTTCGACCTCGGCTACGCGCGTCATGCTGCTCGGCGCGGGCGAACTGGGCAAGGAAGTGATCATCGCGCTGCAGCGGCTCGGCGTCGAAGTGATCGCGGTCGATCGATATCCGAATGCGCCGGGCCATCAGGTCGCGCATCGCGCGCACGTGATCGACATGACCGACGCGCAGGCGCTGCGCGCGCTGGTCGAGAAGGAACGTCCGCATCTGATCGTGCCGGAAATCGAGGCCATCGCCACCGATGCGCTCGCCGCGATCGAAACCGACGGCGTTGCCGAAGTGATCCCGACCGCGCGCGCGACGCAGCTGACGATGAACCGCGAAGGTATCCGGCGTCTTGCTGCCGAGGAGCTCGGCCTGCCGACTTCGCCGTATGCATTCGCCGATTCGCTCGAAGAACTGAAGGCGGGCATCGCGAAGATCGGTTATCCGTGCGTCGTGAAGCCGGTGATGTCGTCATCGGGCAAAGGGCAGTCGGTGCTCAGGAGCGACGCGGACGTCGAACCCGCCTGGCAGTACGCGATGGCGGGCGGGCGCGTGAATCGCGGGCGTGTGATCGTCGAAGGCTTTATCGACTTCGAATACGAGATCACGCAGCTCACCGTGCGCGCGATCGATCCCACCACACAACAGACCTCCACCTATTTTTGCGATCCCATCGGCCACGTGCAGGTGGCGGGCGACTACGTCGAGTCGTGGCAACCGCAACCGATGAGCCCGCTCGCGCTCGAACGCTCGCGCGAGATCGCCCACAAGGTCACGGCGGCACTGGGCGGCCGGGGCCTGTTCGGCGTGGAACTTTTCGTGCGCGGCGATGACGTATGGTTCTCGGAAGTGAGCCCGCGTCCGCACGACACGGGCCTCGTGACGCTCGCGTCGCAGCGCCTGTCCGAGTTCGAACTGCATGCGCGCGCGATCCTCGGCTTGCCCGTCGATACGTCGCTGCGTGCGCCGGGCGCGTCGGCCGTGATCTACGGCGGGCTCGACGAGCCGGGCATCGGCTTCGAAGGCGTCGCGCAGGCGCTCGCGGTGCCGGACGCGGATCTGCGCCTGTTCGGCAAGCCGGAGAGCTTCGTCAAGCGCCGCATGGGCGTCGCGCTCGCGACGGGGCGCGACATCGACGAGGCGCGCCAGCGCGCGAAGCAGGCTGCCGCAGCCGTCAAGCCGGTGTCGGCGAAGTAAGGCCGTGCATCGGGCTTTGTGCGCGAGGCGGCGCAGCGCAGATCGAGCGGTTGCGCCGAAGGCATTGGACCCGATACGGGCTGGCAGGGATCGGCTGGCGTGAAAGTGAAACACACAGGGTTTGAGCAGGGCGGCGCATCGCGCTGTTCGCGGCGGCTTTCGCGTTGACGGCGGCGTCGAGCGGGTGCGGACTCGCCGCCGCGCCGTGCCGGGTCGCATCGGCGGCACTGAAGATCGTGCCCGTCGTCGGCCACGCGGCCGCCGCGCTGACAGATGCTTGCGCCGGCGTGATCGACCCCTGATCCGCGCAACCCCGACGGCGGTCGCGCAGCCGAAACAGGACGGCATCAAGCAAGCGAGGCGTTCGATGAGCAGAAGGTGGTGTGCGTGGGTGATGGGCATGCTGGCGTTCGTCGCCGTGCCGGACGCGGTCCGCGCCGCGGGGTTGCAGCCGTTGCCGGACATCCGGACCTCGCATCGCGTGACGCAGAAGTACACGTGCGCGACGGGCCGCATCCTGCACGTCACGTATTTGACCGCGACCAACGGCCAGAGCTTCGCGGTGCTGCCCGTGAAGGGCAAGCAGATGCTGTTCGTCAACGTGATGTCGGGTTCGGGCGCGAGGTATCAGGCGGGCAGCTATACGTGGTGGACGAAAGGCCCGCAGGGCACGCTCTATGACGCGATGCTCGGCGAGAACGCGCCGCCGCTTCTGTCCGACTGCGTGACGATCGTGCGCTGATTGCGCGTTGATTGCGCGTTGAATGTACGTTGATCGTTGCCTGATTTCCCGCGCAGTGCCGGCTCGTGGCGGCTCCCCGCCGAACGCGCCATTTTCGACCGTCTTCTTGCGTTCCGGCGCTTTTCGCGGGCGCTTTCGGATCATTGCCCGCGCGACACGCACGCGCTGTGCCGTGAGACGACACGTTTTGCTCTCCGGTAGTAAGCTGTCTGCCACGCACAGGCCGCGCCCGTGTCGAAGCATCGCGCGGCTGTCATCGTTTCGATCATCCTTGTCCGCGTGCCGCGTCAGCGGCCCGGTCTGCGTTCGTTCGTCAAGCGAGACCTTCCCATGAAAGCATCGGATCTGTTCGTCAAGTCGCTGGAAGCCGAAGGCGTCGAGTATGTGTTCGGCATTCCCGGCGAAGAAAATCTCGATCTCCTCGAGTCGCTGCGGCGCTCCAGAATCAAGCTGATCCTCACGCGCCACGAACAGGCCGCGGGCTTCATGGCCGCGACTTATGGTCGTCTGACGGGCCGCACGGGCGTCTGTCTTGCGACGCTCGGCCCGGGCGCAACCAACTTCGTGACAGCGGCCGCCTACGCGCAGCTCGGCGGCATGCCGATGCTGATGGTCACCGGACAGAAGCCGATCAAGTCGAGCAAGCAGGGCCACTTCCAGATCGTCGACGTGGTGCGCATGATGGAGCCGCTCACCAAGTACACGCGGCAGATCGTGTCGATCGGCAATATTCCGGCGTCGGTGCGCGAGGCTGTCCGGCAGGCCGAAGAGGAGCGCCCGGGCGCGACGCACCTCGAATTGCCCGAAGACGTCGCGCACGAAGAGGGCGACGGCAAGCCGATTCCGAAGAGCTATAGCCGCCGGCCCGTCGCCGAGGAAAAGGCCGTCGCGCGCGCCGTCGACGCAATCGTCGCGGCGCGTCACCCGTTGCTGATGATCGGCGCGGGCGGCAACCGAAAGACCACGCGCAAGGTGCTGCGCGAATTCGTGGATCAGATCGGCATTCCGTTTTTCACCACGCAAATGGGCAAGGGCGTGATCGACGAATCGCATCCGCTGTGGCTCGGCAACGCGACGTTATCGGATGGCGACTTCGTGCATCGCGCAATCGATCACGCGGACTGCATCATCAACGTCGGCCATGACGTGATCGAAAAGCCGCCGTTCTTCATGCGCGGCGCGGATGCCAACGAAAAGACCGTGATTCACGTGAACTTCCTCGGCGCCGAAGTGGACCCGGTGTATTTCCCGCAGATCGAAGTGGTCGGCGATATCGCGAACGCCGTCTGGCAGCTGAAGGAAGCGCTGGGTGGCAAGGGCGAGCATTGGGACTTCGCCCGCTTCAAGGAGATCAAGGAGCATTTCGAGGCGCATCTGGCGAAGGGCCAGCACGATGACCGCTTCCCGATGTATCCCGTGCGCGTCGTCAACGACGTGTACGAGACGATGCCCGTCGACGGCATCATCTGTCTCGACAACGGCATGTACAAGATCTGGTTCGCGCGCTATTACCGCGCGCATGAGCCAAATTCTCTGCTGCTCGACAACGCGCTGGCGTCGATGGGCGCCGGGCTGCCGTCGGCGATCGCGACCAAGATCGTCCATCCCGAGCGCAACGTGATGGCCGTGTGCGGCGACGGCGGTTTCATGATGAACTCGCAGGAACTGGAGACGGCCGTGCGGCTCAAGCTCGACCTCGTCGTGATGATCCTGCGCGACGACGCGTTCGGCATGATCCGCTGGAAGCAGGAGAACATGAATTTCCCCGACTACGGGATGACGCTCAAGAATCCCGATTTCGTCGAATACGCGAAGAGCTACGGCGCGCACGGGCACCGCATCGCGGCGGCGGCCGAGCTGGCGCCGCTCGTGCGCGACTGCTTCGCGACGCCGGGCGTGCATCTGATCGACGTGCCCATCGACTATTCGGACAACGAGCGCGTGTTGAATCGCGAGATCAAGCGGCTTTCGGCGCAGCTTTGAACGTTGCGCCGTCTTGTTCGGCGCGCGCCTTGGGCCGCTGCGCAATGGGCCTCGCTGCGCCGGTCTGATCCGACCCAGGAGAACGAGTCATGTTGCAAAAGAGCTATCCGTACTACCTCGCAAACGAAGCCGTCGCCGCGAACACCGATCTCGAAGTCACCGACAAGTTCAGCGGCGAAGTCGCGACGCGCGTCGCGCTCGCCGACGCGAAAGCGATCGACCAAGCCATCGGTGCCGCCGTCGCCGCGATGCCCCAGATGCGCGCGTTCCCGCCGTTCAAGCGCCAGGCGGTGCTCGAACATTGCGTGAAGCGCTTTCGCGAACGCTTCGACGAACTCGCGATGGCGCTGTGCATCGAAGCGGGCAAGCCGATCAACGATTCGCGCGGCGAGGCCACGCGCCTGATCGATACGTTCAAGGTCGCAGCTGAAGAGTCGGTGCGCATCGACGGCGAGATCGTCAACCTCGAAATCTCGCCGCGCGCGAAGGGCTATCACGCGTACGTGAAGCGCGTGCCGATTGGGCCGTGCTCGTTCATCTCGCCGTTCAACTTTCCGTTGAATCTCGCCGCGCACAAGGTCGCGCCCGCGTTGGCGGCGGGCGTGCCGTTCGTGTTGAAGCCGGCAAGCCGCACGCCCATCGGCGCGTTGATCATCGGCGAGATTCTCGCGGAAACGGATCTGCCGAAAGGCGCGTTCTCGATCCTGCCCGCGCATCGCGACGGCGCCGACCTCTTCACCACCGACGAGCGCTTCAAGCTGCTGTCGTTCACGGGCTCGCCCGCCGTCGGCTGGGATCTGAAGGCGAAGGCGGGCAAGAAGAAGGTGATTCTGGAGCTGGGCGGCAACGCGGCCGCGATCGTCGATGCCGACCAGCGCGACAAGCTCGATTACGTCGTGGACCGGCTCGCGTTCGGTGCGTTCTATCAGTCGGGGCAAAGCTGCATCGGCGTGCAGCGGATTCTCGCGCATGCGTCGCTGTACGACACGCTGCGCGAGAAGCTGATCGCGAAGACGAAGTCGCTGAAGATGGGCGATCCGAAGGACGAAAAGACCTTCGTCGGTCCGATGATCTCCGAATCCGAGTCGCGCCGGCTCGCGGGCTGGATGGAAGGCGCGGTGAAGGCGGGCGCGAAGATCGTCGCGGGCGGCAAGGTGGACGGCGCGATGTTCGAGGCGACGCTGCTGGAGAACGTCGGGCGCGACACCGATCTGTATCGCAAGGAGGCGTTCGGGCCGGTGGCGATTCTCGAAAAGTTCGACGATTTCAAGAGCGCGCTCGCGACCGTCAACGACAGCGATTTCGGGCTCCAGGCGGGCATCTTCACCGATTCGCTCGCGCACGCGCATGAGGCGTGGGACGAACTCGAAGTGGGCGGCGTGGTCATCAACGATGTGCCGTCATTCCGCGTCGACAACATGCCGTATGGCGGCGTGAAGGATTCGGGGCTCGGCCGCGAAGGCATCCGCTACGCGATCGAAGACATGACCGAACTGCGGCTGATGGTGATGCGCGAAACGTGGTGAGCATGCTGGCGGCGCGGCGTTGGACGCATGTCGGCGCGCTGTCACCCCGCGCTGTCACCCGATTGACTCGCGCGGTGTCTACGCTGTCCGCGTCGGCCATGATACGTCACCGTCGACGGGCCGCGCGGCTTGCATCGGGAACGGCTTTTCACGGCGTCGAGCCGGCCCGAAGCAGAAACCCCGAGTCCGCGCCATGGGTAATAGTGCTGAAGTGCTACAATACCGGCCTTTCCGGCGGATGTTTCCGCCGGCCGGAGCCGGCCGCACGTTTGCCGATATTTGCCGACCCGTGATCGGGTCGCGTGCGGGACACCGTGGCTCCGCCTTCATCCTGATGCCCTCCGCGGCCCTGGCCGTTGCAGAAGAAGCTGCAGAAACAGTTTGAGCGGACGCCGACGCGCCCGCCTTTGGCAACGCGCAAGCGGTTCCGCGCAGGCGCATTTTTAGCGAAAGCCACCATGTCCGACACAGCAACCACGCCGACCAACGCGACCTTCGACCAGTTCGGCCTTCACGCCGACATTCTCAGAGCCATCGCGGAGCAGGGCTACACGACGCCGACGCCGATCCAGGCCAAGGCCATTCCCGTCGTGCTGGGCGGGCGGGACGTGATGGGCGCCGCGCAGACGGGCACGGGCAAGACGGCGAGCTTCTCGCTGCCCATCCTCCAGCGTCTGCTGCCGCTCGCGAGCACGAGCGCGTCGCCCGCCCGCCACCCGGTCCGCGCGCTGATCCTCACGCCGACGCGCGAACTCGCCGACCAGGTCGCCGCGAACGTGCAGTCGTACGGGAAGCACACGGCGCTGCGCAGCGCCGTGGTGTTCGGCGGCGTCGATATGAACCCGCAATCGGCGGAATTGCGGCGCGGCGTCGAAATCCTGATCGCGACGCCGGGGCGCCTGCTCGATCACGTGCAGCAAAAGACGGCCAATCTCGGCCAGGTGCAGATTCTCGTGCTCGACGAGGCCGACCGGATGCTCGACATGGGCTTTTTGCCCGATCTGCAGCGCATTCTGAACCTGCTGCCCAGCGAGCGTCAGACGCTGCTGTTCTCGGCGACTTTTTCGCCTGAAATCAAGAAGCTCGCGTCCACCTATCTGCGCAATCCGCAGACGATCGAGGTTGCGCGCAGCAACTCGACGGCGACGAACGTCACGCAGATCGTCTTCGAAGTGGCCGAGGGCGACAAGACGGGCGCTGTCGTGCAACTGATCCGCGAGCGCAGCCTCAAGCAGGTGATCGTGTTCTGCAACAGCAAGATCGGCGCGAGCCGCCTTGCGCGTCAACTGGAACGCGACGGCGTGGTGGCGACGGCGATCCACGGCGACCGCACGCAAAGCGAACGGATGCAGGCGCTCGACGCGTTCAAGCGCGGCGAAATCGAAGCGCTGGTCGCGACGGATGTGGCGGCGCGCGGTCTCGATATCGCCGAACTGCCGGCCGTAATCAACTTCGATTTGCCGTTCAACGCCGAAGACTACGTGCACCGGATCGGCCGAACGGGCCGCGCGGGCGCGTCGGGCGATGCGCTGTCGCTGTACAGCCCGAACGAGCGCAAGCAGCTCGCCGATATTGAGAAGCTGATCAAGCGTCCGCTGGAGGTGCAACGTCTGACGGTCGATATGCCCGTGCGTCATCATCACGACGAGCGCGGCTCGCGGCGCGACCGCGACGACCGCGGCAGCCGCCGCCGGACGACGGGTGCGCACGAGCGTCCGGCGCATGGGACGCACCATCGCCAGCAGCCCGTCGACGATTTCTTCTTCAAGCCGTATGAGCCGTCGCCTTCGGCGGTGTCGGCTGCTGCGACGCGCGAAGAGGCGCCCGCCGCGCCGCAGAAACCCGCTTCGAAGCAGCCGCTCGCTGCGTTGCTGGGCGGCTTCGGCATGCCGCGCAAGACGACGTCGTCGAACTGATGTCGTGCTGTCGTTCGTGTACGGCGCGAACGGCGAGACCTGCTGATCACGGCGCCATCGTGGGCGCCGTCTTTACTTCTTCTTGGTTTTTTCCGGCGATGTCTCGCGCGGCTCTCAGCGCTTCAGCCGCGCCGGCCACGCTGCGATTGCTTCAGCGTAAAACGCTTCGCGCGACAGCGCGGCTGTCTCACTGAGCTTCAGGCCCAGATGTAACGCTGCATCATTCAATGCGACGAGGGGCCGGCTTGCGTCGAGCGCGAGCGCGCCCGTCTGCTTGCTGAGCTTTTCTCCGTCGTCGTTCGTCACAACGGGCACGTGGAGCCAGGAAGGCGTGACTACGCGGAGGCACTGCTGCAGATAGATCTGCCGCGCAGTCGAGTCGAGCAGATCCGCGCCGCGCACGACGTGCGTGATATTTTGATCCGCATCGTCGACGACGACGGCCAGTTGATACGCCCACTGGTCGTCGGCCCGGCGCAGCACGAAATCGCCGACTTCCGTCGCGAGATTCTGGGTCTGCTGGCCCTGCCAGCGATCGTCGAACGTCACGATGGCAGCATCGCCGTCCGGCACACGTAAGCGCCATGCGCGCGCAGGCTTGCCGTTCAGTCCGTGGCGACAGGTGCCGGGGTAGGCGAGCGTGGTATGCCGCGCGTGTACGTGCAGCAGTGAGTCGGCGATTTCCTTGCGCGTGCAGCCGCACGGATAGACGAGCCCCGTTGTCTGCAGGCGCTCGAACGCCTGCTGATAGAGCGGCTTGCGCTGGCTTTGCCAGACGGGCGGTTCATCGGACACCATGCCGAAGCGTGCCAGTGTGGCGAGGATGTTTTCCGCTGCGCCGGGAACGGTACGCGGGCCATCGATGTCCTCGATGCGCACGAGCCACGTGCCTTGATGCGCGCGTGCATCGAGCCAGCTTGCCAGCGCGCTGACCAGCGAACCGAAATGCAGCGGGCCCGTTGGCGACGGCGCGAAACGTCCGCGATAGGCCGTCATGCTCCGAACGCCGGCGTCGACCGCGCTACGGCGCGCACGTTACGCCGCGCGCGCCGCATCGACTCGCGGTTGCGCTTGCGGATGACAGGCGGCGCACGTCTTGCCCGGCACGTAGAACGGCGACTTCTGGCCTTCCGGTGTGACGACCGCGCGGCAGCCGAAGCATTGCACGGTGGCCGTGGGGAGCAGGTTCGGGTCGAGCGCGGTGCGATAGTCGAACACGAAGCATTCGCCCTTGTAATGCGCGCCGCCCACTTCCTCGAAATACTTCAGGATGCCGCCTTCGAGCTGGTACACGTTCTCGATGCCGACCTCCTTCATGTGGATCGCGGCCTTCTCACAGCGGATGCCGCCCGTGCAGAACGACACGACCGTCTTGCCTTCCAGGTCAGCACGGTGTTGCTCGATGACGTCAGGGAACTCGCTGAACTTCGTGATGCGGTAGTCGAGCGCGTTGTCGAACGTGCCGACGTCGACTTCGAACGCGTTGCGCGTGTCCAGCATGACGACGGGGCGGCCTTCGTCGTCGTGGCCGCGATCGAGCCATACCTTGAGCGTGTTCGCGTCGACGGACGGCGCGCGGCCCAGTTCCGGCTTGATGGCCGGCTTCTTCATCGTGATGATTTCACGCTTGAGCTTGACGAGCATGCGACGGAACGGCTGCTTCTCCGACAGGCTCTCCTTGAACTGCAGTTCAGCGAACTTGCCTTCGAAAAGAGGGTCGCGGCGAATGTAGTCGATAAATTTGCGCACTTGCGGAATTTCACCGGCGATAAACAGGTTGATGCCTTCCGGCGCAAGCAGGATCGTGCCGCGCAGGCCGAGCTCATTGCAGCGCGCGGTGACGAGCGGCCGCCATTCGACGATCTTGTCGAGTGTCGCGAACTGGTAGGACGAGAGATTCAGGATATTCATGCTGGTCCAACGATAAAGCGCCGTGCCCCGGCGCGCATCGACGGGCGGGCGCTGCACAGGTACGGCAGGGAATTGGTTCGAACCCGTATTATCCCTCATCCCGCCAATCGCTCCGCAATCCGCCGAATGGCCAGATTGACTTGCGTCGGATAATCCCAAATGGCCGACCTCGATGCGCGCCAATCCGCGCCGAGATGAGCTCGCACGCGAACTCGACTGGCCGTATGGCTGATCAGGCTGTTTCGCCGAAAATTTTCAGAAGGGCGGGGTTACAATGTCGCCCATGTCAGATCCCCGCTTCGTCCATCTCCGCGTTCACTCCGAATTCTCGATTGCCGATGGCATCGTGCGCATCGACGACGTCGTCGCAGCCGCTGCCAAGGACGGTCAGGGTGCGCTCGCGCTCACCGACCTCGGCAACGCATTCGGCCTCGTTCGTTTCTACAAGGAAGCGCGCGGCAAAGGGGTCAAACCCATTGCCGGCTGCGACGTCTGGATCACGAATCCCGATGACCGCGATAAGCCGTCGCGCATTCTGCTGCTAGTCAAGAACAAGACGGGCTACCTGAACCTGTGCGAGCTGCTGTCGAAGGCGTGGCTGACGAACCAGTATCGTGGGCGCGCGGAAGTCGAAGCGCAGTGGCTCGAAGGTGGTTTGGCCCAAGGATTGCTCGCGCTGTCGGGCGCGCAGCACGGCGATGTCGGCATTGCGCTCGCCGCGGGCAACGAAGAGGCCGCGAGGCGCAATGCGCAGCGTTGGGCGAAGATTTTTCCCAACGGGTTCTACATCGAATTGCAACGCGGCGGACAGCCGGGTGCCGAGGCGTATGTGCAACAGGCGGTCGCGTTGGCGGCGTCGCTGAAGCTGCCCGTCGTCGCGACGCACCCGTTGCAGTTCATGACGCCCGACGACTTCACCGCGCACGAGGCGCGCGTGTGCATTTCCGAGGGGGATATTCTGGCGAATCCGCGTCGCCAGAAGCGTTTTTCGACGGATCAGTATTTCCGCACGCAGGACGAGATGGCCGCGCTGTTCGCCGATATTCCGTCCGCGCTGGCCAACACGGTTGAGATCGCGAAGCGCTGCAGCCTGACGCTCGAACTCGGCAAACCTAAGCTGCCGCTCTTCCCGACACCTGACGGCATGTCGCTCGACGACTATCTGGTGCAGTTGTCGAAGGAAGGTCTGGAAAAGCGGCTCGAACAGTTGTTCCCGGACCAGGCCGAGCGCGACGCGCAGCGCGAAACGTACTACGCGCGTCTCGACTTCGAGTGCGGCACGATCATCAAGATGGGCTTCCCCGGCTACTTCCTGATCGTGGCGGACTTCATCAACTGGGCGAAGAACAACGGCGTGCCCGTTGGTCCGGGCCGGGGCTCGGGCGCGGGCTCGCTCGTCGCCTACGCGCTCGGCATCACCGACCTCGATCCGCTGCGCTACAACCTGCTGTTCGAACGTTTTCTGAATCCGGAGCGGGTGTCGATGCCTGACTTCGATATCGATTTCTGCCAGCACGGCCGCGATCGCGTGATCCAGTACGTGAAGGAGAAGTACGGCGCGGACGCCGTGTCGCAGATAGCGACGTTCGGCACGATGGCCGCGAAGGCGGCTGTGCGCGATATCGGCCGCGTGCTCGATCTCGGCTACATGTTCACGGACGGCGTCGCGAAGCTGATTCCGTTCAAGCCCGGCAAGCACGTGACCATCGCCGACGCGATGAAGGAAGAGCCGCTGTTGCAGGAGCGCTTCGACAACGAAGACGAAGTGCGCCAGCTGCTCGAACTCGCGCAACGCGTCGAAGGCCTCACGCGTAACGTCGGCATGCACGCGGGCGGCGTGCTGATCGCGCCCGGCAAGCTGACCGATTTCTGTCCGCTTTATACGCAGGGCGACGAAAGCGGCGTCGTGAGCCAGTACGACAAGGACGACGTCGAAGCCGTCGGCCTCGTGAAGTTCGACTTTCTGGGCCTGACCACGCTGACCATTCTCGACTGGGCCGAGCGCTATATTCGCCGTCTCGATCCGTCGAAGGAAAACTGGTCGCTCGCGCAGGTGCCGCTCGACGACCCAGCATCGTTCTCGATCCTCAAGAAAGCGAATACGGTCGCCGTGTTCCAGCTGGAAAGCCGCGGCATGCAAGGCATGCTGAAGGACGCACAGCCCGACCGCTTCGAGGACATCATCGCGCTCGTCGCACTGTACCGTCCGGGCCCGATGGACCTGATCCCGAGCTTCTGTGCGCGTAAGCACGGGCGCGAGACGGTCGACTATCCTGATCCGCGCGTCGAGCCTGTCCTGAAAGAGACCTACGGCATCATGGTCTATCAGGAGCAGGTGATGCAGATGGCGCAGATCATCGGCGGGTATTCGCTGGGTGGCGCCGACCTGCTGCGCCGCGCGATGGGCAAGAAGAAGCCCGAAGAGATGGCCCAGCATCGCGAAATCTTCGCGGAAGGCGCTGCCAAGAACGGCCTGACGCGCGAGAAGGCCGACGAGACCTTCGACCTGATGGAGAAGTTCGCGGGCTACGGCTTCAACAAGTCGCACGCGGCGGCGTACGCGCTGCTCGCGTATCACACCGCGTGGCTCAAGGCGCATCATCCCGCCGAATTCATGGCGGCCAACATGTCGCTCGCGATGGACGACACGGACAAGGTCAAGATCCTGTTCGAAGACTCCATCGCGAACAAGATGGCCGTGCTGCCGCCGGACATCAATCTGTCCGCGTACCGCTTCGAGCCAGTGGCGGAAATGGACGGCAAGCGCTCGCGCACGATCCGCTACGGTCTCGGCGCGATCAAGGGCAGCGGCCAGAACGCGATCGAAGAAATCCTGCGTGCGCGCGAAGAAGGTCCGTTCGTCGATCTGTTCGACTTCTGCAACCGGATCGATCGCCGTATCGTCAATCGCCGCACGATCGAGGCGCTGATCCGCGCGGGCGCCTTCGATTCGCTCCACGCGAACCGTGCGCAACTGATCGCGTCGGTGTCGCTCGCAATGGAAGCGGCCGATCAGGCCAGCGCCAATGCGTTGCAGGCGGGCTTGTTCGATATGGGCGACGCGCCGTCGCAAGGCCACGAACTCGTCGACGAACCCGCGTGGCAGGACAAGCGCCGCTTGCAGGAAGAGAAGACGGCGCTCGGCTTCTATCTGTCGGGCCATCTGTTCGACGCGTACAAGGACGAAGTGCGCCGCTTCGTGCGGCAGAAGATCGGCGAGCTGAAGGAAGGGCGCGACAAGCTGGTGGCGGGCGTGATCGTCTCGCTGCGCACGCAGATGACCCAGCGCGGCAAGATGCTGATCGCGCTGCTCGACGACGGCACGGGCCAGTGCGAAGTGACTGTCTTCAACGAGCAGTTCGAGGCGCACAAGCAACTGTTCAAGGAAGACGAACTGCTCGTCGTGCAAGGGCAAGCGCGCAACGACGCGTTCACGGGCGGCATCCGCTTCACCGTCGATACGCCGATGGACCTCGGCCGCGCACGCACGCGCTACGCGCAGGCAGTGAAGGTGCAGATGAACGGCAACGCAGATGCTCACGCGTTGCGGGCCGTGCTGGAAGCGCATCGCGCGAAACCGGAAGACGCGCAAAGCGCTGCGCTCGCTCCAGCGGCGCGGGGCGGCGGCCGTGGCGGCTTCGGTGGTGACGCAGGCCGCCCGCAGCGGCCGTCCGCGCCACTGCCGAACGGTCTTGCCGTGCAAATCGTCTATCGCAGCGACAACGCGGAAGGCGAAGTGCGGCTCGGCGACGCGTGGCGCGTCAAGCCGACAGACGAACTGCTTGCAGCACTGCGCAGCGAGTTTTCGGGCAGCGCGATCGAGATCGTATATTGAGGGGCGTGATGCCCGCGTGCGTCCTACGCGGACGGCGGGCACCGTCTCGTGGCTTCGAGCTTCGCCTCACACGGACGCTTGCGCGCAGGCGGCGCGCTGCAAACGGACTTTCCGGCCTGATCCGACACGGCCCGGAGCCCGAAGCGCTCAATGGCTCGAAGCGTCGTCACGCCCCAACTTCTCAAGCTTCAAGAACCGGTAGTACACGGTTTGCGCGTTGAACAGCGCGATCATGAACCCCGCGCGGCCATCGAGAAACCCGCGCCGCAGCAGGTACGTCCGCACGAAAGCCCAGGCGCCGCGCGCGACCGCCTTGCCGAAACTGCCGCGCTGACCGGCCGCGTGACGCTGCTGCGCACCTAGCGTCGAGTACGAGTCGAGCTTGCGCAGCACCGTCTCGAAGTCTTCGTACGAGTGGTGCATCAGCTTGCCTTCGAGCCGTTTCGCGGGCCCATGGAACACGAGCCGCTCGTGCACCAGGTCGTCGGAAAAGCGCGCGGCGCCGCGTCTGAACAGGCGCGGAATCCAGTCCGGATACCAGCCGCTGTGGCGTACCCAGTGGCCGCAGAACGCCGACAGCCGGTCGACGGCATAGACATCCGCGGCGGGTTCGGCGAGCACGGCGGCGATCGATACGGCCAGCTCCGGCGTGACGATTTCGTCGGCGTCGATCGACAGGACCCAGCTCGTGCCGAGCGCGTCCAGCGCGCGGTTCTTCTGCGGGCCGAACCCGGGCCAGTCGGCATGCGTGAGCACGCGCGCGCCGTGCGAACGCGCGATCTCGACGGTGGCGTCGGTGCTGCTGCTGTCTACGACGACGATTTCATCGGCAAACGCGACGGCGCGCAGGCATTCGTCGAGCCTGCGCGCGGCATTCTTCGTGATGATGGCGACGCCGAGTGTGGGTTGTGTCATGCGAGTCGGTGGCGGGAAGGGGGCGCCCGGTGCGCGCCGTGTGCAGCCGAGGCGCCGTCGCCCAACGAAAGTTGCGCAAGTATACACAGCGCCTACACAGCACAGCGCTTACACAGCGCCGAAACGGATGATCGCGAGCATCCCGATGCGCGGGCCTTGTCCGCCGACGGCGTGGGGCAGCCGGATGGCGGCAGGTGGCGCGAACGTGTTGATTACAGATGATTTACCCGTGCCGGAACGAGCTCCCGGACGGTTTACAATGTCGATTTGCAATCCGCCCGAGGAGGCGGCTACGGACGCGCAACAGCGCGTCCGCATTTTCAGAGGATCTCTTGAGCGCCAAGCCAACGTTAAGCAAGCCCATCGGCTCCGGTGAAGCATCGTCGACCGTCGTCGTCCTGCGCCGTCTGTGGCCCTATGTGAAGCCGCTCATCTGGATCGTCATTGCCGCCATCGTCACGATGGGCGTCGTCGCCGCCACCGAGGCGGGGATTCCCGCGCTGCTCAAGCCGCTGCTCGACCACGGCTTCGGCACGCACAGCAGCGAGAGCGCGAAATGGTACGTGCCCCTCGCCGTCATCGGTCTTGCGCTCGCGCGGGGCGTCGCGCAGTACGCGTCAGGCTACCTGCTGTCCTATGTGTCAAACCGCATCCTGCTCGAGCTGCGGCTCTCCATGTTCAACCGCATGATCCACAGCAGCGTCGCGTTCTTCCAGCGCGAAACGGCGAGCACGGTGATCAACGCGATCGTCTTCGAGGTGAACCAGATCCTGAACGTGCTGACGGGCGTGATGGTCACGCTCGTGCGCGATTCGCTGACGGTCGTGTTCCTGCTCGGCTATTTGTTCTATCTGAACTGGCGTCTGACGCTGATCGTCGCGGTGCTGCTGCCCGGCATCGGCTGGCTGGTCGGCAAGATCAACCGGCGGCTGCGCCGCCTGAACCGCGAGCACCAGACGCTCACCAACGAGCTGTCATACATCGTCGAGGAGACGGTGGGCGGTTACAAGGTCGTCAAGGTGCACAACGGCGAGCAGTACGAGATCGACCGCTTCTCGCAGATGAGCAAGCGCCTGCGCGGCTATTCGATGCGTATGACGGTCTCGGGCGGTCTTGCGCAGCCGCTCACGCAGTTTCTCGCATCGATCGCGCTCGCCGTCGTCATCACGATTGCCGTCGTGCAGTCGTCGCACGATCAGACGACGGTCGGCGGCTTCGTCGCGTTCGTCACATCGATGCTGCTGATCATTTCGCCGCTCAAGCATCTGATGGACGTGAACCAGCCTTTGCAGCGCGGCATGACGGCGGCCGAACTGATCTTCGGGCTGATCGACGAGCCGTCGGAGCCGGCGGGCGGCGGACGCAAGCTCGAGCGCTCGAACGGCGAGGTCGAATTCCGCGACGTGTCGTTCATGTATGGCGCGAGCGGTCCGATGCAGCGGCAGACGCTCGACAGCGTGTCATTCAAGGTCGCGCCGGGCGAGATGGTCGCGCTTGCCGGTCCGTCGGGCAGCGGCAAGACGACGCTCGTGAACCTGCTGCCGCGTTTCTTCGATCCGAGCGGCGGCCAGATTCTCGTCGACGGCGTCGCGCTGCCCGAGTACGGCATTCACGAGCTGCGCAGCCAGATCGCGATGGTGAGCCAGGACGTCGTGCTCTTCAACGACACGATTGCGAACAACGTCGCCTACGGGCAGACGGCCGACGCGGAGCGCGTGAAGGCGGCGTTGCGCGCGGCCAATCTGTGGGACACGGTGGCCGCCATGCCGAACGGCATCGACACGCTGATCGGCGACAACGGCATGATGCTCTCGGGCGGCCAGCGCCAGCGTCTCGCGATTGCACGCGCAGTCTACAAGGACGCGCCGATCCTGATCCTGGATGAAGCCACATCGGCGCTCGATTCCGAGTCCGAGCGCCATGTGCAGGCCGCGCTCGAAACGTTGATGAAGGGCCGCACGACGCTCGTGATCGCGCATCGTCTGTCGACGATCGAACGCGCGGACCGCATCCTCGTGCTCGACGCGGGGCGCATCGTCGAGCGCGGCAATCATCGCGAGCTGCTCGCCCAGAACGGGCTGTACGCGCATCTGCACCGGATTCAGTTTCAGCAGAACGCCGCGTGAGCGCCCCATAAAGACAGAACGGAGAACAGATCGCCCGCGCAGCCCGGTGCCGCGCGCGAGGCGCGCCCGCCACTGCAAGCGCGGTCGAGGCGACGGGCCACCATTCAGACAGACGGCATGATTCACATCTTCAACGGCTTTCACAATCCGAACGGCGGCAGCGAGCAGGAAGCGCTGCGGCTCTACGACATGCTGCGCGGCAAGCGCGACGTGCAGCTCTGGAGCACGTCGTCGCGCACCTCGGCGGAACTGGCGGCCGCCTATCCGATTCGCCGTGTCGCGCCGCTCAAGGGCGATGTGCCGCGTGGCGGCACTTATGTGTTCGTCGGCGCGCACTGGCGCAACCGTCTGTGGCCATATTTCGCC
Source organism: Paraburkholderia sp. LEh10 (assembly GCF_017814945.1). Taxonomy (GTDB): domain Bacteria; phylum Pseudomonadota; class Gammaproteobacteria; order Burkholderiales; family Burkholderiaceae; genus Paraburkholderia. The sequence goes on from NZ_JAGIPX010000020.1 coordinate 115,337, forward strand.
GGGCGTCCCGAACGGCTCGTCTATGTCTTCAATACGTTTCATCCGAAGCTGCTTGCGCTGACATCGACGCATCCGCCGCTGTTGCGCTGGCCCGCAACCGAGCTCGTGCTGATCTCCGCGTTTCAGGCGCGGCTGCTCGGCGTGACGGGCGAAATCCAGCCATCGCCGATCGATATCGCGCGCTTCGCGCCACGCGCTCATGCAACCCGCGCGCAGCCCGTCATTGGCCGTCTGAGCCGCGATACCGCCGACAAGCATCATCCCGACGACATCGCCGTCTACAAGACGCTCGTTGCCCGTGGCTGCAAGCTGCTGCTGCAGGGCGCGACGACACTCGCAGGCGCGTTGCCGCAAGACGAAGCAATCCGCCTGCTGCCCGAGGGCGCAATGCCGGCGCCGGACTTTCTTCACGAGCTCGATATCTTCTATTACCGCACGGGCGAGCACGTCGAGACATTCGGGCGCGTCGTGCTCGAGGCGATGGCGTGCGGTTTGCCCGTCGTCTGCCATCGGCACGGCGGCTACGCGGACGTCATTCGACATGGCGAGAACGGCTATCTGTTCGATACGCCGCAAGAAGCGCTCGCGATGCTCGATCAACTGATCGTGCAGCCGGCGTTGCGCGCCCGGATCGGCGATGCCGCGCGCAGCACCGTCGAGCAGCTGTATTCGCGAGAAGCGCTCGATGCGCGCGCGGCGTTCTATCTGCGTCGCGCCGCACGCTGAAAGATGTCTTTCCATGCGTTGCATGCGCGGAGAATCGGGGCCGGGGCAAAACCAAATCGCATGGCCGCCGTGAGATGATGACGTTCGCGCGATTTGCGGCGCAAGCACGACGAATCAGGCAGCACCGACTACAAGGCACCGGCTGACGCAAGCCCCGCCACCGACGCAGCGAGCCTCGGGTCAACGGCTACGCGAGCGCAAAACGTCAATGAGAGTTCAAGCATACATGCAACACGCCAGAAGAGAATCGTATCCGCTTATCCTCGCGCGAACCTTCGCGCTCGTTGCGCTGTTTGCCGTTCCGCTGTCCACTGCGGGCGTCAATATCGCTGCGACGGCGTTCGCAGTCTGCGCGCTGCTGTCGCCGGAAGTGTGGCGCAACTGGCGCGCGCTGTTGACCGACCGGGTGAGCGTGGCCGCGCTGCTGCTCGCCGGTGTGCTGACGCTGAGCATTGCGTGGACGAGCGCCGATCGCGTGGATGCGTTCGACTTCCTGATGAAGTATCGCAAGCTGGTCTATCTGCCGCTGCTGATGCTGACGTTCCGCGATTCCCGCACGACGGCCTGGACGACGGTTGCGAAATGGGCGTTGTTCGGCGCGCTGACGTTTTCGCTGCTGCTATCGTGTTCCAACTGGTTGGGCTGGACCTCGGTCGGACCGTGGCATTCGAATACCGATCCCATCCGCAAGGCGTGGGTCTTCAAGGACCACATTGCCGCGGGCATCATGATGGCGCTGCTGTTCTATCTGTCGCTGAACTTCGCGCGGCAGTCGCGTGTGCGTGCTGCAAAGGCCGCACTGTATGCGATTGCGCTGCTTGCGATCGTCAACGTGCTGCTGATGATGCAGGGGCGCACGGGGCAAGTCATTGCGATTCTGTTCATCGTGATCTATGTGGTGACGTATTTCGCGTCGCTGCGCGGCGTGAAGCCGTGGGTGCGTTGGGGCAGCGGCATTGCGCTGGTGGCCGTCGCGGGCGGTCTCGTGTACGCGGCGTTGCATGCACACGGCTCGCGGCTGGCGGAAACGCATGAGGAAATCAGCGCGTACGAAACGTCAAACAAGAACACATCGATGGGCGTGCGCATCGTGTTTTACCGGCGCAGCCTCGAGTTGATTGCCGAGCGTCCCATCATCGGTCGTGGCGTGGGCACCGTGCGGGAGGAGTTCGACGCCCTCGCGCGCAACAATACGGGCGCGGCGGCCGCGACGGCGGGCAATCCGCACAACGAGTTCCTGCTGATGGGCATTCAGGTGGGCGCGCTCGGCATTGCGCTGTTTGTGTTTCTTCTCGTGCAGATCGGACGTTCGGCGCTCGGGCTGCGCGAGCCCGCGCGCACGATCGTGCTCGCTTATCTGTTCGCCTTTACGATCGGCTGCTTTGCGAATTCGCTGTTGCTGAACTTTACCGAAGGCAATCTTTTCATCTTCCTCGTCGGCATTTTCCTGAGTTGCCGAAGAGGCACGCCTTCGACTGCAGAACAGCGCGCAATTCGATAAGACGGGTTTGCTGCCGTCAAACGCCGCTCGTCACCAGCGACAGCACCGACAAATCCGGGTGCGTGCCGTCGACGATGCTCTTGCCGACGTGCACCGCTTCGTAGGTCGCATCGTCGAGCGTCTTGAACGACTCCTCGCCGTCCGCGTGAAACGGAACCGTATGCCCCGGCAGTTTCGGGTCCGCGCCGGGATGGCAGACATAGCCGATATACGTGTAGCGCTCGCTGCCGTCTTTCAGCGACGGTGCGATGTGTATCTCGAAGCCTTCATATTCGACCGTCTGCCAACGCAGGGTTGCGGCGTCGTCGGGCATGATTGCCTCCGTGCTGTGCGGGCGCGTCGGGCGGCCTGTGGATCACGGGCGAGCGACGCGCCGCATGTCGTGCGCCGCAGCGAGCGGCGCGGTTCGATGGTTTGAATGGTTCGGCGCGAACGGCGGGTGCGAATGCGCAGCGAAACGGTGGCTCAATGCCGGTGCCGCATGCGTTCCCACCAGCGATGCGCGTCGAGGCGGCCCATCGTCCGGTCGCGGAAATGATGCTCGCGTCGCAATTGATGCGAAAGCAGCGTCGCGATGACCGCCAGCACGACGATGCCGACCACGATGCCAATCATTGACTCAGCCATGGCAGCCTCCGTCTATTGCAACTGCATAACGAAAGTCTAGTTGATTTGCCGGAACAGGACAGTGGGTGAAGGTTCATGCTTCCCGTAACCGCCGACGACGCCGCGCGCGATCAACCTCGGTAACAGCTACGCAGAAGTCGTTGAAATCTAGTATGGCCCGTTGATGTGCGACGCGTCAGCGGCTGGGCTTTCGTCGTCGGATAGCAGCGCTTCGAGGCCGAACATCCAGGCGAGGCCGAAGGCTATTGCGCTCGTCAGCGAGCTCTTCGGCAACGCCGCGCCGTTATGTCCGGAAGGCCCGCGAAGTCGGTCGTAGCAAGGGTTGGGAAGGCGTGCCTGATCTTCGTTGTATTCGCCTGGTTCGGAGCGCATGTCGCCTCCCGCGTGCGGTGTCGACTGCGTTATAGCAAACGATGTGCCACCGCACGCGGTTGGGGCGGCTTACATCAGAACAATGTCGTACTGCTCCTGACTCAGATTCGACTCGACCTGCAACGACACCGGCTTGCCGATGAAATCGATCAGCATGGCCAGATGTTGGGATTCTTCCTCGAGGAACAGATCGATCACCTGCTGCGATGCGACCACGCGGAACTCGCGCGGATTGAACTGGCGCGACTCGCGCAGGATTTCCCGCAGCACGTCGTAGCAGACCGTGCGCGCCGTCTTTACCTGGCCTTTGCCCTGACAGACGGGGCAGGGCTCGCACAGCACGTGCGCGAGCGATTCGCGGGTCCGCTTGCGCGTCATCTCGACGAGCCCGAGTTGCGAGAACCCATTGACCGTCACGCGCGTGCGGTCGCGCGCCAGCGCCTTTTTCAGTTCATTGAGCACCTGGTCGCGATGCTCGGCGTTCTCCATATCGATGAAGTCGATGATGATCACGCCACCCAGATTGCGCAGCCGCAACTGGCGCGCGATCGTATGCGCCGCTTCGAGATTGGTCTTGAAGATCGTATCGTCGAAATTGCGTGCGCCGACGTAGCCGCCCGTATTGACGTCGATGGTCGTCATCGCTTCCGTCTGGTCGATCACCAGATAGCCACCCGACTTCAGATCGACGCGCCGCGACAGCGCGCGCTGGATTTCCGTCTCGATGTTGTACAGATCGAATAGCGGGCGCTCGCCCGTGTAGTGATGCAATTTCGACGACACGGCAGGCGTAAATTCGGCCGCGAACTCCGCGAGCTTTTGATACGTCTCGCGCGAGTCCACCTGAATGCGCGTGGTCTCGTCATTGACGAAGTCGCGCAGCACACGCTGCGCGAGGCTCAGGTCCTGATACAGCAGGCTGGTGGGCGGCATGCGCTGCGCCTGCGAAAGAATGGTCGCCCACGTCTTGCGCAGATACGCGACGTCAGCGGCAAGCTCTTCGCCCGTCGCATCTTCGGCGATGGTGCGCACGATGTAGCCGCCTTTCTCGTCGACGGGCAGCACCGCCGTGAGCCGCGCGCGCACGGCTTCGCGCTCGGCCTCGCTCTCGATTTTCTGCGAGATGCCGATGTGCGGTTCCTGCGGCAGATAGACGAGCGTGCGCCCGGCGATGCTCACCTGTGTGGACAGCCGCGCGCCCTTTGTGCCGATCGGATCCTTGACGACCTGGACCATCAGCGATTGACCTTCGAAGACGATTTTCTCGATGGGCTGATGTGGCACCGGCTGTTGCGTTTCGCCCGCGAGCCGCGGATGCCAGATATCGGCGACGTGCAGGAACGCGGCGCGTTCCAGGCCGATATCGATGAACGCGGACTGCATGCCCGGCAGCACGCGCACGACCTTGCCGAGATAGACATTGCCGACCCGCCCGCGCGACAGCGTGCGTTCGACGTGAAGCTCCTGCACTGCGCCCTGCTGGACCAACGCTACGCGTGTCTCCTGGGGCGTAACGTTAATCAGGATTTCTTCGTTCATGGTGTTGTTCTAGAAGTCGATGCGCGCTGCGCGTAGAAGGGCAGCGGTTTCAAACAATGGCAAACCCATGATACCTGAATAGGACCCGTCGATATGCTCGATGAACTCCGCCGCGCGCCCCTGGATGCCGTACGCGCCAGCCTTGCCGAGCGGCTCGCCGCTCGCCGCATAGCGGCGCAGCGCATCGCTTTGCACTGCAGCAAACCGCACGCGCGAAACCGATAGCGCGGGCGCGAGCAATTCGCCTTGCGCATCGACGACGGCAACGGCCGTCAGCACTTCATGATCGCGGCCCGCGAGGCGCGTGAGCATCGCGACGGCATCATCGACATCGACGGGCTTGCCGAGGATCGCATCGTCGATCGTGACGGTTGTATCGGCAACGAGAACGGGTGCATTCGAATGGCCGCCCGCGACGAGGCGCGCGCGCGCCGCGTGGGCCTTCGCGACGCACACGCGCATCACATAGTCGTGCGCCAGTTCGCCGGGCAATTCGGCTTCGAGCGCTTCGGCATCTTCATCGGGACGCGGCAGGAGCAGTTCGAAGCGCACGCCGAGTTGAGTCAGCAACTCCTGGCGGCGCGGACTTTGTGACGCGAGATAAACGAACGGAAACGCAGCAGCGGACTGATTGGACATGGATCGGTCTTGATGAAAAAGGGAAAGCGCGGCTTCATTGCGGGGCAAAGCCGACGAAACGTGCTGAGCGTAACAGACGAGGCGGGAGCCGCGCACCTGGCCATTCGGCCAGGTTGTTCGCAACGACGCGCGACGGGAAGATAGGGGCGTGTTCAGACCCGGTGTTCAGGCCCGATGATACGGATGATTCTGCGTGATGGTCCACGCGCGATACAACTGCTCGGCAAGCAGCACGCGAACCATCGCGTGCGGAAGCGTGAGGCTCGACACGCGCAGCATCATGTCGGCGCGCGCCTTCAGTTCGGGGTCGAGTCCATCGGCCCCGCCGATCAGAAAGGCGACGTCGCGCCCATCCTGCTGCCATGCGGGCAGGGCGGCCGCGAGTTGCATCGTGGTCCAGTCCTTGCCGCGTTCGTCGAGCGCGACGATGCGCGCGTTTTTGGGCAGCGCAGCTTCGATCTTCTGCCGCTCGGCGGCCATCACGCTTTCCGCGGAGCGGCCCGACGAGCGCTGTTCGGGCTTGATCTCACGCAATTCGATGCGCAACTCGGGCGGCATGCGCTTCGCGTATTCATCGAAGCCCGTGGCGATCCAGTCGGGCATCTTGTGGCCGACCGCAAGAATATGCAGTTTCATTGCGTCACTCGCGCCGGGCCAGCGATGCGTGCGGCGCGCTCACGAACGGCGGCGTGCAGGCGCCTTGCGTGCTGGGCGCGCGACAGGGGCCTCTTCTTCGTCTTCGTCGTCGAGCGGCTCGGACGGACGGGCGCCGCCGAACGGATTCGGCGTGGACAGCTTGACGCGCACGGGCTTGTCGCCCCAGATCTCTTCGAGGTTGTAGTACTGGCGAAGCGCCGGTTGCAGGATGTGCACGACGGCGTCACCGCAATCGACCAGCACCCATTCGCCAATGTCTTCGCCTTCCGTGCTGACGATGTCGCCGCCCGCTTCCTTGACCTTCTCGCGCACGCTGGAGGCGAGCGCCTTGGTCTGGCGGTTCGACGTGCCGCTCGCGACGATCACGCGGTCGAACAGTCCGGTGAGGTGGCTGGTGTTGAACACCCGAATGTCTTGCGCCTTGACGTCTTCGAGTCCGTCGACGATCGCGCGTTGAAGCTTGCGTATATCCATGGTTACCGATGGTACAGATGATGTTGAACAATATAGTCCCACACAGCCGTGGGGACGTGATTTCGTGCGGACTGGCCGTTGCCGTCGGCGCCGCTCGCGGTGAAATGCGCGTTGCTTTCGAGCGACGCGCGCAGGTGCGCGCGGATGTCGGTCGCCGACACGTCGAAGGCCAGCGACGTGTCGATCAGCAGGTGACCGCACGGCGTTGCCTGCAACACGTCGGCGCTGGCCGCGCGCTGCGTGATCGCCGCTGCAACGGCGGGTGGCACCGCCGTCACGTCGAAGCCGGGGCGCGTCGCGGCGGCGACATGCGCGTAGTCGAACAGGCGCTGCCAGTCGCGCCAGGTATCGAGCCGCACCAGTTGATCCGCGCCGATCAGCAGGGAGATCGACGCGTTCGCCCCTTCGCGCTCGCGCCAGCGCTGCAGCGTATCGACCGTATACGTGGGGCCGTCGTGCTCGATTTCATCCGTGGCGACGCTGACGCTCACGCCTCGCAGCTTCATCGACCGGGCGGCGGCGTGCGTCATCGCGAGCCGATGCTCGGCCGCCGACACGTCCGCTTTCTGCCACGGCTGGCCAGCCGGCATCAGCACGAGTTCGGTCAGGTCGAGCACGCTGGCGAAGCGCCGCGCAAGCGCGAGGTGGCCTTCGTGGATGGGATCGAACGTGCCGCCGAGTATGCCGATGCGTCGGCGCAGCGCCTTGTGCGAGGTGGCGGATTGAGCGGTCGGATTCAGTTGCGGTTCCTTTGCCTGTTGATGGAAGCGGGCGCGTCAGATCCACTCGCGCTGCACAAGAAAATCGCTGTACAGGCGCGCTTCCGGCGTGCCCGGCTCGGGCTGCCAGTTGTAGCGCCAGTTCACGACGGGCGGCATCGACAACAGGATCGATTCCGTGCGGCCGCCGCTTTGCAGCCCAAACAGTGTGCCACGGTCGAACACCAGGTTGAATTCGACGTAGCGGCCGCGCCGGTAAGCCTGGAAGTCGCGCTGGGCTTCGCCGTACGGCATGTCGCGGCGTTTTGCGATGATGGGCAGATATGCGTCCAGGAACGCATCGCCGACGCTCTTGACCATTGCAAACGACTGCTCGAAGCCCGGCTCCGCATAATCGTCGAAGAAAATCCCGCCGATGCCACGCGGTTCGTTGCGATGCTTCAGGAAAAAGTAGTCATCGCACCAGCGCTTGAAGCGCGGGTAGAGATCGTCGCCATACGGCTGCAACGCGTCGCGGCAGACCCGGTGAAAGTGCTGCGCATCCTCCTCGAAGCCATAGTAGGGCGTGAGGTCCATGCCGCCGCCGAACCAGAACACGGGCGCTTCGCCTGCCTTCGTCGCGACCAGCAGCCGCACGTTCATATGGACCGTCGGGCAGTACGGGTTGCGCGGATGCAGCACCAGCGACACGCCCATCGCCTCGAATCCGCGTCCCGCGAGCTGCGGGCGCAGCGCGCTCGCCGAGCCGGGCAGCGCATCGCCTTGCACGTCCGAAAAGCCGATGCCCGCGCGCTCGAAAAACCCGCCGCCTTCCAGAATGCGCGTGCAGCCTCCGCCGCGCAGCTTCTCGCCGGGCGCGCGTTGCCAGCTGTCGGTGGCGAACGGCGTGCCGTCGAATGCGCCGAGCGTGTCGGCGATCTGCGTCTGCAAGCCTTGCATCCAGGTCCGGACGGTCGGGACGTCGCGGGCGTCGTGAATCGGATCGGTCATGATGTGTCGGGCGCCGCGGGTTGGGACGCTGGCGCGGTACGGACTCAAACGGGCGTTAGTGGGCGTCCTGGGACGACGGGCCGGCGGCAGCGCCCGGGCGGTTGTCCGGCGGGATCGACGGGGCTGCCGCTGGCTGCCTGGCGCGCCGACCTACCCAAGTGTAGCGCCGGCGCGGGCCATGTGGCCCCGAAGGGTCCCGTTGCGTGCCCGGGTGGATGCCCGGCGCCGCGCCGGCGGAGTGCCGGCCGGCGTGGAACGGGAGGGTTAGCCGTGCTTGCGGTTGGCCGCGCGATAACCGATGTCGCGGCGATACTGCATGCCGTCGAACGAAATGTGGTTGATCGCCTCGTACGCGACCGACTGCGCGCTGCGTACCGAATCCGCCAGCCCGACGACACAAAGCACGCGTCCGCCCGAGGTCGTCAGCTTGCCGTCGGCGAGCGTCGTGCCGGCGTGGAACGTCACCGCGTCCGCCGTTTCCGCCGGGATGCCGCTGATCAAATCGCCCTTGCGCGGCGTGTCCGGATAGTTGTGCGCAGCCAGCACGACGCCCAGCGCCGTGCGGCGGTCCCACTCCAGCTCGACGGTATCCAGCGTGCCCGCAATCGCCTGTTCGACGATCTTCGAAAAGTCGCCCTTCAGGCGCGCCATGATTGGCTGCGTTTCGGGGTCGCCCATCCGGCAGTTGAATTCGAGCGTCTTCGGGTTGCCCTGCGCGTCGATCATCAGGCCCGCGTACAGGAAGCCCGTGAAGCGGATGCCTTCCTTCTCCATGCCGCGCACGGTCGGCAGGATGATCTCACGCATCACGCGCGCGTGCAGTTGCGGCGTGACGATGGGCGCCGGCGAGTAGGCGCCCATGCCGCCCGTGTTCGGGCCCTGATCGCCGTCCAGCAGACGCTTGTGATCCTGGCTCGACGCCAGCGCCAGCACGTTCTTGCCGTCGACCATCACGATGAAGCTCGCTTCCTCGCCGGCCAGGAACTCTTCGATCACGACGCGCGCGCCCGCGTCGCCGAGCTTGTTGTCCGACAGCATCATGTCGACGGCGGCGTGCGCTTCTTCCAGCGTCTGTGCGACGACCACGCCCTTGCCTGCCGCGAGGCCATCGGCCTTGATCACGATCGGCGCGCCCTTTGCATCGATGTACGCGTGCGCGGCGGCGACGTCCGCGAAGGTTTCATATTCGGCCGTCGGAATCGCGTGACGCTTCATGAACGCCTTCGCGAAGTCCTTCGAGCTTTCGAGCTGCGCCGCTTCCTTCGACGGTCCGAAGATCTTCAGGCCGCGCGAGCGAAACAGATTGACGATGCCCGCCGCGAGCGGCTGCTCCGGACCGACCAGCGTGAACGCGATCTGCTCCTTCTCGACGAAGTCGGCGAGCGCGTTCAGATCGGTGATATCGACGTTGCGCAGGCGGTCGTCCTGCGCGGTGCCGCCGTTGCCGGGCGCGACGTAGACGAGCTGCACGCGTGGCGACTGCGCGAGCTTCCATGCGAGCGCATGTTCGCGACCGCCGGAACCGACGACGAGTAACTTCATGTGATTCCCCGAATGCTAAAAACCGTGAACGGCCCGCGCGCCGGCGCGAACCGCGAATATCCGTCCGTACCTTCGCACAACGCGAACGCGGTGCCTGTGACGCAGCCAACAGAGCCGGACGATGTGCCGAAAACCGTCACGAAAACCGTCGCGAAAACTTCGACGGACAGGCCGGAAAGCTCATGGGCGTTCCGGCAAATACGCCCGCATGGCCACTCGCTAGCGAGCCGTGAGAACAGCGGGGAGCGCGGCAGCTGCCCAGGTATCGATCGAGTCCCGGACCGAACCAACGTAAGGCGGGACCGGGGCGGCGCGCTCACTCCGTACTCACTCGTCGGCGATGGCCGCGTTTGTATAGACTTCCTGCACGTCGTCGAGATTTTCCAGCGCATCGAGCAGCTTCTGCATCTTGACGGCGTCCTCGCCCGTGAACTCGACTTCCGTTTGCGGCTTCATCGTCACTTCCGCGAGTTCCGCCTTGAAGCCTGCCGCTTCGAGCGCGGCCTTGACCTTCGGGAAATCGTTCGGCGGGCAGATCACTTCGATGCTGCCGTCGTCGTTCGTGACGACGTCGTCGGCGCCCGCTTCGAGCGCCGCTTCCATCAGCTTGTCTTCGGGCGTGCCGGGCGCGAAGAGGAACTGCCCGACGTGGTCGAACATGAACGAAACCGAGCCGTCCGTGCCCATGTTGCCGCCGAACTTCGAGAACGCGTGACGCACTTCCGCGACCGTGCGGGTGCGGTTGTCCGTCATCGTGTCGACGATGATGGCCGCGCCGCCGATGCCGTAGCCTTCGTAGCGGATTTCCTCGTAGCTCGCGCCATCGACGCCGCCGACGCCGCGCTGGATCGCGCGGTTGACGTTGTCCTTCGGCATGTTGGCGTCGTACGCCTTGTCGACGGCGAGCCGCAGGCGCGGGTTCGAGTCGATGTCGCCGCCGCCCATGCGGGCCGCGACCTGGATTTCCTTGATGAGCCGCGTCCAGATCTTGCCTTTCTTGGCATCGGCCGCTGCTTTCTTATGCTTGATGTTGGCCCATTTCGAATGACCCGCCATACCTTTCTCCATCGCGTGCGCCAACGGAGGCGCGCGCATAGTGCAATTGTCGTTGCGTTTGTCGGGCCGTGCGCCGGTGCAATTGTGCAAACGCGCTCGCGCCCAGATGTCAGTCTGGGTCGCACCCTGGTGTGCCGCACACGGCGCTCGAACCGCGCACGCCGCTCATGCACGCGTGCATCGAAAAACGGGAACGTCGCGCTGGCATCGCGAAAGCGGCGCGCGTCATGTCAGAAGCCGGTGAGCGCGCAAAGCGGACTGTGAAGCCAGCGGACTGTGAAGCCGCGAGGCGATGCCTGCAGGGTGTGCCGCTCGATAAGCGGATTCGAATTTTACCATGCCGGGGGTGCGCGGCAGAAGGGACAGGCGGCCCCGCGGGGCGCGACTGGCGGATTGGGACGGGTGCCGGGCGGCGCGGCGCGAAATGCGCTCCAGATGAGATCCGCGGTGGCGAGCGGCGCGGCGCGGGCGCTCAACGCCGAGGGATCGCGAAAGCGCGGTGGCGAATCGCGCGACGCCGCGCCCGTGCGGCTTGACCATCCCGGTGCTTGCGCGCGTCGCGACGATGCGCGCAAGCGCGCGCGTCAGTTCTTCGTGCCGAATAGCCGGTCGCCCGCGTCGCCGAGGCCGGGGATGATGTACGCGTGCTCGTTCAGATGCGAATCGAGCGACGCGACGTACAGCTTCACGTCCGGGTGCGCGTCCTGGAACACCTGCACGCCCTCGGGCGCGGCGACGAGCGCCAGGAACGAGATGTTCTCGCCCGCGACGCCACGGCGCTTGAGCACGTCGATCGCGTGCACGGCCGAGTAGCCCGTCGCGACCATCGGATCGCACAGGATGAAGATGCGGTCCTCGAGATCGGGCAGGCGCACGAGGTACTCGACGGGGCGGTGGTCGTCGTCGCGATACACGCCGATATGGCCGACGCGCGCCGACGGAATCAGCTCCAGCAGCCCGTCCGACATGCCCACGCCCGCCCGCAGCACGGGAACGATCGCGAGCTTTTTGCCGGCGATCACGGGCGCGTCGATATCGACGAGCGGCGTGCTCACGCGGCGGGTCGTCATCGGCAGGTTGCGGGTGATTTCGTAGCCCATCAGCAGCGTGATTTCGCGCAACAGTTCGCGGAACGTGCGCGTGGACGTGTCGCGGTCGCGCATGTGCGACAGCTTGTGCTGGATCAGCGGGTGATCGAGGATGAAGAGATTGGGAAAACGGCTGTCCTGAGTCATGACGTGGCGCCTCGCGGCGGTAAATGGGCTGTGCTGTCGATGGAGGGCGCGGCGCTCGCGCGGCCCGCGGCGGGCGGCGGCGAACGGCTGCGCCATGGCAGCGAGTTTACCGGAAGGGGGCGCGGAAGAGACGGGAGATATTGAAAGCGAGTGCGGCGAGGTCCGGCAGCGCCGCGTCGATTCTTCTAGAATCGGGGGACAGTTGACCGACCCGGGCGCAATGCGCGCGCATGTTGCACGCATCGCGCATCACACAGTGAAAAGCACAGGAAAAGCAAATGGATCTGGGAATCGCAGGAAAGAACGCGCTCGTGTGCGCGGCGAGCAAGGGACTGGGGCGCGGCTGCGCCGAGGCGCTGGCGGCCGAAGGCGTGAACGTGACGATCGTCGCGCGCACGGCTGAAACACTCGAGCAGACGGCCGCCGATATCCGCGCGAAAACGGGCGTCGACGTGAAGGCGGTGGCCTGCGACATCACCACGCCCGAGGGCCGCGCCGCGGCGCTGGCCGCGTGTCCGCAGCCTGACATCCTCGTGAACAACGCGGGCGGCCCGCCGCCAGGCGACTTCCGCAACTTCACGCACGACGACTGGATCCGCGCGCTCGAAGCCAACATGCTCACTCCCATCGAATTGATCCGCGCGACCATCGACGGCATGATCGCGCGCCGCTTCGGACGCGTGGTCAACATCACGAGCTCGTCGGTGAAGGCGCCCATCGATGTGCTCGGCCTGTCGAACGGCGCGCGCTCGGGGCTGACGGGCTTCGTCGCGGGCGTCGCGCGCAAGGTCGCGCCCGATGGCGTGACGATCAACAACCTGCTGCCGGGGCTCTTCGATACGGACCGCATCGCGGTGACGTTCGTGGCATCGGCGAAATCGCAGAACATTTCCGTCGACGACGCGCGCAAGCAGCGCATGGCGACGATCCCCGCGCGCCGTTTCGGCACGCCCGACGAGTTCGGCCGCGCGTGCGCGTTCCTGTGCAGCGTGCACGCGGGCTACATCACCGGGCAGAACTGGCTGATCGACGGCGGCGCATATCCGGGAACGTACTGAGCAGGCGCGTTCCGCACGCGTCATTTCACGACGATCACATCACGACAACAGAAGAGGAGCAACGACATGGCAACACGCGTCGCGCTGATCGCGCACGATCACAAGAAGGACGACATCGTCCGGCTGGCGGGCGAGTACGTTGATACGCTCGCGCGCTGCGAACTGATCGCGACGGGCACGACGGGCTCGCGCATCGCGGACGCGCACGGACTGAAAGTCGAGCGGATGCTGTCGGGCCCGCACGGCGGCGACCTGCAGATCGGCGCGCAACTCGCCGAAGGCAACGTCGACATGGTGATCTTCCTGCGCGACCCGATGACGCCGCAGCCGCACGAGCCGGACATCAATGCGCTCGTGCGCGCGTGCGACGTCCACAACGTTCCGTGTGCGACGAATATCTCGACTGCGCGGATGATCCTCGACGTGCTGACGCTGCGTCTGACCCAGCAGGTCTGACGGCGTCGTGCGCGTTCGTTCGCGCAATCCTCATCAACCAGTCACGAGCGAATCAGGAGACAAGATGACCAAGGCAATTCGATTCGACAAGACAGGCGGCCCGGAAGTGATGAAGTGGGTCGATGTCGACGTGGGCGAGCCAGGCGACGGCGAGATCCGCATCAGGCAGCACGCGGTCGGCCTGAACTATATCGACGTGTATTTCCGCACGGGCCTCTATCCGTTGCCGCTGCCAGGCGGGCTCGGCATGGAGGCGGCGGGCGAGGTGGTGGCCGTCGGCGCGGGCGTGGCTGCCCTCAAGGCGGGCGATCGCGTCGCCTATGTCGCGCGGCCGCCCGGCGCGTATGCGCAGGAGCGCGTGCTGCACGCCGCGCAGGTCGTGAAGCTGCCCGACTCCATCGGCTACGAAGAAGCCGCTTCCGTCATGCTGCAAGGGCTGACGGCACAATATCTGTTGCGCCGCACGTATCCCGTCAAGGCCGGCGACACGATCCTGATCCAGGCGGCCGCGGGCGGCGTCGGCCTGCTCGTGTGCCAGTGGGCGAAGGCGCTCGGCGCAACGGTGGTCGGCACCGTGAGCACCGACGAGAAGGCGGAGATCGCGAAGGCGCACGGTTGCGATCATCCCATCGTGTACACGCGCGAGAACTTCACGAAGCGCGTGCGCGAAATCACGAATGGCGCGGGCGTGCCCGTCGTGTACGACTCGATCGGCAAGGATACGTTTACGGCTTCCCTCGACTGTCTTGCGCCGCTCGGCATGTTCGTGAGCTTCGGCAACGCGTCGGGCCCGCTGCCGCCCATCGATTCGTCGGAGTTCGCCGGGCGCGGGTCGCTCTTTTTCACGCGGCCTACGCTCTTTACGTATATCGGCAAGCGCAGCGACTACGACGCGATGGCGGCCGAGCTGTTCGACGTGATCGCGTCAGGCAAGGTGAAGACGAGCATCAACCAGCGTTATGCACTTGCCGATGTCGCCAAGGCGCACGCCGAACTGGAAGCGCGCAGGACGACGGGGTCGACGGTGCTGTTGCCGTAACGGCTGCAACTACATCGGCATCCGCGACGGCAGCCGAACCCGCAACCGCACGAGCAACCTCCGCGAAGGCCGCTTCACGCGACGTGAAGCGGCTTTTTTCGTTTACGCCGTTTACGCGTTTTTTATATCCGTCCATCCATCTTTGACCAGCCCTTTACGCCGATCGGCATAAGGTTCGGGACATCCATCGCCCAACAAATGGAGAACATGAAATGGATGTGCTGTACGTCGGGGGCATCGCGCTTTTTGCTGCGCTGACCTTTGGGTTGATCGCCGGATGCGAGAAGTTGCCGCGCTACGGCCGCGGTCAGGGAGCGCGCTCATGAACTGGATCCTCTGGCTATCTGGGGCGGCGACCGCGCTCCTGTTCGTTTACCTCGTCTATGCGCTGCTGCGCGCGGAGGACATTGAATGAATCTCAACAATGTCCTGCAGCCGGCGTCCTTCATCGTCGTGCTGCTCGCGGCAGCCGTGCCCGTTTCGCGCTATCTGACGCGCGTGATGGACGGCACCTCGCGCGTCGTCAAAGTGGGCGGGCCCATCGAGCGGCTGCTCTATCGCGTCGCGGGCGTGGACCCGGCGCAGGAAATGGGCTGGAAGCATTACGCGATCGCGACGATCGCATTCAACGTGTTGGGCCTCGTGTTTCTCTACGTGCTGTTGCGCGTGCAGAACTTCCTGCCCGGCAATCCGCAGCAGTTCGGCGCGATGACCGTCGACGGCGCGTTCAACACGGCCGTCAGCTTCGTCAGCAACACCAACTGGCAGGATTACTCGGGCGAGCAGACGGTCAGCTATCTGACGCAGATGCTGGGTCTCACCGTGCAGAACTTCCTGTCGGCGGCAACGGGCATCGTCGTCGTGATGGCGCTGGTGCGCGGCTTCGCGCGTCACACCGCGAAGACCATCGGCAACTTCTGGGTCGACATGACGCGCGTGACGATGTACGTGCTGCTGCCGATGTCGATGATCATCGCGGCCATCTTCATGAGCCAAGGCGTGATCCAGAACTTCAAGTCGTATCGGGACGTGCCGACGCTGCAGACCACGACGTACTCCGCGCCGAAGACGGACGCGCAGGGCAACGCCGTGAAGGACGCGAAGGGCAACCCGGTGATGGTCGACACGCCCGTGAAGACGCAGACGATCGCAATGGGCCCCGTGGCCACGCAGGAAGCGATCAAGATGCTCGGCACGAACGGCGGCGGCTTCTTCAACGGCAACTCCGCGCATCCGTTCGAAAATCCGACGCCGTTCTCGAACTTCGTACAGATCTTCTCGATCCTGATCATTCCCGCCGCGCTGTGTCTCGTGTTCGGCCGCGTGATCGGCGACCGCAAGCAGGGTGTCGCCGTGCTCGCCGTGATGACGATCGCGTTCGCGGTGTGCGTCGGCGGCGAAATCGCCGCGGAGCAAAGCGGCAACCCCGTCTTCACGTCGCTGCATGTCGACCAGTCGGCGAGCGCGCTGCAGCCGGGCGGCAACATGGAAGGCAAGGAAACGCGCTTCGGCATCGCGCAGTCGGGCATCTTCACGGTTGCAACGACGGCGGCTTCGTGCGGCGCGGTCGCCAATACGCACGATTCGCTGACGCCGCTCGGCGGCCTCGTGCCGATGCTGCTGATGCAGCTTGGCGAAGTGATCTTCGGCGGCGTGGGGTCGGGCCTGTACGGGATGCTCGTGTTCGCGATGCTGGCCGTGTTCGTCGCGGGTCTGATGATCGGCCGCACGCCTGAATACGTCGGCAAGAAGATCGAGGCGTATGAGATGAAGATGGTGTCGATCGTCGTGCTGCTTACGCCGCTGCTCGTGCTCGTCCTGACGTCGATTGCCGTTCTCACCGACGCGGGCAAGGCGGGGATCATGAATCCTGGCGCGCATGGCTTCTCCGAGATTCTCTACGCGTTCAGCTCGGCTGCGAACAACAACGGCAGCGCGTTCGCAGGACTCACCGTCAGCACGCCGTTCTACAACTGGCTCACCGCTATCGCGATGTGGTTTGGCCGCTTCGGCTCGCTGATCCCGGTGCTCGCGATTGCAGGGTCGCTCGCCGCGAAGAAGCGCATCGCGGTGACGGGCGGCACGCTGCCGACGCATGGACCGCTCTTCGTCGTGCTGCTGCTCGGCACGGTGCTGCTGGTCGGTGCGCTCACGTATGTGCCCGCGCTCGCGCTCGGCCCCGGCGTCGAACATCTGATGATGATCACGGGCCGCTGATCGGCCACTGATCGGCCACCGATGGGCCGACAACGGGCCGCGATGCAGCGGCCCCCGCGACACAACAAAGAAGGCGAAGAATTAGAGGAAGAAATGACTGACCATTCCGCCACCCGGTCCATGTTCGATCCGGCGCTCGTGCGCCCGGCGATCGTGGACTCGTTCAAGAAACTCAAACCGCACACGCAGTTTCGCAACCCGGTGATGTTCTGCGTGTACGTCGGCAGCATCCTGACGACGATCCTCTGGATCGCCGCGCTCGCGGGCCAGGCCGAGGCGCCCGCGGGCTTCATTCTCGCGGTGTCGCTGTGGCTGTGGTTCACGGTGCTGTTCGCGAACTTCGCCGAAGCGCTCGCCGAAGGGCGCTCGAAGGCGCAGGCGGCATCGCTGCGCAGCGCGAAGAAAGACGTGATGGCGAAGAAGCTCAACGAGCCGCACCCGAAGTCGCCGATCCGCATCATGACGGCTTCCGATCTGCGCAAGGGCGACGTCGTGCTCGTCGAAACGGGCGACGTGATTCCCGCCGACGGCGAAGTGATCGAAGGCGTTGCATCCGTCGACGAGTCGGCCATCACGGGCGAATCCGCGCCTGTGATCCGCGAGTCGGGCGGCGACTTCTCGTCCGTGACGGGCGGCACGCGCGTGCTGTCGGACTGGATCGTCGTGAAGGTCACGGCCAATCCGGGCGAGGCGTTCCTCGACCGCATGATCGCGATGGTCGAAGGCGCGAAGCGTCAGAAAACGCCGAACGAAATCGCGCTGACCATTTTGCTCGTCGCGCTGACCATCGTGCTGCTGCTCGCCACCGCGACGCTGCTGCCCTTCTCGATGTTCTCCGTCGAAGCCGCGAAGGCAGGCCATGTGGTGACGATCACCGCGCTCGTCGCGCTGCTCGTGTGCCTGATTCCGACGACGATCGGCGGCCTGTTGTCCGCGATCGGCGTGGCGGGCATGAGCCGCATGATGCAGGCGAACGTGATCGCCACGTCGGGCCGTGCCGTCGAAGCCGCGGGAGACGTCGACGTGCTGCTGCTCGACAAGACGGGCACGATCACGCTCGGCAACCGCCAGGCATCGACGTTCCTTCCCGCGGCGGGCGTGACGGAAGAAGCGCTCGCCGATGCCGCTCAAATGTCGTCGCTCGCCGACGAAACGCCGGAAGGTCGCAGCATCGTCGTGCTCGCGAAGCAGCGCTTCAATATTCGCCAGCGCGACATGGCCTTGCTGCATCCCGTGTTCATCGCGTTCAGCGCGCAGACGCGCATGAGCGGTGTCGATCTGCCCGGCCGCGAAATCCGCAAGGGCGCCGCCGATGCAGTCAGGAACTACGTCGAAGCGAATGGCGGGCACTTCCCGAGCGATGTGTCGAACGCTGTGTCGGAGGTCGCGCGTCGCGGCAGCACGCCGCTCGTCGTCGCGGACAAGGGTGAGGGCGCGGCACGCGTGCTCGGCGTGATCGAGCTGAAGGACGTCGTGAAAGGCGGCATCAAGGAGCGCTTCGCCGAACTGCGCAAGATGGGCATCAAGACAGTGATGGTGACGGGCGACAACCGTCTGACGGCAGCGGCCATTGCAGCGGAAGCGGGCGTCGACGATTTCCTCGCCGAAGCCACGCCCGAAGCGAAGCTCGCGACGATCCGCGAGCACCAGGCGCAAGGGCGGCTCGTCGCGATGACGGGCGACGGCACCAACGACGCCCCCGCGCTCGCGCAGGCCGACGTGGCCGTCGCGATGAACACGGGCACCCAGGCCGCGAAGGAAGCGGGCAACATGGTCGACCTCGATTCGAACCCGACCAAGCTGATCGAGATCGTCGAGATCGGCAAGCAGATGCTGATGACACGCGGCTCGCTGACGACGTTCTCGATTGCCAACGACGTCGCCAAGTACTTCGCGATCATCCCGGCTGCGTTCGCGACCACGTACCCGGCGCTGAACGCGCTGAACGTGATGCATCTGGCGACGCCGACGTCCGCGATCATGTCGGCCGTGATCTTCAACGCGCTGATCATCGTACTGCTGATCCCCCTCGCGCTGAAGGGCGTGAAGTACCGGCCGCTCGGCGCCGCGATCCTGTTGCGCCGCAATCTGCTGATCTACGGTCTGGGCGGCATCATCGTGCCGTTCTTCGGGATCAAGCTGATCGACATGGTGCTGGCCACGTGCGGCTGGGTTTGATGCAAGCCTGACCGATAGCGTTCGACAGAAATAAAGGAAGCTGAATCATGAACTCGCTTTTTCGCCCGATGATCGTGATCTTTGCCGTGCTGACGGCTGTCACGGGTCTCGCGTATCCCGCCGTGATGACGGCATTCGGCCAGGCCGTCTTTCACGACGAAACCAACGGCAGCATGATCGGGAAGGACGGCAAGGTGGTGGGCTCACGCCTGATCGGCCAGCAGTTCGACGCGCCGCAGTATTTCTGGGGCCGTCTGTCGGCGACCGCGCCGATGCCGTACAACGCGCAGGGTTCGAGCGGCTCGAACATCGGCCCGATCAACCCGGCGCTCGCCGACGAAGTCAAGGGCCGGCTGGATGCGTTGAAGGCTGCGGGGCATATGCCTGCCGGCACGGCGGTTCCCGTGGATCTGGTGACGTCGTCGGGCAGCGGCCTTGATCCGGAGATCTCGCCGGCGGCGGCGGCGTATCAGGTGGAGCGCGTGGCCGCGGCGCGGAAGATGAACGCGAACGATGTCGCAGCGCTGGTTGACCGTTATACGCGCGGTCGGCAGTTTGGGCTGTTCGGCGAGCCGCGTGTGAATGTGCTCGAGTTGAATCTTGCGCTGGATGACGCGCAGCGCGGGTGATGGGTTGTGACCGTGGGTGATGGCGCTTTTTTTGTTGTCTGCCGACGGCATTTGGGGTTTGTGTTCTGCCGCTATCGCTGGCATTCGCGATGCGCTTTATGTTTTGCCGCTGTCGCTGGCATCCGCGATAGCGCCTCGCGGCGCGGGCGTTGCCCCTGTGCGGGGCGGCACCTACTTTCTTTGCCGCGGCAAAGAAAGTAGGCAAAGAAAGCCGCTCACACCGCCAATGCTTGACGCTTGTCCACGGGCCCTCAGCATCCCCATGTTTATCGCGGCAGTGTGCTGGCCCATGTCCGTTACCAACGTGCTGATTGAATGCCTCACCCGCTTCATGCGCTCGCACAACAGCTAACTGTCTCTGACGTTTGAGCGCCCCCTTCGGCAAACCTATGTTGGTTGTCGCGCATCACGGGCAGCGCCCGAACAGTGCAGAGACATCGCGCAGCGAAGGTGTTCTGACGGCGCGAAGGCCTACATAGGTTTGCCGCACGGGGGCGCTGGATAGTCGAGGGCGTGGCCTGCAACGCACGCGCATGAAGCGGGTGAGGCGTTCCGATAGCGCGCTGGCAACGGGCCTTTCGAGCAGGTTGCCGTGCGAAGCGCGGGGCGGTGAAGAGCCCGTGGATCAACGTCAAGGGTTGGCGGTGTGAGCGGCTTTCTTTGCCGCGGCAAAGAAAGTAGGTGCCGCCCCGCACAGGGGCAACGCCTGCGCCGC
>NZ_JAGIPX010000205.1 GCF_017814945.1 Paraburkholderia sp. LEh10
GTGTCTGAAAATGGAGTTGAACATGCCGAATAAGTTGAATGTTGCAGAGGTTGTGCCGGGGGCGGTGGAAGGAGCGCGTAGCGCGACTGGAAGCGCCCCCGGCGCAGCCGGCGAAGTGAAGCGGTGGTCGGCCAACCGGAAGAAAGAAGTCGTCCTGCGCCTGTTGCGCGGCGAGCCTGTGGATGCCATTTCGCGCGAGGTATCGGTACCGATATACCGGCTTGAGGAATGGCGCGAGCGTGCCCTGGCCGGTATGGATGCCGGCCTCAAGGAGCGCGAGGGCGATCCGCTGGAGGCAAAGCTTGGCGAGGCCACCCGGCGCATTGGCGAGCTGGTCATGGAAGTCGAAATCCTGCGCAAGGAAAGGCAGGCCCGACACCCTTTGGGCAACCGGAGGTCGTCGAAATGAGCCAGACGATCTCCGCGGGCACCGGCAAGCCTTATGGGCTGGAGCGGGTCTGCCGGGTGCTCGGATTCCCGCGTTCGACGATCTATGCCGGTCGTGCACGCGAGTCGGGCAACGTAGTGTCACTCGTGGCCCAGCGGCGCGGTCCGAAACCAGCGATGCCGGACGCTGCCCTTCTGGAGGCCATCCGGGCCGATCTGGCAGCGTCGCCCTTTACCGGCGAGGGCCATCGCAAGGTATGGGCGCGGTTGCGGATCCTGCGCAACATCCGTGTCTCGCGCACCCGTGTGCTGCGGCTGATGCGGGAGAACGCCTTGCTCTCACCGCATCGTCGACCCCAGGGCAAGGCTGCCTTTCATGACGGCACGATCACGACGAGCCGCCCGAACGAAATGTGGGGCACCGACGGCGTGCGCGTCGAGACTGTGGATGACGGCTGGGTCTGGGTGTTCTGCGCAGTCGATCATTACGACGCCTGCTGCGTCGGTATGCATGCGGTCAAGACAGGCAACCGGTTCGCCGCCCTGCAGCCAATCGCCCAGGGACTGCTGGGTGAATTCGGCGGCACGGGTGCCGAGGTCGGTCGCGGCCTGACACTGCGCATGGATCACGGTTCGCAATACACCGCCGATGACTTCCTCAACCAGATCAGGTTCTGGGGCGTCACGCCGAGCTTTGCCTTCGTTGCCGAGCCACAAACGAATGGCGTCGCCGAGCGCTTCAACCGGACGCTGAAGGAACAGGTCATTCACGGTCGCATCTTCAGGAATCTTGAGGAAGTCCGGGCTGCGGTCGTCGAGTTCAAGGATCGTTACAATC
>NZ_JAGIPX010000206.1 GCF_017814945.1 Paraburkholderia sp. LEh10
CTTTTAGCCAAGTTCAGATGTCCGCTTTTCGGCCCATCGTAAGCTGACCGACCGCCGGCTGACCGGCACCGGGAGCTTCGATGGCTGCGACAGAACGGATCACGATGACGATGCGCGAGCTGGACAGGTACAAGGTGATACAGGACGTGGCCGATGGCACGCTCAGGCCGTGGCGT
Source organism: Paraburkholderia sp. LEh10 (assembly GCF_017814945.1). Taxonomy (GTDB): domain Bacteria; phylum Pseudomonadota; class Gammaproteobacteria; order Burkholderiales; family Burkholderiaceae; genus Paraburkholderia. The sequence continues at coordinate 177 of NZ_JAGIPX010000206.1, forward strand.
GCGGCCGAGCGGCTCGGGCTGACGACGCGGCAGATCCGGCGGCTGGTGGGCCGCTTGCGCGAGCACGGCCCGGGTGGTCTCGTATCGGGCCGGCGCGCGAAGCCGAGCAACAACCGGCTGGACGCAGCGACGGCCGATCGGGCGCTGGCGATCATCCGCGAGCGCTACGCCGATTTCGGGCCGACGCTGGCGTGCGAGAAGCTGTACGAGTGTCACGGCATCCGCCTCGCGAAGGAAACGGTGCGCCGGCTGATGATGGACGCCGGGCTGTGGGTGCCGCGCCGGCAGCGACCGCCGAAGGTGTACCAGCCGCGTGCGCGGCGTGCATGCCTGGGCGAACTGGTGCAGATCGACGGCAGCGAGCACGCGTGGTTCGAGGACCGGGCGCCGCAATGCACGCTGCTGGTGTATGTGGACGACGCCACCAGCCGGCTGATGCAGTTGCACTTCACGGCGAGCGAATCGACGTTCAGCTACTTTGAGGCAACGCGTGCGTATATCGAGCGTTACGGCAAGCCCGGCGCGTTCTACAGCGACAAGGCGAGCGTGTTCCGCAATACATCGGCTGGCAGGACGGGCAACCGTGTGACGCATTTCGGCCGCGCGATGTACGAGCTGAACATCGACGCGTTCTGCGCCAACTCGAGTTCGGCGAAGGGGCGCGTGGAACGCGCACACCAGACGTTGCAGGACCGGCTGGTGAAGGAGCTGCGCCTGCGCGGCATCAGCACGGTCATCGAAGCCAATGCGTATGCGCCCGCCTTCATCGCGGCCTACAACGCACGCTTCGCGAAGCCGCCGAAGAGCGGATTCGATGCGCACCGGCCGCTGCGGGCCGACGAGCATCTTGAGCTGGTGCTCACGTGGCGCGAGCCGCGCAAGGTCACGAAGTCGCTGACGGTGCAGTACGACCGGGTGATGTACCTGCTCGACGACACGCCGGATAACCGCAGGCTGATCGACCGGTATATCGAGGTCTGGGAGTATCCGGACGGCCGGATCGAGATCCGGGCGGATGACCGGGTGCTGCCGTACCGGCA
>NZ_JAGIPX010000207.1 GCF_017814945.1 Paraburkholderia sp. LEh10
TCTGGACCGCAACCGCCGACTCTATCCTTCAGAAAGTGGCTCGGTTATGTAAAGTTATTTCTGGGACGGAACACTAGATGGGTAGTTATCCATTTCGGGAGAATCGTCATGAACGGCTTAACTCCTCTACGACCGCAACCTCAGGCGTGGTTGTGGCGCAGCGTCCTTTCCCCGTTTGCAGAGCGGTACTGTGATTATCTTCTGGAGCGGGGCTATGCTCCGACTACCGTCAACCGCTACGTCAAATGCGTTGCGCACTTTGCGCATTGGGTGGCAAAGCGCCGGATACCCGCCGCTCGGGTCGACTATCGGCTGGTCAACAGTTTTGTATCGAACCATCTCTCACACTGCACCTGCCCAGATCCCATTCCGAGAAGTGCGGTAGATGTAAGAGCTGCACTTCAACATCTCCTCGTTGTATTAGGCGTGCGTGCGGTCCCTTGGTTTTTGCGAGACGAACCTGATGCGATACGCGATGAAGTTTCTCGGTTCATCCAGCATCTCGAAGATGTTTGCGGGCTTGCGGACAGCACACGATATCAGCGTGGTCGGATCATTCGTGACTTCCTGCGCCAACAGTTCGGCGACAAATGCTTAGATATCGCCAAGTTGCAAATTCGCGACGTTTACCGATTTGTGACGCAATATCCGGACTCATGCGGAGCGGGCGTGGCCAAAGCATCGAGCGTAGCTTTACGCAGTTATCTGCGATTCCGGATGACCCAATATGACGATTGCGTCGAAGCGCTGATAGCTGCGGTCCCCAATGTGGCCAGATGGAGGCTAGCAGCTCTTCCGGAAACACTTTCGGATGAGGAGATCAGGAGGATTCTGAATTCATTCGATCGCGAAACGGCCTCAGGCTTGCGCGACTATGCGATGGTCAGATGTTTGGTCGATCTTGGTTTGCGTGCCGGTGAAGTCGTGCAAATTCAGCTCGACGATTTGAACTGGCGCGACGGTACTCTTCGAATCCGACGGACCAAATCGAGACGGATGTATGTCATGCCGCTGCCAGAGGCGACCGGTCGTGCGATAGCGGATTACATCCGGTTGGCCAGAAAGGCAACAGCGGTATCCCGATCTGTATTTGTGGCTCTTTTGAAAATGCAGTGGGTAACGGCCGTCAGCGGGCATGCGAGTTGAATGCGGAGAAGTCGAGTTTGCCCG
>NZ_JAGIPX010000208.1 GCF_017814945.1 Paraburkholderia sp. LEh10
CTAGTGTTCCGTCCCAGAAATAACTTTACATAACCGAGCCACTTTCTGAAGGATAGAGTCGGCGGTTGCGGTCCAGACAAACGGACGGTTATGCTGGTTGTAGCGTGCGACATAGCGCTCGATGCTGGTGATGAGTTGGCGCACATTTCTGAAGGATCCGCGTCGGATAGCCTGCTGCGTGATCATGCCAAACCAGCGCTCCACTTGATTGAGCCAGCTCGAATAAGTGGGCGTGAAGTGCATGTGATAACGCGTGTGTCTGGCCAGCCATGCCTTGACCTTTGGGTGCTTATGCGTAGCGTAGTTATCGACAATCAGATGCACGTCAAGATCCTCCGGAACTGCCTGATCAACGTGTTTCAGAAAGGCCAAAAACTCCTGATGCCGGTGACGCGACTTGCACTGCGCGATGACCTCGCCCGTAGCTGCATTGAGCGCAGCAAACAAGGTTGTTGTGCCATGCCGGATATAGTCGTGCGTCACACCTTCGAGATAGCCTAGACCCATCGGCAACACTGGCTGCGTGCGCTCAAGTGCCTGGCATTGACTCTTCTCGTCGACACACAGTACCAGGGCGTTGGTGGGCGGACTCAGATACAGGCCAACAATATCGCGCACCTTCTCGACGAAGTACGGATCGGTAGAAAGCTTAAAGCTCTTCGAGCGATGAGGCTGCACACCGAACATCGACAGGTACCGGGCCACCGAGCTCTTCGAAATACCCGTTTGCGCAGCAGCTGAACGCACGCTCCAGTGCGTTGCGCCGTCCGGCTTCTCATGCAGCACCTTTGCCAGTAGCTCGGCTACCGTTTCATCGTCGTGCGCGCGCGGCCGCCCCGGACGCGCCTCATCATGCAGACCGGCGAGCCCCTGCGCGACGAAGCGCTTCTTCCAATGTGTGATTGCAGGAGAGGTGACTTCACATTGCACCGCGATTTCCTGGTTCGTATGACCGTCTGCTGCCATCAGGACGATCTTTGCTCGACGCACCAGCGAATGAGGCAGCGAACGCGAACGGCTCATTGACAGCAATTGTTCTCGCTCCAGTTTGGACACGACAACCTCGATTCCCTTACGTCCCATGATCGTCTCCAGCACACATGACTCGATCATAGAACATGCTGGATTTACGTAAAGTTATTTCTGGGACGGAACACTAGGA
>NZ_JAGIPX010000209.1 GCF_017814945.1 Paraburkholderia sp. LEh10
ATCTACGTCGAAGCGACTCTTGCGATGAAGGAAGAGGCCCTTGAGAAAGCCACTCCGCGACCCGGAAAGCATGGGCGCTTCAAGCCAACAGACGAGCTCCTCGACTTTCTGAACAGTCTTTAGCCGCTTCTAATTATGTCGGGTAATCGCTTGAGCACATCTGCTTTACGACCGACAATCTTTGGTCGATCGGTGGAGCTCACGTCTAACCCGACATAATCTGGAGGGTTAAATAATAGCGCAGGATCTGCGCCTCAACTTCAGTCTTGATAGTCATGGGTCGGTTCCTTTTTGTTCGGTAGCAGTACGAACCTCATGGAAGACCCGACGGCGCAATGGCCCATGACGCACAAACTCACATGCGCAGTAACAGAAGCGGCAATGCCCGGGCGATGGCGTGGTTGCCATCGTGGCAGTCGTCTCGCTGGCCGATGTCGTCGAAGTCGCGATCAGTAGAGCATCAGCGGCGGGCCCGGCGGAAGGGTGATGCGTCACTTTCTCGCGCCGCTGGCGATAGCGGCGCATCCTGGCGGCATGCGCCATACGACCGCGCCAGTTGCGCTGGTAACGGCGACCAGCCTCTCGCAGGCTGGCTCGGCGTGAGGCCTGCGCGCAGTCGCGATCGCAGTAAGTCTGGCCGCTATCACAACGGCGGCAGACGATGACCTGCGCCCGGCAACGGGCGCACACGTACAGGCGGCCCGTGGGCGGCTGCATTGGCGGCTCCTCCAGAACGCCAAAGATGAGGAGGAGTCGAACCAAGTCGACGGGCCGCGTGAGCAATGCGATACTGACGGCTCACACGGCTCTCCGGCCGGCCGGCAGGCCCGCCACATGGATACCCTGTGGAGGCGCAGCGCCGGACTGGACTTGGCGGTTGAGGCCGGCGCTGCGCCTGTTGTTCTTCTTCTTTGGCAAACGCCTTTCTACCACGCGGACGGCCCGCCCCGATTCAGGGCACGTCTCCAGTCGCCCTACGGGCTCCCTACGCCGTGCCCTGAATCAACGTCCCGTTCAGCGTGCGTTGAACGCTTCCGTGATGTCTGTCTTCATCCTCGCGCGTGGCGCCGCCGCACTATGACGCCGCCGTTTATTGTCGGTTTTCAACCGCCGTTCACA
>NZ_JAGIPX010000210.1 GCF_017814945.1 Paraburkholderia sp. LEh10
ATCAGCTGGCGCGAGGCCTCGTCCTGCGGCGAAGGCACATGAACCACATGCATACGGTCGCGCTCGCCACGCAGCCACGCGCGCAGGTTGATCACCAGCCTGATGGCATCGAGCCTGTCGGTCTTCGCGCGACGCTTGTGGCGCTGCACCGGAATGCTGGCCGAATCGACGACATAGCACTCGACGTGTTCAGCCTGCAGTGCGCGACAGATCCAGAACGCCTCCTGGCCGGCCTCGTAGCAAACGACCACGCGCACGCCGGCCGGCAGCGACCACTTCTGCCGGTGCGCCTCGATCAGGTCGAGCACCGCCTGCAGCCGCGCGGCGGCTTGGGGCTGCGCCACCGTGTGCACGGCAGGCTTCTCGCGCCGGCCGTCGTGCAGCGCGACCTTCCACGAGGCGGCGGCGAGTTCCAGTGACACGGCCAGCACGAGCGCTTCCGGGTGGTGCGTCGCGTATGTCTGATCTGGGCGCATGATCCTCTCTCCTTTCAGTAAGGTTCAACAGGCTGATTTTAAGGATTGCCCTGTGTGCCCCCTCTTCATAGGATCTATCCGAGCATTGCCAGGCAGGCTCGTGAGCAGAAGGCGGATATCTTTTTCTGGGACGAATCGGGCTTCCGTGCCGACTCGGTTCACGGCAGGACGTGGGCGCCGCGCGGTGAGACGCCGGTGGTCGAGCGGCCCGGCGAACGGCAAAGCATGAGCGCCGCGTCCGCTGTCAATTCGAAGGGGGCTTTCTGGTTTGCAACGTATGACGGGGCGCTGAGCGGCGAGTTGTTCGTGGAACTGCTCAAGAAGTTGATGTTCAATCGGAAAAAACCGGTTCATTTGATCGTCGACGGATTGCCAGCGCATAAGAAAGCGGTCGTTAAGGACTATGTCGCTAGTACGCAGGGCAAGTTGATTTTGCATTTCCTGCCCGGTTATGCACCGGACCTCAATCCAGATGAACTGGTGTGGAGTCACGTCAAGCGGACCGGCGTCGCGCGACGCCCGCTTCAAAAAGGTGAAAAATTGGGCTCAAAGATTCACGAGCAACTTTCACAAATCGGGCGGGATCCGTGCCTTGTTCGATCATTTTTTAGGCACCAATCTGTCCGCTATATTTCTGACGT
>NZ_JAGIPX010000211.1 GCF_017814945.1 Paraburkholderia sp. LEh10
TATTACTGACCAGTGCATCAAATAGTGCGTAGTTCCTCAGGCAGCGTAACGGACATGTTTTTCCTGGAACAGGTTGCGAATCACATGAGGTTCCTTTTGCCTGCGATGCAGGTGTCGACGAACGTTGCCGATCAGTTCCGCCTTGCTGGTCGGTCGACTCTTGCCGAGCGCATTGGTCTTCACGTCCTGATTGAGCAGTTCGTCCGGGTTCAGTTCGGGGCAATATCCCGGCAGCCGAATAAGACGCAGGCGTTCGGCATTGTCAGCCACGAAGCGCCTGACGGCCACGGACCGATGTACCGGATGCCCGTCGACGATCAGGTATATCTTGCGAGTAGCCTGTTTGAGCAGGCGTTTCATGAATTCGATGAACGTCGCGTTTTTGAACGTCCCCTCGAACACCATGAAACTCAACGTCCCACGATTGGATATCGCCGAGATCATGTTGCAGCCGAAGCGCTTTCCCGTCGAGCGTACCAGCGGCGTTTGCCCTTTGAGGGCGAAACTCGTTCCGCTGACGTGATCGCTGCGCAGCCCCGTTTCGTCACCCCAGAGGATGGTTGCCTCTTCCTGCTTCGCCTCTTTCGCAATCTCCGGATAGTCCTCGTCCAGCCATCGCGCAATCGCCGTGTCGTTCCTCTCATAGGCACGACTCACCGGCTTCTGGGCACTCATACCCCACGCCTTGAGATATCGGCCGGCCGTCGTTGCCGACACCGTGACGCCGTATTCCCGCTCGATCAGCTGCACGACCGATTCGCGTGTCCACAGGTAGAACGGCAATGCCAGTTGATCCGGCATCCGTTCGATGATCAATTTGCGGATCCTCACGGCCTGCGTGTGATTCAGCCGGCCACTTCCCGGCTGGCGGCCTCGCTTGCCAGGCTTCAGCGCTCTCCATCCGCCTTCCCGCGACAGCTTCATCCATTTGCTCACCGCTCGCAGGCTCACACCGTAGATGTTCGCCGCCGCAGTCTGCGTCATCCCGCCGCGCACCGCTTGCACGACCATCTTCCTCACGTGCGCCTGCGTGGCTCCATCCAACTTTCGGGCATCGTTTTTTCTCTTCATGCTCGTATAACGCATCACGCACTATTTGGTGCACACGTCAGTAA
>NZ_JAGIPX010000212.1 GCF_017814945.1 Paraburkholderia sp. LEh10
TGGGCGGTTTCAACAGTGAAGTGCAACGCGATTAATGAAACGTAGCTTGAGGGCGTGAAGCGGTTTCGAGCATGCGTGCAAAGACCTCAAGCGGCGAGTGAAAGGCATGAGTGGCGCGGGGTCTGTTGTTCAGGCTGTCAGCGATGGCGTCGAGTTCATCCTGAGTGAAGACAGACAGATCGGTGCCCTTGGGGAGGTACTGTCGCAGCAGCCCGTTCGTATTCTCGCAGGTACCGCGCTGCCATGGACTATGTGGATCACAGAAGTACACGCGCACCCCGGTGGCGGCACACAGTTCCTGATGTCGTGCCATCTCCTTGCCCTGATCATAGGTCAGGCTCTGGCGCAGTGGCGCAGCGATCGAATTGAGTTTGGCAGTAAAGCCCACCAGGGCGGAAGCTGCGCTGGCGTCTTCCATCTTTGCGAGCAGCACCAGCCGGCTGGTGCGCTCGACGAGCACCCCCACTGCTGAGCGGTTGGCTGCGCCCTTGATAAAGTCGCCCTCCCAGTGCCCGGGCATGACACGATCCTCCACTTCAGGAGGGCGCACATGAATGCTGAGCATGTCGGCGAGCTGGCCGCGCCGGTCCTGTCCACGGGTGCGCGGCTTGCGTGTACTGTGAGCCTGGCGCAGGCAGGCGACGAGCTCGCGACGCAGTTCGCCGCGTGGGCGGGCATAGATGGCGGTATAGATGGTTTCATGTGAGACGTGCATGGAAGAATCTTGGGGCCACATGCGTTTTAGACTGGCGCTGATCTGCTGCGGTGACCACCGCCATTCGAGCAACGTGAGCACAACTGGCCAGAGCGCGCCGCGTTCGTCAAGCTTGCGCGGTGCCCGCGCTGCAACGCGTCTGCTCTGGCTGAGCACCTGAGCTGGGGCAGATGCATAGCCTCGCACAGGACATGCGTTGCGCTCAAGCTCACGGCTGATGGTCGAGGCAGCGCGCCTGAGCGTGCGGGCGATCGCCCGCACGCTCAGGCCCTGCTGCTTCATGCTGGCAATGGTCAATCGTTCTTCTGGCTGCAACTGCAGATACGTCTTCTTATTCATGCGCGACACTTTAACAAACGTCAGTGTTGCAGTTCAGATTTGAGGCCGCC
>NZ_JAGIPX010000213.1 GCF_017814945.1 Paraburkholderia sp. LEh10
AGCGTGGCCGCGACGATGTCGTCCGCGAGATCGATATTGAGCGCGCCTTCCTTCGTGACGATCAGCTTCATGAAGTCGAGCAGATTGCGTGCATACAGCGCGGATGCGTCCGACGCGACCATCGACGCCAGATTCGTATGGCCCGCGATCGTCACGCCATGCTTGACGACGACCTTGTCGGCTTCCGTCAGCGGACAGTTGCCGCCGCGCCGGCCCTCGTACTCGGGGCCACGTCCCGCCGCGAGGTCGATCAGCACGGAGCCGGGCTTCATCGCCTGCACGGTTTCCACGGAGATGAGCGTCGGCGCGGGGCGGCCTGGAATCAGCGCCGTTGTGATCACGACATCGGCCTGCTTCGCGCGCTCATGGACGAGCGCCGCCTGGCGCGTGAGCCACGAAGGCGGCATCGGCCGCGCGTAGCCACCGACGCCTTCAGCCGCTTCGCGTTCCTCATCGGTTTCGTACGGCACATCGAGGAATTTCGCGCCCAGCGATTCGATCTGCTCTTTCACGGCCGGGCGCACGTCGGACGCTTCGATCACGGCGCCGAGGCGCTTGGCCGTCGCAATCGCCTGCAGGCCCGCGACGCCCGCGCCCAGAATCAGCACGCGCGCGGCCTTCACGGTGCCCGCGGCCGTCATCAGCATCGGCATGAAGCGCGGATACAGATCGGCGGCCAGCAGCACCGCCTTGTAGCCCGCAATGTTGGCTTGAGACGACAGTACGTCGAGACTTTGCGCACGCGTCGTGCGCGGTGCGGCTTCGAGCGCGAACGCAGTCATGCCCGCAGCGGCGAGCTTTGATGCGTTTTCCGTATTAAACGGCTCGAGCATCCCGACCAGCACGCCGCCGCGTTTGAGAAGCGGCAGTTCTGAATCGGTGGGGCTCTGGACCTTGAGAACGAGCTCTGCGCCGAACGCGGTGGGCGCATCGGCGAGTTCCGCGCCCGCCGCTGCATAAGCGTCGTCCGGATAGGCTGCGGCCGTCCCTGCGCCGCGCTGGACCGTTACCCGATGACCTTGTGACACGTACTTCTTCACCGTCTCGGGCGTCGCGGCGACGCGTGTTTCGTACG
>NZ_JAGIPX010000021.1:0-45908 GCF_017814945.1 Paraburkholderia sp. LEh10
ATCAGTTCTGACGGCGCAAGGCGCCAGCTGAATCAGACGCATCAAATGACAACGGCGCCCATGGGCGCCGTTGTTGCGTTTCGAAGTAGCGAATGAATCGATCAGGCGTAAGCGGGACGCGTCTGACCCGCCGTTTCGCCCAGATAGCGATGCACCGACAGGTCGCCCGACTGGATCGCCGGGCGCTTGCCCGAGATCAGGTCGGCGAGCAGTTGGCCCGAGCCGCACGACATCGTCCAGCCGAGCGTGCCGTGCCCCGTGTTCAGGAAGAGGTTCGATACCGGCGTGCGGCCGACGATGGGTGTGCCGTCGGGCGTCATCGGGCGCAGGCCCGTCCAGAACGTCGCCTTCGACGTGTCGCCGCCGCCCGGGAACAGGTCGTTGACGCACATTTCGAGCGTCTCGCGGCGCACCTGCTTCAGCTTCTTGTCGAAGCCGACGATCTCCGCCATTCCTCCGACACGAATCCGGTCGTCGAAACGCGTGATTGCGATCTTGTACGTCTCATCCAGCACGGTCGAGACGGGCGCCGCCTTCGCATTGACGATCGGCGCGGTGATCGAGTAGCCCTTGAGCGGATACACAGGAATCTTGACGATGCCCGACAGGAAGTTCGTCGAATACGAACCGAGTGCGACAACGAAGCTGTCCGCGCGCACGATCTCGCTGCCGCACTTCACGCCAGCGATGCGATCCCCGTCCATCGCGAGCGCGTCGATCGGCGTGTTGTAGCGGAACTTGACGCCCAGTTGCCCAGCGAGCGCCGCGAGGCCCGTCGTGAACAGCTGGCAGTCGCCTGTTTCGTCGCCCGGCAGGCGCAGGCCGCCCGTCAGCTTATGCGACGTCGCGGCGAGCGCCGGCTCGGCGCGCGCGAGGTGGGCCGGCATCAGCAGTTCGTACGCTACGTTTGCTTCTTCGAGCACGGCGATGTCTTTTGCCGCGCCGTCGAGCTGCTGCTGGGTGCGGAACAGTTGCAGCGTGCCGCCCGTGCGGCCTTCATACTGGATACCCGTTTCGGCGCGCAGCGCCTGCAGGCAATCGCGGCTGTACTCGGCGAGGCGCACCATGCGGCCTTTGTTGACGGCATAGCGTGCGGACGTGCAGTTCTGCAGCATCTGCCACATCCATTGATGCTGGAATTGCGTGCCGTCGAGCCGGATCGCGAGCGGCGCGTGTTTCTGGAACATCCACTTGACGGCCTTCAGCGGCACGCCCGGCGCTGCCCACGGCGCGGCGTAGCCCGGCGAGATCTGGCCGGCATTGGCAAAGCTCGTTTCGAGCGCAGGACCCGCTTCGCGATCGATCACGGTAACCTCGTGACCCGCGCGCGCAAGATAATAGGCGCTCGTTACTCCGACGACGCCACTGCCCAAAACGACGACTCGCATAGATGCTCCATAAAGTTCGAAAGGGTCGCGGCGTGCTGGAGAACCTCGTTTTTCGTAATTTTGTTCGATTAACGAGGTGATTTGCCGTATACCTAGTGTTAACGGCTATGATATTGGCGTTGATGTAGGTTTTGTTATCGTATTTTTCCAATTTTCAGTAAAAACCATGCGTACACAACGTCAACCGATTCGGGCGCTCGACAAGCTCGATCACAAGATCCTGAAAATCCTCCAGAACGACGGCCGGATCGCGATGAAAGAACTTGCGGAGCAGGTGGGTCTGTCGGTGACGCCGTGCATCGAGCGCGTCAAGCGCATGGAACGCGACGGCGTCATCACCGGCTACTACGCGCGCGTGAATCCGGCTGAGCTGGGCGCCGCGTTGCTGGTTTTCGTCGAGATCACGCTGGATCACAAGAGCGGCAACATGTTCGACCAGTTCCGGCGCGAAGTGCAGAAAATTCCCGAGGTGCTCGAATGCCATCTGGTGTCCGGCGACTTCGACTATCTGATCAAGGCGCGCATCGGCGAAATGGCCGACTACCGGAAGCTGCTCGGCGACATCCTTCTGCAGCTGCCGGGCGCCGTGCAGTCGAAAAGCTACGTTGTGATGGAGGAAATCAAGGAGACGCTGACGATCGCCGTCGGCGAGTAGGCGATTCGGCGGCCGCGCGTTGCCGAATCGGCGCTGAAAATCGGACTCGACAAAGGCTGTAAACACTGTATATTTGTACAGTATTCTGCATTGCATTTGACGTGTGCCGTGACCGACTACGAGCGAGACATTCCTGAATATCCGATCGCGCCGCCCGCTCCGCGCAAAGGGCGGGGCGCGGTGACGAACGTGCAGGGCCGCTACGAAGTGGACCAGCGCGAGGCGGTAGACGACGGGTGGATCGCGCCGCGGGACGAAGACAGTGGCCGGCCCGCGCTGCGCACGCAGGTCTTCGAAGAGCGCGCCAAAAGCATCCTCACGCATAACCAGTCGCCGGACATTCCGTTCAGCGTGTCGCTGAATCCCTACCGCGGCTGCGAGCATGGCTGCATTTACTGCTTTGCGCGGCCGACGCATAGTTATCTGGGGCTGTCGCCGGGGCTCGATTTCGAAAGCCGGATCTACGCGAAGGTCAACGCGCCCGAATTGCTGGCGCGCGAAATGGCGAAGAAGTCCTATGTGCCGGAGCCGATCGCGCTCGGCGTGAACACCGACGCGTGGCAGCCCATCGAGCGTGACCTGCAATTGACGCGGCGCGTCATCCAGGTGATGAGCGACCATAGCCAGCCGTTTGCGGCGATCACCAAGAATTCGCTGATCGAGCGCGACATAGACTTGCTGGCGCCGATGGCGCAGAAAGGGTTGATGATGGCGGCCATCACGATCACGACGCTGGACGCCGATATCGCCCGCACACTCGAACCGCGCGCTGCGACGCCTTCGCGGCGGCTTCGGACCATCCGCACGCTGAGCGACGCAGGCATCCCGGTGGGTGTCAGCATCGCGCCCGTGATTCCGTTCGTCACGGAGCCGGACATGGAGCGCGTGCTCGAAGCCTGTGCGCAAGCGGGTGCGACGAGTGCCAGTTACATCGTATTGCGTCTGCCTTGGGAAGTCGCGCCGCTCTTCAAAGACTGGCTCACGGCCCATTTCCCCGATCGCGCCGACCGCGTGATGAGCCGCGTGCGCGACATGCGCGGCGGCAAGGATTACGACTCGTCGTTTTCGACGCGCATGAAGGGCGAGGGGACGTGGGCCGATTTGCTCAGGCAGCGCTTTGCGAAGGCGGTGCGGCGTCTTGGCCTGAATGCGCGCAACCACGGCATTCTCGACATGTCGCACTTCAAGCGTGTCGAGCCGCCCAAGCCCGTCGCGCCGGACACGTCGCAGCTAAGTCTTTTCTGATTGCGGCCGTTACTGCGAGATCGCTTTCGCCGCTTCGACCTGAGATTCGAAATACGTCTGGAACGACAACGCGAGCGCAGTCATCAGCAGAAACGCGCCGATCAGCAGCGAAAAGATCACGACGAAGATCACGGCCCAGCCAGAACGGTTGCGTCGCTCGGTATGCGCGTTAAACTGCGCGTCCCATTTGTCATCGGCGCGCAGCCCGTAGACGATCGCCGCGAGAAAAGCCGCCAGCATCGATACGGCGCCTGGGAACGCGAGCACCCATCCCATGATGGCGGCGCGTTCGGTCGCCACGAGCAGCATGAAGCCGGGTATGCCTATGATCGTACCGACCAGGTGCGCCCAGCCCCATACATCGCGCCAACCATACAGATAGAACCGGTGCGCGCCGAGCGTGCCAAAGAAAAACGCGAGCGCAGCGGTGACGGTCTTCGAGCGGAAGCGCGAGTTGTGCGTAGCGACGGTGGCCATGAACGTGAGCGACAGAGTGACAGACGAGATGAGAGGCTGCGGATCGTACGTGCAGCCGACGCGCATTCTACGCTGCCCGCTCCATACGTAGCACTTGTCGGCGTTATGCCGGCCTTACTGACGTCGCGGCCTCACGCCGGACGGGTCATGGCGCGCGATAGGTGACGCGATAGATCGCCCCAGCGTATTCATCGCTGATGAGCAGGGAACCGTCGGGCATCGGCAGCACGTCCGCCGGCCGGCCCCAGACGGATTGATCGGGCAGCAGCCAGCCTTCGACAAAAACCTCCTGCCGCACGTCCGTGCCGTCCGGCTTCGCACTCACGCGGACCACGCGATAACCGACCTTGCTGCTGCGGTTCCACGAGCCGTGCTCGGCGATGAAGATGCTGTTCGCATAGTCGGCTGGAAACATCGATCCTGTATAAAAGCGCATGCCGAGCGACGCGACATGCGCACCGAGTTTCGCGGCGGGCGGCGTGAACTCGCTGCAGGAACGGCCCTTGCCGAACTCGGGGTCGGAAATATCGCCTGCGTGACAAAACGGGTAACCGAAGTCCATGCCGGCGTGCGGGGCGCGGTTCAGTTCGTCGTCGGGGCGGTCGTCGCCGAGCATGTCGCGGCCGTTGTCGGTGAACCACAACTCGTGTGTCACAGGATGCCAGTCGAAGCCGACCGTGTTGCGGATGCCCCGGGCAAAGGTTTCGTGGTGGCTGCCGTCGGGGTTCATCCGGCCGATCATCGCGTAGCGGTCGCGGTCCGTAAGGCAGATGTTGCAGGGCGCGCCCTGCGGCACGTAGAGCTTGCCGTCCGGCCCGAAAGCGATGAATTTCCAGCCGTGCTGGTGTTCGGTCGGCAGGGAATTGTCGATGATGACGGGTTTGGGCGGCGTGCTCAGGTGGCTGTCGATCGCATCGAAACGCAGGATGCGCGAAATCGCCGACACGTACAGCGCGCCGTCGTGCCACGCGACGCCGATCGGCTGTTCGAGTCCTGACGCGATCACGTGGCGGGCGGCCACGCGTGCGTCACGCAGTTCGAGCGCGTAGATCCTGCCTTCGAAGCTCCCCACGTACAGGATGCCTTTGGGCGACAGCGCCATTTCGCGGGCGGACGGTACATCGTCCGACAGCACTTCTATCTTGAAACCGGGCGGCAGCTTGAGCCGCTCCAGGGGCAGCGCCGCGCACGCGCAAGCCGCCCAGAACGATGCGCCGATCACGACCGATCCGAGGAAAGCAAGGGCGCACGCCGGGCGCGCGGCGCCGTGGCGTTTGCGCGACGCTGCCGCGAACGACATCCGATAGAGCGAAAACAGGCGCTTCATGGCTCCCCCGGCAGGTTGTTCAGACGATTTTTGCTGCTGGCCGAGCGAGGGTTTAAGCGTCCGCCACAGCCGGCCGCTCAGTTTATCCCGCTAAGTGTTTGTTGTGGTTTTGGTTTCAGGATATAATCGCGTGTTTCAGTAGTTTCGAACCCCGGTTTTCAAGGATTCTAGTATGGTCATCATCCGCTTGGCTCGTGGCGGCTCGAAGAAGCGCCCGTTCTACAACATCGTCGCAACCGATTCGCGTAACCGTCGTGACGGCCGCTTCATCGAGCGCGTTGGCTTCTACAACCCGGTCGCCACGAAGGGTGAGTCGCTGCGTATCGCTCAAGACCGCCTGACGTACTGGCAAGGCGTTGGCGCGCAACTGTCGCCGACCGTCCAGCGTCTGGTGAAGGAAGCGCAAAAGGCGCAGCCGGCTGCGTAAATGCAGTTTCAAGGTGCATCGTTGGCTCGTGCAACGCTGGTTTTGCGCGAGTCTGGGGTGTACGGGTTTGATGTATGCAGGCTTGAGGTTCGCTGATGTCGGAGCGTGATTCGGGTAGTTCAGGTCGCGCCAGGGCGACGACACAGCCAACAGCGCGAGCGTCATTTGGTGCGTTTGTCCGCAAGCCGGTCGAACGACCTGTGGCGAATGCCGAAAAGGCGCCAGCCGCGCAGGAAATGTGCGCTGAATCGGCGCAAAGCTGGCCCGACGACGCCGTCGAAGTGGGCGCGATCGTCGATGCATACGGTCTCAAAGGTTGGGTGAAGGTGGCCGCGCATGCGGACGCCGGTCAGGGCGGCGACGCCTTGCTCAGCGCCAAACGCTGGTGGCTCGAAAACGGTCGCGAGCGCAAATCGGCGCCCCGCCTGCAGTCAAAGGTTCACGGCGACAGTATCGTTGCACATCTGGCCGGCACCGCCGACCGCGATGCCGCATTTGCGTTGCGCGGTTACCGCGTCTACGTGCGCCGCAGCGACTTCCCCGCGCTCAATGCCGACGAGTATTACTGGGTCGATCTGCTGGGCCTCGATGTCGTCAACGAGGCAGGCGTCGAACTCGGCAAAGTGGCAGGCCTGATCAACAACGGTGCTCAGTCAGTGTTGCGCATCGAATATCCGGCTACCGGGAAAGACGGCCAACCGGTCACGGACGAGCGCTTGATCCCGTTCGTCGGCGTATACGTCAAGACGGTGGATCAGGCGGCGAAGAAGATCGTCGTCGACTGGGAAGCCGATTACTAATACATTCGCTTCACGGAGAGGGTGATGCAGTTCGATATCGTCACGCTCTTTCCCGAAATGTTTCGCGCGCTGACCGACTGGGGCATCACGAGCCGCGCGGCGAAGCAGGAGCGTTATGGGTTGCGTACGTGGAATCCGCGCGATTTCACGACCGACAACTACCGCACGATCGACGATCGTCCCTATGGCGGTGGCCCCGGCATGGTGATGCTGGCCAAACCGCTGGAAGACGCGATCGATGCCGCGAAAGCGGCGCAGGCGGAGCAGGGCATCGGCGGCGCGCGCGTGGTCATGATGTCGCCGCAAGGTGCCCCACTGAATCACGACAAGGTGATGCGCTTCGCCGCAGAGCCCGGTCTGATCCTGCTTTGCGGCCGCTACGAAGCGATCGATCAGCGTTTGATCGACCGGGTCGTCGACGAAGAAGTCAGCCTCGGCGACTTCGTGCTGTCGGGTGGCGAGTTGCCCGCGATGGCGCTGATCGATGCCGTTGTGCGTCATCTGCCGGGCGTGTTGAACGATGCGCAATCGGCGGTGCAGGACAGCTTCGTCGATGGTTTGCTGGATTGCCCGCATTACACGCGTCCGGAGGAATACAGCGGCGTGCGCGTGCCCGATGTGCTGCTCGGCGGCCATCATGCGGAAATCGAGCAGTGGCGGCGGCGCGAAGCGTTGCGCAATACGTTGCTCAAGCGGCCCGATCTGATCGACCAGGCCAGAAAGAACAAGTTGTTGAGCCATGCCGACGAGGCATGGCTTGCAAGTCTCGCCAAGGAAGCGTCGAAGCATTGAGCTTCGCGCGACGAAGCGGGATCAAGGCGGAATCGTCCATGCGTGGCCGGTTCCAGATGTGAACCCATCCTCTGTCGGGGCCGTAGCCGGGCGCGAAGCGCGAGGCAGGTACGAACGCCGACAAGATGGCAATAGGAGTCAGTGATGAATCTGATTGAAAAACTCGAGCAGGAAGAAATCGAGCGCGCGCTCGCAGGCAAGACCATCCCCGTATTCGGTCCGGGCGACACGGTCGTCGTGAGCGTCAACGTGGTTGAAGGTAACCGCAAGCGCGTTCAGGCTTACGAAGGCGTCGTGATCGCGAAGCGTAACCGTGGCCTCAACTCGTCGTTCATCGTCCGCAAGATTTCGTCGGGCGAAGGCGTCGAGCGTACGTTCCAGACGTATTCGCCGCTGCTGGCAAGCATCGTCGTCAAGCGCCGTGGCGACGTGCGTCGTGCAAAGCTGTACTACCTGCGCGAGCGTTCGGGCAAGTCGGCTCGAATCAAAGAGAAGCTGGTGTCGAAAGACCGCGCTGCTCAAGAGTAAAAGCTGTAAGAAAAAGCACCCGTCACGGGTGCTTTTTTATTTGCCAGGTCAAAATAGCAACTTGTCCCTTGAGCGCTCGTTTCGAGACTTCCATTGACCGCGCCTTCACGTCCTGCCCGTCCCGTCTTTGACCCCGAAGCCTTGCCCGTCGAAGCAGCAGATGACGATCTGCCCGCTGTCGTCCCCGCGCGTCTGACGCCGGACGGCCTGCGCGCCCGCTTCGAACAAAATCTCCCGTGGGAGCAGGAAACGCGGGAAGTGCGCTGGCGCGAAACGGGCGATCCGCGCGTCGCGGCGGTGCTGGTGCCGCTTGTCGTACGCGACGGCGGGCTGAGCGTCATGCTGACGCAGCGCACTGCTCATCTGAACGATCACGCGGGGCAGGTCAGCTTTCCTGGCGGCCGCCACGAACCTGGCGACGCCACCACCACCGCAACGGCGCTGCGCGAAGCGCAGGAAGAGGTCGGGCTTGACCCGTCGCGGGTCGAAGTGCTCGGTGCGTTGCCCGAGTATCTGACGGGTACGGGCTTTCGCGTGACGCCCGTGGTCGGTCTCGTGCATCCGCCATTTTCGGTCACCGCCGACACGTTCGAAGTCGCGGAAATCTTCGAAGTGCCGCTGCGCTTTCTGATGGACCCGAAGAACCATGAGGTGCGCGTGCTGAAGTGGGAGGGCGGCGAGCGTCGTTTTTTTGCAATGCCCTATCCGCGAGGTGTCGCGGGCGGCCAATACTTCATCTGGGGCGCAACGGCGGGCATGTTGCGCAATTTCTATCGCTTCCTCGCGGCTTGACACTTCGCCGTCCCGTCGCGCGGGCTGTCCGGCTGTATTGCGTTTGTAATGGCAGCCACTCAGCCTCATCCGGCCCTGTGCTATCGTAATGACCAATCCCGATAGCTCGGCAAAACACATCCGCTCGTCAAGAACTCGAATAGCACGGCGCTTCGCATGACTTTTTTCTCCGTATTGTTGGCCCTCATCCTCGAACAGGTGCGCGCGCTGTCGCCGAACAATCCCGTTTCGGCGCTTCTTCAATACCATGCGGAATCGACTGCGCACGGCTTCGATGCCGGCAAGGAAAAGCACGGCATTGTCGCGTGGCTCGTGGTCGTGCTGCCGTGGACGCTCGTCGTCGGGCTGATCTATTTCGTGCTCTACCAGATTCATTTCGTGCTCGCGTTCCTGTGGAACGTCGCGGTGCTGTACTTCACGCTCGGCTTTCGCCAGTTCAGCCATTACTTCACGGACATCCACCTGTCGCTGAACAACGACGACGTGCCGCGCGCCCGCGAGATCCTCAACGAATGGACGGGCATCGATACCGTCGATATGCCCGTCAGCGAGATCGTCCGCCATACGCTGATTCATGCCGTGGTCGCCTCGCACCGGCATGTGTTCGGCGTGTTCTTCTGGTTCCTGATTCCCGTCGGCCCGGCGGGCGCCGTGCTGTACCGCACGGCTGAATATCTGGCGCGCGCATGGTCGAAGCCCGCCGACGACCGGACTGTTGCGTTCTCCACCTTCGCGCAGCGCGCGTTCTTCGTGATCGACTGGATTCCGGCGCGTTTGACCTCGCTGGGTTTTGCGATCGTCGGCAATTTCGAGGACGCGATCTACGCCTGGCGCAATCACACGCGCCAATGGCCCGATCCAAACGATGGGGTGCTGCTTGCCGCGGGCAGCGGTGCGCTGGGCGCGCGTCTCGCGGGTCCGTTGGCGGAAGTGTCGAGCCTCGATGCGCTGGCGACGGGTGACGGCGGCCCGATGCCCGTCGGCGACGACTGCACGCCGCGCACGCTGCAATCGGCGGTGGGCCTCGTATGGCGGGCCGTCATTCTGTGGATGATCCTGCTTCTGATGCTGACGATCGCCGTCTGGCTCGCCTGAAGCGCGTTGAACCACGCGTTCCGGACGACGCGCGCTCTCAACTGTCCAAAGGATCGCGCGCCGTTCCGCAATTCCAGCATACGGTGAACTGCGCTTCGAGCAGTTCGCCGCAATGCGCGCAGCGCCAGCCGGGCGCACCGGCCGCCGGTCCGTTGCGCGCCGCATCGATCAGCTTTCTTGCCAGCACTTCGTCGCGTTCATCGACGAGCCACAACTCCGGCGCGCACTGATCCGCCGGAATCTCGCCGATCGCGCCGCTCAGATAGCGGTTGTGCAGTTCGCACGCGATGCCCGCCGCCTCCAGCAGATTGACCCAATGCTGCCCGATCACGACGTTGGGTGCCCGTATGAGCTTCATCATGATCGCGCTCAGCGGACGATCTGGCTCGCCTCGTGCACGAGCTGCGCGTAGAGCGCATGCCGTTCCTTTGCGATCCTTCCATCGGTGACGGCGTCGAGAATCGCACAGCCCGGCTCGTGCAGATGATGGCAGTTGTAAAAGCGGCAGTTCGGCAGCAGCGGCCTGAACTCCGGAAACGCGCGCTCGAGCTTGCCTTCTGTCAGATGATGCAGGCCGAATTCCTGAAAGCCCGGCGAGTCGATCAGCGCGCCTTCGCCGCCCGGCAGTGGATAGAGGCGCGTGAACGTGGTCGTATGGCGGCCGCTGTTGAGGGCCGTCGAGATTTCGCGCGTCGCAACCTCGGCGTCGGGGATCAGCAGATTGACGAGCGTAGACTTACCCATGCCCGACTGGCCGAGCAGCAGTGTCGAATGTCCGCGCAGATGTTCTTCGAGCGTCGCGCGCGCGGCATCCGGCTGCGTCTTGATCGACACTTCGAGCACCGTATAGCCGAGCCCGCGATACAGTTCGAGCCGCTTGCGCGCGAGCGGCAGCACGGCCTCGACGTCGATCTTGTTGAGCACGATCAGCGGCT
Source organism: Paraburkholderia sp. LEh10 (assembly GCF_017814945.1). GTDB lineage: Bacteria > Pseudomonadota > Gammaproteobacteria > Burkholderiales > Burkholderiaceae > Paraburkholderia. The sequence continues at coordinate 10,462 of NZ_JAGIPX010000021.1, forward strand.
TCAAGTCATTTTCTTCCGCCGCGACGAGCGCACGGCCGAGCAGGTCTTCGCTGAAATGCGGCTCGGTCGCGAGCACGATCAGCAGCTGATCGAGATTGGCCGCGAAAAGCTTCGACTTGTATTGGTCCGAGCGATACAGCAGATTGCGCCGCTCGCCGATCTCGACGATGACGCCCTGATCCGCGGAAGTCGGCTCGTACAGCACCTGGTCGCCGACGGCGATCTCGCTGCGTTTGCCGCGCGGAAAGCATTGCAGCATCATGCCGCCGTCTTCGGGGGCGACGATGTAGTGACGTCCATGCGCTGCGATCACGAGGCCGCGCGCCCGTTCCTGCGCGCGGTCGCCGGCGGCAGCGGCGCGCAGCGCTTTCGGCGAGCGGCCGCTCATGCGTGACGCAGCAGGCGGTCGATCCGCTGCGAAGCGGGCGGATGCGAGTAGTAGAACGCGGTGTAGAGCGGGTCGGGCGTGAGCGTCGACGCGTTGTCCTCATACAGTTTCACCAGCGCATTGACGAGATCCTTCGCGTCCGTCTGCGTCGCGGCGAACGCATCGGCTTCGAACTCGTGCTTGCGCGACGTGAGGCTGCCAAGCGGCGTCACGAAGAACAGGAACACGGGCACGGCGAGGAAGAACAGCACGAGCGCGAGGCCGTCATTGCTGCCCGTCATCGAAGGGCGCACGCCCAGCCCTTCGAAGAACCATACGCGCTGCGCGAGCCAGCCGAGCAGAGCGAGCATTGCGAGGCTGATCGCGAACGTGACGATCATCCGCTTGATGACATGGCGGCGCTTGAAGTGGCCGAGCTCATGCGCGAGCACCGCTTCGATTTCGCCGCCGGAGAGGCGCGAGAGCAGGGTATCGAAGAACACGATGCGCTTGGACGAGCCGAAGCCCGTGAAGTACGCGTTGCCGTGCGCCGAACGGCGGCTGCCGTCCATCACGAACAGCCCCTTCGCTGCAAAGCCGCAGCGCTTCATCAGCGCGTCGATGCGATGCACGAGTGCCTCGTCCTTCAGCGGCTCGAACTTGTTGAACATCGGCGCAATGAAGCTCGGGTAGAGGACCAGCACGAGCATCTGGAACACGACCCAGACGATCCACGTCCACCACCACCAGTACGTGCCCGCCTGGTTCATTAGCCAGAGCACGACGAACAGCAGCGGCAGACCGAACGCCGCGCCGAGCAGTACGCCCTTCACGCGGTCGACGAAAAAGATGCGCTTCGTCATCCGGTTGAAACCGAAGCGCTGTTCGATCACGAACTGCCGGTAATACTCGAAGGGCAGGTCGACCACGCTCGTGATCGCGATGACGGCGGCGACCAGCGCGATCTCTCCGACGTAGCCGCGGCCGACCCAGTCGCCGATGGCCAGATCGAGCGCCTGCACGCCGCCTAGCAGCGTGAGCCCGATCAGCACGGCCGCGCTGACGACGATCTCGATCATCGTCAGCCGCGTGCGCTCGATCGTATAGTCGGCGGCGCGCTGGTGGGCGGTGAGGGCGATCGTGCCGGCGAACTGTTGCGGCACGCTTTCACGGTGCGCCGCAACGAAGCGTATCTGCCGCGACGCGAGCCAGAGCTTCGTGCCGACCATCGCCACCACGGCGATCACGAACAGAACGGTGAAGTACAGAGTAGGCATCCGGGGAATCCGTGGGTTCTATGCGAGAATTATATGTTTGTTCCCGCCTGTGGGCGGGAGCGCGCTATCTTCGGCGTATCGTCGGCCAGTGCGCCTGTTGCGGGTGCGCCGCGGTCGCGTTGCCGCCGTTCACATCTGGGTTGCCTTCAATGACTGACATTATCGAATCCGTCGATCAGCCGCTCGTGCGCAGCGACATGAATCTCGTCTGGCTGGACATGGAAATGACCGGGCTCGATCCCGACAACGACCGCATCATCGAAATCGCCGTCGTCGTGACCAATTCGACGCTCGACAAAGTGGTCGAAGGCCCCGTGCTCGCCATCCATCAGAGCGACGAAACGCTCGACAAGATGGACGACTGGAACAAGAACACGCACGGCCGGTCGGGCCTGATCGACCGCGTGCGGGCTTCGACGGTGACGGAAGCCGAGGCGACAGGGCAGATCCGCGCGTTTCTCGGCCAGCACGTGCCGCCCGGCAAGTCGCCGATGTGCGGCAACTCCATCTGCCAGGACCGCCGTTTCATGGCGCGCTGGATGCCCGAACTCGAGACGTTCTTCCATTACCGCAACCTCGACGTCAGCACGCTGAAGGAACTGTGCCGCCGCTGGCAGCCCACCATCTACAAGGGCTTCCAGAAGCGCGCGATGCACACGGCGCTCGCCGACATTCACGAATCCATCGACGAACTGCGCTACTACCGCGAGCATTTCCTGATCCCCGCAGCCAGTGCGTCCAGTGCGTCCAGTGCGTCCAGTGCGTCCAGTGCGTCCAGTGCGACCGCCGACGCGGCGTCGAGCGACACGTCCGCGAAGTAACGTTCAGCCTTGCCGGGGAGCGCGCACGGCGCTCTTCGGCCGGAACGCCGCCACGACGGCGGCGTTCGTCTCGATGTACGGGCCGCCGATCAGATCGATGCAATACGGGACGGCGGCGAAAATGCCCGGCACCTTCACCTTGCCTGCTTCATCGCGCAGGCCTTCCAGTGTTTCCCTGATCGACTTCGGCTGCCCCGGCAGGTTGATGATCAGCGCGGCGCGTTCGGCCGTCTCGCGGATCACGGCCACTTGGCGCGACAGGATCGCCGTCGGCACGAAGTTCAGGCTGATCTGGCGCATCTGCTCGCCGAAGCCCGGCATTTCCTTCGTCCCGGCCGCAAGCGTTGCCTCGGGCGTCACGTCGCGGCGCGCCGGGCCTGTGCCGCCCGTCGTCAGCACGAGGTCGCAGGCGGCTTCGTCGACGAGTTCCATCAGCGTCTTCGTGATGGTCGGCGCATCGTCCTGGATCAAGCGCGTTTCGGTGCGAAACGGCGACGTGAGCGCGCCGCCGAGCCACTCCTGCAACGACGGAATGCCCTTGTCCTCATAGACGCCCGTGCTGGCGCGGTCGCTGATCGACACAAGGCCGACGATCAGTTCGTCGGGGTGATTACGCGTGAGTATCGTCATCGTGGTCGTCCGAATCGTCCCGATTGTCGTCATCGGCGTCGTCGTCGCTGGCGCCCGCCGCACTCTTGATCCACTGGAACAGCTCGCGGAAGTAGCGCGGCGGCTTGCTTTGCTGCGCTTCCTTGCGCGCATTGCGAATCAGCGTACGGCCTTCCTGCGCATCGGCGGCGGGGTGCCGGCGGATGAATTCCGTCAACGCGGCGTCGTCGGCGAGCAGTTGCTCGCGCGTGCGCTCGACCCAGTGCAGTCGCGCCGTCTCGGCCTTGTTGACGCCCTTGTACGTGTCGAGCGCCTCGCGCAGCGCGGCGGTTTCCTCGTCCGTCAGCCCGCGCATGATGCGGCCGACATATTGCATCTGGCGGCGCTTGCCTTCGTGATCGGTGATGCGGCGCGCTTCGCGCACGGCTTCGTCGAGCGATTCGGGCATCGGCATGCGCTTGAGTGCGTCTTTTGGCAGCGCGACGATCTCTTCGCCCAGCGCCTGCAACGCGTGCATTTCACGCTTCAGTTGCGATTTGCTGGGACGGTCATATCCGTTGTCGTCGGCGACGTCAGCGGATTCGATGGGTTGAATGCGGGTTTTGCGTGTCATGCGCGATATTGTAACGTGCCGGGGCTCGCCGGCTGGACGAGGTGCGGACCGCGCGAGCGCATCGGCGCAAAGCATTTGCGAATGCCAGGTACAGCGTCGCAGAGCTTGCTATGATCGCGGGATACATCGGCGCACGGCAACTGCAACGATGAACTCTTGCGGGCTTCGGCCCGGACCGCACGGCAACTCAGGACGGCAAACGACAATGGCAGCAGACACGGAAGCCCGGCAACGTTTTTTCCCGCATACGCAGGATGAACTGAAGGAAATCGCCTCCGACATTCTTCGTCACGCAAAGTCGCTCGGCGCAACCGACGCGGCTACCGAAATCTCGGAAGGCGATGGCCTGTCCGTTTCTGTGCGGCGCGGCGAAGTCGAGACGATCGAGCACAACCGCGACAAGATGGTCGGCGTGACGGTCTTCATCGGCAACAAGCGCGGCAATGCGAGCACGTCTGACTTTTCGCCCGAGGCGCTGAAGGATACGGTGATGGCCGCGTACAACATCGCGCGCTTCACGGCGGAAGACGACTGCGCGGGCCTCGCCGAAGAAGAGCTGCTCGAAACCGATCCGCGCGACCTGGACTTGTATCACCCGTGGAATCTGGACGCGGACGAAGCCGTCGAGCTCGCGCGCCGTGCGGAAGACGCCGCGTTCGCGACGAGCCCGCAGATCAAAAATTCGGAAGGCGCGAGCGTATCGGCGCAGCATTCGCAGTTCGTGCTGGGCACGTCGCGCGGTTTCCTCGCGGGCTATCCGTACTCGCGCCATTACATTTCGTGCGCGCCGATCGCGGGCAGCGGCCGCAACATGCAGCGCGACGACTGGTACACGTCCAAGCGCAGCGCAGGCGAGCTCGCCGATCCGGAGGCCGTCGGCCGTTACGCGGCGGAACGCGCGCTGGCGCGCATGAACGCGCGCGGTCTCGACACGCGCAAGGTGCCCGTGCTGTTCGAGGCGCCGCTCGCAGCGGGGCTGCTCGGCGCATTCGTGCAGGCGACCAGCGGCGGCGCGCTGTATCGCAAGACGTCGTTTCTCGTCGACAGCCTGGGCAAGCCGGTGTTTGCGCCGCATGTGCAGGTGGTCGAAGATCCGCACGTGCCGCGCGCGATGGGCAGCGCGCCATTCGACGAAGAAGGCGTGCGCACGAAGCAGCGTTCGGTGGTGAAGGACGGCGTCGTCGAGGGTTATTTCCTGTCGACGTACTCGGCGCGCAAGCTCGGCATGCCGACGACGGGCAATGCGGGCGGCTCGCATAACCTGTCGCTGCGAAGCTCGCTGACTCAGGCGTCCGATGACTTCGAGGAGATGCTCCGCAAGCTCGGCACGGGTTTGCTGTTGACCGAGCTGATGGGGCAGGGCGTCAACTACGTTACGGGCGACTATTCGCGCGGCGCGTCGGGCTTCTGGGTCGAGAATGGCAAGATTCAGTACCCCGTCGAGGAGATCACGGTAGCGAGTACGCTGCAGGAGATGTTCCGGCATGTCGTCGCGATCGGGGCGGACACGATTGTCCGCGGGACCAAGCAGACGGGCTCGGTGTTGATTGAGCGGATGACTATTGCGGGGCAGTGATTTTCTTAGCCTGCGGCTGGCGGGGGATTTTTGCCCTTTGCGCGGGCGTTGGCGATGCAGTTTGTGATTTGCCTCTTTCGCTGGCATCCGCGATGCGTGATTTGCTGCTGTCGCGGGCATCCGCGATAGCGCCTCGCGGCGCAGGTGTTGCCCCTGTGCGGGGCGGCACTTCCTTTCTTTGCCGCGGCAAAGAAAGGAAGCAAGGAAAGCCGCTCACACCGCCAATGCTTGACGCTTGTCCACGGGACCTCAACATCCCCGCGCCTCGCACACCAAACCGTGGCCCATCTTTGTTGCCAACGTGCTATTTGAACGCCTCACCCGCTTCATGCGCTCGCACAACGGCTAACCGTCCTGATGTTTCACTGCCCTTTTGCAGCAAACCTATGTTGGTTGTCGCGTCTCACAGGACAGCGCTCCAACTGTGCAGAGGCATCGCGCAGCGAAGATGTTCTGACGGCGCGAATGCCTGCATAAGTTTGCCGCACCGGGGCGCTGGATGATCGAGGGCGTGGTCTGCGACGCGGGCGCACGGAGCGGGTTGGCGCTGCTCAGTGCGTTCGCGACGGACATGGGCCAGCACACTTCCGCGATAAACATGGGGACGTTGGGGGCACGTGGATAAACGTCAAGGATTGGCGGTGTGAGCGGCTTTCTTTGCCTCCTTTCTTTGCCGCGGCAAAGAAAGGAGGTGCCGCCCCGCACAGGGGCAACGCCCGCGCCGCGAGGCGCATCCCGGATGCCAGCGCAAGGCTGAACCAACCCTATCCAAGCCAAACCCAATCCAAATCCTCACCGCCCCTTGCGCCGATAAATCACAAACGCATACTCAAACTCATTCGGCGCCTTCGCGCAATGCGTCTCCCGCGAGACCTCATCCCACTGCGCGGGATCAGGCGCAGGAAACACCGCATCACCCTCAAAGTCAGCGTGAATCTCGGTAACGATCATCTTGTCCGCGCGCCGCAGGCCTTCCTCATACAACTGCGCGCCGCCGATCAGAAACGCTTCAGGCGCATCGTCGCGCGCCGCAAGCGCCAAGGCGTCGTCGAGATTCGTGACGGTATCGCAGCCCTCGAACCGGCGCTGTGCGTCGCGCGTCACAACGATATTGCGGCGGCCCGGCAGCACGCGGCCAATCGATTCATGTGTCTTGCGGCCCATCACGATGGGCGCGCCCATCGTCGTGCGCTTGAAGAAGGCGAGGTCCTCGGGGAGCCGCCAGGGGAGCTGGTTGTCACGGCCGATCACGCCATTGCGGGCGCGAGCGACGATCAGGGTGAGCGTCGTCATGCGAGAGTGTGAAACGGGTAGCTGAAAGCGGAAGCCGATTCTACCCGAGCGCGCGCCCGCCAGCGCAATACGCGGCGGCATGCGTGGCGCCCTTCGCCAGGCGGCCCGTCGGGAGTGCGCGCTTCGTCCCGGCGGGTGACGGAAACATTCCAGCGCTATTCGCGGGCTTCGCGTCCGCCCGCAGACGGGCTCTTGCCATCGGCCTTGTCGTCACTGGACGTATCGCGCAAACCATGCGCGCCCATCAGCCGGTACAGCGTCACGCGCGAAATGCCGAGGTCGGTCGCCGCCTCGTTGAGCCGGTTCCGGTGCCGCAGCAGCGCAGCTTCGATCGCGCGCTTCTCGGCGGCCTCGCGCGCCTGCGCGAGGCTTACGGTCTGCTGTTCGCTGAAGTTCGCGAGGTCGAGATCGTCGGCGCAGATCAGCTTGCCCTCCGCCATCACGATCGCGCGGCGCACGCGGTTGATCAGTTCGCGCACATTGCCCGGCCAGTGGTAGTTGTACATCGCTTCGATGGCCGACGGCGTGAAGCCGCGAAGCTTGCGCGCGTTATCGGTCTTGAACTTGCCGAGGATGTGATGCGCGAGCAGTTCGATGTCCTTGCCGCGCGCGCGCAGCGGCGGTTCGTCGACGCGCAGCACGCACAGCCGGTGAAACAGGTCAGAACGGAAGCGCCCGTCGCGCATCGCGTCTTCCAGATCGACGTGCGTCGCGGAAATGATGCGCACGTCGACGGCAATCGATTCGTGGCCGCCAAGGCGCTCGATCTTGCCTTCCTGCAGGAAGCGCAACAGGCTCGCCTGGCTTTCCATCGGCAGATCGCCGATTTCGTCGAGAAACAGCGTGCCGCCGTTGGCCGCCTCGACGCGGCCGATCTTGCGCTGGTTCGCGCCCGTGAACGCACCGCGCTCGTAGCCGAACAGCTCCGATTGCAGCAGATGATGCGGGATCGCGCCGCAGTTGATCGGGATGAACGGCGCCTTGCGGCGCGGCGAGCGCTCGTGGATCGCAAGCGCCGTCAGTTCCTTGCCCGTGCCCGACTCGCCGGAGATGAACACGCTCGCGTCGGTGTTCGCGACCTTGCGGATGGTGCGAAACAACTGCTGCATCGCTTCGCAGGTGCCGACCATCTCGTCGTCGCTGACGGCCGTCGTGTCGGGCGGCATGTCGGCGTCGCAGAGATTCATCATGCCGTACGCGTGGCCGATCAGATAGTCGATCGTCGCGTTCGCCACGGGAATCTTCACGTAATCGAAGCAGTAGTGGCGGATCAGCCGCCGCACGGTAGGGTCGGCGAGCCGCTCAGGATTCGCGAGTGCGATCCAGCCGACCTGCTGTTGCCGCAGGCTTGCCTCCAGCGCGGGCAGATCGCGCACCGCGAAGCTCGCCATGTCCACGAGGCCCGCGCAGATCGTCGCGGGCTTGATGAGCCGGCCGATTTCATGCGCGGAGCGCGCGACCAGCACGCTCCAGCCACGGCTCTTCAGATGCTCGACGAGCCCGTCGTCCGGCGTGCGCGCGGCGTACAGCAGGATGCGCCCGACCGTTTCGGGCGCCGCGCCGCGCGGCGTGTCGACGGCCGTCGGTTGCGCGCCGGCTGTCTCAGATCCGCGTGAGACGGCGAGGCGCAGCCCTGTGCCGGCAAGCGGGATAACGGAGCTCAGGTGAGAAGATTCACGCACGATCTGCCTCGTATGGGTGTCACGTCAAAATATGTAGGGAAACCGCAAGCCGACAACGTAGTTCGGCGCATCGGGTGCATGCCGATCGAGACGGAACCGTTGATCGTCAGATGCCTGTTCACGACATGGTTCAGGCCGAAGTTCATCCCCGCGGCGGTCGTCTCGCTGACGGGCACTTGCACGTAGTCGCCGCCGCGCGCCTTCGTCTTCGACGAGGGCTGTAGCGCGAGCGTGTACGAGATGCTGGCCGAGTCCTTGTCGAAGAACGCAAGCGCCACGCCCGCGCCGAGCTGGAAGATGTCGCCGAGCTTCACGGTCGCCGGTTGCGTCTGGCCCTGCACCGACGAGATATCCGCGAACGAGCGTGCGATGTTGTACGTATAGGAGACGCTGCCGAACAGCACGACGGGGTCGTAGGTCTTCAGCACCGACAGGCCCGCCGTGACGTTCCAGAAGCCCGCGCCCGTCGGCAGCTTCGATGGCGCGACGAGATTGGTGTTGTCGGGCGCGAGCTGCACGACCTTGAGGCCGAACGGCCGTGCCCGTCGGCGCTTTCACGCGCAGGCTGCCGACCACGTCCGGAATGTTGTTGGTCTCTTTCAGGATCTGATAGTAGATCCCGAAGTTGACATCGCCGATCGCGTTCGAGTTGACGGACGCATCCGACAGCGTGTTCGCCGCGCCCCCCGCGCCGCCGACGATGAACTGGCTGTGCCCGTACACGTACGGCACGCCGACATCGACGCTGATGCGATCCGTGAGGCCATAGCGCGTGTCGAGGTCGGCCATGACTTGATGCGACTTGGTCTGCCCCAGGTTGATGTTGCCGAGGAAGATCGCGTCGAGCGCGAGGAAGCCCGACAGTTGCAGCTGGCGGCGGTCGTAGTAGGTATCGCTGATACCCCAGTCCAGCGTCAGCCGATGACCGAAGAGGCGCGCGTGCTCGCGCTGCGCGACGGCTTCTTCGGCCTGGGTGCGCACGGGCTCGGCCGCTTTCTGCGTTTGCCCGACGGCGCCTTCCGGCACGCCGGAGCCGCGCGCCTGAGCGTTGGGATTGCTCGTGCCCGGCGACCCCGCGGCCGTCGAGCCTTCCGGCGCGGGCGGATTGACGGGCACGCCCGTTGCGGTGCGCGTCGCGTTGCCCGGTGCGGGCGCGCCCGGCGTCACCTGCGCGAGCGGCGGCAGCGGCATCGGCAGACCGTCCGCGCCCGGCTGCCCGGCGACGGCCGCGCTGCCCGCGGGCGCGCCATAGCCCGGCGCGCCGCGGCCGCGCTGCGACATCTCCAGATTCGTCACCTGCCGTTCGAGCGATTGAATCTGCCGCTGCTGCTCGTCGACGACGCGCATCAACGTGTTGAGCCGCTCTTCGAGCGACTGACTGCCAATGGCTTGCGCATAGACCCCGTGCGAGAGTGCGAAGAGCATCGCAGCAGCAGGAATAGCCGCGAGTCGGACTCGCGGCTTTCCGTCTTTTGTACTGGTTATCATTGTTATTTCCCCCGGCAAAGCCGGCAGCGCTTGGCTCGTTCTTATGCTTCGCGTTGCCGTTTTTCATTGCGACTTCTCCTCCTGGTGACGCTCGTCAACGGGTGGCTGCCCGTGTTATCTCCTGAGTGCGTTTTGCAGGGCTGGTAGTACGGCTGCCTGGCGCGCCATCGCAGGCGACATCTGGGCCGTCTGCAAGGAGAGCTGCAACTGGTTGGCGACGTACTGGTTATTGCCTGCAATCTGTAGGAGTTGCGCAATTGCGCCGGCCTGTTGCGCATTGCCGGGAGCAACGGTTTGCGACGCGAGGCCGGCGGGCGTCTGAGCGCGACGGTCACGCCGCCGTTGCACATCGGGTGCACCGATTTCGTAAGCGGAATACCTGCGAGGGTAGACGTGTCGATGGTCGCTTGTGCGTTCACTTGCGCACACAATGAGCAAGTTGCGAACGCAACGGCGAGTTGTAACGCCGGGAGCCGTTCAGACCCGGACATGCTGGTCTCCTTTGTCGACCGGAGTTGGCGCTTTAGCGCCTTACTCCGGTCCCATGCACGAAGGTGCGGTCGACCGGAGTTGGCGCTTTGGCGCGTTATTCGCGTTCCATGCACGAAGGTGCGGTCGACCGGAGTTGGCGCTTTGGCGCCTTACTCCGGTCCCATGCACGAAGGTGCGGTCGACCGGAGTTGGCGCTTTGGCGCGTTATTCGCGTCCCATCCACGAAGGTGCGCTCAAATCGCGCCGGCGCTGTACGGCCGCCGGCGCATCCCGTATCGCTTCCTTACCTGTTACTTGCTGGTGCTCAACGAAGCGATCGCGAGGCCGTTGTGCTGCACGTTGCCCGCGCCGCCGGCGATGTTCACGCCGATGTTGCCCGTCGCATGACTGAGCGCACCCGTGCCCAGCGTCGCCGTGCTTTCGAACGAACCGTGGAACGCCACGGCCGCCGTCTGCGTCGAGTCAGACGAGGCGACCATCGCGCCGTGGGTGTCCTTCGAGACCGTCGATGTGGAAGCCGCATGCTGTTGTTCTGCACGTTGCTGACGCCCGACGCCACGAGAGCGTGTCCATTTGTCGAGACCTCCAGGCGCGCCGCCTGGCGCCGTCGACAACGGCGCGAGCGCACCCGTCACCGACTGCGAAAGGTTGCCGCCGATACCCGGCGCCGGCTGTCCGATGCCGCCCGAGTTGAGCGCGACGTTGTTGGTGGTGGCGTTGCCCGTCAGGATGCGCGTGACGGCCTGCAGTCCCGCGCCGCCGGCGACATTCCTGTCGAGGCCCGTCGAGCCGTGCGCGTTGGTCAGATCGGCGTCGGACGCGACTTGCGCCATCGTTGGGTTGAAGCTGTTGGTGGGGAAGGTCGAGACGCGCGATGTCACGGGATCCTGATCCTTCGGCACCGGCGCATATGCGATGCGCGGCATGACTTCGCGCTCGACGACGATGTCGCCCGGATTCAGGCCTGCGCAAAAGCCCGGCCCGCGAGGCCCGCTGTGAACACGCCGGCGCATGCGGCCAGCCAGAGCGCGAGCGTCGCGCGGCTGCACCGCGTCCCGATGAAGCCTTCATTTTACGTATCCCCGTTATAACCGGTACGGACTGCGAAATAACGCGCGTTCGTTTCGTTGCGATTGCCCGCTGCCGTGTTGCCTTTACTTCCTCTGGTAGTTCGCGACGTTGCCTTGCGCGGCGCGGGCTGCGTCGATGGGGACGGGCAGCGGTGACGGCGGCGCGATTTCGTCCCACAGCGTCACCGACGCGCCGCGCATCAGCTGCGGCGTCGCTGCGACCATCATCACCATGCCCGCCGCGCCGCCGCGCTGGCGCGACAGCACCTGGTCGTGGAGCGCGACGTCGCTCAGCGCGTCGTCGGCGGGGATGTTCAGCACCTGCGCGCTCGTCGCGCTTGCGCTTGCGGCGTCCGTGCCTGCCGCCTCGTCCGTCGTCGCTGCGACGTTCGATGGTTCGCCGGCTGCGAGATCGGCTGCCTGCTGCGCGGCCATTACAGTCGTGCCGCTCGCGACCGATTGTTCCTGTGCGCTCGCGCCGGCCGGGAGCGCCGCCAGGGCGAGTGCGCCGCACACGGCGAGGCTGGCGGGCAGCAACGGAATCGGCCTCGCGTCGGTGCGGAAAACGAGTCGCATGATGTCTCTCCTTCGTACAGGAGATTTAGCGAAACATGTGCCATCCGTCGCAATCCATTGATGCGATTGGCCCCGCTGAAATAGATCGGACGCCGGCTCGTCGAAATCGGGTGAAAACGTTTCAGCGCTGAAACCTCAGTCTAAAACGGTGGATTTCAAATCGGTGCGTTATCTGCAACGACTGTGCAGTATGTTGATAAAAAAGTATGGTGAATGCGCTTCCAACGGAATTAACCGCTCCTCGATGAGCATGCTCATGACCAGCAAACCCTTGCCGGACAAGGCTCTACGATTTAATTTGCATATTTGTTTTCGACGGCTCGCGCGTATAGTAAGCTCTCATCCACAGACACAATTTTAAAAAAGCCCAGTACTGGGCCGTTTCAATACACGCGCCGTTTTTCGGGGATCAGCTGTCCGTACGGAATGGAATGGCCGTTCGGTTTTCGCGGTTGCGAATCCCGTGCGAATAGGCGTGCCTGAAAGCGAAATCCAGATCAGCACATGCCGTCATCCTTAACGTTCGTTGACGAGAGGATCTGAATAATGGAATCCGCCACGCGGCAACTGATTTACGTATCAAGAGATCCCAGCGCTGAGTTGAACACGCGTTTTCACGAGCGCGGCTGGCACGTGGAGGTGGTCAGTTCGGCACGCGACGCGCGCCGCGCGGTGCGCACGGGGATGGCGGCGGGTGGTCTGCTCGATCTGTCGAGCTGTTTTCAGCAGCACGAAATTGCTGCATTCGAGTCGTGCCTGACGATGCCCAACGTCGGCTGGGTCGCGACCACAATGGCCGGGCAATTGCAGGACGCCGCGTTGCGCCGGCTCGTGCGCGACTACTGTTTCGATTACGTGACTGTGCCTTACTCCGGCGACCGGATCGTCGATTCGGTCGGTCATGCGTATGGCATGGTTTCACTCGGCGAACCCGCTTCGAACGACGCTTCGCCAGGCGGCTCCGAAGGCGAGATGGTCGGTTCGTGCGACGCGATGCTCGCGCTGTTCCGCTCGATCCGCAAGGTCGCGATGACGGACGCGCCCGTGTTCATTTCGGGTGAATCCGGCACGGGCAAGGAACTGACGGCCGTCGCCATTCACGAGCGCTCGTCGCGCCGCAACGCGCCATTCGTCCCTATCAACTGCGGCGCGATTCCGCCGCATCTGCTGCAATCGGAGTTGTTCGGCTACGAGCGCGGCGCGTTCACGGGCGCGAACCAGCGCAAGATCGGACGCGTCGAGGCAGCGAACGGCGGCACGCTGTTTCTCGACGAAATCGGCGACCTGCCGCTCGAAAGCCAGGCGAGCCTGTTGCGCTTCCTGCAGGAGCGCAAGGTAGAGCGGCTCGGCGGACATGGCTCGATCGAAGTGGACGTGCGGATCATTTCCGCGACCCACGTCGACATGAACACGGCGATGATCGAAGGGCGCTTCCGCTCGGACCTGTATCACCGGCTGTGCGTGCTGCAGATCGACGAGCCGCCGCTGCGCGCGCGCGGTAAGGACATCGAGCTGCTCGCGCGGCACATGCTCGAACGTTTCAGGAAAGACGCGAGCCGCCGGTTGCGCGGGTTCGCGCCCGACGCGATCGCGGCGCTTCACAACTACAGCTGGCCGGGCAACGTGCGCGAGCTGATCAACCGCGTGCGGCGCGCGATCGTGATGTCGGAAGGGCGCGCGATCACCGCGCGCGATCTCGAGCTGGCCGAGTACGTCGAAATCGTTCCCGTGTCGCTCGCGCAGGCGCGCGAGGCGGCCGAGCGGCAGGCGATCGAACTGGCGCTGCTGCGTCATCGCGGACGTCTGGGCGATGCCGCGCAGGAGCTCGGTATTTCGCGCGTGACGCTGTACCGTCTGCTGTGCTCGCACGGCATGCGGCATATGGAGAGCGAGCCGCTCGCCCCGCACGCGGAGTTGCCATCGACGATGCCGCATCTGTGAGCGCGCCGGCCGGCACGCTCGGCGTCCGGTTTCGTTGGTTGCCTTACTTCCTTTGTCGCCTGACTGGCGGCGTGTCTTCCGAAAAACCCAGCCGGTCGGCCGGGTTTTTTCATTTTCGACGCGCTCTGCTTCTCGACGCCACCCCGCAGCCGCCTGCCGTTCAGCACGGTGGCGTCGCGCATGGCGAGGCTGCGCGCCGTGCGTTCCCGCGGGGAATGACGGTGCCCACCGGCATTCGTTCAGCTTGCTAGAATCGGGGTTTTCCCAAAACCGCCGGCACCTCTCGCGCACGGCCGAAGGAACCCGCATGAAACAGTACCTCGACCTCGTCCGCACGATCCTCGATACCGGCAGCTGGCAGGAAAACCGCACCGGCATCCGCACGATCAGCATGCCGGGGGCGATGTTGCGCTTCGATCTGCAGCAGGGTTTCCCGGCCGTGACGACGAAGAAGCTCGCGTTCAAGTCGGCGCTCGGCGAGCTGATCGGCTTTCTGCGTGCGTCGCGCAGCGCAGCCGATTTTCGCGCGCTCGGCTGCAAGGTGTGGGACGCGAACGCGAACGAAAACGCGCAGTGGCTCGCGAATCCGTATCGGGAAGGCCTCGATGACCTCGGCGCCGTGTACGGCGTGCAATGGCGCAAGTGGCCCGCGTACAAGGTGCTCGATGCGACGGCGAGCGACCGGCTCGAAGACGCGGCGTCGCGCGGCTATGCGCCTGTGACGGAGTTCGAAGAGGGCGGGGTGCGCAAGGTGCTGATGTACAAGGCAATTGACCAGCTTCGCCAGTGCCTCGACACGATCATGGAAAATCCGGCCGATCGCCGGATTCTGTTTCACGCGTGGAACCCCGCCGTGCTGGAGGAAATCGCGCTGCCCGCGTGCCATCTGCTGTACCAGTTCCTGCCGAACGCGACGAAGCGCGAGATCTCGCTGTGCCTGTATATCCGCAGCAACGACGTCGGCCTCGGCACGCCGTTCAACCTGACGGAAGGGGCGGCGCTGCTGCATCTCGTCGGCCGGCTGACGGGCTATACGCCGCGCTGGTTCACCTACTTCATCGGCGATGCGCATATCTACGAGAACCAGCTCGACATGCTCCAGCAGCAACTGACTCGCGATCCATATGAAAGCCCCCAGCTCGCGATTTCGGACCGCGTGCCCGAGTACGCGAAGACGGGCGTCTACGCGCCTGAGTGGCTGGAGAAGGTCGAGCCGTCGGATTTCTCGCTCGTCGGCTACCGGCACCATGAGCCGCTGACTGCGCCGATGGCGATCTGACGCGCAGGCGGCCGCCCGGCGCGCCGGGCATCGGAACCGACGTTGGATGTTGAAACGCCCACCGCGATCGCGGTGGGCGTTTTTTGTTGCGGTCTGAGCGCAAGGAGCGCTAGCCGCGGTGATGCTCGTCGTGGCCTCCCGTCGCCTGATGGGGTTGAGATTGCGGCTGCGGATGCGGCTGCTGTACCTGCTGCGGCGGGTGAAATTCCTGGCGCGGCTGCGGCTGCTGCTGGGGTTGCGGGCGCGGCTGGGGTTGCGGCTGCGGGTGAAACTCCTGACGCGCCTGCTGCTGTGGCTGAGGCTGCGGGCGGAACTCGGGACGCGGCTGGGGTTGCGGCTGCGGGTGAAACTCCTGACGCGCCTGCTGCTGTTGCTGAGGCTGCGGGCGGAAGTCGGGACGCGGCTGGGGTTGTGGCTGCGGGTGAAACTCCTGACGCGCCTGCTGCTGTGGCTGAGGCTGCGGGCGGAACTCGGGACGCGGCTGGAGTTGTGGCTGCGGGCTGAACTCCTGACGCGCCTGCTGCTGCGGCTGCGGGTGGAACTCTGAACGCGGCTGACCTTGCGGCTGCTGCGCCTGCTGCTGCGGACGAAAATCCTGACGCGGCTGCTGTTGCGCCTGCTGCATCGGAGCCTGTCCCGGTCGTCCGTGCATATCCTGTCCATGCGGCGGCTGTCCCTGTACGGCGCCCACGAAGCCGTTCGCCGGCCGCTGCGCGGCCTCGTGCTGCTGCGCGGGTTGACCCGGTTGCGATGTCGGCGGCCGTTGTCCCGGTCCCTGCGCGGCCGCGAACGGCTGCGGATTCGCACGTTGCTGCGCCATCGGCGCGTGGTGTCGAGTCCATACGGGCTCGAGCTGCGGGCTGGCGGCCGTGTCCGGCCGCTGCGCTCCCGCCGGCTGGCCCGCGTGCTGCGGCAGGTCATTCAGCGGATGGCCGCCCGCGAATTGCGGAGGACGCGGCACGCCGTTCCCCGCCTGACCCGGCTGCTCAGGCCGTTGACCGGCCATCTGTCCCGGCGCTGAACCGTGGCCTGCCTGACCCGGAACGCCGCGCATCGGCTGTCCGTTGATCTGCGTTTCGTCCGGCGGCTGAGCGCCCGCCCCCTGTCCCGGCTCGAAGCCGTGGCCTCGCGGCTGCCCCGGAACGCCGGCATGCCCTTGCTGAGCGCCGATCTGCGGTCCACCGCTTCCCGGCCGCCGACCGCCCGCGGCGGCACCTGGTCCGCCCGCCATCGGCGTACCCGGCGCAGCGCCCGGCATCTGTCCTGGTGTATGCGAGCGCACGACCCGCACGTTCGCGACGGGACCATTGCCATTCAGCGACTGCGCGCCGAAGCGCGCGGGCACGGAGGTCCGCACGAGCGGCTCGCCCGCGCCGGGCACGCGTCCATGGCCGCCCTGCGCGAAGTTTTGCGCGAGCCGGTCATGGAAGGCGGCGGGCACGCCTGGATTGCGTGTGCCGACGACCGGGCGCGCCGTCGCGTTCGCGGGCGGCCGGTAAGCGGCGTTGCGCATGCCCGGCCCGAAGCTCTGCCGCACGGGCGCAATGCCCGGTGCACCCGCGCTGAAGCGGGCGTTGCGCCACTGCGCTGGATCGACGCGGTGCGCGAAGTGGTTGGTCGGCTGGCCGTGGACGAATGCCGTCGCGGGCATCGCCGTGACCGCACCCGGCGCTCGATAGTTGACGTACGTGTTATGAATGTTCACGCGGTTATTGACGATCACCGTGTTGTTCACGCGCTCGTAGTAGCGCGGACTCCAGTCGTGATCGCGGCCCCAGTGCGGATGCCACGGCTCGCCCGGGCCGAGCGCGAACCACGCGAGACCCGCGGCCGCCACGCCGCCGACGGCGAGATTCACGCCCCAGTCGTTGCCGCCGCTGCCGTCGCCGACGAACGCGACGAGCGCTGGCGCGTAGACGGGCGGCTCGCTGGCGACAGCCTGCCCCGGCACCCACGCCCACGAATCATCGACGTAAGCCCAGCGTCCATAGTGATACGGCGCGAAGCCCCACGGCGCGTCGTCGACCCATGTCCAGCCCCACGGCGCCTGCCAGACCCAATGGCCGTTGCGGTAAGGCGCCCAGCCGGCAGGCTCCTGGTGCGGCACCCATACTTCGCCGTACTGCGGCGTGCTGCGCCACGTGCCGTTCGCGTCGAGATCCTGGTAGCCGGGCATTTCACGCGAAACGTAGCGCGCCGACACCGAGCGGTCCTCGGCGGCGTCGCGGTTGGCGGCCCATTGGTCGAAACCGTCTGGTCCAGGCGCGCCGTTGTCCGCCGTCTGCTGGAGGCTCGTGCCCGAGAATGTGATCTGCTGACCGGCCGCGACGGGCACCTGGCCGCTGTCGCCATAGACGGTCGCGCTGCCGCTGCGCACGGTGACCGTCGTGCTGCTGCCGTCGGGCGCGACGTCGACGCGGTAGTCGCCGGGGCTGTTCACGCCCAGCGCGAGGTTCGGCGTATCGATCTCATAAGACGAGCCGGGCGCAATCGCGCGCACGCGCGTCGACAGCGTGCCTTGCGCGACTTTCAGCTGCGCGCTGCTGTCGTCGAGATTGAGGACGTCGAGGCTGGTTTGCTCGCCCATGCGCACGGCCGTCGAGCCGATATGCAGTTCCGAGCGCGCGCCCTTGTCGTTCCACAACTGGTCGCCCGTCGTGAGCGGCCGGTTGACCTGCGCATACGACCAGTCCGATGCGCCCGCCGGCTCCGTCGTGACCGTGCCCGCCATGTAGTTCAGGCGCGCGACGCGGCCCGGCGGATCAACGTCGGGCGCGGATTGAGCCGTCTGCGCGGGCGGCGCATCGGTGGAGGGGGGCGGCGCGTCCTGCGCCCATGTCGTTTGAAGCGCGAGCGTCGTCAATGCGCCAGCGACGGCGAGCGCCACGCGAGACCCGCGATGTGCTGCGCGACCGTGCGGATAATCGTGCGAATAATCAGTGAGCCGGAATGTCGGGCCGCGTGTGGTGAGTGATTTCATGGTTGTCGCTCCAGCGGGCGCCGCGTGACGCGGTTCCCTGCGAAGTCACTCTACCTGCGCGGCCTGTTTCAAGGCGCTCTCATTTGTAAGCCAGTCCGGCGGCGCTGTAACAAAATTTGTCGCGCGCTTGTCGCGCGCCTGTCGCCCGCAATGCGTTGGCGGCGAACCCGTCGTCAATGGGCGAGAAACGCGTCGAAATGGCGATGACCGGCGGGCGTCACGCGCAGGATGCGCGGTCGCTCGGTGCGCTCGACCCACCCTTGTGACGACCACGCTTCGAGCAGCGCCGCGCCCAGCGCGCCGCCCAGATGCGGACGCCGTTCGCTCCAGTCGGGGCAGGTGCACGCAAAGCGCCTGCGGCGCGTGCGTTGCTGCGTCACGTCGATACCCCACCCTGCGAGCCGCGCGGCGCCTTCGGGCGTCGCGTCAAGCGCGTCGCCGTGTGCCGTCAGCAGCCCGCCGTCGACCAGCCGCTCGTAGACGCACACGGCAAGTTCACCCGCCATATGGTCGTAGCAGGTGCGCGCATAGCGCATCTCGACGGGCACCGTGCGGGCGGGGCGGGGCACGGGACGCAGCGGCGCGCTCGCCTGCGCGACGTTGGCAAGCGCCTCGATGGTCGACGCGATTTCCGCCGACGCGATCCGGAAATAGCGGTGCCGGCCGCGTACTTCGAGCGCGAGCAGGCCGCCGTCCGTTAGACGCGCGAGATGCGCGCTCGCCGCTGACGGCGACAGCCCGGCGATCAGCGTCAGCTCGCCCGCCGGACGCGCGGTGCCGTCCATCAGCGCCCAGAGCATTGCCGCGCGGCCCGGGTCGGCGAGCAGCGCGCCGATGCGGCTCAGGCCGGGAAAGTGATTCGGCTCGGAGGGAAGCGCAGCGGTCATGTCGGTCTCCCGTTGTCGATGTCGTCAGTCAGACATTCACTTTATCCGTGATGCGCATTCGATGTTTCAGGCTCGCGTGAATTGTCGCGTGCGTCTCTTGCCCTGGCAATCTGCGCCGGCCAAAGCCGCCAGGCTAGAATCGAAAGCGCTTTCCCTGTCATTGCGAAGAACGCAGTCATGAAAATCCTGTTTGCCGTGGTCACCGCCGTCGTCTTTTGCAGCGCGTGCGCGCAAGGCGGATCCGGCCCGTCGTCGGCCGGTTCGGGCAGCATCACGATGTACGGCACGTTCGACGAAGGCGTCACCGTCCACAACTGATCCGTCTTCGGCCTCGTCGCGCGAAAATGCGTGCGGCAGTGGCAGAAATTGATGCATCATTGGCCTTTCTGCCAACTCGATCGATGTGACGATGCGGCATCGTCACCTTGCCGCGAGGCCAACGATGCCACCGTCATCTTCCACCCCTGCCGCCCCTTCGACCGTTCGCGCCCGCGCTCCGGGCCGCGCCGATCCGCATGGCCGGCGCGCCGCGCGCGTGCTCGCCGTGTGCCAGGCCCTTTACACGTCGTCGGTGTCGATCGATCTGACGCTGACGGGTCTGGTCGGCTACACGCTCGCCGCCGACAAGTCGCTCGCCACGCTGCCGTTCTCGCTGATCACCGTCGCTGCGGCGCTGACGACGGTTTTTGCGTCGTTCCTGATGGCGCGCACCGGTCGCCGCGTGGGCTTCGTGCTCGGCGCGGGCATCGGCGCGGCGGGCGGTGCGATTTCCGTGTACGCGATCTTTCAGCACAGCTTCTGGGCCTTCTGCGCGGGCACGGCGACCGTCGGCGTGTTTCAGGCGTTTGCGCAGTACTACCGGCTCGCCGCCGCCGACGCCGTATCCGTCGAGGCCAAGAGCCGCGCGATCTCGACGGTGCTCGCGGGCGGCGTGGTGGCCGCCGTGCTCGGCCCGGCGCTCGCCGCGTGGAGCAAGGACTGGCTCGCGCCCGTCGCGTTCGCCGGGTCGTATGCGCTCGTGACGGCGCTCGGGCTGCTTTCGATGGCGCTGCTCGCCGGGCTTTATCGCGATGCCGTGCCGCACGTGGACGACGCCGCGCAACGGCAGCCCGCGCGGCCGTGGCGCGCAATCGTCCGTCAGCCGATCTTCGTGGCCGCGCTGGCGAACAACGCGATCGGCTACGCGGTGATGATGTTCGTGATGACGGCCACGCCGATTGCCGCCGTCGCGTGCGGACATTCGATCGGCGACGGCGCGCAGATCATTCAGTGGCATCTCGTCGGCATGTTCGCGCCATCGTTCTTTTCCGCGCGCCTGATTGCGCGCTTCGGCGTGCTGCGCGTGATCGGCGCGGGCATCGTGCTGTCGGCGCTGTGCGGCGTGCTCGCGCTGCGCTCGACCGATCTGCCGCATTTTTACGCGGCGCTGGCGTGTCTCGGCGTCGGCTGGAATCTGATGTTCGTCGGCGGCACGACGCTGCTCGCGCAGTCGTACCGGCCGTCCGAGCGCGCGAAGACGCAGGCGACGAGCGAGTTCACCACGTTTGCGTTCTCGGCGCTCGGCTCGCTGTGCGCGGGGCAGATGCTCGCGCATTTCGGCTGGGCGGCCGTCAACGCGGCGATCTTTCCGTTCCTCGCGCTCGCGGCGCTGGCGACCGTGGCCCTCGCGTGGTCGCGCTGGCGCACGGTGGCCGCGTCGGGGATGTGAACGCACTTCGATGTCGAACAGGAACTGCACGATGAGCCAGGCACGGGACGATACCTTTTCGCAGCAAAGACCGTCATGCGACGGGTCCATGCCGCAAGCGCGCCACGTCGTTTTCGCCGTCGCGCCGGAACTGGTGCTGCTCGACGCGTGCGGCCCGCTGGAGGCGTTTCACCGCGCCGAGCTGACGGTACGCGACGCGCGGCGCGTCGCGCCTGCCTCGCGCGAACCCGTCGCTTACCGCACGACGGTCGCTTCCATCGACGGCGGCGTGCTCGACACGTTTCCCGGCTTGCCCGTCGTCACGCAGCGCCTCGATGCGCTCGACGACGAGCCGATCGATACGCTGATCGTGCCCGGCGTGCCCGTCGACGATAGCCACACGCTGCAGCCCGCGCTGATCGACTGGATCGCGCGGCGCGCGCCGCACGTGCGGCGCGTCTGCTCGGTGTGCACGGGCGCGTTCTATCTGGCTGCGGCGGGCGTGCTCGACGGACGCCGCGCGACCACACACTGGCGCGACGCGAGGCGTCTTGCCGGTCGCTTTCCGCACGTGCGCGTCGACGCCGAGCCAATCTTCATCCGCGAGCCGCTGCCGGGCGGCGGCGCGAATGGCGATGCGCGCGCCGTGTGGACGTCAGCGGGCGTGACGGCGGGCATCGATCTCGCGCTCGCGCTGATCCAGGAGGATTACGGCCATCCCGTCGCGATGCAGGTCGCGCGGCGGCTGGTCGTATTCGTGAAGCGGCCGGGCGGGCAGTCGCAGTTCAGCGCGGCGCTCGCGGCGCAGGCGTCGGCGGGCGGCGCGTTCGACAGCCTGCACGGCTGGATGGCGTCGAATCTGAATGGCGACCTGTCCGTCGAGCGGCTCGCCGAGCAAGCGCGCATGAGCCCGCGCACCTTCGCGCGCCGCTACGTCGACGAGGTGGGCCGCACGCCCGCCAAAACGGTGTCGGCGATGCGGCTGGAGGCGGCGTCGCGGGCGCTGGCCGAATCGCGCCGTCCGCTGAAGCGAATTGCGCTCGACTGCGGATTCGGTAGCGAGCAGAACTTGCGGCGCGCGTTCATGCGCGGCTTCGGCGTGCTGCCGCTCGATTACCGCGAGCGCTTCGCGTCCGCGCTGCGCTGAGTTCGGCAACGCCCGGGCTCGGCACGCGCGACCTCGATGGACCCTGATGCCCGGCGCAACAGGTTTTGCGCGAGCCGGGCCACGCGCAACGCGGGATAAGCACGGCGGTTGCCGCGATGCGCTCGTATAATCGGCTCCTTTCGATAGCTGTTTGACGGGAGTCAAGATGAGCACGCCAACCTCCGCGCCGCTGGATCGTTCAGAAACCACGTTCCGCTTTCTCGCCGAGCCGACTTCGGTCAATTTCGGCGGCAAAGTGCACGGCGGGGCGCTGATGAAATGGATCGACGAAACCGCCTATGCGTGCGCGGCCGTCTGGTCAGGCCGCTATTGCGTCACGGTCAGCGTCGGCAACATCCGTTTCCGCCGTCCGATTCACGTCGGCAATCTGGTCGAGCTGCGCGCGCGCGTCGTCGCGACGGGGCGCACGAGCATGCACATTCACGTGTCGGTGCATGCCGGCGATCCGAAAGGCGGCGAGCTGCTGCAAACGACGGACTGCCTCGTCGTGATGGTCGCCGTCAACGAGAACGGCAGCCCCGTGCCCGTGCCGTCGTTCGTGCCGCAGACGGAAGAGCAGAAGCGCCTCGCGAAGTACGCGATGGACGTCAAAGATGCACTCGACGCGATCGTCGACCTGAAGCCCGAGGAAGTGGCGAAGGGCAAGGTCTGACGCGGCGGGCGCGCATGCCGCCCGCCCATTCCCACTGATGTAACGGACGGCGGCGCGCCTTGCGCATGCACGGCGTGCGGCGCGAGGCTCCCGTGATGTCGGCCAGCAGATGTCCGCCAGCGGAGCCTCGCTCGCTACGCGCGAAGGGCTTTAAAGCTTCGTGTTGCCGACCATGTCGCCAGGACGCACCCATTCGTCGAACTGCTGCTCGGTCACATGGCCGAGCGCCAGCGCGGCCGCCTTCAGCGTCGTATGTTCCTTGTGCGCCTTCTTCGCGATCTGCGCGGCCTTGTCGTAGCCGATGTGCGGATTGAGCGCCGTCACGAGCATCAGCGATTCGTTGAGCAGCTGATCGACGCGCTCGCGGTTCGGCTCGATGCCGACGGCGCAATTGTCGTTGAAGCTCTGCATGCCCTCGCCGAGCAGCCGGACCGATTGCAGCACGTTATGCGCGATCATCGGCCGGAACACGTTCAGCTCGAAATTGCCGCTCGCGCCGCCCATATTCACGGCGACATCGTTGCCGAATACCTGGCAGCACAGCATCGTCACGGCTTCGGATTGCGTCGGGTTCACCTTGCCTGGCATGATCGAGCTGCCCGGCTCGTTCTCGGGAATCGACAACTCGCCGAGGCCGCAGCGCGGGCCGCTCGCGAGCCAGCGGATGTCGTTGGCGATCTTCATCATGCTCGCCGCGAGCGTCTTCAATGCGCCGTGCGCGAACACCAGCGCGTCGGCGGCCGCCATCACCTCGAACTTGTTCGGCGCCGACACGAAGGGCAGGCCCGTCAGCCGGCCGATCGCGGCCGCCACGTCGTCCGCGAACTTCGGATGCGCGTTGAGCCCCGTGCCGACGGCCGTGCCGCCTTGCGCGAGCTGGTACAGATGCGGCAGCGCCGACTCGATGTGCTTCGCGCACTGATCGAGCTGCGCGACGTAGCCCGAGAATTCCTGGCCGAGCGTGAGCGGCGTCGCGTCCTGCAGGTGCGTGCGGCCGATCTTCACGATATCGGCGAAGGCCTTCGATTTCCTGTCGAGCGTATCGCGCAGCGTCTTCAGCGACGGCAGCACATGCTTGACGATGCCAACGGCCGCCGCCACGTGCATCGCGGTCGGAAACACGTCGTTCGACGATTGCCCGCGATTCACGTCGTCGTTCGGATGCACGAGGCGCGCTTCGCCGCGCTCGCCGCCCATCAGTTCGCTCGCGCGGTTCGCGATCACCTCGTTGAGGTTCATGTTGGTCTGCGTGCCGGAGCCCGTTTGCCAGACGGCGAGCGGGAACTCGTCGGGATGCCTGCCTTCGATGATCTCGTCAGCGGCGGCCATGATCGCCTTGGCCTTGGTCGCGTCGAGCACGCCGAGGCTCAGGTTCACTTCGGCGGCGGCGCGCTTGATGATCGCGAGCGCGGTGATCAGTTCAGGCGACTGTTTTTCCGTCGAGATCTTGAAGTTCTGCAGCGAGCGCTGCGTTTGCGCACCCCACAGCTTCGCGTTCGGCACGGCGATCTCGCCGAACGTATCGCGTTCCATGCGTACATCTTCGGTCATGTTGTACTCCGCTTGACTGGGTGATGGGAAGCCTTCCGGGAAGGTGGCGCGCGGCGCGCCTCACAACTGCTCGTCGACTGGCAGCAACAAGAATAGACCCGTCAGCAGGTTGCGGTAAAAGCCCGCGCCGGGATCGAGGTTGTATTGGCGGATCACGCCGTTTTCTTCGTCGGTCCATACGAGCTTCGCTTGCGGCGTCGCGGAATTGCGCAGCACGGCGAGCTGGGCAGGCGTCGCCAGCGTCACGCGATAGCTGACGGCAGGCGCCGTCGCCTGATCGAACAGTTTCGCGACTTCGTCGGCGAGCGGCGCGCTGTGTATCACGAGCGCAAGCTCCGTGTTCAGATGCGCGGAACGCGGATCGAGATTCAACGAACCGATCACGAGCGTCCTGCGGTCGATCACATACGTCTTCGCGTGCAGGCTCGCTTTCGAGCGCGAGCCGAACAGGCCCGCCGTGCCTGACTCTTCGGCCTGGGTCGGCTTGAACTCGTACAACTGCACGCCGTTTTGCAGCAGCGGCACGCGGTACGGGCTGTACCCGGCCTGCACGGCGACGGCATCGGTGGCGGCGAGCGAATTGGTCAGCACCTTGACGGTCACGCCGCGCTGCACGAGCTTGCCGAGCGCATCGACGCCCGCCGGGTGCGGCACGAAATACGGCGACGTGATGAGAAATTCCCGCTGCGCGTCGTGCATCAGCTCGACGAGGCGCTGCATCGGCGGGCTCTTGTACTGGTCGGCGGGCACCTTCAGTTTTTCGGGCGAATCGACCTTGAACTCGGCGCTTGCCCAGACGAGTCCGAGTTGGTCCTTTGCGACCAGTGACGCGAGCGGCGTCGCGTTCAGCGGTTTCGCGTTGTAAGGGTCCGCGTTCTTGCGCCAGTGCGCACGCAACTCGTCGCGCATCTCGTCGAGGTCGTGCGGGTCGAACTTTCGGCTGTTCAGCACGCGCAGCGGATACGCGTTGCTGTCGTTCCAGTACGCGTCGAAGCTCGCCGAAATGTCGGCGGTGATCGGCCCGGCGGCGAGCACGTCGATGTCGCGAAACTGCAGCGTCGGGCTCGCGCTGAAATACTCGTCGCTGAGATTGCGCCCGCCGACGATCGCGATCTGGTTATCCGCGATCATCGCCTTGTTGTGCATGCGTCGAGTGAATGCGCCGACTTGCGTGAAGAAATTCCGGCTGCGTTGATAGAAGCTCGTCTGCGTGCTACCGAACGGATTGAACACGCGGATCTCGATGTTGTCGTGCGAGTTCAGCGCGGCCATCACGCGGTCGATGTCTTTGAAGTTCAAATCGTCGACCAGCATGCGCACGCGCACGCCCTGGTCCGCAGCATAGAGCGCGGCGCCGAGCAGCAGCTTGCCCGTTGTGTCTTCCTCGGCGATGTAGTACTGCATGTCGAGCGTCTTCGTCGCCGAGCGCGCGAGCGCGATGCGCATCTGCAGCGCGTCGGTGCCGTCCGAGAGCACGCGAAAGCCCGACTGGCCGGGATGCGCGCGCTCGGGCGCGGCGAGCGCGGTGGCGAGCGGCGTGTCGCCCGTCGCGGGCAGCGCGTGCGTGACGGTTCTCTCGAATGCCGTGGCGGGCGGGCGCGTCGTGCATGCCGCCAGCAGCATCGCCGACACGAGGAGCGCGAGCGCGTGCGTGAGCAACGGACGGCAGGCGTGCCGCGATGCGCGGGTGGGGTGTTGCTTCTGTTGGTGCTGAAATGCGGCTGCGTCGTTCGTGTTATCGGCCGACACGCTTGTTCCTCCACTTGAGCGGCGCGAATGGTTGTCGTGGCGTCGCCGGTGTATCGACTGAAAACATTCTACGAGGAATCGGTGAAAGGGGTCGGATAGGGCGGATTCGGCGAGCGCAGTGCGTGCCGGAAGCGACGGCGTACGCATGCGGGCGCGCACGCCGTGGCGTCGAAACGCGACGGCTGATCGTGACTTGATGTGGGCGTCGCGCGATCAGGCAGGGCGGGCGGGCGCGAGCCATGAGCGCGCCCGTGTGGGGATGAGCGGGCAGCCGCTGCGCGCGTCAAGCGGACAAACGGGCGGCCGCCGGGCGTCGCATTCCACCCGCCGCGCAAGCGTATGGCGCCAGATTGCTTGCGCGCGCAACGCAAACACAGCGCCGTCGTGACGTGCGCGCAACATCGGTATAGCACGGTGACCTCCGTGCGCGGCGCGGCCTCAACGCACCCGCGCTCAGGCCGTGGACGCCGATCGTCCGTCGTCCATCCGATGCAGGCTTTTCTTGTGGAAACGCAGCGTCATCAGCAGCGCGACGCTCGCGAGCCCCGCTGCAAGTCCCCACCACAGTCCGCGCGCGCCAAGCCCGAAATGAAACGCGAGCGTGTAGCCCGTCGGAAAGCCGATGCCCCAATAGCCGAGCGCGGCGGCCACCATCGGCACGCGAGTGTCTTTCAGTCCGCGCAGACATCCCGAGCCGACCGTCTGCATGCCGTCGACGATCTGGAAGATGGCCGCCACGCCGAGCAGCGAGCTGGCGAGAGCGACGGTCGGCGCGTTGGCGGGATCATCGAGATGCAGATACAGCCCGACGATGAAGCGCGGCGCCGTGATCAGCAGCAAGCCCGACACGCTCATGAAGGCGACGCCGAGCGCCAGCGCGACGAAGCCCGCATGGCGCGCGGCGAGCGGCTGCCCCGCACCGGACCAGAAGCCGACGCGCACGTTCGCCGCCTGACCGATCGCGAGCGGCACCATGAACGCCACTGACGCGACATTCAGCGCGATCTGGTGGGCGGCGAGCTGCGACTCGCCGAGCAGGCCGACCATCAACCCCGTTGCGAGAAACAGCGTCGACTCGACGCCGTACGTGATCGCCACCGGCCAGCCAATACCGAACAGTTCGCCCATCAGCGGCACGTCGGGGCGGGTGGCCGTCACGAAATGCCTGAAGCGCGGCCGCAGATGCAGCAGGCCCATCAGCGTGAGCGCAGTGCCCCACACCGTGAACGTCGTCGCGCCCGCCGAGCCGAGGAAGCCGAGGCGCGGCAAGCCATACGCGCCGTGGATCAGCCCGTAGTTGAGAAACGCATTGACGAACACGCCGCCGATCGACACCCACAAGAGGCGCCGCGCCGCGCCGATGGCGGGCAGGAACGAGCGCATCAGCCCGATGCCGATCAGGCTGCCGGGCGCGCCCCAGCGCAGCACCGCGCAGTACTCGCCGACGTTGTGCGCGAGCAGCGCCGGTTCGCCGAACGCCATCAGGATGGGCGTCGCGAACGACAGCAGCGTGAACGCCGGCACCGACAGCAGCAGCGACAGCACGAAGCCCGTCCAGTAGATGTGCGGCACGCGATGCTCGGCCTGCGCGCCGCGCGCATGCGACACGCTCACGCTGACGGACGTCAGCACGCCTTGCAGCAGCGTCACGACGACGAAGAACAGGTTCGCGCCGAGACCGCCCGCCGCGAGCGCGTCGGGGCCGAGCGAGCCGAGCAGGACGGTATCGGTGACGCTCATCGCCATTTGCGACAACTGGGCGATCGCGAGCGGCGCGGCGAGGCGCGCGGTATCGGCGGCATGACGCGACAGCGTGGGCGGCCCGCTGAGCGCGCGGGACATTCCGGTTGGATTCATGTTTCGAAGCGCTTGATGCGCAAAATCGCGTAGCGCGCGTGGCAAATGGCGCGCGTTTGTTTTTATCGGCAGACGGACAGCTTATTGCGGGAACGCGGCGCTGTCGATGAGCAGGCACATTGGTGGTGCGGGTTGGCTGCGGCTGCGCGGCGGACGGCATGCCCGCCAGCCTTGCGGCCACGCGTGAGCATCGCCGTGACCGTCAGGCCTCGTGGACGGCAATGCGTGTGTCGCCGAGCAATACGACCTGGCCCGCGCGAATCTTGCAGGTTTTACGCGTCTCGACCTGGCCGTCGACGGTGACCGCGCCCGAGGCGACGATCGCTTTCGCCGAACCGCCGCTATCCGCAAGGCCAGTAATCTTCAGCAGGTTGTGGAGTTCGACGTAGTCGCCGGTGAGGGTGAAATCGAGGTTGGGCATGTCGGTTGCGGCCGCAGAGCGGGCGGCAGGTCTGGAAAAAACGACTCGCATGATAAGCCATAGCGCTGCGCGCGACGCTCGAAGCGCGGGCGCATGGCGCCAAACCGGGCACATGCAAGCAGATGTTATTCAGTTGTCAGGAAATGAAACGGTGAGTAACAGTCTGATTTGCGGGCGAACTTCACTCGTCAGCGCCCGGTCTTTGGAATAGCCTGCTGCGTTTTTGCGGCAGGCGAACAACGCGGGCGCGGCGTCTGCGTCAGGCAATAAAGCGCCGCCCGCGTGCCGACATCGACAAACTTCAGAGAGGATTGCCATGACTATCCAGCTTCGTACGCTCCTGATCGGTTCTGCGCTGACTGCGTTTGCGTCGACTGCCGCGGTCGCTCAGACAGCCGCTCAGCCTTCGGCGGACCCGGCCGCCCAGGCGCAGGTCCAGATGCAGGCTCCCGCGCAGGCTCCTGCGCAGGCGCCTGCCGGGCAAGGCGTCCAGATCCCGACACCGGCGCCGCGGAACCTGACGGCGTCCGGCCCGACCGACCCGCTTGTCCAGAAGCGCAACGCCGATGCCGAAGCGAATGCCGAATATCGCGCGCAGAAGAACGCGTCGAAGGCGCAGCTGAAGCAACAGCAAAAGGCTGCGAAGGACGAGTACACGAACCAGGTGCGCAACGCGAAGATGAACCAGAAGGCGGACAAGGCGGCTGCGTCGAATGAATTGAAGGCCGAGATGCAGGGCCAGTCCGCGGGCGCGGCGGCATCGGGCGAAGCGCACAACTAGGCGGCGGATTGCGCGTGCGTTCGTGCATGCTTTCGCGCGCGCGTGTGAGCCGTTCTGACATTCGATGAGGGAGGACAAAATGAAGATCAACACGAGCATGAGCGCGCTGTGCGCAGCGCTGATCGCCGGAAGCGTGACGACGTTCGCCGTCGCGCAGACGCACGATCCCGCTACCGAGCCGATGACGCACGCCGACAGCAAGGCGGCCAAGGAGCAGGCGAAGGCCAACAAGAAGGCGGACGTTGCGCAGGCAAAGGCGGACAGGAAAAAGGCCGACGCGCAGGCCGACGCCGACAAGGCCAACGCCGAAGCCAGGTTGAAGGACGCGAAGTCGCAGTAGGCGTTCTTCTGCTTGTTATCCGGGGTTATCCGCGTGTTATCCGCGAGGCGGCTTCGTGCCGTTTGGCGCAACAGAAAGCCCGGCGCGCGCCGGGCTTTCTCTTTGCACATCGGTGCGGCGCGCGACGCGGAAAATGGGGCGCTTGTCGCGACGGGTTGTACGGATATACAGTATGCGTCGCCTTCACTCTCCAACACGCCGACCGTGCTTTCCGTCGCCGATTTCCCGTCTTCCTCGTCGTCCGCCGCGACGGATTCGCCGTCGGCCGCCGCCGCCGACTGGCTCGCGAAGCTCAATGAAGCGCAGCGCGAAGCCGTCGAATACGGCACCGACGAATTCACGCGTGCGTCGGGCGCGCTGCTCGTCATCGCGGGCGCGGGCTCGGGCAAAACGAACACGCTCGCGCACCGCGTCGCCAATCTGGTCGTCAAGGGCGCCGATCCGCGCCGCATTCTGCTGCTCACCTTCTCCCGCCGCGCGGCGCTCGAAATGACCCGGCGCGTCACGCGCATCGCGGGCGCGGCGCTCGGCACGCGCGCCGCGCTGGCGCAGGGACTCACGTGGTCGGGCACGTTCCATGGCGTCGGCGCGCGCCTGTTGCGCGAATACGCGGACCTGATCGGGCTGTCGCCGACGTTCACGATCAACGACCGCGAAGATTCCGCCGACCTGATGAACCTCGTGCGACACGAACTCGGCTTCTCCGCGAAGGAAAAGCGTTTTCCGTCGAAGTCGGCGTGCTTTGCGATCTATTCGCGCGTCGTGAACACGGGTGCGCCGCTCGCCGATGTGCTCAATGGCGCGTTCCCGTGGTGCCGCGAATGGGAAGCTGACCTGCGCGCGCTGTTCGCCGCGTACGTCGATGCGAAGCAGAAGCAGAGCGTGCTCGATTACGACGACCTTCTGCTCTACTGGTCGCACATGGCCGCCGAGCCCGCGATCGCCGCCGATCTTTCGGGCCGCTTCGATCACGTGCTCGTCGATGAGTATCAGGACACCAACCGTCTGCAGGCGTCGATCCTGCTCGCGCTGAAGCCCGATGGGCGTGGGCTGACAGTGGTCGGCGACGACGCGCAATCGATCTATTCGTTTCGCGGCGCGACCGTGCGCAATATCCTCGATTTTCCTGCGCATTTCGATCCGCCCGCAAAGCAGGTCACACTCGAGCGCAACTACCGCTCGACGCAGCCGATCCTCGAAGCGTCGAACGCGGTGATCGGCCTTGCGACGGAGCGCTATACGAAGAACCTGTGGACCGACAAGGCGTCGGCGCAACGCCCGCATCTCGTCACCGTCGCCGACGATGCCGACCAGGCGCGCTATATCGTCGAGCAGGTGCTGGCCGCGCGCGAAGCGGGCATGAAGCTGAAGGCGCAGGCCGTGCTGTTTCGCGCCGCGCATCACAGCGCCGTGCTCGAAATCGAGCTGACGCGGCGCAACATTCCGTTCGTGAAGTTCGGTGGCCTGAAGTTTCTCGATTCCGTCCACGTGAAGGACGTGCTGGCCGTGCTGCGCTGGGCGGAGAATCCGCGCGACCGCGTTGCGGGCTTTCGCGTCATGCAACTGCTGCCGGGCGTGGGGCCGGCGACGGCGGCGCGTGTGCTCGATGACATCGCTGCGCGCGCCGACGCGCTTGCGTCAGGCGGCGCGACGGATCGCGCGCAAGCCGTTTCCGGTTGCGCGGCGAGCGCGCTCGCGGCCTTCGCGCCACCGGCGCGCGCGCTCGAAGACTGGCGTCCGTTCGTTGCGCTGATGACGTCGGTGTGCGCGCGGCAGACGCCGTGGCCTGCGGAGTTCGAGAAAGTGCGCCGCTGGTATGAACCGCATCTCGAGCGCAATCACGAGGACGCGTCGATCCGCCAGGCCGATCTCGTGCAAATGGAGAGCA
This sequence comes from Paraburkholderia sp. LEh10, assembly GCF_017814945.1. Classification (GTDB taxonomy): domain Bacteria; phylum Pseudomonadota; class Gammaproteobacteria; order Burkholderiales; family Burkholderiaceae; genus Paraburkholderia. The sequence continues at coordinate 41,507 of NZ_JAGIPX010000021.1, forward strand.
TCGCGGGCACGTACGCGTCGCGCGAGCGTTTTCTGACGGAGCTGACGCTCGATCCCCCAGACGCCACCAGCGACGAATCCGGCGTCCCGCTGATCGACGAGGACTATCTGATTCTCTCCACTATTCACTCGGCGAAAGGGCAGGAGTGGCGCAACGTGTTCGTGCTCAATGGCGTCGACGGCTGCATCCCTTCCGATCTCGGCACGGGCAGCGAAGCGGAAATCGATGAGGAGCGGCGGCTGTTGTATGTCGCGATGACGCGCGCGAAGGAAGACCTGCATATCGTGATGCCGCAACGGTTCTACGTGCACAACCAGACGCATCTCGGCGACGCGCACGTGTGGGCGTCGCGTACGCGCTTCATCCCGCCGCATCTGCTGCCGCTGTTCGATTCGCATGCATGGCCGCCCGCGCCCGTCGTGGCTGCGCCGACGCGGGCCGGGCTCGCGGCCGCGGCGCAGGCCAAAATAGAAATCGCGGCGAAGCTCAGAAAGATGTGGGACTGAGCTTGCCGCGACGCGCGAGGTTCGACGGCCAAGGCGGCGCGTGACGCTGCCGCCTCGCACTGTCAGCGCGAGTGCCGCTGTTGCTGCTGCGGCCGTGGCGGCGGCATGAAGAAGTTGCGCAGCCAGGCGGCGAGCCGCGTGAACACGTCGTACGGCTCTTCGACGAAGATCTCCGGCTTCAGCAGCCGCAGATATTCCATGATCTGTTGCGCTTCCTGCTTCTGGAACGAGCCGTGTGAAATGCCCAGACGCAACAGTCCGCGCAGTTCGCCGAGCTTTTCGCGCGCCGCGCTGCCGACGCTCGTCTCGCACGCGACCTTCGCCTCATACACCCGCTGACGCAGCGATTCCGCGAGACGCCACGCGGGCGTCTGCATCACCTCTTCGAGCGCCTGGATGTCCTGAGCGGCCGACTTGATCTGCGCGGCGAGCGGATCGATCAGCGCAGGCGCGCCTTCCGCTTCCTTGACGATCGCGGCCGCCCATTCGCGGCTCTGCTTCGCCAGTTCTTCCGGCGTCCATTCGGAACGCGCGGCAAAGCCGAAGCCGAACTCGTTCGCCTGCTTCATCAGGATCGCGACGACGTCCGGGAACTCCTTGTCCAGCGTGCGTTTCGCCCACGCGTACTGGCCGCCTTGCAGCATCCGCTGCACGGCATGCTCGGTCAGCGGCACCATGTTGTCGAGGAGCTTCGCGCGCAGAAAATCCTCGAACGACGGCGTCGCGAACTGCGGGTCCAGCTTGAGCGAGACCCGCACGAACGCGTCGAAATCTTTCCGCAAGGATGCGAGCGTTTCGTCCTTGATGTGAAGGGTAATCTGACCCATGTCTTATCCCGTTTCGTCGACCACGCCGACACCGTCAAGGCCTTCGCCTCGTCCCGCGCGCCCCCGCGCGTCGGCGGCACCGATGTACGGCGCGGTTCGGTCCGGCATGCCAGTTTCGCGCCGACAGACGCTCACTGGTTCACGGACCACGAGTGTTTATCGGCGGATTGAAAGGGAACTTGAGGGCGGCGCGCCGTCCGCTCAGATGACGCGCGACGGCATCAGTCAGCCGTCACTTCAGGACGACGCCCTGCCACAGGAAGAAGACGGCCAGCCCGACCGCGATGGTCAGCAGCGGGCGGCGCGTGAGCGCACTGACGGCGACGGCGGCAAGCGCGCCGACGAGTTGCGGATTGCGCCAGCTCAATTCGGCTTGCGTGCCGTGCGGCGAGATCGCCATCGGCACGATGATCGCCGTCAGCACGGTGACGGGCACGAAGCCGAGCGCGGTGCGCACGAGCGGCGGAAACACGATCCGGTCGCCGAGCACGAACACGGCCGCGCGGATCAGCCACGTAATGACGGCCATGCCGAGAATCAGCAGCACGTAGTTCATTGCGCAACCTCCGCCGTGCGGGTGCGCTGGAGCGCCGGCAGCGACAGCAGCACGCCGACCGCGACGCCCGCGAACACCGCGCCCAGCAGGCCGAGCTTGTACGGCCAGTCTTGCCAGAAGAACGCGAGCGCGCCCGCCGTGGCCGCCGCGGCCAGATAACGCACGGCGACGAGTTGCGGCACGACGATCGCGATGAACGTCGCGACCATCGCGAAGTCGAGCCCGAGCGACTGCAGAGCGGGAAATGCCGCGCCGAACAGCAGGCCGACGAGCGTCCAGATCTGCCAGTTGATGTACATCGACAGGCCGGAGCCGAGAAAGTAGTACGGCCCGACCGAGCCCGGCGGATGCAGCCGGTAGTGCGCCCATACGACGGCGAATACCTCATCGGTGAGCAGGCCGCCGAGCGTCCAGCGCCAGCGCGGCGGCAGGTGTGACACGTACGGCGCGAGCGTTGCGCTGTAGAGCACGTGGCGGGCGTTCACGACGAGCGTGGTCGCCCAGACGACGGCATAGCTCGCGTGGCCCGCGATCAGACCGAGCGCGATGAACTGCGCGGAGCCGGCGAACACGATCAGCGACATCAACTGGCCGTGCCACAGCTGCAGCGGGCCAGATGCGACGAGCGTCCCGAAGATGACGCCGAACGGCGTAGCGCCGACGATCATCGGAATCGTGTCGCGGGCGCCAGCCGTGAATTCCTTGAGACGGTGAGTGGGTTGTGCAGGGTGAGTCAATCTTTTCTCCTCGATGTGCCGAGGATAGCGGGCGAGGGGAGCGGCGGCTTGTACGTTCTTGCGCTCGTGGGCGTGCGGCGGGCGTGTATCGCGCGTGCGCCGCGCGTGGCGTGGTCGTGTGTCGGCGTCGTCCTGGCCGGGCCCGCAGCGGCTTTCCGCAGCGCGCGGCGCCTGCGTCCGCTTCACCGCGGCGCATTCGCCTCAGGACGACTGCCAACGCCCCGGCGGCACGCCGAACATGCGCCGGAAATGCCGCGTGAAGTGACTTTGATCGGTGAAGCCGTTGGTGGCCGCCACGTCGGCCACCAACGCACCGGCGCGCAACGGCGCCAGCGCGCGTTGCAGCCGGACCTGGTTGCGCCACGCGTGCGGCGGCAGGCCCGTCGCGCGGGTGAACAGGCGCGCGGCGTGAAACTGCGACAGGCCGACCGCGTCGGCGAGGTCCGCGAGCTTGAGCGGCGCGGCGAGATCGCCCGCCAGTTGTTCCTTCATCGTCACGACGCGCGGGTCGCCATTGGCGAGATGGGGCGCATCGGGGCGCGTGCGGCCGTAGCGCACGAGCAGCGTCGACAGCGCGTCGAGCATCGCTGTTTCCGCGACGAGGGGATCGCCGTTCGCTTCGAGCAGCCGGTGCGCGTGCGCAAGCCGCACGGCCAGGTCGGAATCGCGGATCACGTCGGCATCGAACCACGGCAGTGGCTGCGCGCGGCCCGCGATGTCTTCAGCGAGCGCATGAATGAAATCGACGGGCGCGTACATCACGCGATAGCGCCAGCCTTCGTCGATTGCCCGCGAGCCTGTGTGCACTTCGCCCGGATTTATGATGGGCACGCTGCCCGCTTCAGCGACGTAACGCGAACCTTGATAGCGATACGCTTCCGCGCCCGCCTCGATCACGGGAATCGTGTACGCGTCGTGCCAGTGCGGCGTGAACTCGTGATCGTGATATTCGGCCGTGAGCAGATCCGCGCCAGGCATAAGCGGCGTGCGCCAGTAACGGGCGTTATCGCGAAAGCGCGTCGAGGTCATGGTCGATGTCCGGGTGGACCTGACAGTTTACCGCGCCTTGTCCCCTTCGGCCTGCTTGATCGGCGCGTTCACCGGACACGGACCGTCGTGCCGGCCGGCATTGGCACAGCCGTGACGCTGTTTTTCGCGCTGCCCGTCGTGACGCGGTCGCTGTAGGTCAGATAGACGAGCGTGTTGCGCTTCGTATCGACGACGCGCACCACGTGCAGCGTCTTGAAGATGAGTGACATCCGTTCCGTGAACACGTCGGCCTGCTGGCGCAGCGGCTCGGGGATCTTGATGGCCCCGACCTGTCGGCAGGCGATCGACGCTTCCGTCGGATCTTCGGCGATGCCGAGCGTCCCCTTGATGCCGCCCGTGCGGGCTCGCGACACGTAGCAGGTGACGCCTTCAACGCCGGGATCGTCGTATGCCTCGACGACCACGCGGTCCGAGCCGGTGAGGTGAAAGTTCGTGTTGACGCTGGCGACTTCTTCGGCGTACGCGAGCGGCGCGCACGCACACGCGGCGAAAGCGCTGGCGATGACGGTGGTGCGCGCATCGGGCTTGCAGGGAGCGATTTTCATCAGTTGACCGGAAGAATGGGCGGCTGTCGGGGCGATTGCCGGTGAGAACGCCATCGTAACCTGGTTGCCGTCGCCGACCATTGCGTCGGAAAAGCCGTCGACCAAAGAGGCGTGGAAAAGGGAGAAAAGACGGAAGGAGAAAAAAGAAAAGGCCCGCACGGATGCGGGCCTTTGAATTTTG